>DASZQB010000043.1:0-84284 GCA_035550135.1 Verrucomicrobiales bacterium
AAAACGGCGGCCCAAAGCCTATCCCCTGCTGACCTGTCCGCGGCACGCCGTCCCCATGCCGGAACCGCGCCGGAAAAAAACCGCCCAATCCCGCTAACAAAATATGGCTTATCTTCGCGCCATTCGGCTGAAGCCCACGGCGAGTGTCTGTCGCCGCTACGCGGCTGAAGAAGAGCGCGGTAATTTCCGTTCCACACACTCCCCCCGGGGGGATGCCGCTGTGCGGCTGAAGAAGTGGGCGTTACTTTCGGTTCCATACTCCCCCCGGGTTCGAGGCTCCTGACTAACTTGCGGCTAGCTTATTGAGCATCAACGGCTCCGATAAATTCCATAAACGGGCCTCTTAGGGAGGTGCAAACCCGCAAAGTTGTTTCAGTTCCACACTCCTCCGGCGTTCGAGACCTGCCCGGGGCGCTGGGACCCGCCGGATTGAACTGCCCCTCCACGTGCAGCCGGAGGTTAGAGGCCCGGCGCCGGTCCCACTCAGGACCGGCACCGGAGACCCGGCGGGAGTCATCCCCTGTGAAAACTCCTGCGTTCCGTGGGACGGAGATTGGGTGAGGAAAGGTTACAAGGTTTTGGCGCGGTAATTTTTCCGGGGTGGATTAAGGCGGTGGGGCGGGATGGCCTGACGGGATGGATTGGACGGATTGGATGGATTGGACGGATTGGACGGATTGGACGGATTGGACGGATGGGACGGATGGGACGGATGGGACGGATGGGACGGGGGATAGGGGTGTTGATGGGGGAGAGGGGGGATTTTTAGAGGAGGCTTAAATAGGGGCTTGCCCTATCTGCATAAAACTGGTAATCGGCCATAATAATTAGAATTTCATCGCGCCTTGTTAAGCGGCGTTTTTTGCGAACCGGATATTGCCCCCTACGCTTATGAATCCGACCCTGACTTTTCGTACGATTTTCGTATTACTGGCCCTGACGGTTGTTTCGCTGGCAGCGGCGCAGAGCACCGATCCGCCATTTCTGGGGGTGGATGCCAACAAGAATCAAATCAGTGATGTTTATGAGAAGCTTTATCCGCTGACGGGAAATGCTCAGGCGGATGACGATGATGACGGGGTGAGCAACGGGGACGAAGCTGCGGCGGGGACGAACGCGGGGAGTGCGACGGAGTATTTGAACTTCACGGAGATCACCAATGACGGGACAACGGTGTCCGGCAAGTTTCCGTCGGTGGCGGGCAAACGCTATCAAATGCAGGCGCAGAGCGGCCTTGGCGGAGCGTGGGTGAATGAGGGCAACCCGATCCAGGGCGACGGGACGGTGTTGAGTTCCTCCGCCGCGGCGGCGGGCGAGCGCATGTTTGTCAGGCTGGCGGTTTCGGACCAGGACAGCGACGGGGACACGGTGAATGACTGGGAGGAAATCAAGGCGGGCACTGACCGTTATCTCTGGGACACTGACGGCGATGGCACCAGTGATCGCAGCTATGTGGAGAGTCTGATCGCGGCTTCGAGCAGCGTGAACATTTACGCGGTGAACGCTTTTGCGATGGAGGGAGGGACGGGGAATTTCCGGATCACGCGCAGCGGAGGCTTCCTGCCGGTAACGGTGCCGCTGGCGGTGAGCGGCACGGCGACGCTGGGGACGGATTACAATCTTTCTTCGGCCAGCGTAACGCTGCCGGCAGGGGTGATGACGGCGACAGTAACAGTGACGGCGCTGACGGATGCGACGGCGGAGAATGCGGAGACGATAACGCTGACGGTGCAAAGCGGCGCGGGATACACTGTGGGCGGTTCGGCCGCGGCGACCCTGACAATCGTGAGTCAGGGACTGACGGGCGAGTATTACAATTTCGAGAGCGGCACCTACAACTTCGATCCTGTGGCGGGCGGGAACTGGGACCCGGCGGAACTGGGGATGACCCGGCGGGATGCGGCGATTGACTTTGACTGGCTCGGAGTGGCTCCGCTGGGGAGTGATGACGTGTGGGGCGCGCGCTGGATGGGGTGTATCGTTCCGAAATACAGTGAACTTTATCAGGTGCATGCGATAGCGGATCGCGGCGTGAAGGTTTACATCAGCGCGGCACCGATTACCGCGGCGGCGGGACAGCTTCGCATCGACCAGTGGGCGACCACGAGTCCGACGACCAAATACAGCAACAATGCGCTGACCGGGTCTGCTCCGTTCGTGGCCGGGAGGGCTTATTATATTCGCGTGGACTACCGGGATTCGGCGACAAATGCTAACAATGCGAATGTTCAAGTGCGCTGGAGCAGCGCGAGCCAGCCGGAGGAGACGATTCCGTCCGAGCGGCTCACGAGTGAGAACATCGCGGGGGTGGCGCCGGTCATCACGTCGCCGCTGTTCATCACCGCGATTTCCGGAGCGCCCTTCAGCTATCAGATTACGGCGAGCGGAACGCCGACTTCGTTTTCCGCGACCGGCCTGCCGGGCGGGCTCTCGGTGGATGCGGGCGGTCTTGTCACGGGCTCGCTGTCGGGGACGGAGGGCTATCACTTTGCCACCATCAGTGCCGCTAACAACGCGGGCACGGACGCGAAGAATATCGTGATTTATATGGCCACCACCGGGGGCGGCATTACCCGGGATGTGTGGAACAACCTGACCGGCACGGGTGTGCTTTCGGTGCCGGTGCATACCGCTCCGGCCAGCACGTCCACGGTCACTTCGCTGGCGACCGCGGCGGATCTGGGCGACGG
The DNA here is from genome assembly GCA_035550135.1 of Verrucomicrobiales bacterium. Taxonomy (GTDB): domain Bacteria; phylum Verrucomicrobiota; class Verrucomicrobiia; order Verrucomicrobiales; family V1-33; genus V1-33. The sequence goes on from DASZQB010000043.1 coordinate 2,691, forward strand.
ATTCGGCGATCGCCTCCGCGGTTATATCACTGCGCCGGCGACGGGTCTCTACACGTTTTTTGTGACGAGCGATGAGAACGTGGAAGTGTGGATCAGCAGCAGCGAGGAACCGGCGAGCAGGCTGAAACGCTCGTTCATTTCCTACGGGAATGTCGGCAGCGGTGCGTGGAATGCGGTGAGTTCGCAGCAGTCCCTGCCGATGATGATGAAAGGCGGGCGGCGCTACTTTGTGGAGGTGATCCGGCGCGAAAGTTCAGGCGGTGATCACCTCCAGGTGGGCTGGCTCAAGCCGGGCCAAACGGGCACACCCGAAGTGGTTCCCGGCTGGGCGCTGACGCCCTATACACCTCCAGAGGCGGGGAACGGCGAAGGATTTCTTTACTCGGCCGTCCTAACACCGCAGAGCGGGGCGTCCACGCTGGGGAGCGGCTCTGCGCTGCTCCGTGTCAATGAGGATAAGACAGAGGCCGACCTAACAGTGACGTGGGGCAATCTCACCGGGCCGATTACCAACAGCCACATTCATGATTCCCGCAGCACGCCAGGGCCGGTGGGAGCGATCATTTTCGACATCGACGATGCTGATCCGGATCGACTGCTGCCGGGCGGGGACGGACTTGATCCTGACGAGGTTTACCACTGGGACATCATCGCCACCGGCAATCACACTTATGCGGATGTGATCGCTGCGCTGGAAGGAGGCACGGCTTATATCAATCTGCACACGGCGGCGTATCCCAACGGGGAGATCAGAGGATTTTTCCAGCCGGTGATCGGCTCACAGACGTTTGTGCCGCCGCCGGCAGACCCGCTGGCGGGATCGGAGTGGACGCTGCCTTCGGACGCGACCGAGCGGAAAAAGGAAATCGTGCGCTTCATGCAGCAGGCGACGTTTGGCGCTGCACCGGACCGGGATGGGGCAACCGACGCTCTGCCCGTGAATGCTCCGTTTGGCGGCTGGCAGGCGGACAGCATCGAGGCAGTGCAGGAACTTGGCTATGCCGGATGGATTGACGCCCAGATGAATATGGATCGAGGGACCGATCCGGAAGTGCTCGTGACCACGCTCTCGGCACCTACGACGATTTATCAGGCTTCGACGAGCGGACGCCGCACGCCGAACACTTACACTAACGTCGGGAATGGTTCGGGGCCGTTCGGGACGTTCCTCCGTCAATACTATGAGCGCTACCCGCGCTCCGGCGCAGAGCCCGACGGCGTGCTGCGGGAAAGTGCGAGCGACCTGTGGCGCACCTGGTGGAGATTTTCCTGCACGGCGCCGGATCAACTGCGGCATCGCGTGGCGTTTGCGCTCAGCCAGATCCTTGTCGTCAGCGAAGACGGGGAATTCGACGAACGCGCCCGCTGGATTGGGCACTACTACGATCTTCTCTATTACCACGGGCTCGATAACTTCCGCACGCTGCTGGAGAAGGTGACGCTGAACCCGGCCATGGGCGGCTATCTTGACATGCTGGACAACGAAAAGGCTGATCCCGCCACGGGTTATATTCCGAATGAAAACTACGCGCGGGAAATCATGCAGCTTTTCACGATCGGTCTGCGCCGCCTGCATCCGGACGGCACCCTGGTGCTCGACTCCGGGGGCCTGCCGGTGCCCACTTACCAGCAGGACAATGTCGTCGGCCTCGCGTCCACGCTGACCGGATGGCGTCTTGCCGCCGGGCCGGGGAACTGGATTTTGCCGATGCCGGTGACCGCGAGCCGTCACGACTTCACTGATAAACTCCTGCTTGAGGAGGCCTACATTCCCGCCAGCGCCGCGCAGACGAATGCGCAGTGCGATTTGGAACTGGATCAGTCGCACGATCTGCTTTTCCAGCACCCTAACACGGGGCCGTTCATTTGCCGGCAGTTGATCCAGCGCATGGTCACTGCGAATCCGAGTCCGGGATATATTTATCGGGTGGCTAAAATATTTGCCGACAACGGCAGCGGTGTGCGCGGGGATATGAAGTCCGTGGTGAAGGCGATCCTTCTTGATTCGGAAGCGCGCCATTCGGGTCCGGGTTCCGCGCGGGCGCAGGTCGGCTATGGACACCTCAAGGAGCCGGTGATGCGCGCCACGCAGTTCATCCGGGCTTTCCGCGGCTACAGCCTTGCAGAATCGAAACCGGAGTGGGCCAATGCGAATGACCTCGGTTTGGCCATCTTTTCGCCCATCACGAATGTGGACCTCACGCAGCCTCTGCCGCAGCGCACCAACCGCTGGCCGGACAGCATCAACCGCACTCTTAGCACGGCCATCGCCGCCACGCCGGCCACCGGGTCCGTGACGTTGACGTTGAGCAGCGCGCCGAGCACCCCAGTCGCTGTGGGTGAATACCTGCGCGTTGGCAGCGAGGACTTCGTCATCACTTCAATCAATACCACGTCCAGTTTCATCGCGGACCGCGCCCAACTGGGCAGCACCGCCGCTGTGCATAACACGGGAGCGACCGTCAGCCGGCTCACGCCGTTCAATGACAGTTACATCGATGAAATGATTGACCCTGACGGCACCGGGCCGCTAGGGCTCACGCCGTTCAGTCTCATCGTGCAGCAGGGGAATGTCATCCTGCTGCGGCGTCAGACCACCGGCTCCGCGGGGAGCACCAGCAACGGCGAAACCCTTTCTCCTGAGAACGGACTCTATGTGGTCGCCGCGGATGGCGCCAATCCCGGCCGTCTCAAGCTCGCACGCGCGGCCAACGCTGATACGGGGCCTGAAGTCACGAAGGGTTTTGTGATCGTCGCCACGACGCGCCGCGACGACGGCACTTTGAGCGGCAATCGCACTTTCTATCAGGAGCGGCCAGTGACTAATGTCGGCACGGATGTGCAGTACTGGGTGTATCAGGGCCAGACGAATACCGCGAAGGGCCCGGCGCAATTCTCGCCGGCCACCAATATCAACGTCAGCGGATTCTGGACCTCGACGGGAAGCACGACGCGCACCGCGACCCTAACAGAGAATATCGGCGGCACGAATTACAACTTCACGATTCAGACTAACAATATTCTTCTTTTGCGCCGTCAGACGGCCAACGCCGGCTACATCAATCCCGTCGGGGATACGAGTTCGCCGGAAAATGGACTTTACACGGTCACGAACGATCCGAACAACGCCAACCGCGTGATCCTCGTGCGCAACAGCGGCATGAATACGCCGGGTGAATTTGTTAATGCCAGTTGTCTCGCCATTCAGACGCGCCTTGACGACGGCTCGCTCTATCCTTCGGTGGCGTTCACCTCCGCCGAGACACCGTCGCGGGTTTACCGGCAGGAGCTGGCCGTTACGACGCTGGGCTCCGATCCGGTCCGCTGGTCGCAACAGGCTGCGGGCGCGGGCATCAATGTGCGCGAAGCCTGGGGCATCGGCGGCACCGGGAGCACCACTTTCAGCCAGACGCCGCTGAAGTCGCCCACGGTCTTCAACTTCTACGAGCCGGACTATGTATTCCTGGGCTACACCGGGAACAGCGGTCTCTATGGCCCGGAGTTTCAAATCACGAGCGAAACCTCGGTGGTCAATACCGCCAACTGGTTCGTGGACCTCACCCGGCGGAACTCGACCAACGCGACCACGCAGGCTTCGCCGTTCAGCTACGGACAGGGCTTTTCCTACGGTGATCCGTTCAAGAGAGACGTGAAGCTCGATCTCACTTACGAGCGCAGCATCGCCGGAAACACCGCCGCGCTGCTGGATCATCTCAGCATCATGCTCATGCCCAACCAAATGAGTCCGCGTCTCAGGACGCTGCTTCAGACCTTCCTCGACACCTATGCCACGGGTGCCAGCGACGCGGAGAAAATGAACCGTCTCGGCGAGGTGCTCTATCTGATCAGCCTCAGCCCCGAATTCGCCAATCAGCCGTAAGGACCGGTCTCTGATTACCGACCGCCGGCCCACTGAATCCTTTACCTGTCAAAACCATGACCTCCGCCGAATTACTCAACCGCCGCCGCTTCCTCCGCACCGCTGCCGGAATGGGCGCCGGATACAGTGTCTTCAACACGCTGTTCGACCTGCGCCTCATCAACAATGCGGTGGCCGCAGTGAACGTCGCCGACTACAAGGCGCTCATCTGTCTCTTCCTCGCAGGCGGCAATGATGGAGCGAATATGATCGTGCCGGCGCCGGCCGATCCGCGCTATGCGGCCAATTACAAACCAACCCGCGGGCCGCGTCTCGCGCTGTGGGAAGACCAGGCCGCGGCCACTGCCGCGACTCAGGGCACCACCAATCCCAACAATTACTGGGCGGTGCCGCTCAGCACGGCCAATACTGGAGCGGATGCCTACGCGGTGCACAACGTGATGAATATAGGCACGCAGGGCGCCTCCACGTTTCCGTCGATTCGCAGTCTCTTTGATGCGGGCAAAGTGGCCTTCGTCGTCAACACCGGCGTGCTTGTGGAGCCGATGACGCGCGCTGAATTCCGCTCGGGCACCAAAAGGCGTCCGCCGCAACTGTTCTCGCACAATGACCAGGTGACGCAGTGGCAGACTTCCGTGCCGGATCAGATCAGCCGCACCGGCTGGGGCGGCCGCACCGTCGATTTGATGCGGCAGCAACTGGCGCTGGAAGGAGTGCCGCCGGGCAGCATTTCGCTGAGCATTTCCCTTGCGGGCAACAACACCTGGGAGGTGGGGGATGTCGTCAATCAGTTTCAGGTCAGCACCGGCGGTGCGGTTTCCTTTACGAACTATCTTCCAGCCAACGGCCGCGCCGGCCAGAATGCCACCACGGTCGCGCGGTCGGTACTCATTGACCAGATTCTGCGGGACCCGGCGAATGGCGGCGATACCGCGCTCAACGCGCAACGCACGAAACTCGCCCTGAAAGACTTCAAGGATGTGAATGAACGTTCGTTGTACAACGGCGCCTCACTGAGCACCGCTCTCACCCGTTTGCGCACGGGACAACCCGAGTCCGCCGCGGGAGTGGCGGTGGACACTGCCTTTGGCATTACCGTGCCCAACGATGGCGGCACTGCGTGGACCAATGCCTACAATGCGCTCAGCGATCTCGAGAAGCAGTTGCATACCATCGCGCGCATTATCGCGGAGCGTGATTTTCTTGGCATGCGGCGGCAGATTTTCTTCTGTCAGGTCGGCGGGTACGACACTCACGGCGATCAACCCGTCTCCCATGCCGGCCTGCTCACGACGCTCAATCGCGCGATGGGCCGCTTTTATCAGGCGACCCAAAACCTCAGCGTTGCGGACAAATGCACGACCTTCACCGCCGCGGACTTTGGCCGCACGTTCAAGAGCAACAGCCTTGGCACCGACCACGCCTGGGGCAATCACCACATGGTCATGGGAGGAGCCGTGAGCGGCGGCCGTCTGTTCGGAACTTATCCCACTCTTGTGCTCGGCGGTCCCGACGACACCGACAACAGCGGGCCCACCGGACGCTTCATTCCCACGACATCCACGGACCAGTACGCGGCCACGCTGGCCCGGTGGTTCGGCCTTGGTGAGGCGGAACTCGACACCGTCTTCCCGAACCTTCACCGCTTCGCTTCGCGGGATGTCGGGTTTATGGGGTGAGCGAACCTCGCGCGCCCGTTAGTTGATTCCGGCACGTCACCCGACAAAATCCCGCCAGGGTCGATTCGGCGGGAGAAACCCTCTTGCCGCTCTTTCACCGTCTCTCATCATGACGTTGAACTATGGCAAAGAAATTCTACATCACCACGGCGATCGACTACACGAACGGACCGCCTCACATTGGCCACGCCTACGAAAAAGTGCTGGCGGATGCGATGGCGCGTTTTGTGAGGCTGACCGGACGCGAGGTGTATTTTCTCACCGGCCTTGATCAGCATGGTCAGAAGGTCCAGCAGACGGCGGAGAAGGCCGGCGTCTCACCGGAGGACTATGTCAAAAAAATCTCCGCCAGTTTTCCCGCTCTGTGGGATCGTCTCGACGTGCGGCGGGACGGATGGGTGGAAACGACCGATCCACGGCACAAACGGATCGTTCAAAACATGCTGCAGCAGCTCTACGATGCAGGTCAAATCTATAAAAAAATGACCTCCGGCTGGTACAGTGTGCGCCAGGAACAATTCTTGAGCGACAAGGACCGCGAGCCCGACGGTTCGTGGGGGCCGCAGTGGGGTCAGGTGGAGGAGCGCGAAGAGGAGAACTACTACTTCCGGCTCAGTGATCACGCCGCGTGGCTGAAGGAATTTCTCGCCGCGCATCCCGACTTTGTTTTTCCCGCAAACCGTCTGACGCAGTTGATCAACTCCGCGGCGGAGTCCGGCGGCACGGATCTCTGCATCTCCCGTCCCAAGACACGCCTGCGCTGGGGCATCGAACTGCCGTTCGATTCCGACTACGTGACGTTCGTCTGGTTCGACGCCCTGACAAACTACATTTCGTTTGCCGGTTTTCGCGATCCTGACAAAGGCGCGAGCGGCCTGCCGGCATTTGAGGATCTGTGGCCGTGTGACTGCCACGTCATCGGAAAGGACATCCTTATCCCTGCTCACGGCATCTACTGGCCGATCATGCTGCATGCGTGCGGTGTGACGGATGCGGATATGCCTAAAATTCTCGTGCACGGGTTCTGGAACCTTGAGGGCCGCAAATACAGCAAAAGTGAATCGGTGGAGGCCAAACCATTGCGCGTGCTGGCGGATTACGGTCCCAACGCCATAGCCGACGCCATTGGTGCGGACGGTCTGCGTTATTTCCTTCTCGCGGAAATGGCGACCGGTCAGGATGCGGACCTCAGCGAGGAACGTATTCTCCTTCGCTATAACAAAGACCTTGCCGACATCCTGGGTAATCTTCTCAACCGCACGCTGAACATGGCGCGGAAGTACTTGCCCGCCGGTCTCGCGGCTTCCGATTCGGACGGCGAACTGCATCAGGGGCTTCGCGCCGCTGTGGCCGCGCTGCCGGGCAACGCAGTGGAAGCGATGAAAACGTGGCAGATTCACAAAGTCCTCGCCGACTGCATCGACACCGCCCGTCTGGCCAACGAGTTCATTGACAAGACCGCTCCCTTCAAGCTCGCCAAAGATCCGGCGAATGCCGCTGCCGTGGCCGCCATTATGCGTCATGTGGTGGAAACGCTGGCGCATCTCAGCGTGCTCATTAGCCCTGCGATGCCCTCGACGGCGAAGCGCATCCAGACGCAGCTTGGCTGGGCGCCTCCTGACCGTTTCACGCTGAGTGATTTGAAGTGGGGCCTTCTGCCGGACGGGCATTTGCCGGGTGAGCCGCAGCCGCTCTTCCCGAAAGTGCTCCCGCCGGAAGAGGTCAAAAAGTAGATGCGCGGGGTCCTATTTTTTGTCCGGTGCCGCGAGTGGCAGGCCGTCAATGTCGGGCTCGATCTTCGCTCCGTTTTTTGTTAGGAGCCGCGGGGGAAATCCCGGTGGTCCCCCAAACACAGACATCACCGACGGTCCGCCCATTTCTGCGTAAACCACTTCAATGGGATAGACGCCTTTTGTCAGGGTTATCTCGCCGACAATCTGAGTGTTGGTGCCCAAATCATCCGGAATCTCCTCGCCAAGCGTGTCATATTTCATGCGGGCGCGATAGCCGGTGTCGCGGATGAGCCGGTTCCATTTGTGATTCACGATGCACATCCCGCAGTGGTCATCTGCGTGGATGCCGATGTGATACGTTCCATCGCGCGGAATCACCAGCTTCGCTTCGGCCTTGATCACATAACTGTCCTGATTGCCCGGCTTGTCGCCGGGAAAGGAAACGGGAGAGGGGAATTTGATATCCCCGGCCGCGCCCGAATCGATGAAATTGATGCTGTCGAAAACACCGGAGGCCGTCGGCTCTCCGGACTCAGCCATGGAGATGGCCTCTTCAAACATCACGAGAGGTTTCGCTCCTTCCGGTTTCCCGATGCGGGTGACTTTCCATCCCGCTTCGTCAATCCCCGGCCATGCCAGATCCTCTTTGGCTTTGTGACCGGGAAACCGCCAGCGGTCCGTGGCGCCGTCCATGGTGAATTCGCCCGGCGCGGCCATGATTTGCAGCATTATTTCAAAAAGCCGGTTCCCGACCACGGCTTCGATGGTGTGATCGCCTGCCGGTAGATCGATCACGCCGATGGCGCCGCCGTCACCGGAAACGGTGTCGAAATAGATCGTCTCCGGATCGAGCGGATCAATGCCCCCGAGACCAGTGAGGGACTTCCATTTAAAGCCTGGAAGGCGCAGCGCGAAGTAGTCATCGCAGTGGACGTTGAAACTCCATGTGCCGGGTTTGTCCAAATGCACTTTGGCCACATGCAGCGCGCCGCAGCCGCCCTCGAAGCATGGATGATCCGGCGCATCTGCAACCTCCACCCAGCCGCCCACGCGTTCGGGGCGGCCAGGCCAGCGGTAATTCAGACGGGGCATCAGATAGAGCGGCGGTTCCATCTCTTTGAGACCCGATCCCAGCCCCGCCACAATGGTCCTGATGTTGGAGCCGTCGATGCGGGTCTTTGCGAAAACACTCCATCTACCCGAGCCGGCGACGGCTCCCTTCCACGCTAAGAGGTCCGCGGGCCATTTGGCCGGAAGGACGCGGTCGATCTTCACGCATCCCGGCACCGGCTGCGGCAATTGTGTATCCCATTCAATGACGAACGGTTGTTTGGGCTTCGCCTGTTCGGCAAAACCGATTCCCCAGTCCGACCAGCGGCCGCAACGCTCGACAGCCACGCCGTCCTCGCCGTGCCGTTCGTTTTCGTTCGGTTCGGGGCTGCGCCATGCATTCCATGTGTAGGGCTCACCGTTCACCCAGCGCCAGCCGCCGGCGCGATCCGCTCCCGCTTCCCTGCCTTCCCATCTTTCGTTGTCTGTCAGTCCTATCCAAAGATAATCCCCCAGCGCATACTGGTAAATAAACATATTCTCCGCGGCACTGCTGATGACTGCCAGATGCCCGGGCTTGCCCGTACCGCCCCGCGGATCGGCTGTCTTGTCCGCCAGTTCCTGGGCCGCCACCCAGCTCAACGGCGATTTCGATGTCTGATAAAGATTCCACGTGCCGCCCGGACCGAAAGGCGCGGTCAAAAACGTTCCTGGAACCACCGGCTCGGCGGATAACGGAGGGGAGCCTGCCGTCATAACAGCCGTGAGGATCAGAGCACGAAGCGGTCTCATGGATTGCCGTGTTATAGCGCGGTCCGGCATCCGCACAACACCGCCAGCGGCCTTTTGGCGGAAGGGTATGAGGTTGAAATTGGAGAGTGATTTCGGAAATGCGCCCACCGGGATTCCCGGCCCGGCAATGCAAAAGGAACGATACCTGCATTATCCGAAGCCACTTCGCGATGTGTGTCGCGCAGCGAACGAATCCAAATGCCAACCTCCCCTTCAGCTCTCCTGACGGCGATCATCGAGTCCTCCGATGACGCAATCGTTAGCAAGAATCTTGATGGCACGATTACAAGCTGGAACCGCTCAGCGGAACGCATTTTTGGATTCACCTCTGACGAAGCGGTGGGGAAATCGATTACCATTATTATTCCTCCTGACCGGCTTGCAGAAGAGGACACGATCCTGAGAAAGCTGCGCGCCGGTGAAAGGATAGACCACTTCGAGACGCTTCGGCAGCGGAAAGACGGAACCCTTCTCGACATTTCGGTCACGATATCGCCGATCCGGGACAGCGGCACCGGCGAGATCGTGGGAGCCTCCAAGGTCGCGCGGGACATTTCCGCAAGGAAGCAATACGACGCCCTGATTGCGCGGAAGTCGGAAAAGCTGAGAATCCTCAACGAACTGGCCTCGTCCATCGTCGGAGAACTGGAACTGGAACGGCTCGTTCAGGCGGCCACGGACGCCGGTCGTGAACTAACCGGCGCAGCCTTCGGAGCGTTTTTTTACAACGTTCAGAACGAGCAGGGAGAGGCCTATCTTCTCTTCACTCTTTCCGGCGCCCCCCGGGAGGCGTTTGAGAAATTCGGGATGCCCCGGAACACCGCCGTATTTGCCCCCACCTTCAGCGGTGAAGGAGTTGTTAGAGTCCCCGATATTCTCAAAGATCCGCGCTATGGCAAAATGTCGCCTCACCATGGAATGCCGCCGGGTCATTTGCCCGTGCGAAGCTACCTTGCGGTGCCGGTTTTCGCACGCTCCGGCGAGGTGATAGGAGGATTGTTTTACGGCCATCCGGAGCCTGACCGTTTTCAGGAGGAATCGGAGGAAGCGCTGGTTGCGATTGCCGGCCTTGCGGGCACCGCGATTGACAACGCCCGTCTTCACACGGCGCTGCAGCGCGAACTGGCACAGCAAAAAGCGCTGCAGCAAGCCCTTCGGGAGAGCGAGTCCCTGAGCCGCGGCATTCTCGATTCGACGGCGGACTGCGTCATGCTGCTTGACCGCAGCGGGCGAATTCAGCGCGTGAACGGCCCCGGACTTCGTCTGCTTGGCAAAAACGAATCAACCGAAATCACCGGGAGCAATTGGCGGGATCTTTGGCCGTCCGCGCTGAGGAACACCGTGGAAAGCGCCGTGGCGGAAGCTCTCACCGGCAAGGTAGTTCGATTCCAGGGCGCGACGGTTCCGGGCAATGTCGTCAGGTGGTATGACGTGATGATCGCACCTCTCCCGGGCGACGGGCCAAATACGGAACGTCTGACAGCGACCCTCCGTGACATCACTGACTTTCGCCGCGCGGAAAACGACGCCCGCGCCGCAGCCGACGAGGCGCTGCGACAGAGCCGGATAAAGGATGACTTTCTCGCCACCCTCTCCCACGAATTGCGGACGCCCCTTCAGTCGATCCTGGGCTGGATCCAAATTCTACGGATGGATGCCGGCGACCCGGCGGAACTTGCCGAGGGCCTTGAGGTGATTGAGCGCAGCACCCTGGCCCAATCGAGAATCGTCGAAGACCTCCTCGACATGAATCGCATTCTTTCGGGGAAAGTGCGGCTTGATGTGCAAACGGTTTCTCTTGCGTCCGTTCTGGAAGCGGCCGTCGAAACCATCAAGCCTGCCGCGAACGCGAAGGGCGTGCGCGTGCAGTCTATTCTTGACCCTTCCGCAAAGCCTGTGAGCGGAGACCCTAACCGGCTTCAGCAGATTTTCTGGAATCTCCTTACCAACGCCGTTAAGTTTACGCCGCGCGATGGCAGCATCCGGGTGGTGCTCGAGCGGGTAAACTCGCATCTGGAAGTCACCGTGGCGGATACCGGCGCAGGGATCAGCCCCGAGTTCCTGCCCTATGTCTTCGACCGGTTCAGGCAGGCGGACTCCTCCACAACCCGGCGGCACGGAGGTCTCGGTCTCGGCCTTGCCATCGTCAAGCACCTAACGGAACTCCACGGGGGAAGCGTCCGGGTCAAAAGCGGCGGGGAAGGTCAGGGTGCAACGTTTACCGTTCATCTTCCCCTGGCGCCGGTAAACGAGGAAGGGCTGGAGACCCGGCATCATCCGGAAATCAGCGCGGCGTTTCAGCCTCTTCAGGAGCTTCCCCGCCTGGATGGAGCGCGGGTAATAGTCGTCGATGACGAAGCCGACTCCCGCAGCCTTATTGGCCGCATTCTTGAAAAGGCGGGTGCCGAAGTGATGCTGGCCGAGTCAGGAAACGGCTGCCTTGAAGCACTGAAGCGCTCCGTCCCGGATGTCATTGTCAGCGACATTGGCATGCCGGCCCTTGACGGTTATAGTCTCATCCGTTCGATCCGAAAGCTTCCTCCCTCCGAAGGCGGGCGAGTTCCCGCAATCGCACTGACCGCCTATACGAGATCGGAAGACCGCGTGCGGGCCATTGCCGAGGGATTTCAGCTTCATCTTTCAAAGCCCGCCAATGCGCTGGAGCTGCTCACGTTCGTGGAAAGCCTTTGGAACCGAAAAGCTGAGAAATGAGGATGTCGCGGGCCGGTTCGGATCAGAGTTTATCCGGACAACTTGTGTTGTCATTCTCTCACGGGATCCAATGCAATGCCGTGCCGGCGGGCATCAGGCGCACGGCGCGGGCGATGTCCCAATTCGTGAGACGCAGACCGCCAATGCCTTCAAGGGACTTCATCTTCGCGGGGATGCTGGTGCCGTGAAGTCCATAGGGCAAAGGTTCGGTGCTTTTGGCTTTGGCGAGATGGATCCAGAGAATGCCCGCGGGATTGTTAGGCCCAGGGCCGAGAAATTGAGGGGACTCCAGCGGTGGCGCGACCGCGGGGGGAGTTCCGTCCGCCGGGGCAGGCGGGGTTTTCGGCGCTTCGCGCGGCTCCCGTTTGGTGGTGAGGCGCGGTTTCGGGATGGCATCGAGCACGGTCCATGAGCCGCGGCCACGCAGGCCCGGACGCGCGGAAGCCAGCGGCATGACGGCGATGAGTTGCTTTTCGCGCGAGATTTTCAGCAGCGAATTCTCCACTGCGGCGGTGACCGGTTTCTGAGGATCGGCGGCGGGTTGCAACGGCGGGTCGAGCGCCTTCTCAATTTCAAACGGAATGACATTCGGCACCTGGAACACGGCTCCAACGGCGGGCTTTTCCCCAGGTTTGGGATTGAGGCGCCGCAGGAAGGCTTCGTCGCAGTGGAAACGTTCGGCGACAAATTCCCACGCACTCGTATAGCCGAGAAATTCGGCCGCAACCAGTTGGTCAATGGTGACGGGAGGGGTCGGCGGGGTCTTGCCGCTTTTGCCTCCCTTCTTCCCGGATTTCTTTACGGCTGGCGAGGGCTTGCCGCCGGAATCTGCTTTCGGCGCAACCTCCCGCGGCTTGATAAATTTGAAATCCTCCGCGCGCAGGTAATAAGAGGCATACGGCTGCTTCACCTCAGCAAGGGCTTTGGCCGTCAACTGGCCCTCCTCCGCGACCTCCGGGTGCGACTGCTGATACAACTGGCTGATCTCCTGAAACGCCGGACCAGCTTTGCCGTCGATCCCGCCCGCCGAAAACATCTCGCGGTCCAGGAAAACCTGCACTGTGATAATCTCCAACTCCCTCTGCTCGAAGGTGAGAAGTTTCGGCTTCGACTCGCCCGGCGTCTCCGCGGAATTTCCGGCATCCTTTCTTTTTCCTTTTCCCTTCGCGGCTTTCGGTTTTGGTTCCGGAGGCGGAGGTGGCGGCTCCATGGCAAGCAACTCCTCCGGCGTGGGAATGCGCAGCGTCTGGCCGATGACGATGCGGTCGTTCTTCAAGCCGTTGAACTGCTTCAACTGCGCCGGCGTCATGGCAAACTTTTGCGCGATCCTGATAAGCGCGTCGCCTTTTTTCACTTCCCAGGTCGCCGGGCGAGGTTCCGCGGGGGCGGACGGCTTCGCCTCCGGGGCCGGAGAATCGGCAGTCTTTGGCGGCGGCGCCGGTTGTTCGGGCAGCGGCATGCCCCATTCCTTCGTTTCCGATGGAGCGACACTCCATTTCCATTTCACCGCTTCCTCAAGCCCCGGCTCAACCCTGGGCGGTGGAACCTGCGGTGGAGGGGCAGTTTGGGAAATCAAACTGCTGCACAACAACCAGAAGGGTGCGACCCTCGCCAGAAAACATATCATGTGGGGGCGCATGACGATCAACCTATCGCGGAATCCGGAACTTGCAGCAACCGAAGATGATTGCGTGATGACGGCCTTCCTGTCTGCAGATCCCGCGCCTTGAACAGCGGGAATTCCCGGCCACACAATCCTCAGTGGCTCCCGGCGGCATTTCATGGAGAATGGCGCCATGTCTTCCGCAATCCATCCCGAAGCACGCATTGGCCATGTTCATCTAACGGTTTCGAACCTGGAGCGATCCCTCGTTTTTTACCGTGATGTGCTCGGGTTCCAAATCACGCAGCGGCATGGCAACAGTGTGGCCTTTCTCTCCGCAGGGGACTATCATCACCACATCGCGCTGAATACCTGGGCGGGTGAAGGCGCGGCTCCTCCCCCGCCGCGGCGCACAGGACTCTACCATTTCGCCATCCTTTATCCGGACCGGCGCCAGCTTGCCGGAGCGCTGCGCCGCCTGCTCGAAAATGGAATAAAGCTGGACGGAGCTTCCGACCACGGCGTCAGCGAAGCCCTGTATCTCCGTGATCCGGATGGCAACGGCGTTGAACTCTACCGCGACCGGCCCGCGGCGGCATGGCCTCGCGGCGCCGGGGGAGAATTGGCGATGACCACGGAACCGCTCGATCTTGAAGACCTGCTGAAGGCGGCACTCTAACGGCTAGTCGATGGGGTGGCGGGTCGGGCGCGGCTCCTGGCTCCGGCACGCATGAACCGTGTTCATTTCGGCTGCGCGGGATCTGCAGGAGCATCGGGGTTTTCCTCATTCCGCCCCCGGCAAAACCATTGTCTTAGCGGCGATTCGGAGCATCCCAGGGCTGGCGCAGGGGAGTCGATAAGCAGGAAAGCCTGGGTCGCGCTTTGCCAGACGGCGTACCGCCGCGATTTCCGCAAATTAAGTGAAGGAAATTGATTTTTCCGTTGCAACAGGCAAGGCACCGCCCAATACCGGGGGCGAGTTTTACCGTCCAGCCGGCTGTCAGTTCCCGTGACCGCTTTTTTTCCATTGCTCCCCCGAAATTATTCCCTTTTTTGGCTTGTGAAATTTTTCACAAGCTCCTAGTTTCCCGCACCGCATCCGCTCAAACCGATGGCCAATATCTTTCCACGCTGGACCAATACGCTGCCGCTCAAGCTGCTGGTGGCCCTCGTTTTCATCGGGGGCGGAGTCACGGCGGCTGTTACCTATTACTCGACCAACAAGTATTTGGTGGTTGGCTATCAACCGAACCAGCCGATCCCGTTTTCGCATAAAATCCACGCGGGGCAGGTGGGGCTGGATTGCCGTTATTGCCACAGTTTCGTGGAGCAGAGTGGCGTGGCCAACGTACCGACCTCAAACACCTGCTATAATTGCCACCAGCACATTCTCACAAATAATCCGGAAATCCAAAAGATTAAGGATTCCGTAGAAAGTGGCAAGCCTTTGGAGTGGGTGAAGGTTCACAAAACGCCCGACTACGCCTACTTCAACCACAGCATTCACGTGAACAGCGGCGTCTCCTGCGTGAGCTGCCACGGGAAGATTAACGAAATGCCCGTGGTTTTCCAGCATGAGAGCCAGAGCATGGACTGGTGTCTGACGTGCCACCGCAATCCGGAGAAATTCCTCCGGCCCATGGACAAGATTACAAACCTGAACTGGACGGCGGAGGACGCCGGCAGGGATCAGGAGAAGATGGGCAAGGATCTCATGGCCGCGTGGAAAATCCATCCGCCCGAGAACTGCTCCGCCTGTCACCGCTAAGCCTTATCCCGCCCCTCTTTCCGGAAGTCGATGAAACGCATTTTCCATCACCCCCCAGAACCGAAGACCGGCCGGCGCTACTGGCGCAGCCTCCATCAGTTCGCGAAGACTCCCGCCGCCCAGGTGGCGCTGGATCGCGAATTTAAAGAAGGAGCTGCGGAAATGAAGGATGAAGGCGAAGCGGAAACCACGCGCCGTTCTTTCCTCAAGCTCATGGGAGCGAGCACCGCCCTTGCCGGTCTCGCCGCCTGCCGCCGTCCGGAAATTCATATTCGCCCCTACGCCAAAGCCCCCGAGTGGGTCATTCCCGGCAAGGCCCTGTTTTATGCCACGGCCATGCCCCGCGGAGGAGGCGGCAGCCCGCTGGTGGTCCATACTTATGAGGGGCGTCCCACGCATCTTCAGGGGAACAAACTGCATCCGGACAGCAATGGCGGCCTCGACATGCAGGCTCAGGCCTCCATCCTGAATCTCTACGATCCCAATCGCGCCCAGATCTTCACTCTTGGCGGCAAAAAGGCCGACCGGGAGGACTTCCTGAAATTCCTCGACACGAAGAAGGCCGAACTGGCCGGCAAGCAGGGCACAGGACTGGCCATTTTGGTGGATGAAGTGGTGGCGCCGACCCGCACCCGCCTCATCGGCGAGCTGCTGAAGAAATATCCTCAGGCGAAGATTTACAGCCACGAAACCTTCGGGCAGGACAACGTGAAGGCAGCCTATGGAGCCGCGTTCGGCCCCGGAGCAGTGCCGGCTTACAAGTTCGAACTCGCGGATCGTATCTTCGCGCTGGACAGCGATTTCCTCGGTCTGGACCGCGTTGGAAACACCTCCGTAGGCCAGTACATGTCCCGCCGGAAGGCGGAATCGCCGAAAGACGGCGAGAAGATGAACCGCATGTATTCCGTGGAAGCCCGCTACACCATTACCGGCGGCATGGCGGATCACCGTTTGCGCGTTCATACCAGCCAGACCTTGAAGGTGGCGGTCAAGCTCGCCCAAAAGATTGCGGACAAAACCGGCGATGCCGGCCTCAAGGCTGCCGCCGCCGCGGTCAAAGTGAACGGCCAGTACACTCATGCCCGGGCCGATTACGATCAATGGCTGCAGTGCGCTGCGGATGATTTGGTCGAAAAGAAGGGCTCCGCTGTAGTGATGGCGGGCAGCCCTCACAGTGCTGCGCTCCATTTATTGACCATCGCCATCAACCAGGCGCTGGGGGCCTTCGGCAAAATCATCGAAGTAAAGCAAACCAGCCCGGTGCCCACCGCGACGCTGGCGGAATTGGCAAAGGCCGCCGCCGGCAAGCAAATCGATACACTCATCACCATTGGCGAAAACGATCCGGTGTGGGAAGCCCCCGCGGATATCGTGGCCGGAGGAGTTGCCGGCGGACTCGCCGCCGCTCTGAAGGACGTCCCGAATTTTATCGTTCACACCACGCGATACCGCACCGCCACCGCGCGCGCGGCGACATGGGTAGTCCCCGCGACGCATTACCTGGAGCAGTGGAGCGATACCCGCGGTTTTGAGGGCACCTATGCGGTCGTGCAGCCGATGATCGCACCGCTCTACACGGGATCGATGAGCGACATCGAACTCCTCCAGGCGCTGCTTTCCAATACTCCTTCGGCAGCACAGCCGCCTGCTCCGGCTCCTGCGCCCGGCGCTGCGGCTGCGACTCCTGCTGCTCCCGCGCCAGCCCCCGCGGCTCCTGCTCCTGCAGTTCCTACGGCAACAGGCGTGGTTGAAGATCCCGGCGCGGCTTTCAAGGCCGTGCGTGATACGTTCAATGCAGTCGTCCCCGGAGCCAGCGACGAAAAATGGAACAACGCTCTCCGCGACGGTTTCGTCGCCGGCACCGCGTATCCCGCCGCCACGACTCAGTTGAACGCCGGAGCGGTCAACGCCGGTTTGGCCGCCGCCACCGACACCATCCTGGGTGACAATTTCGAGGTCACCTTCGTACCCTGCTCGAAGATCCACGATGGCCGTTACGTCAACAACGGCTGGCTGCAGGAAGCTCCCGATCCGATCACGAAGCTGACGTGGGACAACGCGGCGATCATCAGCGTCAAGACCGCCAAGGATCTCGGCATCAATCTCTTCAACGAAGACTCCGCAGACGTTATCTCCATCGAAGTGAACGGTGTGAAGCGTTATTTCCCCGTGCTGGTGATTCCCGGCCACGCGGACAACGCTGTTAGTGTCGCGGTGGGTTATGGTCAGAAAGATGCTGGCCGCGTGGCCGTCGGCACTGGATTCGACGCCTATGCCCTGCGCAGGGCCGCGACTCCTTATTTCGCGACGGGTGCTAAAGTTTCACGCCTGGAGGATTCCGTGGACGTCAAAGATGCCGGCATCGAAGGCCACGCGGAAATTCCGGATGTGTATCCGCTCGGAATGACCGCGGAGCACAACACCATGTTTGGCCGCGCTTTGGTGCGCGAGGGCACCGTGGATGACTGGAAGGAAAATGCTGATTTCGTGCTGGAGCAGGGAACCGATGGAAACCTCCACGGAGACCGCGCGCAAAAGCAGAAGGAAAATTCGTTCAGCTTTTACAAGCCCGTCGCCGGGCGTGACAGCAAGGGGATGCCGGTTCCCCACCTCAATGACGATGCCCACCAATGGGGCATGGTCATCGACCTCAACAAGTGCACGGGCTGCACGGCCTGTCTCGTCGCCTGCCAGTCGGAGAACAACATCCCCATCGTCGGCAAGGATCAGGTCATCCGCGGCCGCGAAATGCACTGGATTCGCATGGACCGTTACTTCGCGACGGACCTCGATTCCGATGCGGCGATGAACGGACGCAAGAATCCCGTCGATACCTGGGAAGAGGACCAAGTGAACGATCCGGAGATGGTGGTGCAGCCGATGATGTGCCAGCACTGTGAGGCCGCTCCGTGTGAAACGGTGTGTCCGGTCAACGCTACCGTTCACAGTCCGGACGGCTTGAATGTGATGGTTTACAACCGCTGCATCGGCACCCGTTATTGCTCCAACAATTGCCCGTTCAAAGTCCGGCACTTCAACTTCTTCGACTACAACAAGCGCAACCCGCTCGTGAAGAAGAACGCCGGCCCGCTCGAGTTCAACAACCTTTATGCCGGTCCGCTCGGCGAGCGCCAGGATACCGAACTGAGCAAGCTGCAAAAGAATCCCAACGTGTCCGTCCGGATGCGGGGTGTTATTGAGAAATGCACCTATTGCATTCAGCGCATCGAATCCTCGCGTATCGACGCACGCGCTCAGGGCCGCCGCAACAAGCGCCACGCCACCGGGGCCAATGACGAAAATCTGAAGATCGAAGAGAAGGACATCGCCATTCCGACGGATTCGGTGAAGACCGCGTGTCAGGAATCCTGCCCGGCGGAGGCCATCGTCTTCGGCAACATCAAGGACGAAAAGAGCACCGTGGCGGAATGGAAGAAGAACAGCCGGAATTATGAAGTGCTCGGCTATCTCTCCGTGCGCGCACGCACCACCTATCTCGCAAGGATCAAGAATCCCAATCCCCGCCTCCTCGCCGCTTCCCTCACTGAGAAAACCAAGGTGGGTCAGGCCAGCAAGTCCCGTCCGATTCACGTCGAAAGCCACGACGACGATCAACACGAATAAGCCCTCCGTCTCTTTCCACTTTCATCTTTCCAACCATGGCCGAAGCCACTGCACACGCCCATGACCACGCCGCTCCCGACGGTGCTCCTTCGCGCGCGAAGGTGATGCTGCGGGAACCTCTGGTGCTGAACAACCGGAACTACGGCTGGATCACCAACAAGATCGCCGGCGTTATCGAAAATCCGCAGCCGAAGCTGTGGTGGTGCCTGTTCATTCCGTGTTTTTGCCTCACGCTCTTCATGGTGTTTTGCTTCACCTATCTGATCGCGTCGGGCGTCGGAGTGTGGGGGCCGAACAATCCCGCCGCGTGGGGATGGGACATTACGAACTTCGTGTTTTGGATCGGTATCGGTCACGCGGGAACGCTCATCTCCGCCATTCTTTACCTCACGCGTCAGAAATGGCGGACGGCGGTAAACCGGTCGGCGGAGGCCATGACTCTCTTCGCGGTCATGTGCGCCGGCCTCTTCCCGGCATTGCACGTCGGACGCGTATGGATGGCATGGTTCCTCGCCCCGGTTCCTAACAGCAATGCCATCTGGCAGAATTTCAAATCCCCGCTCCTTTGGGACGTCTTCGCCGTCTCGACCTACTTCACGGTTTCCGTCATCTTCTGGTACTTGGGTCTTGTTCCGGACCTCGCCACCATGCGCGACCGCTGCAAGACCGGGCTGCGGAAAATCCTCTACGGAGTTTTCTCCCTCGGCTGGCGCGGCGGCAACCGTCAGTGGCGTCACTATGAGGTGGCCTACCTGTTGCTCGCCGGTCTCTCCACTCCGCTGGTGCTCTCCGTTCACACGGTGGTGTCCTTCGACTTCGCCACCTCAGTCGTTCCCGGCTGGCACACCACGATTTTCCCGCCCTACTTTGTGGCGGGCGCTATTTTCGGAGGTTTCGCCATGGTGCTCACGCTCATGATCCCGGCCCGTAAAATCTACGGCCTCCAGGATCTCTTCACCATGAAGCACATCGACAACATGGCGAAGATCATCGTGCTCACCGGCACCATCGTCGGATACGCCTACCTGATGGAGCTCTTCATCGCGTGGTACTCCGGCAGTCAGTACGAGTACGACGCCTTCATGCTGCGGATTTTCGACGGCAAATACACCTGGTACTACTACGCGATGTTCTTCTGCAACGTCATCGCCCCCCAGGCATTCTGGTTTAAGAAATGCCGCGAAAACCTGTGGGTCGTGATGATCGTGTGCATGTTCGTGAACGCCGGCATGTGGTACGAGCGGTTCGTGATCATCGTCACTACGCTGGCGCAGGACTTCCTGACCGGCGCATGGGACATGTATCATCCGACATGGGTGGAAATCTGGACCTTCATTGGCACCCATGGCTTCTTCCTGATGCTCTTCCTTCTCTTCATCCGCTTCCTGCCGGTCATCGCCATGAGCGAAGTCAAATCCGTCCTGCCGGAATCGGACCCGCATTTCGACCCCGCGCGCCGGAAACTCGACAACATCATTCCTGCGCCCGCTTACGAGGGAGATCTCGAGCACACCGGCGGCAAGCCCGAAGCCGCCGGCGCTCCTTCACCCGCCACTGTTTGAACCTTTCACCGGATTACCTCCTTGAGCACACCATTGAAACGAGTTCACGGTTACCTCGCTGAGTTCACCAGCGTGAAGGATGTCTTTCATGCCGCCGAACAGGTGCGGGATGCCGGATTCACCAGTTGGGACGTCCACAGTCCTTTCCCCATCCACGGCATGGATGCGGCCATGGGACTCCCGCGCTCCATTCTGCCGCGCTTTGTTTTTGTTGGCGGCGCCACGGGAACGCTGACAGCTTTCTCGCTCGAGTACATCACGCAGGTCATCATTTACCCCACGGTGGTGCAGGCCAAGCCAGCGAATATCTTCACCATCCCGGCCTTCTTCCCGGTGATGTTCGAACTGACCGTTCTCTTCGCGGCTTTCACGTCGCTCTTCACGTGTCTCGCCATGATGAAGCTGCCGCGCCTCAATCATCCTCTTTTCAATTCCCGGAACTTCACCCGCTTCTCGGACGACCGGTTCTTCATCTGCATCGAAGCCCGCGACCCGAAGTTCTCCACGGAAAAAACCAAAGCGTTCCTCGCCGGACTCGGCGGCCAGAACGTGGAACTCGTGGAGGATGTAGCCTGACCGCTCCCGACTTATGCGCTACTTTTTTCTCGCATACCTTTTTGCCATCGTGATCGTGCTCGGATTCGCCGGATTCCGCGGGGACAAGTTCACGCACACGCCCATGGAAATCTTCGATGACATGGACCAGCAGGCCAAGGTAAAGGCCCAGCAGACGAATTTCTTTTTCGCCGACGGCAATGCCGGCCGGAAGCCGGTGGTCGGCACAGTGCCCATGGGTCTTCACGTTGCGGACAAGAGCGCAGCGGAAGGCGGCTTCCAGGCTTATGGCTTCACTCACGGAAGCGATTTTTATAACACCGGAGCCATTGGCGCCTTTTATGGCGATGGATTCCCGGCCGAAGTGAAAGTGGACGCCACCCTGGTGCGACTGGGCCGGGAGCGTTACGACATTCATTGTTATCCCTGTCACGGTCAGAGCGGAAACGCCGTGGGCGTGATGGCCAAACACGGCATCCCGAATATTGCGAACTTCCACGCGCCTGCTTTTACCAATCCGGCCGATCCCGCCTATCGTCCGAACGGGTCCATCTTTGAAACCATCACCAAAGGCAAGGGCCTCATGGGTGCTTATGGTCCCAACATTCCGGTCAAGGAGCGCTGGGCTATCATTGCATGGATTCGCACGATGCAGCTCGCCCGCACCGCCCCGCTTTCCGATCCTTTGATCAAGGAGATGTGGGAAATCCATAAACCAAAAACAACCGCGGCTGCTCCCGCCGCCCCGGCACCCGGAACTCCCGCTCCCGGAACTCCTGCCCCTGCAGGCAGTCCCGCGCCCGCGCCCCCCGCGCCAGCCCCCGCCAAATAATTTTTGCCGACACCATGAGCCACTACGTTGCGGTATCCCATCTCCCTGCTGAAGGCGAAAAGCTTCAGTCCACGAAGTTCATCGCATGGCGCACCATCCTGCTTGCAGCCGGTGTGGCGGGCCTCGTCATTTCCTTCATCCTGTTCGTCATGGGAGGTCCGGTGGCGAACTCCTACGCCTTCAGTTACTTCTTCGCGTTCGAGGTCTTTTTTACCTTCACAGCCGGTGCGCTTTTCTGGTGTCTCCTGCACAATGCCACCAACTCCTCGTGGGGGGTCGTCATTCGCCGCATTCCGGAAACCCTGGCACAGTCGTTTATTTTCCTGGTCATCCTGGGCCTTCCGCTCTTCTGGCCGTTTCTGGGCTCTAAGCCCGAATGGACCTGCAAAATGTGGGAATGGATCGGCGTCCATCAGGATTTGATGGAATCCGGCCACTCCGGCGGAATCAAGGCTGCGCTCGCCTCTGACAATTTGCTCCTCTACAAAAAGTACAACTACCTCCATCTCAAAATGGGCGGCGAAGGTGTCGGCGGATGGATTCCGGGCTGGGATTATCGTTATCTGATTTTCTTTGCGGTCCTCGGGTTCACTGCATGGAAGCTCCGCGACTATTCCCTCCAGCAGGACGCCACCGGTGACTATAAGCCCACGCTGAGCGCCCGCCGGTTCTCCTGCGGCATGCTGCCGGTCTTCGCCGTTTGCTCCACTTTTGCCTCCATCGACTGGATCAAGTCGCTCAACTACAAGTGGTTTTCGACCATGTTCGGCGTGAACGTCTTCGCCGGTTCGGCGCTCGCCTCCATGGCGGTCATCATTCTTGTGGCGGGTATTCTCGTGAAGACAGGGCATTTGAAACATGTCGTCACTCCCGAACACTTCCACTTGATGGGGAAACTCATGTTCGCCTTCACGGTGTTCTGGGCCTACATCGCCTTCGGCCAGTACTTCCTCATTTGGTACGCCAACGTTCCGGAGGAGACCCAGTTCTACGCGATCCGCAACGTCGGCGGCTGGTGGTATGCTTCGATAGGGCTCGTCTTCCTGCACTTCCTTGGCCCGTTCATCCTGCTGCTGCAAAGCCAGGCGAAGAAGAACATCAACTATATCATGATTTGCGCCGGGATCGTCGTGGCGGTGCACCTCCTCGAAATCTACTGGTTCATCATGCCGGAGCGCGGCCCTTCGTTGTATGACGCCTCCTCCGCCCCCGATACCATGACGTTCCTCCGCGATGTCCTCTTCGACGTGCTCGCTCTCGTCACTTTTGCGGGCATCTACGGCTTCATGCTCCTGCGCAATCTCGGCCAGCACAGCCTCTATCCCTGCGGTGATCCCCGCCTCGAAGAATCCGTCAACGTCGCCAGCTAACCGCCCGCTTTTTTATATCATGGACGAACATCCTGGAGATACCCTCGGCAAACGCTTCCTGACCTTCTGGGGCGCTCTCGCGGCCATTGCGGCCGTCGCGCTCCTGCTCGGACTCTATCGCTGGATGATTCTTCCGTCCGACAACGATGCCGCAGACGGTGGAAGAGGCGCCAAGCGTCTCGAGCTGCTCACAGCGACGAAGATCGAGCAGAAAAAGGAGGTGGAGAATGCCGCTGAGGTGGAGCCCGGCAAGACGGTGCGCATCCCCGCGGATGCAGCGATCCCGTACGCTGCGGGTGTTCTCGCTTCAAAGAAGGCCGCCCCCAGCACCATCAAAACCCCCGCTGCCATTGCCGCGGAAGCCGCAGCCAAAGCCGCCAGCGGAGTTCATGACCCTGCGGTTTCAGAATTTGAAAAGAAATAGGCCCAGGAAAACGCGATCCCGCTTTACACACTCATGAGTCAGGAATCCCAGACCTTGCCGCCGGAAGTCACCCCGGAAGACATCCTGCAGCGCGCCGCGATCGACAAATCGACGCGATTGCCCGTCCTCTTCTTTTTCACCAGCGCCGCTGTCTGGCTTTTCCTGGCCACGCTCTTCGGTCTCCTTGCCTCCATCAAGCTGGTGGTCCCTGGCTTTATCGATTCGGAATACCTGACCTATCCGCGCGTCCAGGCCGCTTTCATCAACGCTCTCGTTTACGGTTGGGGCTTCCAGGCCGGCATGGGAGTCATGATTTGGATCATGGCCCGGCTTTGCCGCACCGATCTGCGGAACCCTGTCACTCTCGTAGTGGCCGGCCACTTTTGGAATCTCGGTGTTACCCTCGGCATTATCGGCATTCTCGCCGGCATGGGGAATCTGCACATGAAACTGCTGGAGTTCCCCTCGTGGACATGGCCGATCCTCCTCCTGACTTATTCGCTCATCATTGTGTGGATGGTCATCATGTTCTCGGCGCGCCGTAAGGGCATCGTCTATATCTCTCAGTGGTACATCCTCGCGGCGTGCTTTTCGTGGCCCTGGTTCTATCTGGTCACGAATTGCCTGCTCAACGTCATGAAAAAGGCGGGCATCGCGGGACCGGTCATCGCCTCATGGTATTCCAGCAACGTGCTCTTTCTCTGGATGGTGCCTGTGGGCCTGGCGAGCGCCTACTTTATCATTCCCAAGATCACGGCGCGTCCCGTTTACAGCTACAACCTCAGCACCCTTGCGTTCTGGTCGCTGCTGGTACTCGCCCCCTGGGCCGGTGCGCAGGAATTGATTGGCGGTCCAGTACCCGTGTGGATTCCTGCCTTCGCCGGCACGGCTCAAATCCTTCTCCTCATTCCCATGGTGACGGTGGCCCTCAACCACTACCGCACCGTGAAGGGCTCCCACGAACTCGTGGAGGTCAGCCCCAGCCTGCGATTTACCTTCTTCGGCTCCATTGGGTACGTGACCACCTGTGTCATGAGCGCGCTGCTTGGCTCCATGACATTGAGCCGTTATACTTTCGCCAGCTATGCCGGGGATGCCGTGCAAATGACCGGCTATTACATGTTTTTCACCATGGCCATGTTCGGGGCCATCTACTTCATCGTTCCGCGGGTGACCAATTGCGAATGGGTCACCGGCAAGCGCATCCGGATGCACTTCTGGCTCAGCGCCTACGCCTGCATTTTCCTTTGCGTTCTTCTTCTCGTGGCCGGTTTTTCCCAGGGAGCCGCCAATGACTCATGGGGCAAGGACTACTGGTCGGGCATCCTCTTCTCGCGCGGTTATCTGGTGGGACGCATTCTGATGTGGCTCCTTCTCCTGGCCGCCAATTTCGTTTTCCTGCGTCACCTTTCTCTCATGGTTCTCAACCGCGGACGAAAGGCTGGCTCTCCCACCCTGATCCACGAGCGGCCGGCTCCGGTGCCGGCACCCGTCGCAACTCTCCCAATCCCTACTGAAGGAGCTGAGGCATGAACAGTCTGAAGTCATTCGTCCTGGCCATTGGCGCCTGCATTGGCGTTCCCACCTACATTATGGCGGTCCGCCCGTACGCGATCGAACGCGAGCGCCAGCCGGTGGCCTATCAAACCACCGCTCCCGATCCCACCACCCCGGCACCCGATCCGGAGGATCTTAAAGGACTTAACTACCCCGCATCCTTCCCTGGCGACAATAAACGCGGCGAACTCGTCTATGTCCGCGAGGGCTGTGCCCAGTGCCATACCCAGGTCGTGCGTCCCGCCTACGCGGGCATCGACCAGTGGAAGCGCTACGCCGGAAAAGAGCAGGTATATGAATCGGATGCCCCCACCGTAGTGCGCCACACCCATCCTTGGGACTACATGCATGAGGACTTCGCCATGTTCGGCATTCGCCGCATCGGTCCGGACCTCACCAATCTCCGTTATCGCTTCCTCAAGCCGGTGGCTGGTGTCACCGATCAGGACAAATGGCCCCTCGATCCGGAGAAGGTGGCATGGCTCTACACCTATCTCTACAACCCCCAGGCCATTCACGAATGGTCCAACAGCCCGTCCTTCAAACATCTCTTTGAGACGAAAAAGAAGGAAACCGCCGCCGGCCGCGGCGATGCTCTCAAATTCCATTTCTTTGAAGACAAAGCGAAGGAGCCCGCGAAAGGCCATGGCGATCCCCTCAAATTCCCGGCCAAATATCCGGAAAAGCTGATGCCCGCGGAAGGCGAGGAGATTATCCCCACCGACGAAGCCAAAGACCTCGTCGAATATCTGCTCGGCCTGAAACGGACCGCGCCCCTCCCGTCTTCGATCACCGGCATTAAGCCGGAACCCAAAAAGTAACCTTTAACGAAGAGCTCGCATGTCTGCTTCGTCTCCCAATCCCAATCTCAATCCCGACAACATCGACTACGCGCCCACTTCCAATGTGGCCCGCCTGCATGCCGCAGTGGCACGGGAAAAGAACGTGCCGGTCGCCAAAGCCACTCCGATTACGATGGGCATTATCGCCGGTATCGCGGGGCTGGCTCTCGTCGCCGGCGCATACTTCGCCTCCAATATCGGTTCGATCGGCAGTTGGGGTGTCGCCAACGTCATCGGGTATCGTTATGTCCCCGAACCTCCGGAGGGTGCCAGTGCAGCAGCCGGCCCTACCGAGGAAAAACTGCACGAACCGGATTTGTGGATCGCCCAGGGCCAGAGCCAGTATGCCCTGTGTGCCGCCTGCCACCAAACCACCGGCGAAGGCGTTCCCGGGCAGTATCCTCCTCTGAAGGGTTCCGAATTTGTCATCCATGGCGAGAAGCGCCTCGTGGCGATTCTTAAGCATGGTATCGTCGGCAGCCTGACCGTGAACGGAAAAGCTTTCAACGGCACCATGGAGCCTCTCGGTTCTACGAAGCTCAACGATAAACAACTCGCCCAGGTTCTTTCCTACATCCGCAATTCATGGGGGAACAAAGCCAGTGTCATCTACGAAGACCAGGTCAAGGCTCTCGCCAAAGAGCTTGGCAACCGCCCCGCCTATTCGGAAGCGGAACTTCGCGCCATTCCGGAAGGCGACAACGCTCCCCCGTCTGAGTGGCCGGAAAAATTGAAAAAGGCCGCCGGCGGAGCCGCCGCGCCCGCCGCACCTCCTGCCGGTGCCCCCGCCGCAGGAACTCCTGCACCCACCCCAACTCCCGCCCCCAAGTAAGTTCTCCGTTCGAGGCTCCGTTTCCTTTCTGAGCTTTCAAACCTCCACTCTTCACTCCCATGGAAGCCACCCACGACCACAAACACGCCCATGACAGCCACGGGCACGATCATGGTCACGACGACCATCATGATCACAAGCTTCCTTTTTATAAGAAGTACATCTTCTCGACCGATCACAAGGTGATCGGCATGCAATATGGCCTCAGCGGTCTCCTTCTTCTTGCCTTTGGCTTTATGCTGATGCTCGTCATGCGCTGGAGCATTGCCCACCCGGGCGAGGCCCTGCCTGGCGGACTGCGCTGGATTCTCCACCTCTTCGGGCCTGACTTCGTCACCCGCTGGGCGCCGAACGGCGTGGTTTCCGGCTCCCTGTATAACATGTTCGGAGCCATGCACGGCACCATCATGGTGTTCTTTGGCGTTGTGCCGCTGGGCTTCGCGGCGTTCGTGAATTTCGTCACGCCGCTTCAGGTCGGCGCGCCGGACATGGCGTTCCCGCGCCTGAACATGTGGAGCTTCTGGCTGTTCCTCCTCAGTGCCGTTCTCATGGTGGGCAGCTTCGTGCTTCCCACGGGTGCCGCTCAGGCTGGATGGACGAACTACTCTCCGCTTTCCGCGACCGTCATGCGGAATACCGACGCCCACTTCTGGACCGGTCAAACCCAGTGGCTTTTCGCCATGGTGTTTAACATTTCCGCTTCGCTCCTCGGTGCGGTGAACGTCCTCACCACGGTCATCAATCTCCGCGCCAAAGGCATGACATGGATGCGCCTGCCCTTCTTCACATGGGCCATGTTCATCATCGCTTTCCTCCTGCTTCTCGCCTTCCCGCCGCTCGAAGTCGCCGCTCTCATGCAGCTTTCCGACCAGGTGTTCGGTTCCAGCTTTTTCCTCCCTACCGGCCTCTGGACCGGCCAGACCTCTGAGGGCATTCTCAGTGTGTCCGGCGGCGGCCACCCGGTGCTCTTCCAGCACCTGTTCTGGTTCCTCGCCCACCCGGAGGTTTACGTGCTCCTGCTGCCCGGCATCGCCATCGTTTCCGAGATCATTCCCTGCAACACGCGGAAGCCGATCTGGGGTTACAAGTCCATGGTTTATGCGCTGCTGGTGCTGGCCTTCCTGAGCTTCATCGTGTGGGCGCACCACATGTATCTCACCGGCATGGGCACGGTGGTCGCCACGTTCTTCCAGTTCACCACCGTCATGATTTCCATTCCGTCAGTGATCCTGCTGACGTGTCTCATGATCTCGCTGTGGGGCGGTTCCATCCGGTTCCCGGTTCCCATGCTTTTCGCCACCGCCTTCCTGCCCATGTTCGGTATTGGCGGTCTCACCGGTCTGCCGCTCGCGTTTCCGTTCATCGACCTCTTCCTGCACGACACCTACTACGTCATTGCGCACTTCCACTACATCGTCGCGCCAGGGGTTCTCTTTGGACTCTTCGCCGGAGTTTATCACTGGTTCCCGAAAATAACGGGCCGCATGTTGAGCACGCCGCTCGGTCACCTGCACTTCTGGGGTTCGCTCATTGGAATGAACGTGCTCTTCGCTCCCATGTTCGTTCAGGGCATGGCCGGTTTCCACCGCCGCTGGTTTGACGGCGGCAAGGCCTTTGAAAACACCAGCCTGCAGCACTTCAGCTTCATGGGCTGGGAGGGCACCTTCCTCGATATGAATGTCATCATTTCATGGGGCGCGTGGGGACTCGGGCTCGCCCAGATTCCGTTCATCATCAATTTCTTCTGGTCCATCAAAGGCGGTAAGCGCGTCACGTCCGACAACCCGTGGAATGCCACCACTCTCGAATGGTCCACCCCCACGCCGCCTCCGCACGGAAACTTCCTCACCACTCCCGTCGTGTATCGCGGCCCCTACGAATACAGCGTGCCGGGCGCAGAACGGGACTTCAGCCCGCAATGGGAGCCCGTCACTCCGTCTGAGGAGGAGGCACTCAAAACCCTTTCGACGCACTAACCAGCGAATCACCTTTCTTCAACGATGCAGATTCCACACGAAGTCACCGCCAATCCCGAGACCGGCCTCTACAATGCCAAGGTCGGGATCTGGCTGTTCCTGGCCTCTGAAGTCATGCTCTTTGGCGGCCTGTTCTCCTCCTACGTCTTTCTGCGTCTCGGAGCGGACTTCCCGTGGCCTTTCCATGAGCTGAAGGTTTTGCCGGGCTTCATCAACACGATGGTGCTCATCGCCTCCTCGGTGAGTGTCGTTACCGCATGGGCCGCGCTCAAGGCCCGGCGCTATGGCTGGTATCAGGTCAACATGGTCTTCACGCTTCTTTGCGCGGTGGCCTTCATGGGCATCAAGACCTACGAATACTATCATAAGTTCGTTCACTACACGGTCCATTTCACAGACCACAGCGTGATCTCCGGACACCCGGTTCACGAGAGCGCCGAGCACCACGGCGACCGCATTGCCTTCGCCGCAGAAGCCATCACGCTTGACCTCGAGAAGAGCAATCTCGAGTTCCTCGCAGGCCGCCGCGAAAACAAAGGCGGCAAGGAGCCCTATGCTGATCCGGGTGACAGCCCGCTGAAGGTGACCCTGCCGGATACCATCAACGCAGAAACCAAGGCGGTGACTCCCGGTGAAACCATCGATCTCACCGAGTCATGGTTCAAACAAAAGCATCGCGCCTTCATGGACGCGAAGACCGAACTTCGCAAAACGGTCACCGATCTCGAACTCCAAAAGCCGCGGATCACCCCCCATGACGATGCCGCAGCCAAGGCAGAGAAGGAGGAGAAAATCGCCGCCATCAACGACTCCATCAAAGCCGCCAACGACGCCTTCGATGCCAAAGGCAAAGAGCACAATCTCACCCCGACTCTCAAACTCACGCTGGCCAAAGGCGGCGACGGCAAGGTCATTCCCGTCCCGTTCCTCGCGAAAGAGAGATCAGTCATCAAGTACGGCGCGGCGGAACTCAACTACCGTGAAAACACCCTCCTCTCCGGCAAGCTCATCACGGATGCCATTCAGTTCAACGTGGACATCGTCGATCTGCGCTCCACCAGGGACCCGGAAAAATCCCTCGTCTGGAAACATCTGGGCTCTGAGCTGAAGACGCGGTTTCTCAAGTATCGCGACGACAAAATCGCGGAATTCCACGAGCACCGTCCCAAGGTTGCAAATCCCGAGCAGGACGAAGACTGCCGCCGCGAGGCCTTCCGGGTCGAGTTTGCCGACAACGACGGCAAGTTCATGTCGGAGGAGGAAGCCCACAAGTTTCTGCACGAGCCGGAGCACACGATTTCCATTCCCCGCTCGGAGAAGCTCTTTTACTCCAACTTCTCCCCCTCGCTCAGCCCGTACTACGCCATTTACTTCCTAATGACCGGACTGCATGGTCTCCACGTCGTCGGGGGAGCCATCGTCCTGGCTTGGTTCCTGTTCACCGGACGCAAAATGTATCTCCGCAATCCGGAACACCTCGCCAACCGCGTCGAAGTCGGCGGCCTCTTCTGGCACTTCGTAGACCTCGTCTGGATCTTCCTCTTCCCTCTTTATTATCTCATGTAACCGGCTCCCGCCATGGATTCCGCGCACGATCACTCCCATTCCAGTCACGACGATCACGATCACCCGATTGATCTCGCGAAAAGCATCCGCACTTATCTCAAGGTCGGCATCACGCTCATCGCGTTCACCTTCATCACCGTGTTCGTCGCCTACAAGGTGGACCTCGGTGACAAGCACCTGAACATCGCTCTCGGCCTGATTATCGCGGCGTTCAAGGTCTCGCTCGTCGGTCTCATTTTCATGCACCTGAAGCACGAGCGCGGCCTTATCTATAAGACGCTCCTGTTCGCGTTCATTTTCTTCGCGGGGATGATGTTCCTCTTCTGCCTCGCCTACATGGACCCCATCGCGAACTCATTCCTCAAACCGTAACGCGCTGCCGCCATGTCCCTCAAAACCTTCCACGTCTTTTTCCTGGTCCTGGCGATCCTGTTCGACCTCGGGATCATGGCCTACGCGTGGTTTGGGGACAACAGCGTCACGAAGGAACTGCGCTCCTATGGCGTCGGCCTCGGTGTCATTGCCGTCGTGCTCATCGTTTACACGGTCTGGTTCATCCGCAGGAAGGCCCCGAAGATCATCATCTAATTTCCCGTTTCCGCCGTGAATGCTCTTTCCTTCATTGCCTGCGCCACCTGCGTCAATCAGAGCGGTCAGGAGGATGTCGTCGCCGCCAACGGCGCCGTCTTCGTGATGATCGGCGCTCTCGGCATCGTCTTTCTCGGCATCATGGGCGTCCTCTATTCCTTTGTCCGCCGCGCCCGCCGCCTCCAGCCTCCCGTCTGACCGGAAGGTGAATTCCAATCTCTGAACTCCGAACACCGACAAACCCCACATGGGCATAATCAATAAACTCTTCGGCATCCCGAAAGTCGGCTCTGAACACGGCGAGATGGTGGACCACATGCTTGAGCTGGTTCACTGGGTCATGCTGGTTCTCTTTGTAGGCTGGTCGATCTATCTCACCATCACCCTTCTCCGTTTTTACCGGAAGCGGAATCCCCGCGCAGACTACACGGGCGTCCGCGGTCACGCCTCCAGCCACATCGAGATCGGGGTCATCATTACGGAAATCATTCTCCTCCTCGGCTTCGCCTTCCCTCTCTGGGCCACTCAGGTGGACCGCTTCCCGGATCCGGATGTCCGCATCAACGCATGGGCGCAGCAGTTCGGCTGGAACTTCCACTATCCCGGTCCGGATGGAAAATTCGGCATCACCAACCGCTTCATGATCACCGCCGACAATCCCATCGGCATTGATCCGGAGGATCCGAATTCGCTTGATGACTTTGTCAGCGGTGACCTCGTTATCCCCAAAGGAAAGAAGATCGAGATCGCCGTCACGTCCAAGGACGTCATTCACAATCTCGCGCTCGTCGGTATGCGCACCTCCACGGATGCGGATCCTGGCAAGGTGAACCGCATTTGGTTCATTCCCATCATGTCCGGAAAATCGGAAGTCATTTGCGGCCAGCTCTGCGGCCCCGGTCACGCCAACATGAAGGCCTTCCTGGATGTTAAAGAAACCGTATCCGCCTTTGAGTCATGGCAGAAAGAGCAGTCTCCCGTTCGTGATAAAGGCTTCGCCGCCGAAGTCGTCAAAAAACTCGCCGCCTCTTCGCCGGCTCCCGTGGTGACGCCGGCTCCCGCCCCTGCCAACACCGCCCCTGCTCCGCCTGCGCCCGCTCCGCCTGCGCCCGCTCCCGCGGCTGGTGCCGCCGTCAAGCTCCAGCTTGGCGTGATACCCGGGCAAATGAAATACGACAAGACGTCCCTCACCGTCAAAGCCGGTCAGCCGGTTGAACTCCTCTTCGAAAACAAGGGCGATCCCCAGCCGCACAACTTCGTTCTGCTCAAGCCCGGCACGCGCGATGCCTACGGTGCGCTCTCGGAAAAGCTGATTCTGGCCGATCCCACGGGAGCCGCTGCCCAGCTCTACGCTCCCGCCAGCCCGGACGTTCTCGCCAAAGGCAGCAAACTCATTGGCATCAGTCAGACCGAACTCATTAAGTTCACCGCGCCGTCCGTACCGGGGGACTATCCGTATATTTGCACGTTCCCCGCTCACTGGCGACTGATGAACGGTGTCCTCAAGGTCACCCCCTGATTTCCGCCGCTTCACCGCTCTTTCTTTGCATGACGGGCGCTGAGCTTCATCAGCGCCCGTTCTTTCTTTTCCCCGGGCAACCTGCCCCGTCATGAAATCCCTGGCCCAGCGACTCCTTCCCCGCTTTGCCCTCCTCACGGTCGTGCTTTACTACCTTGTGGTGCTGGCGGGAGGTATCGTGCGGGCCACAGGTTCCGGCATGGGATGCCCCGACTGGCCGAAATGTTATGGCCGGCTCATCCCCCCCACGGATGCCGCCCAGATCGACTTCGCTCACCTGGACATGAAGAAATTCGAAAATGCATGGAAGGGAAGCGGCCAGGATTCGGAGCTCACGGAGGAATTGCTCCGCAAAAGCTTTAGTGCGAAGGCGACGTGGATTGAATTCCTGAACCGCTGCGTTGGAGCTCTCAGCGGCCTCGCGGCCCTTGGAACACTCGTTTGCGCATTGCTCGTGAGGCCACGAAGCCGACTCCTCATCGGGGTTCTTGTCGTGCAGTTCGTTCTGTTTGGCACCGTCGCATGGCTTGGAAAAGTGGTGGTGGACGCAAATCTCCTGCCTTGGAAAGTAACCCTGCACATGGCCCTCGCGGCAGCCCTGGTGACCGCCGCTCTGTTCGCCCGGCATCTGATCAAACCCGGCCGGACTCTGTTCATCTCGCCTTCCCTCCGCTGGCACCTGCTGGCCGCCCTCGTGCTCACATTGGCTCAGATTTTTCTCGGCACCCAGGTGCGCGAAGCCGTGGACACTCTTCCTCCAGGCGACTGCTGCGACGGCCGGGTGGATCAGCTTCTGGGCACTCCGCTAGTATGGCACCGTATCGGAGCCATTACCGTCCTGACGCTCGTCGCCATTGCGTTTTTCCGGCTCAAATTCAATCCGTCCCATGATGCGGCGGCTCCGGTGCTCATTACGGCGATGGGTCTCGTGGTCATCACCGAATACGGCGCCGGCGTGGTTCTCGTGCTCGCCGGTATTCCATGGCTGCTCCAACCGCTGCATCTCCTGCTCGCGTTCATCCTGCACGGCATGTTGTTCACCCTGCTCCTGCGGAGCCGGTTGCAGATGCCCGCCGTCACTCCCATTCTCGTTACCGCATGAGCAGGAGTGAAGCCACCGCAAAGCCCGCTGCTGATCAGGCCGCCTCCACGGAAGCGGCCTCGGGCTTCTCGCGCCAGGATTTCATGGTGCTCACCAAGGCGCGCCTCAGCGCGCTCGTCGTTGTCACCACCTTCGCAGGATACTGGCTGCATCATCTTCTCGCCGACTGGCCTGCCGATACCGGCTGGCAACTCGTCCACACGCTCTTCGGCACCACCCTCACCGCCTTTGGCGCGGCGGTGTTCAATCAGCTGATGGAAATGGATGCCGACGCCCGCATGAAGCGCACCGCCGGGCGCCCGCTTCCCGCGCGCCGCCTTCCCCCGGAAGCCGCCTTCGGGATCGGCGCCGTGCTCAGTGCACTGGGCATCATCCATCTCGGCGTCAAGGTGAACACCGAGTCCGCCGCTCTCGCGGGACTAACACTTCTGGTTTACCTTTTCATCTACACTCCCATGAAGCGCCGCTCGCCGCTGAATACGCTCGTGGGCGCAGTCTCGGGAGCCATTCCGCCCGTCATCGGCTGGGTCGCCGTTCCCGGCGGCAAGGAAATTAACCGCGAACTCGTTCGCACGGATCTCTTCTTCAACCATCCCGCCCTTTTCCTCTTCAGTCTTCTGTTCCTCTGGCAGCTTCCTCACTTTCTCGCCATCAACTGGATGTATCGCGACGAGTACATTCGCGGCGGTTTCAAAATGTGGTGTAATACAGATGAAACCGGGCGCCTTACCGCCCGCCGCACGCTTGCGTGGTGCCTCCTCATGCTGCCCCTCGCCGTCTGGCCGCCCCTCGCCGGTTTCACCTCGTGGATCTTCGCTGTCCCGGCACTCCTCCTGGGCGGCTGGCTGGTCGCCTTGAGCGTGCAATTTCTCCGCGTGCCGGATCGCGGCAGAGCGAGAAAACTCTTCTTCGCCACCCTGCTTTATCTGCCCGTCATGCTCGCCGCCCTGCTTCTCTGTGCGGGCCGTTGATTTCCGGCGTCCCCAATCCCCTAACATGTCTGAGCCTCCCACCGCTTCCTACCGGCCAAAGAAAGGCACCGTCGTCCTCATTGCCGTCGCCATCATGGCCATGGGCGTGGTCGTCTGGTGGAACTATTATATCAAGATCACCAACGAAGCCAAAAAAGGCCACCTTCCCATCGTGGGCCGTGTCGAAAAAGACCCCCTGAAGTGGGTCGATCAAAATGGAAAAGAACGCCAGCTCCACGACCTGATGGGAAAAGTCACGGTGTGGACTTATCTCTACACCACCTGCCCCAGCGGCTGTATCGGCATCAACGGAGAAATGAAAAAACTGCAGGACGAGTTCGGCTCCAATCCCCGCTTCCGGCTCGTCTCCGTGGCCCTCTATCCGGAGGTGGACCGCCCTGAAAGGCTGAAGCCGTGGCTGGAGATGGAGGAAAGACGCTGGGGCGGCGACAACTGGTGGTTCCTCACCACCCCTAACGGCACTCCGCAGGAAGGCGATACCGTACGCAAGTGGATGCAGGACACCTTCCGCATCTTCGCCACGAAAAACGGCGACGCCCACATCAAGGAATTTCCCACCGACGTCTGGAGTCATAAACTCGTCATGGTCCTCACCGACGATCGCGGCAACATCCGCACGCCCACCAACAACGACACGTTCTGGGATCCCTTCGCCGCCGTGGCCGACGGCAGTTGGTACCCCCGGGACATTCGAATCGACATCAAAAAGCTTCTCGACGAGGCGGAGAAACGCTAACTGTTAGTTCAATGTCAGGCCGCGATCTTCCCCTCATCAATGCGTGTCTCAACGGCTTGTCCACCGTCCTTCTGTGCACCGGCTTCTTTTTCATCCTGAAAAAACGGATCACCGCGCACCGGAACTGCATGCTCAGTGCATTCATCGTTTCCTGTCTCTTTCTCGTTCTCTATCTTTATCACAAGATCGTCGTGATGAAGGGCATTAACACGCCCTTCGCCGGACCGCCGGAGTGGAAGACAGCCTATCTGGTGATGCTCTTCAGCCACATCATCCTCGCCATCGCCATCGTGCCCATGGCGCTCATCACCATCACCCGCGGTCTCAAACTCCGCGTCGAACTGCATAAAAAAATCGCCCGCTGGACCTTCCCCGTCTGGCTCTACGTCTCCGTCACCGGCGTCCTCGTCTATCTCGTCCTCTATCAAATCTGGCCCGCAGCGGAGGTTCCCGGCGTCCGTTCCTGACAATTACCGTGCGGTGCGCCTTCACTTGGGCTTCCCCGCCTTCAGCACCTTCCTCCACGCCGCCGCTTTCTCTTTGTCACCCGCGTCGTCGAGATACGCCACCAGTTGTTCGATCCCCGTGGTGCGCAGCTTCCCCTCCGGCAGACCATCGATATATTTGGAGGCCGCCTCACTGTCCACGCCCAGCCACCGTCCCATATAGGAACCCCACATTTCGATATTCCGTTCGCCGAGACCGTCGCGGCGGAGCATTTCAATCGTCTTCGGAGGATCGCGGCCAAATTCCTGCCCCGCAAAAATGATGTCGGCGGCATCCTTCGCCTCCTGCGAAACCGCCTGTGGCCGGTACTCTTTCAGCCAGGCAAGAGCATTCGGATTGCGTCCCCCTTCTTCCGAAAACAACCCGTGAACGTAAGACACCTCCATCTCCGCCCGGTATTCTGCAGGCACGCTTTGCATCGCCGCCGCAAGATCCCCATGCTGGCGCGCCGCCAGATACCCCATCCGCTGAATCGCCCGTGAGCGAATCGCCTCGATCGACGTGGCTCCGAACTGCTGGAGCAGTTGTTCGTGGTTTCCTGCAATGATGCTGTCGAGAGCCCCTCTTCGTTCCCGTTGATCAAGTCCTTCATACCATTTGATCGCCCCCAATGGATCTTTTCCTGCAAGCCAGGAAGCAAAGCGTCCGGTGCACAAATCCTTCCCGGAGTGAGAATTCAGTGCTTCCCAAAAAGCGAGGGCATCCGCAGCGGATACGCTTTCGCCCATCATCCCGATGGCCTCCTCGATGGCGGTCGAACGCGCATCCGCCGGAAACCGGGTATTGAGAATCGCCGCCGTACCGGCGAAATCGCCGCTGCGCGCATAAGCGGAGGATACAGCCTTCGCCCAATACAACTGCTCCCTGGAACTCATGCTTTTTGGAAGCAACTCCAGCGCGAGTGATTTGTCCTCCAGTGAGAGCGTCTCAAAAAACACCGTGATCAATCCAAACCGCTTTTCTTCAGGAAGCTGCAGCAGCAGCGGGAGCAGCTCCCGGGGATGCTTTTTCACTGCCTCCTTGTATTGCAGGAAAGCAGCCTCATCGCCGGTGTCCTTTGTCATCCGGTCTATCAACCCCGGAAGCCCGCTGACATCCACCGGCGCGATGGAAGCCTGTTGTACTCCTGCGCCCGCGACCCGCGCCTTCGAAACCGCTCCCGGTCCCGTCGCCGGTTCCTGTTTTTCGCACGAACTTACTAAAAGCAGCAAACACGCTGCCGCAGCAGAGCGGCGAAGAATCGTCACAAGCCTCATGGCACCGCAGCGTTAGCCGCGCCCGCAATTCCTGCAATTTATTTCACAACCTTAGTCCCTGACCGCCGCCGAATCCATGCGTTCAGATTCCAGCCGGCGCGTGAAAAAGTGGTGCAGGTTTTGCCTCCGGCTAACCTGCATGGCAGTCAATCGTGCGTTCGTCGAGCGAACGAACTTCCCCCCGCTTTCCGGCGTGTCCTTCTTACCTGTCGATCACCCTCATCTTCCCTCCCTCAAACCGCAGATAACGCGCCGCCGCTCCCAATTCGACATTGGAGTAGTTGCCCGCTTTGAAGACGAGAGGCCGTCCGCTGTTTGCCGTGTTGCTGCTGCTCACTCCGGCGCTGATGAGTCTCACGGCATCCGCCAGTTCATTGATTTTGCCGGTGGGAATGGCTCCGGCTTCGCGTGCCTGGGAAAAGATTCCCGCGATGCGCTTCGCGTCACCCTTCGGATCCGGATTGATCCGGCGCAGCCACGTCCGGTAACCCTCTTCACCAGGCTTCCAGGTGAGCAGACCGTTTTGATAGCTGAGCAGCGCCACCGCATTTTCGCGTTCCGTGTCCGTCAAATCAGGCAGACCCACCGACAGACGCTGGCGTGCTCCGTCTTTGTCGGCCCACTCCAGCACCTTGCGCGCGGCGGAGGCGGTATCCTGAGCATCGCTCTTCGTGAATTTTGCCGCCGTCCAGAGACTGATTAACAGCTCCGCATTCCGATAGTCCCGCGCCTTCACCGCGAGGTCCAGCATCGTTCCGTTCAAATGGTCTGTGCTCGGGCGGAAAACAAGGCGTGTCCTTTCCTCAAGCGCCAGGAGGTGCACCACTTCGTCCGCCTGCGCGGGTTCCAGCCGCTCGATTTGATACACCAGATCCCGCCCGCTCGAGCGCCCGGTGACCGTGATGCCCCCCTGGAGAAGCTCCAGAGCCTCCGCCACGCTCGTCACCGTTTGGGTTTCCGGCGCCGCCTGCAAACGCGCCTGATTGAAGTTCAGCACCGCCTTCTGCGCCGCGAGAATCAGTTCCACCGATGGAGACTGGCTCATGAAATTGCGTGCCACGGAATCAGTCGCCTCCTTCAGCAGCGCCTCTCCATCCGGAATGATGATCGATGCCTCGTTAGTCGTGATGATCTCCCCCGGGTCGGCCGTGGTCCCAATCGGTTTAGCCTGCGCATCCGCGAGGGTGGGGGCACCGGTCAGCTTCACCGACTGGAAAAGCGAGGACGCCTGTTCCTTCAGGGCGGCACTGCTTTGCTCCACAAATATTTCCTCCTTTACGTCCGGGTTTCTTGTCAGGGTCAGGCGGGATTCACCTTTCCCCTTAAAGAAGAGATTGCTCACCGCCGTCTCGAACGCCGACGGCGTCTGAGACTCGGAGGCGTGGAATATCCGCTCCACCATGATCAGGGCCCCGGGATTCTTCGCGGCGGTGTAGGGGAACATGCACAGTGCTTCGCGCAGCGACGGACCCGAGCCACCCTTGAGCGCTGCATCGATCCAGGTCGTACGGCCAAGAAGCACCGTGAACGGATCGTATTGCGCGGCTCCATAGACCTTCCCTGTCAACTTCACCGGATAGATGCGAATGCTGCTCTTCGCTTTGACCGCTGATTTTTTCTCTTTGACCGGCGAGGGAGGGATTCCCAGCATCGACTCCAGGTTCACTTGCGTAGGCGACGTGAGAACGAATACGAACTCGTCTTTTCCGGCGGCGCGCAGACACGTCAGCTTGTCGAATCCGTCCAGCAGCAGTCCATAATGTTTCCGGAAGGCTTCCGTCATCTCCCGCTGCGGTGGCAGGCTCTGCTGACTCGCGTTGGCATTATAAAAGGGTATCAACTGGCTTAGATCCGCCTGGAACAGCGAAATCGTGCGCTCTGTCAGCATTCGCTTCACCACTTCGTTGTGCTCCGTTTTGGGAGTCACGCTTTTATCCGCCTCCGGCTGACGGGATTTTGCCGCCGCGGTGGTTGCCGGAGATGCCTTGGCTGCGGCCGGTGCGGCGGCAGGCTTCTTCGCTTCAGGTTTTCCGGGATTCACCCACGCCGTCACTTTCGTCCACACCGGAGTGATTGCAGCGCGCACGGACGGAACCATTAATGCTGCCCCGCCGAGAGCGACCACTCCAATCAGCGCCGCCAGCATCACCGTGCGGCGCCCGAAGCGCGGCCGGCGGCTGCTCCTTACCCTCTGCGCCCGTGGAACTGCTCCCCCGGGTTGTCCCGCTTGGGCGTGGGGTGAAACGGACGCCGCCATTCTCGCAGCCTGTTCCGCGGCCCTTTGTTCCTCGGGATTGCACCAGGCGACCGGTGGTCCCCCCGCGCCGGCCGGAACCGGCGGCGGAACGGCTGGAGGTGCCCCAGGGACAGGCGGAATCGGAGGAGCCACCGGTTCCGTGCGGGCGGAAGGCAGCGGCGGAATCCCCGGAGGCTCAGGCGTTCTGCCCCCATTGGCGTTGAGTGATGCGACCGGAATAAACAAAGCCGGCTGAGGCTCAGAAGGAGCAGGCGATGGTACCGGCGGCGGGGGCGGCGCTGCCGGAATGGCCGGAACCGGAGGCGGAGCCACCGACGCCGGGACAGCCGGGACTTGGGGCGGCGCTGCCGGGACCGGGACTGGCGTAGGGATCACGGCTGCCGGTGGAGGTGTCACTGCTGCCACGGGTGCCGCCACTTCGGGTGCATTTTCAGAATTCCAAAAACCCAAACGCAGCGCGCCCGCTCCAATCACATTCCCGTGATTCAGTGTCAACTCCTTCACTATCTGGTCGTTAACCGTCAATCCCGCTCCTCCGCTCACGTCCCGCAACACGTAGTTTCCGTCGGAAACCGGCTCGATTTCAAAATGCACGGGTGCCAATCCTAAACCTGCGCTCAACGGTATGTCACAATTCGACGACTCGCCTAGGGTCACGCGGCGGGTTGGCAAGTCAAGGGTGTGCCCGCTCTGTGCGATCAGTTTTGCCATGATTCGATGTACGGATTTACCCTTACTTTACAATTACTATAATTTCTGTCAATTTTTATTGCGGAATCTATTAAAAGTCAGTCCGGAGAAAATTCTCATTTCTGAAAGCGGGCATCCCTTTTTTGACGCTCGCTATCGAGAACCCGCGCAAAACCGTTTGACGGCGCACCCTCTTAATCACCGAAGTTCCCCGGTCCTTTATTATCTCCAAATGCGGTCCCTCACTCCAACTCGCCGCCGCAAACCGGCCGAACGCTCCGCTTTCCACTTTGCATCTTGCATAGTGATGGGCGTATTCGTGATTACCTTCCGCGGTTTCCGGTGGGAAAATCCGGATAAATCAAGGTAAATCAAGGTTCCGAATCTTTTCCCTCCCGAAGTCCTCATGCCTCGTCTCCTTGCTGCCCTCATCCTCCTTCCCCTCCTCCTTCGGGCCGCCCCTCTGGAAAAATGGGAAGCCGTCGCTAAACCATGGGACCGCTCCCTCGGCTCCCACCGCGTAGTGGTCAAGGCATCCGCCGCTCCCGCCGTCCGTGCCCATATCGAGTGGCGCAGACCCGACCGCGACCCGGAAAAGAAAGCCGTTCTCGTTTACGACCTTACCACCGGCAAAGAAATCACCAACGTCCTCGCCCAAAATATCACTGGCGACTCCGGCGATGTCACCTTCCAGCCCGTCAGCGGGGCAGGGGAGTACGCCGTTTATTTCCTCCCCGTGAAACTCGAAGGCGGCGCCTTCCCCGTCAGTCGTTATTTGCCCCCGCAAAGCAAAGCCGACCCGGAGTGGGCCAAACAGGCCGCTTCAGCCCCCGCGGCAGAAGTCGTGCGCTGGGAAGCCATTTCGGCCCACGATGCGTGGACGGAGATGGAAATCATGGCCACCCGCGAGGACGCCGCAGCAACCGCAAGCCGCGCAAAGGACGGAATGATGATTTTTGTTAGCGGGCCGGACGAGGCTGTGCGCGTACCGGATCGTCTGGCGGATCTTTGGGCGGGAAAAAGGTCGGACGAACTCTTTCA
Organism: Verrucomicrobiales bacterium; assembly: GCA_035550135.1. Lineage (GTDB taxonomy): Bacteria > Verrucomicrobiota > Verrucomicrobiia > Verrucomicrobiales > V1-33 > V1-33. The sequence continues at coordinate 43,736 of DASZQB010000043.1, forward strand.
CCTAAAATTTGAGTCAGAGCCTCCTGCATTCATTTTTCAAGTCGCAGTCTGCTCTACGGATCGACCTCTCAAAAATGTTCGCGTGCAAATTGAGGGGATTGAGTCGTCGGAGGCGGGATTCACCTGTCTATCGACTGACGGTTTCGACTGGAACGGCCAACCCGTGAAACACAGGGTGGATATTCCGGTCGGACATATTCAGTCCTTCTGGTGTCTTTTAAAAAGAACGGACACTGCGGTTCGGACCAATAATCTTCATTTTCAGTGCGTGGTAAACGCGGAAGGCCTTCCTCCCCAATCCAAAAAAGTAATTATCCGGATAGGACCTAACACTGCTCCACTCTCCGACTCTGACTCAAAAACTCTTTCCCGCCTCCGCTGGCTGAATTCCACTACTGCCGTCGATACCGAACCCGCAAAAGGCTACGCGCCTCTGAAAGTTTCAGGCCGCACCATCTCCTGCCTGGGCCGGGAACTGGAACTCGGCGAAGACGGCCTCCCGCTGCAGATCCGGAGTTACTTCAACAAAGCCGTGACGAAGGTCATGGAGAAACCCACGCTGGAACTGCTCCAGGGAGGCATGGAGTTCGTGCTGCATCCGGAGCGCACGGCTGACATGCTCTCGCTAAAGGGCTCTGGCCTGTCCTTCACCAAACAGGAACCAGGCATCGTGGAATGGAAATCCACGTTGGAGGGCGCGGGCACGAAAGCCTTCCTCAATGGCAGCATGGAATTCGACGGTTCGGTGCACTATCGCATCAGCCTCGAAGCCCCGGACGCCGCCGTATCCGTAGGCCGCGCCGGATTGATCGTGTCCCGCAACAAAGTCTCCACTCCATACATCCTCGGCCTCCAGCAGGAAACCGGATTCACCCCGGCGCAGTTGAAGTGGAAGTGGGACGTCGCTAACAAAAATCAGGACAGCGTATGGCTCGGCGCGGTCAATGGCGGCATGCGTATCCAGTTGAAGGCGGAAAACTACATCCGTCCCAGCGTGAACATTCACTACAAGCGGCGGCCCTTGAACGACCCGCCTTCATGGAACGCCGGCGGCCAGGGCTCCATCGAGTTCTTCCAGGCGCTGAACGGACAGCAAAGCCTCCCCTGCCTGAGCGGCCCCTTCACTCTCGAACCCGGCAAGCCGCTTCATTTTGATTTCGATCTTCTCATCACTCCCTTTCACACCCTGCGCACCAAAGAGCAGTGGGCCGACCGCTATTATCACACCGGCGGCGTTCCGACCGACTATCAAAAATACCTCGACAGCGCCAAATCCGCCGGCGCCACTGTCGTCAACCTCCACCAGGGCCACTGGCTGAATCCCTATATCAACTACCCTTTCCTCACATGGGAGAAACTGCGCGGCTTCTCCAAAGCCGCGCACGACCGCGGCATCCGCGCCAAGTATTATTATACCGTCCGCGAACTCTCCAACTGGTGCCCGGAACTCTTTGCCTTCCGCAGCATGGGCGATGAAATCCTCATGTCAGGAAAAGGCGGCGGCCATCCGTGGGGCGAGGAGCATCTCGGCGGCAACTACTGGCAGGCGTGGTATGAGCCTGCTGTGCAGGACGTGAGTTTTCTCACCCAGCCCATGAGCCGCTTCCACAACTACTACATCGAAGGCCTGCGCTGGCTCTGCGAAAACGCCGGCTGCGACGGCATCTACCTCGATGACATCGCCTACGATCGCAGCATCATGCTCCGCGCCCGCAAGGTCCTCGACCGCTACTGCCCGCGCGGCGGTCTCATCGACCTCCATTCATGGAATGAATTCCACGACGGCGGTGCATGGGCGCATTGTGCTAACATCTTCATGGACTCACTCCCGTTTGTGGATCGCATGTGGTTTGGTGAAGGCCACCACTACTCCGGCCCGCCGCCGGAACACTTCCTCGTTGAGATCAGCGGCATCCCCTTCGGGCTCATGGGCGAGATGCTGGAGGGCGGCGGCAATCCATGGCTCGGCCTCGTCTTTGGCTGCACGGGCCGCCTCGGGTGGGGTGGCAATCCGCGCAGCGTTTGGAAACTGTGGGACACCTTTGGCGTGCAGGATTCCGAATTCATCGGCTGGTGGGCCGGCGACGAAAATCCCGTGCAGCCCTCTCTCCCTGACGTAAAAGCCACCGTTTGGAAAAAGAGCGGCAGCACCCTCCTCGCCCTCGCCAACTTTTCCAAAGAAGCAAAGCAGTCCCCCCTAATTATTGATTGGAAGGCCCTCGGCCTCGATCCTGCCAAAGCCAAATTCTACGCTCCGGCTATCCCCGATCTCCGCCAGCGCGAGGTCCTCTTCGCTCCTGACAAACCCATCCTTCTGAAACCCCATTCCGGCGCGGTCTTCGTCATCGACGAAAAAGAACATGCTCTCAGCGCCGCTCCCGCTCTCGCAGGACCCGGTGAAGTGCTCATCGATGACGACTTCTCCCGCGGCCTCGACAAAGCGTGGAAGCCCGTGCTTTCCCCCAAAGCCGAAGGCGGCGCACGCGTCGATGCCGGTTACGTTTTCCAGGTTCCCGCCAACGTCCACGCCTACCTTGAGCGTGAACTCCCTGACAACACCGGCGCGGTTAGCGCCCGCATTTGGCAGGACGGCAAGGACCAGGGGCAGCAGTGGGGCCCCGGCATCGCCCTCGTCTGGCCGAACGGCAAAACCCTCCGCGCCGCCATTCGTCAGGATGGTCGCCTCTCTGTGGCCGCCAACGGCCAGGACGACATGCCCGCCAGCATCACCGCCCGCGCCCCCGTCGAGTTCCGCATCCAGTGGGACAAGGACAACATTCACATCGTCGCCGGCGGCCCCGCCATGGGCGACCTCGAAGAGGAAATCGCCACCTTCCCCCGCACCCGTTTTCCCGGCAGTCCCTCTCTCCTCCGCGCCGGCAAAATGCCTAACAACGCCGTCCCCCGCGACTTCTCCGAACCCGGCCCCGCCGGCTTCAACCGCATAGAGCGCATCCGCATCCATTCCAAAAAGTGACTCCTACTCCTACTCATACTCCTACTCCTACTCCTACTCCTACTCTCAAGGGGAGTAGGAGTAAGAGTAAGAGTAAGACCATCCCCCCTTCCCCCCATGTCCCCCTCCGATATCCGCTCCTGGAACCGCGACGCATGGGACCGCCAGGTCGCCGCCGGCCAAAACCAGTGGACAAAACCCGTCAGCTCTGACATCACCGCCGCCGCCGCCCGCGGCGAATGGCAAATTGTCCTAACACCTCAAAAACCCGTCCCGCGCCCGTGGTTCGGCCCCGCCTTTCCTGACATCGACATCCTCTGCCTCGCCTCCGGCGGCGGCCAGCAGGGACCCATCCTCGCCGCTGCGGGCGCGTGCGTCACCGTCTTCGACAATTCTCCGGCGCAACTCGCCCAGGATCGCATGGTCGCCGATCGCGACAGCCTCTCCCTCCTCACTGTCGAAGGCGATGCGGCTGACCTCAGCGCCTTCCCTAACGAAAGTTTTGACCTCATCGTGCACCCCGTCTCCAACGTCTTCATGCCCGAACTCGCCCCCGTCTGGCGCGAATGCCACCGCGTCCTCCGCCCCGGCGGCGCTCTCCTCGCCGGCATGTGTTATCCCGTGACCTACATCTTCGACGCCGCCGCTGAGGAAAAAGGCGAACTCATCGTCCGCCACGCCTTGCCCTACTCCGATCTCGCCAACCTCTCCGCGGACGAACGCAAAGCCCTCTTCAAAGACGCCCCCGTCGAATTCAGCCACACCCTCGAAGAACAAATCGGCGGCCAAACGGATGCCGGCTTCCTCCTCGCCGGCTTCTACGAAGACAACTGGTCCGGCGGCGCCAACCGCCCCCTCAGCCGCTACATGCCCTGCTTCTTCGCCACCCGTGCTGTCAAATAAACGGCCCCTGTGAGCCCGCCATGAAAACAAAAAGTTCCCCGCCCCAGTTGACATCCCACCCCCCTCCGATAAGATCGCGCCCCCAACCGGCACCCATAGCTCAACGGATTAGAGCATCTGACTACGGATCAGAAGGTTTTAGGTTCGAATCCTAATGGGTGCGCTCTTCAATATGAATGGGAAATGTTGACGGTATGCCGGACGGTTTTTGCCCGCCGCTCTTTCCGCAACTGGCATAATGTTTTCCGTGATCCGATGCATTTCGCCCCCGCTGTTTCACTTTTCCTCGCAGCAACAACGCTGCGCATGACTGCCGCGCCAGGCGATGTGGACCCGGCGCTCAACCACTTTCCTAACGACACAGTCGTCTGCCTTGCGTTCGAGCCGTCGGGATCGATGCTCGTGGGAGGGGACTTCACCCTGTTCAACGGTTCGGGCCTCAGAAAAGTGGTGCGGTTGCAGGCGGATGGCAGCCTTGATGGCTCGTTCAATCCGGGCCCAAATGCGACGAATTCGGGGCTGGATGCTTTCGCGGTGCAAACAGACGGACGGATCGTGTTCGGCGGTATTCTCGCCACGATCGATGGCGTCACCCGGAACCACATCGCACGGGTCAATGAAGATGGATTGCTGGATACCGGCTTCAACCCGAATCCTGACGTCGAAATCCGGGCGATTATACTGCAGCCGGACGGCAAAATGGTGGTTACAGGCACGTTCACCTCCATTGGTGGTGCGGCCCGAAACCGGATCGTCCGCCTCAATACGAACGGCACGGCGGACCTCGGATTCAATCCGAATGCAAATGATCTCGTGCGCATGCCCGCCCTGCAGCCGGATGGAAAGATCATCATCGGGGGGCCGTTCACTTCGGTTGGCGGAGTCACGCGCAATTTGATCGCGCGGCTCAACACGGACGGAACGGTGGACATGACTTTCAATCCTAACGTTACAGGCTCGGCGGTATATTGCGTGGAGGTGCTCGCGGATGGAAAGATCCTTCTGGGCGGGATGTTCAGTGCGGTGGGCGGAGTGACGCGGACGAATCTGGCCCGCCTGAATTCCGGCGGAACTCTCGATCCGGCCTTTACGGCATCGGCGAACGGGCTTGTGCGGTGCAGCGCGGCACAAGCGGACGGAAAGGTCATCATCGCGGGCGGTTTCACCTCTGTGAACGGAGTGGCGCGAAATCGCGTGGCGAGGCTCAATGCCGACGGATCCCTCGACATGGCCTTCAATCCAAACGCGAGCGCGATGGTTTGGGGCATTGCCATCGGACCTGACGGAAAAGTCCTTATCGGCGGTGAATTCACGCAGGTCGGCACCACGGCGCGCGATTATTTTGCACGATTGAAAAATGATCCTGCTCCTCAGAGTCTTACGGTCCCCTCTCGCGCCACCGTCAGATGGCTGCGCGGCGGCGCCTCGCCTGAAACCCACGACGTCACTTTCGAACTGTCCACGGACGGCGGAGATTTCTGGAGCCCGGTCGGCCGCGGAACGCGCATCACCGGAGGCTGGCAACTCAACGGCCTCAGCCTTCCTCCCGCCGGTCAAATCCGGGCCCGTGCGCGCCTTTATTCCGGATATGGAAACGGCTCCTCCGGTCTGACAGAATCGCGGGGATCGTTTTCCTTCACCGGGCAGGAGCTTTGGCGGCAGCAGCATTTCGACACGATCGAAAATGCCGGCGACGCTGCGGACAACGCCGATCCTGACAAAGATGGCCTGGAGAATCTTTTCGAATATGCTTTCGCTTCAAATCCCAATGCCGCGGACGCTGGTTCCTTCCCGGCATGGCAGCGTGAGGGCGATCGTTATACCCTCAGTTTCATGCAGCCTGCGGAGGTGAATGGAATCAGCTATATTGCGGAATTCAATACGACTCTCGATCCGGCGGGCTGGACCGGCATCCCCAACAGCGCCACCGCACCGGACCACCTTTACCGCGCCCCTTCCGGCGCTGAGGAACGACTTTATCTGCGCCTGCGCGTGACGGCTCCGTGATCCGAACGGTTTCAGGGATTTCCAATATTTGAAATGGTTGCGGGACCAGGATTTGAACCGTCAAAAAAAATTGAAAAATACCGGAGGTTTCCTAGCATATTTACCGTGATGCGTCGGCCTGAGTTGGGCTCTCCCCGCTTTAAGAAGTCCCGGCGTGCTGATTTCTGGTTGGTTCGGTAGTCAGGCACTACCATTTTTCCCGCTCTTCACCTGCCGAAGAATCCATCGGCCATTCCAAATGGCGAATCCGCCGAAAACGGTCAGCGAGACGCCTGTCCCAGGGTGGAAGCGAATCAACGCCCAGATTCCGCTCAGTAGAATTGGAATCCCCCAGATAATACACCACCACGCCACAATCACGCGGCAGCCGGTGAACGCCATCGCGATATCAGACTTTGGCATGGGTGCGAACCCTGCACCCTGATGATCGTAAATCCAGCGGCAATCCAGTCCATGGTCGCTCGGCGTGCCCTGAGCAGCGTCAGGGCGATTTGCGGGGGGCCAAGAGCGCAGGCCGGCACCCCTCTCACAGAGCTACCGGCTTAAGCTTTATGCCAGAGGACGAAATAGATTCACTGGGCAGGTCACCCGAAGAGAGGCGGCGCCAGCGGATCAACATACTCCTCATAGGGTTGCACGCGTGGGGCGGCATCCTGATCCTTACTGCGGTTGTGGGTTTGATTGGCTATTTCACGGTGACATTGGCGGCCCGGCATTCCCTTCGCTCCGTTTGGTTTTACGTAATTCTGGGCGGCGGCTGTTGGCTCGCCCTGGCCGCGATCTCGCTGTTCCAGCGGGGTTCCAAAAAGACCTGGCAATGGATACACAAATGGATGTTCCGTCACCTGCGGGATAAGCCGGGGCCGGAAAAAGAAAATCACCCCTGACGATTACGCTGCCGGCATCCACCCTGAATCCGACAAGGGCCATTCACCGATCTTTGGATCATAAGTGCCTGGCATGGCCTTGGAAGAATCCTTGTTGCCTTCCTTCGTGTGCCTTCCCATTTAAGTTGATGCACTCAACCATTCTTCCCCTGATGGCTTTGCTTCTGGCGTTTGGCAGGGTCTGTTTCGCCGAAGAATCGAAAGATTCCGGCATAGGCCTGTTCGATTTTTCGCAGTTGGATGTCCCGAAGGAAGAGGAGAAGAAGGCGCGGGATAAGGCCGAAAAAGGGGAAATGCTCGCCGAGGCCACTCTTCCTGACGAAGTGCGCCGAATGCTGGATCGACTTACGACGTATGAGGTTGTCGTTCACGAGATCAGCACCCGACGCACCGTCACTCTTCGGAAATCCTTAAAAGACAAACTGCTCGCTCTCTCCGAAAAGGGGCTGGCGGCGGAGAAAGCGGATTGTGTGGCGCTGGCGAAGATCGTGGAGGAACTTTCTCCGGAGGAGCCGTTAACGCCGGAAAGCGTAAAGCTTTTTTCGGGAACCGCCGAGGGGGAACGCTGGAACGTCAAAGGAAAGGAATGGAACGAATTCCTGCCGAATGGCAGGATTGAAAAGAAATGGACCGATGGAACGTGGCACTGGATAAACCGTCAGCGCACGATCTTCCTCGTTGACTACGATAACGGCGGATATTCCGACGCCGTCATTCTTCCATCACCGGCTGCGAAGGAAGCCAAAGCATTTAACCACAACGGGGAGCCAAAGCGATTGAGCCGTGACGCGCCCTCACGTGCTTTCAGTACAGTGAAAAAGCCCGGCTCAGAGGCACTTCGATTGCTGTCGGAAACATCAAAGCAGGAAGCCGGGTTGCACGATACGGCTTCCCAAGACATCGTCGCCCGCCGTCGTGGCGTTGCTCAGTGGCTCCTCGGGAAGGCCAAAACGGCCACTCCTGCCGCCTCCGCAATCATCCTTGCCAGAGCCCGCGAACTTGAAGCCGCTCCGGCTCCAGCACTGCTCGATGGCAATTCAGTTCTCGCCGGTGTATGGCAATTGGACGACGGGAAAAAACTCGAGTTCAAGCCGGACGGGTCTGTGATCATGAACGGCCAAGCCGACAAAGCAGCATGGCAATGGGCCAAAGCGCGTTCGCGAGGCAAAGCCCTGCTGCTTTGGGGCAAGCCAGGGGAAGCCACTGATGCATGGTTCGTCCGGCGCTCAACGAAGGAGCCGGGGGTCCTCCGCTTCACTTCTTATGACAGGAAGTTTTCCGGACGCCTGCCGCAAGCAACAACACAATGACATCACTGGACGGCCTGGCGCACACATGTCACGCGCGCCCGATTGATTCCGCGGTGATGGCGGGCACGCTGCACTCCGCCATGCACATGAAAGTCCCAGTCCCCAGTGTTCCGCGGCTCTGCCTGACTGTTGCGCTGTTGAACGTCCTGTTTCAGGCACTCCTTGAGCGCGCTCAGGGTGCGCCCGTGCCGGTTAACGGAACGATGGTTTACACTCAGAACTTTGATTCTCTCGGCACCGCTTCACGCCCGTGGGCGAATGACAGCACGATACCTGGTTGGTACGCGCAGATTAACAACGGCTCGACTGCGACAGGGAGTGCCCAGGCAAGCGATGGCACCGCTGCCAACCTGAGCGGGTTACTGAATCTCGGTGCCGCAGGCAGTCCGGACCGGGCCCTGGGATCGAAAGCCACTTCAACCGGGGGCTTTGCCAACATCTCCTATGGAGTGCAATTCCAAAACACGAGCGCATCGCAAATCCGTGTGCTGCGGGTTACCTACACGGGTGAATTGTGGAGGACCAACTCGACGACTGAGGGCCAGGAGGAAACGCTGGTTCCGTGTTATGCAGTCTCTTCCACAAAGATTACCGATATCCGTTCCGGTGCATCCGCCGATTTCGCATCGGCGGGCAGCGGTTTTACAGGTCTAGGGGTGGGTAGTGCGTGGACCTCAACGAACAACCTGCCCCCTGCTTCGCATCACAACGGAAATGCACCGGAAAATCGAACAACCGTCAGCTATTTTTCCAGCGCACCCATCGTCAACCCAGGACAATATGTAGTGATCAAGTGGACAGACGCCAATGAAGGCGGAAGCGATGGTTATCTGGGGTTGGATGACGTGACGATCGAGTTTGAGACCCTCAGCGGTCGCCCCGGTTCGGTGGATCTGAGTTTCAATCCTATTCTTGCGAGTACGGCTGCCAACTCCTACACCGATGTGAACACTCTCGCCTTGCAGGCCGACGGTAAAATCCTCGTGGGCGGCTATTTTCACTCGGTCGATGGCGCGCTGCGGAGTCACATGGCAAGGCTCAATCCCGATGGAACGCCGGATACTGACTTCGACCCCGCCGCGGGAAGTAATGTCCGGCATTTTGCGATTTATGGGGATGGACGCATTCTGTTTGGAGGCGATTTTACGACGGTCGGTGCCGCCGAGACGTTGCGTTTGGCGCGTGTTGATTCCCAGGGAATATTCGACCCCAGCTACCTTCCGTCCGCCGATGACAGGGTTTACACCTCACGAATCCTGCCTGACCGAAAGTTACTGGTATCCGGTTCTTTTTACAGCGTGAACGGCATCGTGCACCGCGGAATCGCACGGCTGGACGCGGACGGTATCCTCGCCCCATCGTTTACGGCTACCGCCGAAGGCACTGTCTCAAACGTGCTGGTGCAGCCCGACGGAAAAATCCTGCTGGGCGGCAGTTTTACCAAAGTATCCGGAGTGGCCCATCGCCTCCTCGCCCGTCTGAGCGCCGATGGTTCACTGGATAAAACGTTCAACCCTGTCTTTGCCGGGACTGGAGTTGACGGCCTCTCACTGCAGCCGGACGGAAAACTGATAGTATGCGGATCATTTGGGATGTTCGGAGCGATAATCGGAGGGGTGGAGCGCCGGAATCTGTTGAGGCTTCATCCGGATGGCACTTTGGATACTGGTTTCGTTCCCGTCCTCTTTGACGGCGGATCGATCGGTGGTGCGATCCTCCAGACCGATGGGCGGATGATCGTCAGTGGCGTCCTGGGATCGGCAGGGGGCATACCGCGCGGCCACATTGCGAGGATCAACCCTGACGGCTCGCTTGATAAAGCGTTCAATCCAATCGCGGACTTATATGTGACAAGTGTCGCGCTGCAAGCTGACGGAAAGATTGTGGTGGGAGGGCCGTTCGACTCCATCGGCGGCCTGCCAAGAAAGTCGTTGGCCCGGCTGCACAATGATCCCGCCACGCAGAGCCTCAGCGTGCCCGACCCGTCGCGGATTTTGTGGTTCCGTGGCGGGGCTTCTCCGGAAACCTGCGAGGTGACCTTTGAATACTCCGCAGAGGAGAGCGGCCCATGGACACGCCTGGGCGCTGGAATGCGCATTGAGGACGGCTGGGAACTCAAAGACCTCAATCTGCCAACGACGGGATACATCCGTGCCCGTGCCCGTATATACAGCGGTGCAGGCCACCGCTCGTCCGGATGGGTGGAGACTATCACCGGACTTTCCCGTTCGCCTCTGCAACTTTGGCGTCTGGAACATTTTGGAACCTTCGAGAATGCTGCCGCGTCGGCAGACAATGCAGACCCGGACCACGACGGCCTGGAGAACTTAATAGAATTCGGCTTCGGAACAGACCCGGCAGATACAACCTCTTTGGCCATTCTACCCGCATGGCAGCATGACCATGATGGCTATGTACTGGATTTCACGTCGCCCCCGGGAGTGAGCGGTCTCACTTACACCGCAGAATTCAGCACCTCTCTCGATCCTGCCGGCTGGAATGCGATTTCAAACAGTTCCACTGTTCCGCATTACACCTTTAATATGCCCTCCAGTAGCGCTGGACGGCTCTATTTGAGGCTTAGGGTTGCGGTGCCATGAGGTTGAAACGATCTCATTCGTTGGCGTCGGTGCAGGGAGGTGCGATTGCTGAACAAGACCGTCATGACAGTTGAACGCTTGAAGATAGGCGAAGACGGAGAACCCAGGTCGCTGCTGGAATCCAAATGTTGAATCGCGTCTTTCGGCAGTCCATTTGCGGGCTGCCCAAATCGAAAGCGCTGTTACTTCGCCGCCTTCTTCGCTGCCGCTTTCTTCGCGGTGCCGGAAAGCATCTCTCCCACGTGCCGGAGCCAGTCCGAGTAGGTAAATCCGAGGGCGGGCGGAAAGATGTCGCCCCGGGCGTCCTCGCACACAAAATTCTCCAGTTCCTCGTCCGAGCGTTCGGTCAGGAGATGGTGGATGTCCGCAAGGATGGCCTTTTTCACCTTATCGTCCGCTTTCCGGGTGTATTTTTTCACGGCATGGTCGGCCGACTCGTGCTCGATGGTCCAATCCGGGTGGAACACGGTGCCGAGGAACTTTTTCAATTCGACGTAGGGAGCTTTCTTCATGTCAGGCTGGGAGCGGAAAAAGAAGACCCGCCCGCTGCGGAAAACGCGGCGGAGGATCGCTGCGGATGCTTTTCCACGCTACCGGGAAATGGGCAATCACTATTTGCAGGGAGATGCAGGCTTCTGTGCCCCTGTGCAAAGGGATTTTGGAGGAATGGAGCTCGGTCCATCAACCCGCGCCCTTTTCCTTCCAAGGCGGTCTTGATCTTTCAAACCTTCCTCTTTCCCCTCCGAAAACCGCGAAAAACCTTTTGACAGCCAGGGGCTTTAATCACCGAAGTTTCCCATGGACACACCTGCTCATTCCCGAATCCCGCTTCCCGGCGCGATCTCTTCCCGCCTGCCTTCCGGGAAGCCGGGACACCGGAAAAGCCGCCCGGCTCCTGCGCTCCGGACGGGGCCTTCGCCGTTCCAGCCGTCCGACTTCCCCGGCGCACTGCATGGACAGCCGTATTATCAGCATCCGCGAATTCAAACCTTATCAAACCAAATCAAGCCGCCGTTTCCCGCTCTCCTGCACGCTTTGCCCCTCTCTCGGCCTGCTTCCTCATCCCGCCCGGAAATCAGAATTATATCACTTCGTCACGTGAATCAGGCTAAATCAAGCTATATCAAACCACTTTTTTCCACCTATCCCTTTAAATGATACTTTCGTGTTCACCTCCCGGCAGGTCGCCTGCCTTCCCTTCGCCCGCGCCGGCGGGGAAAAAGCTCCGAAACCGGGCCGCCCTTGCTGCTTGCATTCCGGGTCCCGGACGGGTATGGGCGGCGCCTCACATGGCTGGATTTTTCAAACGACTCTTGCAGAAGTTTTCACGCCGGAAGGTGGACCTCGACGAACTGGAGGAGTCTCTCATCATGGGGGATGTCGGGTTTGCCATGACGACGCAGATTCTCGACCGCCTCCGGGCAATGGGCCGCAGTCTCGACCCGGAGGAAGTCGTGGACGTTTGCCGGGAGGAAATCCTCAGGATTTTGCCCGCCCAAACGGCTCCGCTGCCGTTCTTCCCCGACAAACCCTGCGTCATCCTGATCGTGGGCGTGAATGGAACCGGCAAGACCACTTCCACCGCCCGCCTGGCCCAATTCCTCAAAAACCAGCGGCACAGCGTGATGCTCGGCGCGGCGGATACCTTCCGCGCCGCGGCCATCGAGCAGTTGGAAGTGTGGGCTCAGCGCCTGGACGTGCCGATCATCAAAGGCCAGTACAAGGCGGACCCTGCGGCAGTCTGCCACGATGCATGGGAGGCTGCGCAAAAAAGGGGCATCAGTTACCTTCTGTGCGATACGGCGGGCCGCCTTCACACGCGTGACAACCTCATGGCCGAGCTTTCCAAAATTGAGCGTGTCCTGGGCCGGAAAGATCCCGCCGCTCCGCACGAAACGCTTCTCGTGGTGGATGCGACCACTGGAAGCAACGCCCTGCAGCAGGCGAAGGAGTTTCAAAAGGCCGTCACCAAACTGACCGGGGTCATCGTGACAAAGCTGGACGGCAGCGGCAAGGGCGGCTGCGTGGTAAGCATTCAAAATGAACTGGGCGTGCCCGCGCGCTTCATTGGCACAGGAGAGGGCAAGGATGACTTTGCCGTCTTCGACGCGAAGGAGTTCGTGGAGGGAATTTTATAACATTTTGGCGCATGCCGGCGATGGATGAAGTGTTAAGCACACATTGCATCCCGGCTTGCGTGACTGGAACCCTAAGGGACAATACCGATCGCTGATGACAGAGCCCTCTTCGCCAAGGCCCGGGCAGACGCGGATTGTCCCCGCGTGGGGTTCGCTGTGGCGCGTGGTGGAAAACCAGGCGCACAATGCACTGAACGACAAGGTGGCGCAGTTCATCCTGCTCGCCGTCTCGCAGGTCATCGCCGTCAGCCAGTATTATCCGCAGATCGTGAGCGCTTTGCTGGTGCTGCCCCAGCTCTTTTTCGCGCCTGTGGCCGGCTGGATGGCAGACCGTTATTCAAAGCGCCGCATCATCATCTGGTGCAGCATCGCGCAGGTCATCCTGCTCCTGACCATCGCGGGCGCGTTCTACATGCAAATGTTCTGGGTGGCGACGGTGCTGTTTTTCGGGCTCGCCTTCCAGGCGGCTATCTTCGGCCCCGCCAAGGCCGGTATCGTGAAGGAACTGGTGGGGGATCGCCACCTGACCATGGCCTCAGGCTGGATGCAGATGACCATGGTGGTGGCATTTGCGGGGGGGCAACTGCTCGGAGGCAAGACCTTCGAGTATTTCCATGATCACGTCTTCAACGGCGCGGTGAGAACTGATTCGGCGCCGTGGGAGGCAGCCGCGGTGCCCATGTTTATCCTCGCAGCCGGCGCGCTGATGCCGCTGGTGTTTGCGTTTCAGTTGAAACGCACGCCGTCGCACATGGAGGAGAAGTTCAGCAGGAAGCTGTTCACTGAACACTTCACGCACCTTGGCGAGCTTTTCCGCACGCGCCGCATCTGGCTTACCGCGCTCGGTGTTTCCTTCTTCTGGCTCGCGGCGACCATGCTAACACTGATGCTCATCCAAATGGCCGCGGTCATTGAAACGAACCGCGCGGCGCAGGCGGGGCTGAGCAGCGAATTCCTTGGGTTCGTGGCGCTGGGTGTTGTGGCAGGCAGTTTCCTGACAGGATGGCTGTCGGCGAATCACATCGAGCTTGGACTCGTGCCGCTGGGGGGCGTGGGAATGGCGGCGGGCAGTGTGCTTGTGGCTTTTGTGCATCCGGGAGGGGCGCTGTTTTGTTTGTTCATCACCGGCATCGGAGCGTGCAGCGCGTTGTTCATGGTTCCGCTCAATGCGTATCTGCAGGATCAGGTGGAACCCCAGGTGCGGGGACGCATGCTCGCCGCGGCCGGCTTGCTGGACTCGCTGGGCATGGCAGTGGGCATCCTGCTGCAATTGGTCCTGATGAAACTGGGCGTGGGAATCCACGGGCAGTTTGTGGTGCTCGGCGTCCTTTGTCTCGCCACTTCCGCTTATGTGCTGCGCATCATTCCGCAGAATTTCATCCGGTTCTGCGTGCTGAGTTTTGCCAAGATCGTCTATCGCATTCGTGTGGTGCACTCGGACCGCATTCCGGAGCGCGATGGCGTGCTGCTGATTTGTAATCACGTCAGCTACATCGATGCGCTGATCCTGTCCGCCGCCTGCGAAAGACCGGTGCGGTTTACGGCTTTTGATGAGTTCTTCCGCAACCCGGTGCTGTCAGGAATTCTGCGCATGTTCGGCGTGGTGCCCATCTCCACTCGGCGTGCGAAGGATGCCATCGTGGCCATGGCCGATACCCTGAAGGGCGGGGATGTGGTGTGCATCTTCCCGGAGGGGCAACTGACGCGCACGGGAATGATGAATGAGATCCGGAAAGGGTTTGAATTGATTGCGCGCCGCGCGGGAACGCCGGTGATTCCGGTGTACATGGACGACCTCTGGGGCTCGGTGTTTTCATTCGAGCGGGGCCGCTTTTTCCGGAAGCATCCGCACCATTTTCCCTATCATGTTTCCGTGCTGTTCGGGGAGCCGGTTCCCGCGGCGGAGGCGACAGTGGAGCGATGCCGCGCGGTGTATCAGGAACTGGCGGCGGAGGGGATTTCCCAGCGCGGCGAAGTGCGGCGCGGGCTGGCGCTGGCCGTGGCGCACGCGCTGTGCCGGCATCCGTGGCGGCCCGCGGTGGCGGAAGGGGACGCGTTGCAGCATTCCATCCGGCGCGGGGAATTGTTTGGCCGCGCGCTGCAAATGGCCCGGCGCTGGCGGAAAATTCCCGGGGCGCGCATCGGCGTGCTCCTGCCCGAGGGCATTCCGGCCGTCACGGCAAGTGTGGCGCTGGTCTTTGCGGGCAAAACGGCGGTGAACATCGCACCGGAGGCCGGGAATGACGCCGAGGCTCTGCGCACGCTCATGTCGGAGCAGGGAATCGCCTCTATCGTGACCACGACGTCCATGCGTTCGCAATTGCCAGGTTTTCCGTGGCCGGACCACGTGCTGGACATCGAGTCGGAGTTTGAGGAAGTGGATGAACTTTACCTGCTGGTGGATACGGCCATGGCGTGGCTGCTGCCGCGATTCACACTGCGCTGGTCCATGCCGCACACCGGCGGCTACGGGGGCGCGGGTTTCATCTTCGCGGGGCCGCACGGTCCGCAACTCAGCGTCATGACCGGTGCGGAGTTGCTGGCGCAAACAGAAATGCTGCGCGGGACCGATTTGATGCGTCAGGGAGACCGGCTCCTGTGCAGCGCGCCGTTGGCCTCGGCGGCGGGGACGATCATTGGACTGTGGGCCACCCTGCTGCGTGGAATGCCGCGGCTGCCGGTGGCACGTGATCTGACAGATTCGCAGTTGCTGGCGTGGCTGAGCCGCCACGAAGGCACGTGCGCGATTGGCGATGCGGCCTTTGCCGCAAAGCTGACACGGGTGCTGCGCGAAACCGGAGAGAGCCTGCGTTCTTTCATTCAATACGGGAGTTGCATCACGCCGCCTGAGGCGGAGGGGCTCCAGGTTTTCCCATGCCTCGCCGACGATGCAGGCGCAGCCATTCTGGCAGTCTCCATGCCCGATCCGCCGCTGCTGACTCCCACGGCGGAGCCGCAGGCGGGAAGCCGCGCGGGGAGTTGCGGAAGGCTTTTGCCCGGAGTGCGCGTTCACACCGAGCCGGAGGGGTTTGTCATTTGCCTGCTTCCCTTCGGACGAAAAGTGGTGCTGCCCCAGGGCACGCGGGTGGATGATGAGGGATTCGTTTATTTACCGGAGACATGCGAAAACGGCGGGGTTCCTGCACCCGTGAAAACAAATTGAATAAAATCCGCGCCTAAAACGTCGCAACTCCAACCCTAACCAGAATCATGAAACTTCGCAAACTTCTTCCCGCCGCCGCAGCCCTCGCCGTGGCGGTGTCTCTCAGTTCCTGCGCCTATGATCCGTACGCCTACAACTACGGAGGCGGCTATTATCCCACCACCGCTTCGGTCGGATATTACGATGATTACTATGATCCTTATTATTATCCCGGTTATTACGGCCCGTCTGTAGTTTTGGGTGGCAGCTATTGGTATGGGGGCCGTTACTACGACAGGCACCATCACCACGGGCACGGCCGGTACTATTCGCACAACGGGAACTGGAACCGCGGCGGAAATTGGAGCCGCGCCGGCAACTGGAACAGAAGTGGCAGTGGAAATTGGAGCCGCGGCTCAGCAGCGGCGGCCGCGGGGTATAGGCAGCCGACCTACAGCCGTCCCGCCAATAGCGGAACTTACAGCCGCGGTGGTGGCTACAATCGCAGCAGCACGAAGGAAGGGCTCGCTCAGCGCGGCAGCGGCGGAGGTTACCGCAGCCGGCGCAACTGATCAGATTCCTTCCACGCTCCAGCCGTCGCGGTACTTCTTGTGCACGAGGGCCGTGGCATCATCCGCTCCCGGGAACTTCAGCGCCGCTGAATCCCACATGAGCTTTTTGCCCGGCAGGCGAACGGCGATCATGCCCAGATGCGCGGCCTCCACCAGAGGCACCGCGTAATCGAAATGGCTGGTGGTCTTTCCTTCCCCAAGGCAGGCCTTAACGAAACTGTGATAGTGTTCATCCGGGCTGCCGGGCACCGCCGGGTTTTTAAGAGCGCGGTATTCCCGTTCTTTCGCGAGCGGCAACAACTGAGGACGGGAACCGAAATGGACAATGATCAGAGTGCCGGACTCGCCGATGAACGCTGATCCACTTCCCGGAACATCCCTTCCCTCAAGCCCCGGAATCGCTTCCTTCGGAGGAACATTTCCCTTCTTTCCTTTGCCTCCCTCCTGCTGCTTGAGTCCGTCGTACCAATAGACTGGCAGAGTTTTGCCGGAGGTGAAGTCCGTGCCCGCATATTCATAACGGAAGGTCTCCCACTCCGGCCAACTGTCGTTGCGGCGCGCAGCATCGTTGGCCCATTCCTGTTCGGTCCCCACGCATTCAACGCTAAGCGGAGCGGCAAGGTCGAGCGCCTTATAGGGGTTGTCCAGAATGTGACAGGCGAAATCCGCCACGCCGCCGCCGCCGAAATCCTGCCAGCCCCGCCAGTTGAACGGATGGTAGATTCCCTTGTTGAAAGGCCGATCCGGCGCCACGCCGAGCCAGAGATTCCAATCCAGACCTTCCGGCACCGGATCGGCTTGAGATGGCCGAGCCGACTGCCTGAACTGAGCGCCGCACCAACTGTGGACTTCTTTGATTTTGCCGATGACGCCATCGCGCACCATCTTCACGGCCGTGCGGTATTCGCTGCTGCTTTGGATTTGATTCCCCATCTGCGTCACCACACCGGCCTTCTTTGCGGCGGCGCGCAGTGCGTGGGCTTCGTGTGCCGTATGCGTCAGCGGTTTTTGGCAATACACGTGCTTCTTCCGGTTGAGCGCGTTCATCGCGATGATCGCGTGCATGTGGTCGGGCACGGTGACATTCACGCTCTCGAACTTGTCGCTCTCATTGGCAAAGAGCTCACGCCAGTCCTGATAGATCTTTGCGTTGGGGAATTTCGCCTTCGCGCCCGCATGGTTGCGTTTGTCCACATCGGCGATGGCCACTACTTCCATGCGTCCGGAGCCCATGAGAGCATCGATATCCGAAGCGGCCTGGCCATTGATGCCGATGGCGGCGTGCGCCAGTTTCTTCGACGGCGGATTAGCCCATACTTTGGAAGGAAGAATGAAGGGAGCGGCGCTGACAGCAGCGGCGGAACGAAGAAAACGGCGGCGTGAAGTGGGTGTCATACACCGTGCATTTTCCCAAATGACGACCGCAGGGAAAGCAGGAATTTCGTCCGCACCGAAGGTGATAACATCACCCGGAGCCGGAAAAGCATGCGTTCCGCACTTTTGTCGTGGCACGACACTTTCATTGCGGAATAGACTTCTCCATGAATCGTCTTCTCGTTCTGCTGCTGCTGTGCCTGCACGCTCTTCCGTGTTGTGCGGAGGAAAAGGAAACCGTGCGGGTGCTTACCTTCAATCTGCGCTACCTCACAGAGTCGGACACCGGTTGGAAAGCCTGGAGCCAGCGGCGTGATGCAGCGTCGGAACTGATCAAAAAAGACGCGGCCGATTTCATTGGCGTGCAGGAGGCCCTCCGTGCGCAGCTTGACGATGTGAAGGCGCGTGTGCCCGGCTATGGAGAACTGGGAGTGGGTCGTGAGGATGGTAAAGAGAAGGGGGAGTACTCCGCCATTCTGTACCGCGAAGCTGGATGGACAGTCTCTGCTTCCGGTACCTTTTGGCTCTCGGACACGCCGGAAGTGGTGGCATCCACTACATGGGGAAATAAAACGACGCGCGTCTGCACATGGGGCCGGTTCAAACACAAAGTGTCAGGACGCGAGCTCTTCGTGTTCAACGCGCACCTCGACCACCAGTCTCAGCCATCGCGCGAGAAGGCGGTGGCTTTGATTCTCCAGCGCATTCGCGACCGCGGTTCCGAGGCTCCTGTCATTTTCATGGGTGACTTCAACGCCACTCCGGCAAATGCCGCCGTCAAAGCTGCCTTGAAAGGCCCGCCTGTCTTCACGGACGCATGGCTCACCCTGAACAAGGACACACCGGAGTCGGAAGCAGGAACCTTCCATGCCTACACGGGAAACAAAAGCAACGGACGCATCGACTACATCTTCTGCTCTCCGGAATTCACGCCGGTGGAGTCATCGATTATGCATGATGAAAAAAACGGGAAGTATCCCTCCGACCACTTTCCTGTTAGGGCGACGTTGAAACTGGCGCCTCCAAATTGACGGAAGGTCCCGAATTAAACGGGGGGAGGGATAAGGCAGAGTAAATCAACCGGCGTAATTGCCGGCACGGGCGAGCCGGCGAAGTGACTGGTATTTCGAGTGACAATACGTGCACAGTGGCTTTCCTTTGCGACTTGTGCGACGACGGCATCCTCAAAGTCTGAAAACGCCAGCGCCTCGCGCTCTGCCATCCGGCATTATCCAGACTGGCTATGTGCAGGTGCTGGATGATGTGATCCACGGCTGCTTCCGCCGTGGAACGGTCCGCTTGTTTGCGGGCAAGATAATAAATCGTCGTGAGCCCGTGAGCTGAAACCACGCCCTCCAGAGTGCCGGAAATCGCATGACTAACAATTTGTGCGGAGGCGGCATAATGCGGCTGCCGGTGCAGAAATACATCCAGCAGAATATTGATGTCGATCATCACTCTCACCGGTGCTTCTGCTCCAGGAATTCGAGGTATTCTGTTTGCGGGCTGTTTTCAGCCTGCAGCACTCCCGTAGCAGCGGAGACGAGGGGATGAACTGCTGCTTGAAGGTTCAGCCGCAAATTCCGGGCATGTTTCGCGAGAAATTGTTCCGGTGTCGTTCCCTGTTCTCTGGCAAGCGAACGCAAAAACTCCAGATCCTCGTCAGGAAGCGGAATGGAGATTGTGGACATGCAATACAATTCACTCCCTCGATGATGCTTCGCAAGGAAAGATTGCCTTTGGAACTCAATCCACGAACAGGAACTCGTTCGTGCACAGCAGGACCTGAGCGTAGGCTTCCCATGTGGAGGTGCCAGGGCCGCCGAAGTCTTTGGCGGCGCTGGCGACGGTGAGGCCGGACATGGCGTCGTGAATGACGGGTGCCCAGTTAAAGCTGTCGCTGCCGGGATCGCCGGCGTTGTCGAGGATGAAGTCGATGGTGTCGCCGGGCTGGACAGCGACGGTGCCGGGCTCGGAGGCTGCTTTGCCGCCGGGCGGGATGTCGGCTTTCCAGATGATCCCCTTGCGGCTGTGGACAATCAGGGCGCGGATGCCGCGGCTTTCTTTGGAGAGCAGGAACACGTCACCGGTGATGCGAACGACGGTCGTCTCCGGTGCGTTCCAGCGCCGGATGGCGGCGTGGGCGGCATCGCTGCCCGGATGGCCGCCATTGGCGGACAGGGAAGTGTAGGACAATTGAGGGTCCGGCATTTGTTCGGAACCGCGCCAGGATTCCTTTCCATACCACGGGAACGGCGTAAACTTTACGGTCTTCGATACCTCGTCGTACTGGCCGTAGCCGTTTTGCCAGCGGGTGCCGGTTTGGCGAGGCTCGCGCTGCAAGGATTCGAGAGCGCGCAGGCTTGTTTCGGTTTCCGTCGCTGAGGGCTCGCGCTGGAGGATGCGACGGTAGAGATGCGCGATGCGGCTCTTCGTGTCTTTGTCAGGCTGGCCGTCGAGGTCCTTGATCAACCGCTTCGTTTGGGCCAGGACGAACGGACTGTTCATCATGAAGAGCGCCTGTTGGGGCACGGTAGTCTCGTAACGCTTCGGATTGGAATTGTCAGGGCTGGCGAAGTCAAAGGTGCGGAAAAGGCCTGGCAGGTTTTGCCGGTCGATGAATCCATACACGGTGCGGCGTCCGGTGTATGGTTCGGTGAGAATATCCACCGGCCTTCCAAACATGGTTGTGTCCATCGCGCCGGAGACCTGCAGGAGGCAGTCGCGCAAGGCTTCGAAATCGAGCCGCTGGCGGTTTTGACGCCAGAAGAATTTGTTGAAGGGGTCCTTCGCCTCCATGTCCGCGCGGCTGACGCTGCTTTGCTGCCATGCTGCGCTCAGCAGGATGCGCCGCATGAGTTTTTTCACGCTCCAGCCTTCGCGCATGAAGGTATCGGCGAGATAATCGAGCAGCGCAGGGTTCGCAGGAGGAGCCGTGCGCACGCCAAAATCCGCCGGCGTGTCCACCAGCGGTTCGCCGCACAGCGCGGTCCACACCCGGTTCACGAACACACGGGCAGTGAGTGGATTATCGCGCGAGGCAATGGCCTGAGCCAGTTGCAGGCGACCGCTGCCCTCTGTTAGGGGTTGCGGCTTGCCCGGTGATAACGCCGTCAGGAAATGGCGCTGCACGGAGGCGCCGCGACGGCCTGGATTTCCACGCTCGAAGATCACCGGCTCGTTGAAGTTATTATTGTCGAACATCACCATCGCCCGCGGCGGTGCGGCGGGGTTGGTGGCCTTGAACTTCTCGAGTTCACTCTTCAACTGGTTCAGCGCCTCGCGGTCCTTGCGGGTGTAGCCCTGGACCAAATCCTCCGGATTCAAATCTTTCAGCGAAGGGGGAGACTTGGTGGCATCGACAACGTCGTTTTTTCCATCGCCATTGCGCCAATCGACCCAGCGCTTGAGAATCACGGTATTCAGTCCGCGATCGCGTGCGAGGTCACGCAGTCCGCGGTCTCTCTTGTCACCTGCGTCTGCGGAGGCCGTGCGGTACTTTTCGCGCAGGTCGTCCTTCAGCGCTTCGTCGAAGCGGGCTTTCTTGAACGAATCGACCTTCGCCTGACGCTCGGCTGCGCCCTTGTTGTAGGCCTCCAATTCAGGCGAGGGTGCCGCCTTGCCGATCTCCGGTTTGTTGTCAGGCTCGTGGCTGTTGGAGAATACTCCGTAGAGCGCGTAGTAGTCCGCCGTGGGGATGGGATCGAACTTGTGATCGTGACAGCGGGCGCAGCCGACCGTCATGGCCTGCGTGCCGCGGAAGACGACGTCGAGACGGTCATCGATGATGTCCGCCTGATTGTTCAGAAAGCGCCTGCCCAGTGTCAGGAAGCCCATCGCTGCGAGGTCCGCCGGGTCCTTCTGCCAGTCCGTCGATCTGTCCGCCGCAATTTGTTTTGTCAGGAATTGATCGTAGGGCATGTCTGCGTTGAAGGCGCGGATGAGCCAATCGCGATAGGTGTAGGCGTAGGCGTAGCGCCGCTCCTCCTGGAAGACGTAACCTTTGGTGTCCGCGTAACGCGCCGTGTCCATCCAGTGCCGGGCCCAGCGCTCGCCAAAGTGCGGAGACGCGAGAAGAGAATCGACCAGCCGCGGCAGCGCATCCGGGGCGGCGTCTTTCACAAATGCCTGCACCTGCTCGAAGGTTGGCGGATACCCCAGCAGAGAAACATAGGCCCGCCGAATTAAGACCTCGCGCTCAGCCGGAGCCGAAGGAGTAAGACCCGTCTCCGTGAGCTTCTGCAAAATGATCCGATCCATCGGCTCAGTCATCCATGCCGGAAACTGCTGCGGCAGCGACGCCGCTTCCGGAACGGGCGGCACCTTCACCGGCTGAAACGCCCAGTGCTCCCGCCACTTCTCCGGCGGCGGGGCTTTTTCCTCCGGCCACGGCAATCCCATTGCCACCCATTGAGCCAGCGAGGCAATCGCCTCCTCCGGCAATTTGTCCGCCTTGTGCGGCATCGGCTTCACGTCTTTCTCATGCCGCACCGCCTTGATGATCCGGCTGGCATCCGGCTTTCCGGCTTCCACGGCTGGCCCCTCTTCGCCACCCTTCAGCACACCCGCCCGCGAATCCAGCCGCAGGCCGCTCTTTTGCTTTTCCGCCCC
This sequence comes from Verrucomicrobiales bacterium, assembly GCA_035550135.1. GTDB lineage: Bacteria > Verrucomicrobiota > Verrucomicrobiia > Verrucomicrobiales > V1-33 > V1-33. The sequence goes on from DASZQB010000043.1 coordinate 66,236, forward strand.
GTGGCACTGAGTGCAGTTCTGCACGAGTACCGGGCGCACCTTGGTTTCGAAAAATTGAATTTGCTCGGGCGTGAACTCCGCTGCTCCACACGTAAACATCCCTCCAAATATAAGGAGGAGCGTTGCCAGGGGTTTTTCGGGGAGAGATAACATGTCAGAATTCCTTACGCGTCTGAACCGGGATTTGTTCATTCCCGGCTGTCTTTGGGGGATGCAGCGGTCACGACGTTTCCCGGGAGGAGGAGCGGGAAGATAGGGTCAACTGTTGATGCGGAAAGTATCATCAGAGCGGGATCGGCAGAAAATATTTGGTTTGATAAGGTCGGATTTAGCCTGAGGGGACAGGGGGAGTGATACAAAACCGCTTGGCGGCGGAAATCCGAAGCGAGAAGCCAGAAGCCAGAACGGGGGCGGTCAGGAAACCGGAGGTGTAATGTACTTTTGGCTCGCCCGCGGGGAAAGGAGGGTGCTCCGGCAGGCGGGAGTTCCGGGATGAGCGCAGTATGGGCATAGGGAACTTCGGTGATTAAAGGGATGGCTTGTCAAATGGTTTTTCGAAGCGTTAGGCGATGTGAAACAGACGCATCCGGCAGAATCCGGTTCACCCAGGGTGAGATACCGGCTCAAAGAAGCGCCCGGAATTCCGCAGGAGTGAGACCTGCGGCCTTTGCGATTTGACCCATCGTGATTGGGTGGATCGGATTGTGACGTGGAATGGGTATGGCTTCAGTTCCCTTTGCCATGATGGTGTGTTTTCCCCTCACGGGCGATGTGCCAACCACATTTCTGGAGCACCTCAGTGCATCCCGGTAAGAGATGCCGGGCAGCTTAGGCATTGGCCAATTCCACTTCAGCAGTTTCCACACGGCAGCCCTCGGCGCGCCACTCCGACGCGGCCAACTCCTCCCGCACCTCGAGCACTTCCCTGATGGCAATGCCGATGTTTTCGAGAGCCTCCTCCCGTGTGTTCCCCTGGGTCCAGCAACCGGGAATGGCCGGGCATCCAGCCGCCCAACCCTCCGGGGATTGAACCAGCAGTATCTTATATTTCATAGGTACACATTCGACCCGGTCAAAGCCTTCGCAACAGACCAGTTATGGTTACCTTTCCCTGGGAGAGGCCCTCTGGCATTCCGCGAGTGCTGTCAACGTGATTCCCCCGCCACTCTCCGTATCGGCGGAGAGCGCTCCCAGCTTCTCCATTCCTCGAATTTAAACGGGCGCAGACGGTAGCCGGTGATGTTCGCCCGGTGCAGGAGTTCGGACAAGTGCCCTTACCTCCTGGACCAAGCTCGCTCAGCTCAAAATCGTCGAGATCGAAGCCATGAAGACGGTGCGTGATCTCCTCACCAAACTCCGCCAGTCAATGGAGGACGACTCCAACCTCCTCGACCGCACGTCCGTTTTCCCAGGCAGGAATCCCGGCGACGCCAGCAGCCACTCGACGAAAAATCTGCCCGGCTTCCCCGCCGGCGGCGGCTCCAAGCACGGCCAGCACCTGCACTTCGACCCGCAAAACCCGCCGCCCCTGTGCAATCTCTACGTGAGCATGCTCCAGCGTTTGGGGATCGAGACCGACCATTTCGGCGCCAGCAACCGGACGCTCCCGGGCCTGGCGATGGCGTGAGGTCTACGTTTCCGTTTTTGGCACGCCGAGCCGCTCAAATCCTCCAAGGAAAACAATCTTGTGTTGCACTCCCAGAGCGATTCATTGGAAAACCAATGAGTGCCTCCGGTCCGGAAGGCCCACACCACCGTGGCGCGGTTCCAGAAAACACGTTGATTCCCATTATCGTGAAACCACTTGTCGCGTTGATTCTCATGTCGATGCGGTGCGGTCTTTCGGCCGCGCCGCCGCCGCAGCACGAGCCGCCGGCAAGTTTGGCGGCGGAGGGATGGTATGCGGCGGATTTGCACATTCACCGGTCGCCGCAGGAAATCGAAAAGCTGATGCGGCAGGCGGACCTGCACATCGCGCCGGTGATAACGTGGTGGAACGAAACGAATCCATGGAAGAATATGCCGCCGCCGAAGTCGCCCGTGGCCATCGACGACGGCAGCCGGTTTTATCATTTGCTCAGCGGCGAGGACGAGCGGGGCGGGGGCGCGCTGCTCTACCACAATCTGGCGCAGCCGCTCGACATCGCCGGAAGCGGGCGGGAGTGGCCTTCGTCGGGGAAATTTTTGCGCGCCGCCAAAGCGGCGGGAGCATGGTGTGAAATCGAAAAGCCGTTCTGGCTGGACGTGCCGCTGTGGCTCGCCAGCGGGCTCGTGGACGGTGTCGGCATTTGCAACAACCACATTCAGATCGCTGAAATGATGGACAACGAAGCATGGGGCCGCGCCCGCGACCGCGCCCAATTCCCGGGGCCGCACGGCAACGGCCTCTATTCGCAGGACCTCTACTATCGCATTCTCAACTGCGGATTCCGTTTGCCGCCCACCGCGGGCGGCGCGAGCGGCGTGCTGCGCAATCCCGTCGGCTACAATCGCGTCTATGTGCAATGCGATGCACCGCTGACATGGGAAAAGTGGTGGGCCGGGCTCAAGGCCGGACGTTCCTTCGTCTCCAACGGCCCGCTGCTGCGCGTGAAGGCGGAAAATCAATGGCCCGGCCATGTCTTCAAAAGCGACAGCCCCATCACCCTGACACTCGACGGCAAACTCGACAGTCGCGACGCCATCAGGGCCGTCGAACTGGTGGCAAACGGCACACCGGCGACGGTGACGCTGCCGCACCGCCTGGAACTGAAGGAAAGCGGCTGGTTTTTGCTGCGTGCCATCACGGACGTGCCGCACACCTTTCGCTTTGCCTCCACCGCGCCGTGGTATGTCGAGATCGGTGGAAAGCCGATGCCGCCGCGCCGCACGGACGCGGAGTTCTTTCTCGCATGGACCCGTGAGCGGGCCGCCGCCATTGGGAAAGCAATCACCGACGACGCCAAACGAACGGAAGTTCTGATGGAGTGGAAGAAAGCCGAAGACTTCTGGCAGTTGCGCGCGTCTGCAAAGTGAGCGGCGACATGCCGTGGCCCGGGCTTGCAGCTTCCAGCTCGAAGAGTAAATAATTTCGGGCTGGAAGTTGCGGGGTGCTTCAGCCCGGCTTGTCAAAAAATGCACACTGACCCCATTTCCCCCATTTCCCCATTTCCCGCCCCATAATTCACAATCCAACCGGAGTTCACCAGCCGCGTTATTGTCCCTGGCGCTCCTGGATTCGTGAGTATCCTCATTATTGCACTAATCTTTTCCGAATGCCCACTGCCCTAATCGTTTCTGCCAGTCCGCTCGACCAAGACCGCCTACGGCTTGGTGCAGAATTTCGCGACATCCGCCACGCGCTAGACAGGTCACGCAATCGCGAGGAATGGAAAATAGAGAGCAACCAAGCTGTTACGGTTGATGACCTGCGGAGGGCATTGCTCGACTTTCGTCCCGCTATCCTACATTTTTCCGGTCACGGCGGTGGGGTTGATGGGTTGTTCTTTGAGGACAATGACGGCAACACGCATACAGCGGATTCAATGGCTTTAGCAAAGCTACTCCATCACTTTAAGGATCAGTTGAAGTGCGTAGTTTTGAACGCGTGCTATTCGAAGGTGCAGGGTGAAGTAATCCGGCAAGAAATTGACTATGTGGTAGGAATGAGTTCCGCCGTTGACGATACCGCCGCATCAAGATTCGCCGTAGCCTTCTATGATGCTGTATTTGCTGGCACTGATTTTCGCGCAGCATTTGATCTGGGTTGTACCGCGCTTGACCTACACAAACTGGCGGATGCAGACGTCCCAATCTTTATGACTGGAGCCCACCTTGCACCCACTGTGCTGGCCTATTCCGCTCATATTCCAGAAATCGAACGGGTCTTATATTCTTACTTTAATACCCCATACACCGACCGGGGGAAATACACCATAAACGGTGACGCGTTGCGTCCTCTGATGAAAAGGCATTACGGCAGTCAAATACATGTCCCCGTCCCTAAAGTTTGCGTGGAGGGCATTAGGAATATTGGAGGAGATTACTGGTGTGTTCAATCAAACATCGCGGACCATATGTACGTCCGTATTAGAGATCGATCCGTCCTGGTTGAATGGGAAGCTAGTGTTGGCCTCTGGAGTCTTCCCGTGAAGACATACCTCGCTCTGGGTTCTTCTGAGCCGGTGATCGCTCGTGTTAGAGCTGAACTCCATACGTATTACAACTATCAATTCGCTGACCAAGAGCACCGTTTTCAGTCGGTTCACCTCACGACGAAAGGTGGCGACGTTCTTCACGGGTACGTGCAACGTGGAAAACAAGTGTATCGTGATTTGATGGCCATCCTTTCTGATGGAAACGAGCACGCGATTACCCTCGAACTAACTCAAGTTCCGTCTCAAACAGACACCCCGCTGATTACCGCCGTATTGTCACCGACTTGGATTTACCCGTGTCATGAAAGTATGTGCCATTGAGAGAAGCTCAAGAGATCCGTCAACGTGCGAAGCCCTAGCGATTGTTCAGGGAGTCCGCATAAACTTGTCGAATACTCCCTCCCAGTCAGCCAATCCGGTTACGACACATTCCACAGATGAGTGAGGGATCATCACGGTCACAACCTCCTGAGTCTTCGTCAAAGACATGCGGAGCTGCAAATACGGAGAAGACGCATCTGCTTTAACCATTTCACCCGCGAAAGCCCCCAGCTGGACATAATCAACAGCATCCTCAAGAACCGGATAGCCGGGCCATTTCCTATCGATGCAAACTATGGTGTCTGGTTTCATGATCCAATATTTCGTGAAACTCTTTGCTCGGCAAGCGAAGGGAAAAATTCTTGGACGGCGGCGACGATGATTCCGGCCATTTCCTTTTCCGGTCCGTTTCAACTACCGGTTGGCCCCCGTCGTCTGCTGCAGCGCCTGGTTCGGCGGGGTACTTGCGTCACGGCTTGAACTTCTCGAACGCCTTGCCGTTGAATTTCCAGGCTCCGGCGGTGTGTGTCCCGAGCCACAGATCGCCTCGATTGTCCTTACTGATGGTGAACAGGGTGATTTCGTTCTCCCCGTTCTTGACCGGGTAGCGGGTGGCGTCCTTCCCGTCATACCGCCAGACGCCGGTGCCGTAGGTGGCCATCCAGAGCACGCCGGTGTTATCCACCACGCTGGACATGATGCCTTCGATCCGCGGCCTGATTGAATCCCTGGCGTCCCGGATTCCTTCCTCCTTCTTGAAACGCGGCCCGGACTTGTCACTCAGTTCGACCGTGTATCGGTGCAACGAATCGCAGAACCAGAACCTGCCGTCCTTGTCCTCGATGACCGACCGTGTCCCAAACGACCCGTTCTGCAATTCACTCTCGGGTCCGGAACCCTTTTCCCGGAGATTGACAAGGCATTCCCGTCCGTTTGTCATAAGTGAAAACGTCTATGAGAACGATCCTTCGCTTGTGGTGCAGCCTCCTTTGGCTGTTTTCTCCGGCTTCGCTGCGGGCGGAGCCGGAAGTTTTTATGGACCATCTATTGAAGACCGAGGCGGCGCGGCTGGATGCGGGGTTTTTGAAGGGGGTCAGTTCCCGGGAGCAGTGGGAGGAGCAGCGGCCGCGGTTGCGGCAGGAGTATCTGGAGATGCTGGGGTTGTGGCCGCTGCCGGAGCATACGGCGTTGCAGGCGAAGGTGACGGGGGGTGTGCAGCGTGATGCGTTCCGGGTGGAGAATTTGCATTTCCAGAGCCGGCCGGGGCTGTATGTGACCGGCAATCTTTACCTGCCGGCGGATGCGAAGGCGGGTTCGAAACTCCCGGCGGTGTTGTACGTGTGCGGGCACTCGGGGAAGGGGAGGGATGGAAACAAGACGGCATTTCAGCATCACGGGATGTGGTTTGCGACGCATGGATACGTTTGCCTGATTATCGATACACTTCAATTGGGGGAGATTGCGGCGATTCATCATGGGACCTATCGCGAGAACCGCTGGTGGTGGCATGCACTGGGTTATGCGCCGTCGATGGTGGAATGCTGGAACGGAGTGCGGGGGATCGATTATCTGCAAAGCAGGCCGGAAGTGGACGGAGAGCGCATCGGCGTCACGGGCATCTCCGGCGGGGGCGCGGCGACGTTTTGGATCGCGGCGGCGGATGAGCGGGTGAAGGTGGCGGTGCCGGTGAGCGGGATGAGTGATTTGGAGGATTATGTGACGGGCAAGGTGGTGAACGGACATTGCGATTGCATGTTCCTAACGAACACCTTCCAATGGCCGTGGACGAACATCGCGGCACTGGTGGCGCCGAGGCCGATGCTTTTCGCGAACTCGGGGCATGATACGATTTTTCCCATGACCGGAAATGAGCGCATCCGCGCGCGGCTGGAGCGGCTTTACGGGTTCTACGCGAAACGCACGGACACACTCTTCGATGTGGCGGTGACGCCGGGCGGGCATGAGGACAATCCGGAACTGCGCCTGATGGCTTATCGCTGGCTGAACCGGCATTTGAAAAATGATACCGGGCCGGTGAGTGAGCCGGAACTGCCGAAGATCGAGGGCAAGCAACTGCGTGCGTTTCCGGATCAACTGCCGGCGGATGAGATCAACACGAAGATCGACCGACTCTTCATCAGCACCCCGACGCATCCGGTGCCTTCGGACCGCGGTGCATACTATGTGTGGCGCGAGAAAACGATGGCGGAACTGAAGCGTCTCGTATTCCGCAGCCTGCCGGAAGCGAGTCCCGGCGCCAGTCCACTGCTCACGCAGGGCGGCACACGGCGAATGATCACACTCGATGCAGGGGATATGCCGATTCTCCTGAACTACTTTCCACAGGAACAGGGACAGGCCGGAGACTCTTGCTGGCTGGCGGTGCTGGGCGAGGGGGAATCGCTGGAAACGAAACCGGAGTGGGTGACGAAATCCCTCGGGGGCGCACCGGTGCTTTTGATAGCACCGCGCGGCAGCGGAATGGCGGGGTGGAAAGAGCCGGCTCCGTATTACATTGCGCGTTCGCTGCCGCTGTTGGGGCGGACGATGGACACTTGCCGGCTCGGCGATGTGCTTTCCGCCGCGCGGCTGGCGGTGGCGGATACGGCGACGAAATGGAAAATCGCAGGGCGCGGGCGGGCGGGTGTCATCGGGGCGTATGCGGCGCTGCTTGAGCCGCGCATCACGGAGGTGCTCGCCATCGATCCACCGCTGTCACACCGCGAAGGCCCCATTTTTCTGAATGTGCTCCGCGTGGTGGATGTACCGGAGGCCTTCGCGCTGATCGCCCCAAGAACCCTAACAGTCGCTGCGCCGGATCGCGCGCCATTCGTGAGGATGGAGGCGTTTTACAAAGTCGCGGGCGGTGCGCTCAAGTGGCAGTAATTTTTTCGCGCCATGCCTGCGGTAAAGACCGGATTGGATGTGCTCGTGGAGCAGGACTTCACGCCGTTGCGGGGACTGCGCATCGGGCTGGTCACGCATCCTGCGGCGGTGGACAGCCGTTTGCGGCATGTCATCGAACTCGTTTCCGCTGCGCCGAAGGTGGAACTCGCTGCCATCTTTGGCCCGGAGCACGGACTGCTGGGGCAGGCGCAGGATTTGATAGGTGTTTCCGCCGGCGAGTCGAAGAAGACTGGAAATACACCAGTGCACAGCCTGTATGGCAGCACGGTGGAAAGCCTGCGCCCCACGGCGGAGCAGCTCAAGGGTCTCGATGCGCTGGTGATCGACATGCAGGACATCGGGAGCCGCTATTACACATTCCAGGCGACCATGCGTTATTGCCTGCAAGCGGCCCTGCCGCGGGGCATGCAGGTGTTCGTGCTGGATCGTCCGAATCCGCTGGGCGGTGTCGTCGTGGAAGGACCGGCGCTGCAAAAGGGATATGAAAGTTTTGTGGGCGTGCATAACATTGGCATTCGTCATGGACTGACCATGGGAGAACTGGCCATGTTTTATCAGCACGAACTCAGCCTCGACGACGGAGACCCGCGTGTGATTCCGTGCGAAGGCTGGAAGCGCAGCCAATACTTCGACGATACCGGCCTGGCGTGGGTGCTGCCGTCGCCTAACATGCCGACACCGGATACGGCGCTGGTTTATCCGGGGCAGTGTCTGATCGAAGGAACGAATCTCAGCGAGGGCCGCGGCACCACGAGGCCATTCGAGATTTGCGGAGCGCCGTGGCTGGATGCGGTGAAACTCGCGAGGCGCATGGACGATCTGAAACTCCCCGGCGTGAAGTTCCGTCCCGCATGGTTCCGGCCGGCGTTTCAGAAGCACGCGGGCATCGACTGCGGCGGCGTGCAATTGCACGTGACGGACAGGCCCGCTTTCCAGCCCGTGCGCACCAGTCTGGCGCTGCTCGCCGTCATGCGCGAAATGTCAGGCGACAAGTTCGCGTGGCGCACCGAAGTGTATGAGTTTGTAAAAGATCCTATCGCCATCGATCTGCTCTTTGGCTCCAGCCGCGAACGCAAACACATGGAAGCCGGCAAGCCCGTGCCGGAACTGCACAGCGCGTGGAAAGCCGAGGAAGAGGCGTGGCACCACCGCCGGCACACGGCGCTGCTGTATGACTGAGCCGCGGGCTTACTTCGCCGCCGGGAAGGCGCTGCCGACCAGCTTCTTGATTTCCGGCAGAGCAGCGGTCATCGCGGCATCCGGGCCGGTGAATTTGAGAATCGCTTTCCCGTCGCCCGTTTCAATGATGACACCGGCCATCGTGTAGCCCTCTTTGAGCGGGCGTTCTGCGTCAGAAACACTGCCGGAAATAAAGGTGCCTTTGAGCGTGACGAGCAGGGCCTTTTTATCACCGAAGGTCAGCTCCTCCTTCTTTGGCTCGGGCGCTTTTCCGTCGTCCCCGGCCTTAAACTGTCCCTGCCAGCGGGCGATGTTGGATTGCACGTCGCCACCACCCAGTTCTCCCTCAAAATGATACAGGTCGGCTTCGATGCCGTCAGCCTTTCCTTTGTCAGGAATGGTGTATCCGGCCTTGCTGAACATGCGCAGCTTCTTCTTTGCTTCCCACGATGCGGGCACTTTGAAGGTGAGACCGCCCAACTGAACGTCGGTGGTCTTTTCCCCGGCGGCAGGCTTGGATTCGGCTGCGGGCTTTGCATCCGCTTTGGGTTTCTTTTCCTGCGCAGTGGCGAATCCGGTAATGGCGCAGAGGGCGGCGGCGAGACAAAGGGCGGTTTTCATAACAAATCCTGGTTTGGGTTGGGCTGGGTGATGTCCGGTCACGAATACTTCACATTCTTTCCCGGTTCCATCTCATAATCCATGGCCATGCATTCCGTGGTGTAGGGCTCAATGACCTCCAGCAGAAACTTCAGGTAAATGGGATCGTCGTGGAACATCGCCTGTTTCGCGCGGGAATCGAAATCGAGCGCCACGAAGAACGGCCACTCCGCATCCGGCTCGATCTGCTTTCCGGAGCGCACGCTGAGCACTTCGGGGATTTTCAGCAGCAGACTCTTCGTGCGCCGGATCATCTCATCCACGGTGCCTGCGGCGAGATTAGGCCGCAGCTTGTAGAGCGCCACGTGATGGACCATGGGAAATCAATCGTTCCACTTCAGTGCGCCCTTCTTCAGAGCGTAGAGATAAGCCACCAAAAGGATGCCGGCGAAGCCCGCCATGCTCCAAAAGATGGTGCTGTGCTCCGCCACCATGTCGCGAAACACGACCGCCCAGGGATACATGAACACCACCTCGATGTCGAACAGCACGAAGAGCATCGCCACCATGTAAAACTTCACGCTGAAGCGCGGCTGCGCCTCACCGATGGGCAGCATGCCGCATTCGTAGGCGGAGTCTTTCGTCGCATTCCGCGTCCCGGACTTACCCAGCATCACACTCGCAATCAGCATCGACGCCGCCAGACCGGCAGCGGTGAGGATTTGGATGAGGACGGGAAGGTATTCGTTCAGCATGGCGGGAGCGCGGGAAATGCAGACGTTGAGACAAGCATGGCTCGCGGAGGGTGACAAGGGATTCCTGCACCCCGGGGGTCTGATCTTACTCCTACTCTTACTCTTACTCCTACTCGTCGGGAGTAAGAGTAGGAGTAAGAGTAGGATCGCCCCCTCCCCCTTGCGCCTGGTTCCTGACCAGTCTATGAACCGCGCATGAATCCGCGACTTCTCATTGGCATTGCCGCAGGTTGTGTGGCCGGTTTCGCTGGCGGCTGGTTTCTCAAGCCCGGGGCTTCCGCTTCTTCCGCAGACAACGACAAGTTCAGCGTTCGCATCGCAAAGCTGGAAGCCGATCTGAAATCCAGGTCCGAGGAAGTGGAGCGCCTCACGAAGGCGGCGGAAAAAAAGCCCGAACCCGGCAAAGCCGTCGCGGATACCCGTTCGCGCGACCGCCGTCCGGATGCCGCCGCCCGGGCCGAGGGTGCGAAGCAATTTCAGGACCGCATGAAACAGCGGCTGGAGGAAAAGCAGAAGCTCAAGCTGGATGAACGTGTGGCGGTGCTGAAAAAACGGCTCGGTCTCAGCGATGAACAGGCGGCTTCCATGCGCGCCATTCTCGAAAAGTCTCCTGCAGGCGCGCCGGATGTGCTCGCGCGCGCCCTGACCGGTGGTGCCGGGAAGGAGGCGGACCGGACTGCGGCGATGCTGGAGATACTGCGCCCCGGCCAAAAGAACGCCGAACTCAATTCGCAGATCTCCGCGCTGCTCACGCCGGAACAGCAGGAGGCCTACACCGCCTTTCGTCAGGAACAGCGCACCAACGAGGTGGAGGTGAAGGCCAACAAGGAACTGGCGCGCATGCAGGCCAGCCTGACGCTCAGCCCGGAGCAAAAGGACAAAGCCTTCGCCGTCCTCACAAAGCTGGCCGACGGGGAATATGACAACCCGGTCAGTCCCATGGCGGGCCTCATGCAGCAGCAAATGCAATTCATGCCCGAAGGGCGCGGAGGCAAAGGCCTGAAGGAGCACGCGGATGAAGTCAACGCCGCCGCTGAACTGGCCACTCAGCGCCAAAAACAGCGCGTGGACGCCATGCGCGAATTCCTCACCGAAGAGCAGGTCGCCCTTTACGAGAACCAGCAAAAGCAAAACAGCATGGCCGACATGATGGACGGTTCGCTGGGCGACATGACAAGCATGATGATGGAGGGCATGCAGCGGCGCGCGCCCGCCGCGCCGGCAAAGCCATGACAGATTGAGACCGGTGCGCAAGGCAGGCGGAAGCCGGCCGCACGTTGTCCAAAACTGGACACACCGCGCCGGTATGTTATGTTATGGCCTTCCTCCTTGCCTAACTATGACACGACTGCTCCTTCTTTCCGCCCTCGCCTGCATTTTCACCGGTTGTTCCGCCGCCGATATGGACTATTTCTGGCATGGCGACGGCACCCCTCACACCCCGAGAGCGCAGGAGAACGACAACTGGCTGGAAAAGACGCGCCAGTCCGGCGAAAAGGCGCGCTACGAATACGACACGAAGGCCTTCGATCAGGGCCGCCGCTCTACGATGCCGGACCGCAGCGGCTACGGTTTCTGAGTGTTCGCCGCAGGCTCCGCGTTTTGAGTTGCCACCGCAGAGAATGCGGTCCATATGGCCTGCCCGCTGCTTCCACAGCGGGATTGAGCTTTATTGACTTCTTAACTCCATGCCCGTCGCCACGCCCAAACAATTCGCCTCCATGCTGGATGCCGCCCAACAGGGCGGATACGCCTATCCCGCCATCAATGTCACGTCTCTGCCCACCATCAATGGAGCGCTCAAAGCCTTCGCGGAATCGAAGAGCGACGGCATCATTCAGATCTCCACCGGCGGCGGCGAATTCGCCAGCGGCACCGCGGTAAAGGACATGGCGCTGGGCGCCATCGTGCTCGCCGAGGCCGTGCACCGGCTGGCGGTGAAGTATGACGTGCTCGTGGCCCTGCACACAGACCACTGCCACCCGAAGAACGTGGACAAGTTTCTGAAGCCGCTCATCGCCGCCACCGCCGCGCGCCGTGCCGCAGGGCAGGGGAATCTCTTCAACAGTCACATGTTCGACGGCTCGGAACTCGCGCTCGATGCCAACATCGCGCAATCCAAGTCGCTCATGGAGGAGTGCGCGAAGAACGAGATCATCCTCGAAGTGGAAGCCGGCGTCGTCGGCGGTGAAGAGGACGGCCATGACACCAGCGGCGTGGCGAACGAAAAACTCTACACCACACCCGGCGACATGCTGGCCGTGTATGAAGCGCTGACGCCATTGGGCCGCTTTATGTTCGCCGCCACGTTTGGAAACGTGCACGGCAGCTACAAGCCCGGCGCCGTGAAGTTGAAGCCCACCATCCTGCGCGATGGCCAGAAAGCCGTGACCGACAAGCACGGCGCCAAAGCCGAGATGGACCTGGTCTTCCACGGCGGCAGCGGCACTCCGCTGGAGGAAATCCGCGAGACGCTCGGCTACGGCGTCATCAAGATGAATATCGATACGGATACACAGTACGCCTTCACCCGCCCCATCGCGGACCACATGATGAAGAACTACGTGGGCGTTCTCAAAGTGGGCGATGACTATCCCGAAAGCGGCGACGGCATCGGCGACAAGAAACTCTACGATCCCCGCAGCTACCTCAAGAAGGGCGAGCAAAGCCTCTGCCTGCGCCTCAAGAAAGCCTGCGACGATCTGCTCAGCACGGGCAAGACGATCTGCGGCAAAGTGTAAGCACCAGCGCGAAAAGTCTTGAGCCCCGGGTGGAAGTGTTTGTCTTCCTCCGGGGTTTTTGCGTGGTTCCTACTCCTACTCCTACTCCTACTCTTACTCTTACTCTCATAAAGTCGGGAGTAAGAGTGAGAGTAGGAGTAAGAGTATGAGTTGTGAGCAGAATCAGCGGTCATACCGGGTCCTACCAGGTGAGACCGCCTGACAATTGTCCGCATTGCTCAGGTGTGTTTTTTTCCGGCGTCACTCGCCCGTTGAAATCCATTTAGGATACAATTGGTGAATAAAAACTGGAAATTAACACAAACTAATAAAACCTGTGCAACTGGAATTCTACGATCCATCCCTAACACATCCTGAAGTCTATCAACGCGCCGTCGCCGAAGCAAAAGCCATGCTGTCAGACGATCCCCCGGAGGACACGCTCCCCGCTTCCGTCCCGAAACGCCGCGCCCCGCTCACGCTGCGCAGCATCAAGGAAATCCTCGCCACGCCGGATTCCCCCGCCGATCTCATCCTCGCCAACGGCTATGTGGAGCGCGGCGAACGCACCGCCATTTGCGGCATGGGCGGCATCGGCAAGAGCCGGCTGATGATGCAGTTCGCCATGATGCACCGCGCCGGCCTGCCCTTCCTCGCATGGGAAACGCGCTCGCCGGAACTGCGCTGGCTCTTCCTGCAAACAGAAAACGGCAACCGGCGTCTGAAGTCCGACATCGCCGCCATGCTCACGGCATTCACTCCCGCGCAGCAGATGGCCATCAAAGACGGCATCCTCGTTCACACCCTTGAAGGCGAGGACGACGGCTTCCTTCTCCTTAACGATCCCGACAACCAGCAGCGCGCCATCGATGCCGTGCTCGAAAGCGGCGCCGACATCGTCGTTTGGGATCCGCTGCGCGACTTCACCAGCGACGACCTCAATAAGGACATGGCCATGAACGAAACGCTGCGTACCATCCGCTCCATCACCCGCACCGGCAATCCCCTGCGCACCTGCCTCGTCATCCACCACGCCGGCGAAGGCAAAGCCGGTGTCGCCCGCGCCATCGGCTACGACCGCGGCACGTTCGGGCGGAATTCGAAGACCCTCAAGACGTGGGCCAGAGCGCAAATCAACATCGCCCCCGCCACCCCGGACGATAATTCGCAGATCATCATCGCCTCCGGCAAGTGCAACAATTTTGAAGAGTTTTCACCCCTCTGCGCGAGACTGAACCCGGACACCATGCTCTACGAACTCGTGCAGGAATTCGACTTCGACGCGTGGCGCGATTCACTGTCCGCCGAACGGGAAAAGCCCACCACGGACATCGTCCTGAAAGTCCTCCGCGACGCCGGCGGCGGCCTCTCCAAAAACGAAACCGTCCTCCGCCTCCAAAACGCCGGCATCGGCAAACACACCGCCCGCGCCCTCATCGCCCAGGCCCTCGACAACAACGAAATCGAAGAAACCGAACACTTCCGCTCCGGCACCCGCCCCGAATTGCTCCTCACTTTGAATACCTGATGAAGGCGGAGGAGGGAGATAGATACATCCGCCCGTTTCCATAGGGTTTCGGGCGGATGTATCTATCTCGGGGGGAAGGCCGGGCCGGAAACGACGGTAGCAAGAAGGTCAGGGGCCATAAATCCGGCACTTGGGCAGCGCTTTTTTTACCCGTGCTGCTGCTTCAACGCTCAGTCCTGTACAGCCACGAATGTCAAGGTGCGTCAAAGAAGATGGCAGGCGATCCACCGTACTCAGTCCTGTGCATTCGCGAATGTCGAGGTGCGTCAAAGAATCCGGCAGGTGATCCACCGCGCTCAGTCCAGTGCAGTTGCGCATGTAAAGATGCGTGAGGGAAGCGGGCAAGTGATCCACTGCTCTGAGTCCCGTGCAGCCAAACAGGGAAAGTTCCCGCAGCTGGGGCCAGAGATCGGGAATCACCGATCCCTCCGTGAGACCGCGGCAATCGTCCATCACTAACACAGTTCGATGCGCATGGCGCAACGCGGCTTCCCGCAGTGCCTTGAGGGCACCCGCCTCATGTGCGGGTCGATCTAGTAAGAGTGAGTTTACCGGCCAGGGATGGAAGTTTGCCAATGCAATCTTCCACGACAAATAGGCATCCCAAAGACGAACAAACCAGATGTTCTGGGTAATATCTGGAAGATTAAGATGCCGATCGCGAGCCAGCTTAACGGCGAGCGCAGCAGCGGGAAAAGGGAGAAGAGCTCCCGGAAGATTTTCGAGTTTTTTTGGAGCATCATAGTGGATAACCGGAACAGGTTCGTTGCTGTGGAGTGAAGGGAAGAGTTGTCGAAGGAGGCGGGTTTTCAGTTGAATAGTGGGTGCGGTGCCAGTGTCTGCATGGAGTTCCGCGAGGAAGACGAGAACTTCATGCCATTCCTCACGTGCGGCCAGCGGGGGAAGATCGACGGGAAGGAAAGGAACGGGTCCACGAGGGAAACGGAGAAGATAGGCCGCCTCATCGAAGGCATCGCCCGCCTCCTCCGTAACCCGGAGGTCGGCCATCATCTCTTTGTGATGATCGAGCTGGCCGCGGAGGTAGCAGGCGGCAAAATACTCCAGAAAAGAAAGGTGAACGAATCCGTACCACCCCTCGCCGCGCGGTTGCAGGAGACCCGAGCGTGCGGCAACGTATTGCAGGAAGAGGGTGAGCTTTTCCCGTGCCTCTTCCTCACCTGCACAGCCCGAGCGCAGATGTTCCAAAAGCCAGGCTTCCATGTCGGCCCGGCTTGCACCTACCTCTCCAGCATGGCTGTCGGAAGCTTTCTTATTTTCATTCATTCTCTTCTGCTCTTCCAACGTCGCAACGCGCCGCTGCTGCATGTGAATGCCCACGATGGAAAGCCATTGGCGTGCCTCGGCGTCGGAGAAGGTGCCGTGACCCTCGCGGGTGATGCCGCGGGTTTCATCGATGGTTTTCAGATAGGCTTCCGTGATTCGGTCGTAGAGTTCCGCACGTCCGTCCGGCAGGGGCAGGCCCTTGCGCTTCAGTATGGCCATGAGACACAGCAGGCTCGGCACCCGGCTAATGACCCGAATACCTAGGTGCTTGTGGGATTCCTCAATCAGCGACTCGGCACGGACGTCGTCCGCCGCGCCGGTTTGGTGGTGGAACCATCGACCAACGTAGTTTTTTTGGCGCGGGTCGTCAAAAGGGGCGAGGTAGAGAAGCCTCGAAACCTGCATGTTGAGTTTGTATTGGGACCCTACACGGTTTGGGTCCGCGTGAACCCCGTTGGAAGAGCATGATATCAACAATGAACCCCACCGTTCCTTTGCGAATCGCTCGTCGGGACCAATCACGGTGGTTACATTTACAGCATCCTCATGGACGATCGCCGAATCGTACCCCACCACACGTGAGGTGATCAGCCATCGTGCCTGCGGGTGCAGTTGGAATCCCTCCCACACAGCATCCCGAAATGCCCGCCGGCGTTTGGCGTCACCAATTTCATCCAAACCATCCAACAAAAACCATGCCCGGGATGAGTCGAGCAGCGAACGGAAGGCAATGTCTGCATCGGAGCCATCAGGTCCGGCGAAATCGGTAAAAAGCGGTGCCGCAGTCTTTGCGGATCGCGGGGGCGACACCGTGCGCAAAGCGGCAAGGATTTTTTCCCATGACGGCCTCTCTACAAAGTCGTCCGAAAGCTTTCGATCCACATCCCGAATGATGATCGGAATCGGAACAACTCCCGTGAGTTCCGGCGCCCCGTCCACCTTGTAGGGTCGCTGCGCGAGGGAGACGATTAGCCATTGGAGCAGAATGCTCTTTCCGTAGCCGGGATCGGCAAGCAGCACCACACGGCGGTGGTCCCCTTGTGTGAGGAGTGAAATTAGTGGCGTATTAGGGTGCTCGCCCTTTGTGTGCAGTTCGTCGAACTCGTCCACGCGGCAGGGCACGCGTTCGGTGCTGCAGGCAGGGGCGACGAAGATATCATCAATGCGCGTGGGACGCCTTTTGGTCTTACCGGTATCGGCGGCGTTGATGGCAGTAGTCTCGAGGTCTTCGTAAGCCGCGAAGGCCTCAATGAGTCTTGCCCGATATCTGTTAATTATTATGTCAAAACTGCCGACTGCGCTGTCGATCATTATCCGGGGTCGAAACGGTTCGCCCTTTTGCGATGTGAGTTTCGGACGAGGCCATTGCGGTAACGGATTTCTTGAGATAAGACTTCGACTAATCACGTATGCTTCAAGCATTCCGCCACTTGCAGGATGCAAGTTTATCAAACCTCGATTCCGAAGTTCTGGAAGTACCGCAAAATGATCGTTCTCCGGAGTAAGAGCTAGGGTGAAATACCCCCGTTTATTCGCTAATTCGCACTTTATGAGATAGGCAATAACGGTTGCATGATTAAGGTTTAATGGCCATTCAACGCCCGTCTCACAAATTTCGTTACTCACGCTTTCAAGCCAATCTGCTATTTCTTTATCAAGCGTGCTCCCGGCGAGAATGTATAACGATAGCTCGGAAGGGTGATGAAAAATATAGTATGGAACGTCGATTTCGTTTCTTATGGCGTAGTTGACTAAGTCTGCCATCCCTACACCGCGACCTTCCCATTTATAATTGAGTTTCAATATACTAGCAAGTCGAGGGTTTTGGGCAAGTGAATTCGGAATTATGCACTTCAGAGGTATTTCTTCCGAGGGCAGGTCGACCACTAACTCGTGAGGCAGTCGACCCGGGTTTCGAATTGCCAGCGAATGGTTGGGTTTAATCGTGATCTGCACCGGGCGGTTTAATGAATAGTCACGGTGAGCGAGCGCATTGTTAATTGATTCCCTGAGAAGTTTGATTGGATATTCAGAAACTCGCGTCCCGCCGTCTTGCGATGAAACACTTGCAGTGATATTTTTTAACGCCCAACTATTTCCGGCTTCCATAAGCGATAGGACGGTTCCAACAAATGTTTTTTTATCCTCCAAGACCTTTCCGTCTGATGCATCGGTGTGAAACGGTTCAAGAAAACAGTCTAAATGACTCTTGAATACCAAATGATTTTCCGGCTCAATTCCACAAACAAGCATCCCAAGGGTTGTTACTTCCCCGGCCGCGAGCAAAAATCGTCGTTGTTGGAGGAACGGAATAGCCTCTCCAAGTGAGGCCTTCTTGGTTACGATTGGAGTTGTTTGGCCTTCATGGATAAGAGCCACTATTTCATTGATTCGGATTAGACTTAAGTCGTCAAGGCCAGTTAGCGGAACGGCGGCCAACTCGCGATACGTTTCCATCTCGCGTTTTCGCTCCTCTTGCCTAGGGCTTGTTTACATTGGCCCCTGCAAACGGGAAGACCGGTTGCGGACCACAGTTTTTGAGTTAGGAATGCCGGCCTGTTCCTATGACTGACTTCCATCGCTTCATGCCGGTGCCGCTCCGTGAGCGGTTTAAAAAAT
>DASZQB010000044.1:0-103727 GCA_035550135.1 Verrucomicrobiales bacterium
GAGGTCCTTCCATGGAATGGCCGCAGGTCCCTCCTTCACGGCGAGACACTTGATCTCATGGCCATCGACCACCAGCACGTCATCCTCGGCCACCGCGGCACTGCTCTTTTTGCTGGAAACCTCCTCCCGCGCCCTGCCCTGCGTGGAGTCATACTTCACCAGATATGCCAGATTGTCAGCGGGCACGAGGTCGTTGACGGCAACCACGTCGATTTGCTTGCCGAGGAGGCCTTGGTCGCAGATGGCGCGAAAAACGAGGCGCCCGATGCGCCCGAAGCCGTTGATACCGATTTTGATCATGGTTTTGGAAAGGAAACGGAATGAAAGTGGAAGCGGTTGCTTAAGCAGCGCCGGAAAGGGGAGTCAAACGGCAAACGATGGTGCCGACCGTCTGGCGGCGGCACGGGAGGTGTCCGACCCGCTTGCGCTCTCCGACGCAGGCGGAAGTGACGAAACGGCTGTAGCCTAACGGTTATTCCACGTCGTGATCCACTCTTTTTGGGCCTCCTCTGTAGCCTCGGGCTTCTTCAGCGCGCCGTAAGACCAGATTTCAAATCTGGAGCCGCTGTGCATTTTGACCTTGTCGGAGGCGATCCCATTCTTGTCTACGTCCGGAACCTGATATTGAAACGGATGGCGCCACGGGTCCACGAGGAAATAGCTGTTATCGCCGGAGGACTCCACCAGCTCCGTGTGCTTCTTGTCCTTGATTTGCTGGGCGGTCGGGGCCACCACCGTGTCCATGTAGATCTTGCCCGCGCCTGGATCTTTGGGATCTTCGGCGGAGGCCTGCTGACCGGTGGGCATCTTTTCGCCGCCGCCTTTAATGGCATCCGTACCGTCCCCGGAGAGCACCTGATAGAGCATCTTCGCTCCCCCAATCTTATAACTTTCCCCGCCAATCTGAAACTCCTCCTCATCCTGTGCCGGGCGCGGATAACTTCCCCTTTCCTGACGATATTCCTCCAGCGCCTTGGTCATATCCGCGAGGAGGTTGATCGTTTTCTTTTCACGGGCCTTGTTTTGCGCAAAGCGGAGCCCGGCAAAGCCAAGCGCCGCGAGCATCGCAATAATGGCGATGACCGTAAGGACTTCGATAAGCGTGAACGCCGCACGGCGGACGGGAGGCTGACTCTTCATGGCATGAATGGGTGAAGTGGGGACACTTGCAGCAGGGATTGCTGCAAGTCATCGCAATTATTCAGTATTTACAAAGTAAGGTCAAGCTCCGGTTTTGCCGGAGCCCGATTTTCCTGCGCCTTATCCCTTGAAGTTGGTAATGACGGTCAGCAGGGGCTGGAAGAGTGCCAGCACGATCACAGCCACGATCACGGCCAAAACGACGATCATGATCGGTTCCAGCAGGGAGGTGAGGGCGCTCACCGCATTATCCACCTCATCGTCGTAAACGTCCGCAATCTTCAGGAGCATTTCGGGAAGCTGGCCGGTTTCTTCACCCACCTCCACCATGCTGATCACCATGGGGGGGAAGATCTTGCTGGCTTCCAGAGGATTCACCATGGATTCCCCTTCCTTGACGGCGTCGTGTACTTTCATGATGGCATCCGCCACCACGTTGTTGCCGGCGGTGTCGCGGGTGATGTTGAGCGCCTGGAGAATGGGCACGCCGGAAGTGACGAGCGTTCCCAGCGTGCGCGTGAAACGGGCGACCGAGCTTTTAAGAATAACGGGACCAAACAGCGGGGCCTTGAGTTTGAAGCGGTCCACCACTTTGCGTCCGCCCTTGGTGGAGGCCCACGCTTTGAAACCCATCACTATCATCACGACGATGCCAACGATGATATACCAGTAGGAAACGAGGAAGTCACTGGCCCCGATGACCGCGCGGGTCAGCGCCGGCATCGCTTCCTTGCCCCCGGTCACCATGTTCTCGAAGATTTCGTTGAACTGAGGCACGATGTAGGTCAGCAGGAAGACCACGATGGCCACGGCGATGAAGATCACGATGACCGGATAAACCATCGCCGAAACGATCTTGTTCTTCAGCTTCTGAGCCTTTTCCTGGTATTCCGCCAGACGGTTGAGCACCAGTTCCAGCACGCCGCCCAGCTCACCGGCCTTGACCATGTTCACATAGAGCTTGTTGAACACCTTCGGGTGCTGCGAAAGACTTTCGGAAAAGGTGGAGCCGGTCTGCACCGAATCCGCAAGCTGCAACACGGTGCTCTTGAGCACCGGATTCGGCTCCTGATTGGAGAGCACGTTGAGGCCGCGCAGAAGAGGAAGACCGGAATCAATGAGCGTGGCGAGCTGCCGCGTCCAAATCATGAGGCTCTTGCTCTTCACCTTGCCCCGGACTTTGCCGCCCTTCTTTTTGGAGGAGGAGGACGCCTTCTTCAGCTTCTTGACGGTAGCGGTGAGCTGCCCTTCCGGCGCCACCTGAGTGGGAAAGAGCCCGCCGCCGCGCAATCTGTTAATGGCGTCATCTTTGCTCGAGGCATCGATGGCTCCGGCGGTTTCCTCTCCTTTGGCGTTTACGGCGATGTATTCAAATTTGGCCATGGTGTGTGCAGCGTGAGGGGTGGCGTTTAGAGGGGAAGCGAAGAATTGTCACCGGAAAAAATCCGAAATCCGAAGTCCCATGCCCGGTGAAAGGGCGAAAGCTGAACCCCGAAGCGCCCGGCAGACCGCAGACAAAACGACAGTCCCGGTGATCCCCGCAGCGGACCATTTTCGGCTTTCGGACTTCTGGTTTCGGGATTTTCCATCAGGTGTACTTCAGGACTTCTTCAATCGTAGTAGCTCCATTATAAATGTTGCGCAGGCCGTCTTCCCGCAGGGTCACCATTCCGAGTTCCACGGCTTTCTGTTTAATGACCACCGTGGGGGCTTTCTCGGTGATGAGGTCGCGGATCGGGTCCGACACATCGAGCAGTTCGTAAAGGCCGCGGCGTCCCCGGTAGCCGGAGTGACCGCAGTCATCGCAGCCCCGTCCCGTGTAGAAATGTTTGTCGCCAATTTCGTGCACGGACAGTCCCAGCTGTGTGAGGATGCTCTCGGTGGGTTCATACGGAACCACACAGCTCTTGCAGATGGTCCGCAAAAGACGCTGGGCGAGCACCGCTTCCAGCGTGGCGGCGACAAGGAACGGCTCACAGCCCATGTCGATCAAACGGGTGACCGCACCCGCCGCGTCATTCGTGTGCAGTGTGGAGAGCACAAGGTGACCCGTGAGTGATGCCTGAATGGCGATGGTGGCGGTTTCCTTGTCCCGCATTTCCCCCACCATGATCCGGTCCGGGTCCTGACGGAGGAAGGCGCGCAGCACCTTGGCGAAATTCACCCCGATGGCGTCATTCGTGGGCACCTGGAGAATACCCTCGATGTCATATTCCACCGGGTCCTCCACGGTGAGGAGCTTGCTGTCCACCGTGTTCACTTTCCGCAGGGCGGCATAGAGCGTGGTAGTCTTACCCGCGCCGGTGGGGCCGGTGACGATGAAGATCCCGTTCGGCTTGGCGATGGTATCAATGATGTAATCATAGATGGCCTCAGGCAGCTTGAGGGTCTCAAGGTCCAGGTTCACACTGGAACGGTCGAGCACCCGCAGCACCACGCTTTCGCCGTGAATGGTGGGCAATGTGCTGACCCGCATGTCGATCGGTTTGCCGCCGACAACTTTCATAATGCGTCCGTCCTGCGGGATGCGGCGCTCAGCGATGTTCAAATTGGCCATCACCTTCAAACGAGAGGTAATGATCGGCCCGAGGTGGGGCGGAGGAGGCGCCATCTCCACCAGCGCTCCGTCCACGCGATAACGAATTTTGAACTCCCCTTCGAAGGGTTCGAAGTGGATGTCTGAAGCGCGCTGCTTCACCGCCTGAAAGAGAACAAGGTCCACATAACGCACGATGGGGGCCGCATTCACTTCCGCCTCCACTCCTCCACCCTTGCCGATGTCAGTACCCTTGATGCTGGCCAGAATGTCCTCCACACCCTCATTTTCCGAGGCGTAGCTGGTGCCAATCAATTCCTCGATGCGATCTTCATCACCCACGACGACGACGATGGGCTTGCCGATCGCAAAGCGGAGGTCCTCGACGGTTTGCGGATTCAGCGGTTCCATCAGGGCCACATGGAGGCCGCTCTCGTCGAAGGAGACCGGCAGCGCGCCGTGCATTTTTGCAAGGCTGCCCGGCATGAGGTCGAGAACGGCGCGCGGTGGTTCGTAGCGGCGGAGATCGGCGTACTCGGCGCCCAGTTCCTCGGCGATGATTTCGTACACTTCATCCGGACTCTTCACGAATCCATAGTCCGTGAGAAGGGTCTTCACCTCTTTGCCTGTGGTCGAAACTTCGTCGAGAATCTCCTGTATCTGGTGATCGTCGAGAAGTCCGCGGCTTTGAAATAGATCGAGAACGTAACGCGCTGTCATTTTGGGAAAGGAATGGAAATCGGGAGAGGTGCGCCGGCCGTCATCGCGCCGCTGCTTTGCAGGTCCGCACGGCCGGAGCCGTCAGGGCGGCACGAAGAGAGGGTTTCATGGAGTGTATGGTGGTGAAGGGGCGGTCACTTGTTTGTATCAATCCACATCCCCCATGGTGGTTTCGATCACCTCTTCGGCAGTGGTCATGCCGGCGAGGACTTTGCGGATGCCGTCTTCGCGAAGTGTGCGCATCCCGAGTTCACGGGCGCGTTTGCGAAGCTGCGGAGTGCTCAACTCTTCGTTAATCATGCTGCGGACCTGGTCGTCCACCTTGAAGATTTCCAGAATGCACATCCGTCCGCGGAAACCGCGGCCCTTGCACCGGCCGCAGCCATTGGCTTTCATGATTTTCGCATCGCTCATGCGCCCGGCATCCAAATTGAGCGCCCGCAGTTCTTTTTCACTGAGCTCGCCTGGCGATTTGCATTCGGCGCACAGCTTTCTCACGAGGCGCTGGGCCATCATGGCGCGGACTGCAGAGGCAATGAGGAACGGCTTCACACCCATGTTGGACATACGCGCCACGGAACTGGGGGCGTCGTTCGTGTGCAGCGTGGAGAATACAAGGTGACCCGTGAGCGACGCATTAATGGCGATGTTTGCCGTCTCCGCGTCCCGGATTTCCCCGATCATGATGATGTTCGGCGCCTGACGCAGCATGGAGCGCAGAGCGGCCGCGAACGTCATGCCGATGTCCTCCTTTACCGGGACCTGATTAATGCCCGCGAGCTGGTATTCCACCGGGTCCTCCACGGTGATGATTTTTCTGTCAGGGCGATTGATCGTGTTGAGACAGGCGTAGAGGGTCGTCGTTTTGCCGGATCCCGTCGGGCCCGTGATGAGGATGATGCCGTCCGGCAGGCCAAGGAGTTCCGTGAACGTGTCCTGGTCATCACTGAAGAAACCGAGGTCGCCGAGGCCAAGAAGCAGGCCGGTCTTGTCGAGAATACGCATGACCACGCTTTCGCCGTGGTTCGTAGGGACAGTGGAAACCCGGAGGTCGATTTCCTTGGCTCCCACCTTCGCCTGGATGCGTCCGTCCTGAGGCACGCGGCGCTCGTCGATCGACATGGAGCCCGTCATAATCTTGAGGCGGGCCATGATTGGAGCGTGCAGGTGTTTTGGATGGCTCGCCACTTCATGCAGCACGCCGTCGATCCGGTACCGGATCCGCAGCCTTTTCTCCAAAGGCTCCACGTGAATATCACTCGCCCGGCTGTTCACCGCTTCCGCCAGCATTTCGGCCACCATCTTAATGATAGGGGCGTCGGCCTCGGTCGCTGCGCCTTCGGACGCAGTATTGCCCACCACCAGTTCGTTCGAGCCTTCCTTCTGGTAGCCGTAAAACTCGACAAGATACTGCGTAATCTGCGACTTGGGAGCGCAATAAAAATCCAGCGGGAAATTGACAAGGTGGGGCAGGCTGTCCATTGCCTGAAAGTCCAGCGGATCCGCCACCGCAAGAACGAGGCGCCCGTCTGCAAAGCCCATCGGCATCACGTGATACTTCACTGCCACATCCGGGGGCATCAGCTCGAGCGTCGCAGCGTCCGGAACGAATCCCGTCAGATCCTGAAACTCCATGCCGGAGTTCATCGCCATCGTTTGCGCCACAATTTCCTCGGACAAAGCCCCTGTTTCGATCAAATACTCCAGCGCGGTCCTTTTGCCCTTCAACTGCTGGGCATTTTGGACATCCGCCGGGTCCAGGTTTCCGGATTCCTGCAAAAGTTCGAGCAAATAGTCGTCGTTCGAGTACACAAATTATTCTCCTTCCGCTTTCGTGTTTGCCTGATGCGGCCCCCTGACGCAAGTCTGGAGTGCAAAAAATAAGAGAATTTCTGAGCCCCCCTAGTCCAAATTCAGGCGGAGAGGACGTTTTCTCATAACACTCTAATGCGAAGTGACCCTTGTGAGCATTCCGCGTCTTCTTCCGCTGCGCAGCACCCACAAATAAATGCCGGCGGCGACAAACATCCAAATAATGTTAGTAACCACGGACAACCCCATCAGCGACCAGTCGATGCCTTCGCCGCGGATGATGGCGCGCATCCCTTCAAACACCGGCGTGCAGGGAAGACACCATCCGAGAAACTGAGCCCATCCTGGCAGAATGAAGATGGAATAGTAAACCGCCGCCACCGGCTGAATTAGAAATGGAACGGCCCACGCCAGACTCTCCGCCGCCTGTCCCCACCGCATGATCAACGCGATCGAGATCAATCCCAGGCTCCAGCCGAACAGCATCAGCAATCCGAAGAACGGAACGAGGTGCCAGTGAAACTGCAGGATGTTGAACTGGTAGAAGATCGCCGAGAGCACCGACAGCACGATGACGGTGACCAGGATGCGCAGGAAGCCCACGATGTAACCGGCAGATACATATTCCGTGGGCCGCACGGGAGCCACAAAGATGTTCAGCAGATTCCGGGACCACACGTCCTCCAGGAATGAGATGGCCACTCCCTGCTGCGCCCGGAAAACCACGTCCCACAAAATGACTCCGCCGATCAGCATCGGAATGAACGAGGGCATTTGCGCTCCCTTCGAAGTCTCGAGAAAAACAGAGAGATTCCCCCACACCAGCAAATCCACCGTTGGCCAGAAAAACAGTTCGACGAGCCGCACCCGGTTGCGCCCATAAAGGTAAATGTAGCGCATCACCAGCGCATGGATGACGTGAAAGGACATGAGTTTACTGCTGGCAGCACCCCGCGGAAATTGCAACCCGGTGCCGCGTCCCACTCTTACTCTTACTCTCTCTCATACTCCCTCCGAACCTCAGAGGAGTAAGAGTATGAGTATGAGTAAGAACAGAGCGCTTGCATACCTGACAGCGCAAACCTCCGCTGCGGCATGAAACTCTGGCTCTTCAGATTTGTGTGCGCTTTCCGGGGACTGGGCCTCACACTTACCCGCGAAGCCTGCGGGCGCGTGCATGCGGTCTGCGCGGTTGCTGTCGTTGCCATGGGGATATGGCTGCGCGTCTCGGCAGTGGAATGGGCTGTGCTTTCCCTTTCCACCGGTGCGGTTATTGCCGCGGAAGCGCTGAATTCCGCCATCGAGCGTTTGTCGGACCGCGTGAGCCGGGAACGCGAGGAGGACATCCGCATCACCAAGGATGCAGCCGCCGGTGGAGTGCTGGCGGTGTCGATCGGAGCGGCCGGAGCCGCGCTCGCTATTTTCGGACCGAAACTTCTGAGTCTCCTGTAACGCCCGGCGGCTCACTCTCTGACGATCACGTGCCGGAAGCTGTTCGACTCCGTTTCGTAGATCCCAAACGACACAACCTTGTAGCGTCCCATGATCTCGCCGGGGTTCGCCCAGAGCGTTCGCCCGGTCTGATGAATGTAGCGGCGGTGATCGTGCCCGCTGAAAACGGCGTCGTAGGCCTGGCTCTCCGCGAGCCGGCGCGCAATGTCGGGATAATGATTGAGGCCTATTTTCCGGCCGTCCGCCTCCAGCTCCGCCAGTTGTCCATGCAGTGTCACCTGAGGATGCTGTGCCGCAATCTTGGAAAGGTGAAGATGATCGCCGTCATTATTTCCGGATACACAATCGATCGGTCCGGAAAATCCCTCCGCCAGAGCTGTGAGCGTGAATGGCGCGCAGAAGTCTCCGAGGAAAAACATCCGTTCCGCCTTTTCCCCCGCGACGGCGGCCAGCACGGCCCCCACATGGTCCAGGTGGTCATGGGAGTCACTCAAAACGGCGATTTTCATTCCTCACCATGCGCGTCTTCACCGCCTGCGCAAAGGGGCGATTCATCCGAAAATCACCAAATGAACAACGTTTCTAACCCTTCAATTCCGGCAGCAGCGAAAGGACCTTTTCCTTCAGTTCCTTGCCGGGCTTGAATTTGACGATCGCCCTCGCGGGAATCGGAACGTCATTTTCCGGCGAGTTGGGATTGCGTCCGATTTTCGGCTTCGTCACACGAATTTCAAAGGTCCCGAAGTTTCGCAGCACGACTTCGTTGTTTTGCGCCAGGTGGCTGGTGACGTTGTCGAGAAACAATTGCAGCACGTCGAAAACCTGATGCTGAGTGAGTCCGGTCTGGTCGCTTATTTGAACGACCAGATCCCGTTTGGTGATGGTGCCCATGACAGGGAGTTAGGGTAGAGGTGAGATCACGATTGAAGAAAAAGTCCTGGGAAACCGGCCCTTATGCATCCAACCGTCAGGCCGCATAAACCTGCATATAAAAATCGTCAACACGTCATTGCCGGGTCCGGGATACGCCCCATTGAAGGCCTTTCCGGCTCTGCGGGAAGGCCGCAGCCGCCGGGGAAGCGCTTGAGGAAGGCCGGTGGTCTGCAAGGATAAATCCGCGTGGAACTGCCCCCATTCATCAACGACGCCGAGATTCTTCCGGCCGCGTCCCCGGCGCTCATGGACCGCCTCTGGGCCGCGGGCTGGCGGCATTTCGGACGGCAGTTTTTCCGTTACAGTCTTACCCTTTCCCATGAAGGGACGCTGCAGGTTATTCAGCCTCTCCGTATGGAACTCTCTGAGTTTCAGGCATCAAAAAGTCAGCGCCGTGTCTGGCGCCGGAACGCCGGAGTGGAGTTATCCGTTGTCCCCGCAACGGTGGATGCCGAGCGCGAGGAATTGTTTTTCCGCCACCGCTCGCGCTTTACCGCCAACGTCCCGGAAACGCTGCGGACCTTTATTCCGGAGGAACCGCCGGCCTCCATTCCCTGCGAATGCGTCTCCGTGGAGGTTCGCAGCACGGGCCGCTTGATTGCTGTTAGCTACCTCGACGTCGGCGAAACGGCGGTGTCCAGCGTGTACGCCATGTTTGAGCCGGAGGAATCATGGCGCTCCCTGGGGACACTGACACTGCTTGCAGAAATCGAGTGGGCGGCGGCCCAGGGAAAAAGCTGGCTCTACCCGGGCTACGCCACCGTGCAGTCCAGCCACTACGACTACAAAAAGTCATTCCGGCCCCTCACTTATTTTGACTGGCAGGGGCACTGGCGGCCCCTTCATTGATCTTCACAGAGGGCTTGCAGCCGCACACGAACCGGCCATGACTGACACGCCCCCGCTCACACTTATGAAACTCATTCTTACCTCTCTCGTTGCCGTTTCGACGCTTGCCGCCGGACTCATGGCCACCGCTCAGGACGCTGCCAAACCGGCCGCAGAAAAAACGGCGGAAGCGTCCAAAAACAACACTCTTACCGAAGCTGAAACCAAAGCCGGATGGCAGCTTCTCTTCAACGGCAAGGACTTCACCGGATGGAACAATTTCAAAAGCGACAAGGTTCGCAAAGGCTGGCAGGTCGTCGATGGCGATCTCGTCTGTGTGGACCCTCACGATGCCGGCGATCTTTGCACGAAGGGCGAGTACGACTGGTTTGAACTCCAGCTCGATTTCAAGATGGGCGAAGGTGCGAACAGCGGCATTATGTATCACGTCACCAATGCCGCCGGCGCCGCATGGGGAACAGGCCCGGAAGTGCAACTGGAGGACAACGCCAAAGCCGCTGATAAACAGCGCTGCGGCTGGCTCTACGCTCTCTATCAGCCGCCTGTCGATCCGAAAACCAACGCCCCTCTCGATGCCACCAAACCCGCCGGTGAGTGGAACCACCTCCGCCTCCTCATTAGCCCGGAGAAGTGTGTCCATGAAATCAACGGCGTGAAGTACTTCGAGTATGTGCTCGGCAGCGAGGACTTTAAGAAGCGCGTGGCCGCCAGCAAGTTCGGCTCCATGAAGAACTTTGCCAAATTCGACAAAGGCTTTCTCTGCCTCCAGGGCGACCATGGCGCGGTCTCCTTCCGGAACATCAAGCTCCTTCCGGTGAAGGCGCCTGCAAAGTAGCCTTCCCCTCTTTCCCGATTGATTGAGAAAACGAAAACCCGCCGGAGAAGGCTCCGGCGGGTTTTCCATTTGAAGCGTTGTGGTTTGGAACTTCCGGTTATTTGATCAGCCGGAAGTTGATCGGATAACGCATCAATTTACCCTCCTTGGCTTTGATCATCGCGATGATGACCAGCAGCAGCAGGCCCAGCCACACGACGAGAAGCAGGAGGCTGACAATCGTCAGGAGAAAACCGGGCAGGAACCCAAGCACGATCCCAAGCGGGATGTAGAAAATCAGGATCGTGATCGCAAAGTTCGTCGCCTCCTTGCCATGAGCATCGACCGCGGGACTCTGCTTGCGCATGAGCAGCCACACGATCCATGAGAAAAAGTGGGCCAGCATCACCATGGTTTTCTCCTTCTCCACGGGCATGCTGCCGCCACCAAAGGGAGGGGCATCTTCAAATTTCAGTTTCAGTTTGGCGGAAATGTTATCGATGGCGGATTCGCTCATGACGGTCGGTGGTTTTGGTGTGTTTGTGGGACAAAGACGTATCCGTGGGACGGAGCGCGACCTTACACTATTCAGAATCCTGAAAGTGAAAAGAAAAGTTAACATTAACCTGCCGTTGGGCCTCCTGGGGTAAAATTCCGCTCCTGGCAGTTGCCAACCCCTGCCGGGATTCGTATTCTTGTCCGCTTGAAACCCCGGGGATTTCGCGTTTTGAACACCCTGCGCCGATCACTGGTCCATTTCTTCCCCCGCCATGCCTTTTCCCGAGAACGAGAACAGCTCTGACGCCGGCGAGCGCGTTCTGACGCGCCGCGATGCGCTTCTCAGGATTCTTGCTCCCGCCGCTCTTCTTTGTGTCGCACCCTCCGGTGCAGAGGCTTTTGAATGGAAACTGATCCAGCATGAGGGCCGGGATTACGTTTCGTCTTCGGATGTGCAGAAGTTCTACGACTTCCCGCGCGTGGACCGCTCCGGGAAACACGTGGAGTTCCGCTCCCAAAAGCTGGTGATGCGGTGGACCTCCGGCACCGACGACATTTACATCAACAATGTAAAATTCTGCCTCTCCTTCGCGGTTCTTGAGCAGGACGGAAAGCTTTACATCTCCCGGATGGATCTTGCAAAGCTGATCCATCCCATCATCAAGCCGTCCCATATCGCGGGAGCCGTCGTTTTTGACACGATCGTCATCGATCCCGGCCACGGCGGCGAGGACAGCGGAGCCGTGGGTTCCCTCGGACTGGAAAAGAATTACGCTCTGGATACCGCTTTCCGCCTGAAAAAGAAGGTCGAGTCACTGGGTTACAAAACCGTTCTCACCCGCAAATCGGACGTTTTTATCACCCGGCCGCGCCGCGTCGAGATCGCCAATAACACCGCGAAAGCCGTGTTCGTAAGCATCCATTACAACTCCTACACTTCCTCCGCGCTCGGCCTGGAAACCTTTGCCCTCGCTCCACAGGGCACGGCGAACACGGATAAGTCCCTGAAGAGTTCGGACTTCATTGGCCGCCGGGGAAATGAGCGGGATTCGGAAAATATCGCGCTCGCCACTGCTGTGCACGCCAACTGCCTCTACAAACTGCGCAGCGTGGACCGCGGAGTGAAGCGCCACCGCTTCGACGTCCTCGCCGGTATCGAACGTCCCGCCATTCTCGTGGAGGGAGGATTCGTCAGTAACGCGACCGAAGGCGCCCGCATCCACAGGCCGGAATTCCGCGAAATGCTCGCCGACTCCATCGCCGGAGGCATCCAAAATTTCCGCAGGGCGCTTCTCGCCGGCAGAAAGCGCGTTTCCTGACACAAAGCGCGGGTTTCGAAATCCACACCGTGCACCCGGGCTTCTCCGCCCTTCCGTCTTGCACCGCAGACAGGACGCGTCAGAGGTGACGCCCTCCTCCCGGTATGTCCGACCCCTCCACCGACCCTAACTACACGCTGCCCGCCTCTGTTCCCGGCGGCAAGCCTGCGCCCCATCCGAAACGCGCGGCCCACCTTGCGATTTTTCTCACGGTCCTCATCGACCTCATCGGGTTCGGGATTCTCATCCCCATTCTCCAGCCGCTCGCCAAAGACCAGTTCGGCTCCACAGACCTTCTCGCGCAATGGCTCATGGGCATCTACAGCCTCATGCAGTTTGTGTTTTCCCCCATCCTGGGGCGGATTTCCGACCGCGTGGGACGCAGACCGGTCATCATTGCCAGCCTTATCGGATCGATGCTCGGCTATCTCATCATCGCCCTCGCCGCGAGTGAAAAACTCGGGCTCGCTCATGCGTGGAGCATCGCGCTCCTTTTCCTTGCGCGGGTCGTCACCGGCGTTTGTGGAGCCAGCATTGCCACGGCTCAAGCCTATCTCGCGGACATCACGGCGCCGGAAAAACGCGCGGGTGTCATGGGCATGATCGGAGCCGCCTTCGGGATTGGATTTGTGCTGGGACCGGTCATTGGCGGGCTCACCAGTCACACTCCGGCGGGTCCGGCGCTGCCATTCTTTATCGCTGCCGCCATGAGCCTGGGCAACGCCTTCTACTGCTGGAAAAAGCTCCCGGAGAGT
This sequence comes from Verrucomicrobiales bacterium, assembly GCA_035550135.1. Lineage (GTDB taxonomy): Bacteria > Verrucomicrobiota > Verrucomicrobiia > Verrucomicrobiales > V1-33 > V1-33. The sequence goes on from DASZQB010000044.1 coordinate 12,829, forward strand.
CTGCCTCCGGAAAAACGCGGCGAACCCCGTCCGCATTCCACCATCCGTGCCACCATGCGCAAGATGGGCCACACCGCTTTCCCAGTCGTGATCACCGGAAACTTCCTGCTCATCACCGCCTTCTCCATCATGACCGCCACCTTCGTCCTTTTCACCGGCGAAGTCTTCGGTTTCCAGCAGCGGCAAAACGGTCTCGCATTCGGCTTCATCGGCATCATCGCCGTGTTCATCCAGGGCGGCCTCATCCGGCGCATCGCAAAGAACGGGAACGAGCGGAATCTGGCCCTCATCGGCTGCGTCTGCATGGTCATTTCACTCGCCCTCCTGCCGTTCACCTCACCGTGGGCCTCCCTCCTCCTTGTCATGGCCCTCACCTCCATCGGCAACAGCCTCTCATCCCCGACGATCAATACACTTGCCTCCCAGTGCGGCGGCGTTCAAAACCAGGGCGAAACCATGGGCGCCATGGCCGGCGCAGGCAGTCTCGGACGATTTATCGGACCCTTCACCGCCGGTACACTCCTCTGGATTTTCCCAGGCAAATACGACTACGCCTTCTGGCTCGCCGCCGCCATCATGGCTGCCGCCACCCTGACCTTGGCGAAAATCCGCCCTGTCGCCCCCGGCAAAATTACCGCGTAGTGACCTTTTTGGGGTGGTTTTGTTAATTTTAGGCGGCCTCAGGGGCCGCCCAATTCTAAAAAATATGAGGGGTGCCGTATCTTTGGACGGAAAAGCACTCAGTAGAGCAGGAACCCCGTGCCTCTACCGACTATGCATACCTCTACCGACTTCCCGCGCCCGGGCCGGCCGACCTGGTCTTGCGGCGGGCGAAAAGCCCTCGTAACGGCCCTTTTGCTGGCCTTCCCCGGTTCGCGTTCGCTTGTGGCGGACACGTCTTCGTTCAATCCCGTGCTCGACACCACCACGGGCCTCGCCGGAACCCAGCCGCGGGTCACGTGGACCGCGGAACCGGGAGTCACTTACCGGGTAAAGAAATCCACCTCCCTCGCTCCGGACGGGTCGGGCTCGTGGTCGTCCGTGGCGATGGTCCAGCCGGAGGGCACCAAAGGCGAATGGGTGGACCCCGAAGCCACCGGCCAGCGCTCGTTTTATCAGGTTCCTTCGCCGGGACCGGAAGTCTTCTTTGTCGAAGCGCCAATCCTTCAGCCGATCGGAGGCGACCTTCTCATCCACGGCCAGTGTCTTCCGGCAGGGAGTTCCCTGGTACTGGAAATCGAAGGCCAGCCTCCGGTCAGCACTCCCCTTACGCCTTTCGGGCCCGGTGTGTGGCGGGCTGCCGTTGTGGGCGGCTTCCTGCCGGGAGGAGCCATCCTTTCCGCGCGGATCGTATCCGGCACCGGCCTCCCGGTCTGCACGGTGGATGCAACGTTCCAGATCACCGATACCGGTCGCGCCTCGGATTCCCCTCCCGGCCTGCCCGCGGCCGCTCCCGTCAATTTCGCGGTCTGGCCCCACATGCACCAGCTCAGCAGCATGGTCTGGGATGAATCGGAGGAATGCGATGACGGCAATGACAATGACGACAACAGCCTCGCCACACTGCTCATGCCGGCCCTGATGAAGGCGAAGGAAAAAGCGAATCGCACCAAATGCGCCAGCAATCTCAGGCTTTCCAGCAGTCAGCCGGTCATCGTGGACAACGACAAAGGTCTTCTGATCAACTTCAGGAAAAGCAAAAGAAACGAAGCGGAGGTGAACCTCGATGCCATCGCGCGGACCACGAGCACGCGTTCGCTTCCGGGTGAAGTGAGTGTCGAACAGTGCGACCTCGCTCTTTCCTGTCCCGCCGGTCCGGCGCTCGCGTGGGTGCGAAAGTACCGCTCAAAAGTTCCTGTCACCTCCGGCCACGGAGCCGGCTGGGACTTTTCCTACAACGTGTGGATCGAGCCGCTGCCCCCCGCCGCCGGTGCGGGAGCATCAAGATTCATCATGCACGATGGCAGCGGCAGAGCCGACGTCTTTCACCGCCAGTCGGATGGCCGTTTCTCCTGCGATGGCATGTTCCGCACGCTTCAGTTCAGCGGAGCGGCGTGCACTATGACCTTTGCCGACGGCGGCACGTGGACCTTCAAGCCGCTCGACGGCTCGCCCGCCGCAGGAAAAATTGCCAGCATCACGGACCGCACCGGCGTCTCCCTAACGTGTGCCTACGACCCATCCGGAAAACTTTCCACGGTGAGCGATTCCTTCGCCCGCAGCCTTACGGTGGAGTGGAGCAGCAGCGCGCCGCTCATTGCCAGTGTCACCGCCTCCACGGGCGCGAAGGTCACCTATATCTATTCCAATCAGGATCTGATCTCCGTCTCCTGTCCGCAGGTCGCCGGTTCGCCTCCCGTGGCTGGAGACATGACCTTCGTCTATTCCAAGGGCAGCGCGGATGATCGTTTGAATCACAATCTCCTTTCCCTGCGCGACGGGGCAGGGCGTTTGCTTGAAGAATACACTTACTCCGCCGTCACCGATCCCCGCGCCGTGGACTATGATACCTGCGCGTCCGTGGATCGTCATCGAGGCAATCCTCTAACAGGTCATGTCACCCTCATAAAATGTTTCACATTGCCGCAGGGAACCAGCCCCTTGGGCGGTTACATGGTGATTGAGAATGATCCATTGGGCCGCGTGACAGAAACCACCTGTGACCGCATGCATTGTCCCGTCCGCGTGCGCGAATACACCGGATTTGCCACCCCCGGGCTCGAAGTAACTCCAACCACCAACCGGCCCACAGGCAAGCTGCGCGATACCGATCCTGACTTCTTCGAAACCACCTGCGTTTATAATGCTGACCGCTGCCCAACGCGCATCACCATGCCGGACGGTACGCAAATTCGGAACACCTACGACCGCGACCTGCGTCCCGGCTGCCCGGTGCTGGAGCGCGGCAACCTGCGCGTCTGCACGCTCCATGCGCCGGATGGTCAGGAACGCTCCGTTCACATGGACTACCTCGCTGGTCGCGGCACCTGCGAATGTTCCCCGGGTTGGGGCGGCAACCTTTGCCGAAGCGCGCGCACTGGACGCAATCCCCAGACCGGCAGAGCGATTCCCATCCGCCCCAAAAAAGTCGCCAAATTCAAGGCCGGATCGGAACTCGCGAAAAGCCCGAAGAGCAGCAGTCTTCCTTTAGGAAAAGTCTCAATCGGTTTGAACTTCGCCAATCCCGGAAAGGACTCACTCAATGCCCGTGTTGCCGGTTATGATCTGAAACTGCTGAAAAAGATTTACGATGACGGCGCATCAGCCATGAGACGCCGTGACGGCTGGAACATCAAAGAGAACACCAAACTCTACGACGACGGCGCGATGAGCATGGGACGGCGCCGTGACGGGTGGGATCTCAAAGAAAACACAAAACTTTACGACGACGCCAGCCGTGCCGCCGGAGGTGACGACGACGAGGACTGTGATGACACGGACGACGATTGCGATGGCTTTGCCAAATGGTCCTCCGTGATGACGCCGGGCTCGCACCATCTGCTTCAGGCCGATCCGGAAATCTGCGACACCAGCGATGGCTTCTGCACGCGCCTGATCACGGCCTTCGGACAGGTTTACACATGGGGATACGACGCACACGGAAACCGCACTGCCGCCACCACACCCATCCTGGGAAGCGGCTATACCTGCACATGGAACAGCCGCGGCCAGTGCACCAGCGTCACCATCCTTGACGGTCCGGGCCCCTCCTTCCGTGATGAGTGCGTCTTCGATGCCGCCACCGGATTCCTAACAGACACGATCCGTGACAAAAAAACCGACGGCACCGGTCTGCAACTCACCATGCACTTCGACCGCGACACCAACGGTCGCGTCAGCCGCGTCGTCGATGAACGCGGCAACGACTGGCTTTACGACTACAATGCCGCCGGGAAAATTGTTAGGGTGCAAACGCCCGTCACAGGCACGGGTCCCGCTGCTTCGCGCACTTCCGCCGTTTGTTTCTACGACAGTGGTGGTCTCCCCGCCCGCTGCGATGTCGAACATCGCGATGAAACAGGCGCCCTCGTCGCGGCCAACCCCGCTTACAGTTGCTTCATGGTTTTTGACAGCCGCTGCCATCTCGTGCGGCTCGCCTGCGAAGAGCGGCCTGTTTCCCTTCCCGTTCAACCGCCGGCACTCACACCGGATGCCGCCGGCATCGAAAACTTCGCGGTTTGTGATTTCACACCGGATGACGCGGGCCAATGCGTTAGGATCAGCACGCCCGCCGCTTGCCGCGGTCAATCAATGGACGCCGTCTTTGACTGCATTTGGGACGAACGCGGTTTTCTCCATCGCGGCGTTAGCGGCGGCCTCGGCGCTCTGACTTCGGTCACGACCGAATGCGATTACGATTCCCTCGGCGCCGCCGTGCGCTGTGCGCTCGTCGGCCTGCCTCCGTCAGATAATCCAACATCCACCTGCACCTACGACAAACTGCATCGTCTGTCCTCGTGGGCTGATCCCATGGGAAATGTCACCTCTCTCGCTTACGACTTTCAGGGCAATGTCACCGTATCCCTCCACGGTGAAGTGCCGGATGTTCCCGGCTCGGCTAATAATGTTTTGCTTTCGCGCTTCACGACAAAGTTTTCGAACAGCCCGCTTCTCTGCGACAGCATGGCTTGCTGCCGTGCCGTCATCAAACGCGCCAAGAGCAACGTCAGCAACAACCGGACGTCCGGTGGTGGTGGCGGAAGCGGCGGTGTTGGGGGCAACCCTGCGGTCCTTGCGCGCCTCGTCGGCCACGGACGTATTTGTACCTGCCCCGATGGCTACCACTTCGTGACGTCGCCGAATGACGTCGTCACCGTGGAGCGCTTCTCTCCGGGAGCACCCGGACCGCACGCCACCGAAGTCACAACCGTCCAGTCTTCCCCCGCTGGTCTGGTGCAAAGTGTCACCTGCAATGGAGACTCTCTTCTAACCATGACCTATGATACCGCCGGCAGGCTTATCCGCTGCTCGGACGGATTGTGCGCTCTCTCTGTCACTCTCGACGCCTGCGGCAATGCGCTGTCCTGCACTCGAACCGATTCCTCGACCATCGCCGGTACTCCTGACAAGTCCTTTACTTATACCTACACCCTCGACGCCCGGGACCGCCGCGTGTCCGTCAACGGAAGCGGCGCGGGTTCCGCATGCGGGTTCGACTCTATGAACCGCATCGTGCAATCCACCGAGCCTGGCGGATTGGTCTCTCGGTTTGCTTACGACGGCGGAACAGCGGTCGCGCCTTTCTCCTGCCGTGTCTCTGCGGATGTGGACGGAGACGGCGCTCCGGAAATGCTGCGCAGTTGCCTCCGCCGTTCCGGTGAATACATCGGGTCCACCAATTCCCTCGGATACGTCTCCACCTGCACGCGGGATTCACGGGGCTGCGTGACGCGCTGCGATTACCCGGACGGCACCAGCGAAATTTTCACCCGCGACGCCTATGGCAATGTGCAGAAATGGGAGTGTCAGGACAAATGCCTGCGCACCTGCACATTCGATCTCAACGGACGCGTTACCTCACGCGCCTATGCGAATGTGCCCGCGCCGGTCATTACCATCGATCCGGTGTTTTTTAGTTACGACGGCCTCAGCAACTGCGTGCATGCCATGCAGGGTGCATCGGACATCGCCTGCACTTACGATTCCTGCCGCAGCAAGACCAGTGAAGTCAAAAACAACATCGGCGCTATTGCCCGCACATGGAGTCATCGCGGATCAACCAGCGTCACCTACCCTAACGGCTCAAAGTTTGCCGAAACACGGAACGCCCAGGGCCTGCTCGTTTCGCTCTCCGTGGTCAGTTCCAACGGCCAGGTAATGTCTCCGCCGGTGAGCATCTGCGACTACGCGGGCCACAACCTCGTTCGCGAAAGCCGGAGCGACGGCATTGTGACCGCGTATCTCTATCGCGGCGACGGCGATGCCGCTCTCCCGGGCGGCGGGGAGGACTTTTCCTTCGACGCCTGCGTGCGCTGCACCATCACCGGCCCTAACAATGTCGTTCTGGACGACTGCATCACCCGCCGGGACCGCAATCAATGTGTGACTCGCAGTATTTCTTCGTTCTCCTCCGCCTCCAACGGCCCCGGACGCCAAAAGGTCTTCACTCTCGACCGCTTCAGCCGTGTGACACGCTGTGTCACCATGCGCCGCGAAGTTGCAGGCGGCCCGGCGGTCACTGAAAGTGATGTAACCTACACTCTTGATACGGAAGGCAACAGGCTGAGCACGGTCGGTGGAACGAATCCCGGCCCCTACACGCGCAACGAACTGACGCCCCCGGGCGACCGCCAGATGAATCAATATTCCACCTGGCCCGGCGGCGCGCTGCACTGGGACGACAACGGCTTCCTCACCTCCATGGCGAACGGTGCCGTCCAAATGGATTGTGTCTATGATGCCGGCGGACGGCTTGTCTCCGTGGCTGATGGCTCCACCGGTGCACCCATGGCCTTCTACGGATATGATGCGCTTGGCCGTCGCGACGTCATCCGCACCTTCGGTGGCGGCGGGACGTTTGCCATGACCACCCTGGTGTACGACGGCGATGTCTGCGTGCAGGAACTTGGCGCGGACGGCCAGCCTGACATGACCTTCGCCATCGGCGCCGGCGGTGTCAGGGTTTGCATCTCGACCCGCAACGGCACGATCATCTATTCCCACGGAGGTGGCGGTTCCACCGCAGCAGACATCACCAAAGTGAGTCCGATCACCATGAGATTCGGCAAATGCGTCGCGACCGACAGCGGCGATTTTAAATACCGCCTCATGGCTGGTGGCAACGGCGTGGTGCAGGAGCGCTTCGATTGCGATGATGCCTGCCGCCCGGTCTTCCTGACAAGCGACGGCATCCCGCGAACCACTGCCACCAGCGCCCTGACAGGATTTCGCTGGCTCCAGGGCGAATGCGCGTGGTGCCCGGAAACCGGCTTCTTCCAATGCCCGGACAGCGTTTACAGCCCCGCCCTGGGTCAATGCGTGTCCGTCCAAAAGGACAAACCCAAAATCGATCCCTCCATGTGGGACCTTGCCACCAACAAGAAGTGACCTCGCCTACATGTGCGCGATAATATTATCGCCGAACTCCGAGCACTTGATCTCCGTGCCGCCCTCCATGAGACGCGCGAAATCATACGTTACGCGCTTGCTGCCAATCGCTCCATTGAGCCCCTTGATGATAAGATCCGCCGCCTCTGTCCAGCCCATGTAGCGCAGCATCATTTCACCGGAAAGCACCACCGATCCTGGATTCACCACATCCTTGCCCGCATACTTCGGAGCCGTGCCGTGCGTGGCTTCGAAGATGGCGTGGCCTGTGACGTAATTGATGTTCCCTCCCGGCGCGATCCCGATGCCCCCCACCTGCGCCGCAAGCGCATCCGAAAGATAGTCGCCGTTCAAATTCAGCGTGGCAATCACATCAAAATCCGTGGGCCTCGTCAGCACCTGCTGCAGCACGATGTCCGCAATCGCATCCTTGATCAGCACACGTCCGGCCGCGAGCGCCGCCTTCTGCTCGTCATTGGCCGCCGCCTCGCCCTTCTCCTTCTTCGTGACTTCCCACTGCGCCCAGGTGTAAACCTTGTCTCCAAAAATCCGGCTCGCCGCAGCATACGCCCAGTCGCGGAATGCCCCTTCGGTGAACTTCATGATGTTCCCCTTGTGAACGATGGTCACCGACTTCCGCTTGTTAGTGATGGCGTATTCGATCGCACTCTTCACCAGACGGATCGTCCCCACCTGCGACACCGGTTTGATGCCAACACCCACCGTTACCGGATAATTCTCCATCGTGTGCTCCGGCGACGCCAGCTTCATGTAATCCACCACTGCCTGCGAAGTGCCGAAGCGAATCTTTGAAAAATCCTTCGGAAACTCCTTCTGGAAAAACTCCAGCACCTTCGCCGCTTCCGGCGATCCCCCCGCGTATTCGATGCCCGCATAAATATCCTCCGTATTCTCGCGGAAGATCACCATGTCCACCTGCTCCGGACGCTTCACCGGAGAAGGAACGCCTGTGAAGTACTGCACCGGGCGCAGGCACACATATAGATCCAGCAATTGACGCAGCGCCACATTCAACGAGCGAATGCCCCCGCCCACCGGTGTCGTCAGCGGGCCCTTGATGCCAACCAGAAATTCCTGAAATGCCTTCACCGTGTCGTCCGGCAGCCAATTGTCGAATTTGGTCTTTGCCGCCTCGCCCGCGAATACTTCCATCCACGAAATCTTTCGCGAGCCCCCGTAAGCCTTTTCCACCGCCGAATCGAACACCCTGACACTCGCCGCCCAGATATCCGGTCCCGTGCCGTCGCCGCGAATGAACGGCACTACAGGATTCGCCGGCACCGTCAACTTGCCTTTGCTGATGCTGATTTTTTCGCCGGAAGGGACAGTGCAGGTAGTGTAGGACATAGGAGGAAACCGGAATAAAAGGAGCGGGTCTAAAAGCACCTCGCAGGCCACGCGTCCAGCGGCTTTTCTCCAGGAGAATTCTGAACGGACGATTTCTTTCCCGGTCCAAAGGAAATCCTCCTGGCCTCAAAAGCCAGCGTTTCGGCACGCAAGGATATGAAACGCTTTCTCCGCACTTCCCTCATCTGCCTCTTCGTGGCGGGGGTTCTGGTATTGGCAGGGTGGATGAAAGGACTCCGGAGAGACTCAACGGCAACCTGGTACGATCCGTCGTCATGGAGACTCCACTTTGAACGCAGCGCCACCACCCGATTCCAGATCATTCAACAGCGGAGCGGGCCCACTCTGTGCTATTTTTCCGGTCCCGCTCCAACATGGCAGGAACACGAGATGAACTCCATGATCGAGGAGGATCGGCTCCGTAGCGTGGTAAAATCCCTGAGCCTTGACGCTCGTTGGGGCTTGTCTGAACCCGAAGCGGCCAACAAGTTGAGGAAGATGCTTGAGGTAAAACAGGAAAAGGGAACGGACATTGTGTCCCTAACCGCACGGAGTTCGTTGGAAATAGAGGCGGTGGAATTGGCCGATGCCGTGCGCGATTCTTATGCCGCGGGCCGGATCAGGCAGGAAAAGGAGTTGGCCAACCGCATTATCCATAGCCTTGATCCGAGAATCGCTTCTCAGCTCGGCGTGCTTGAGAAGACACGGCAGGAAATGATGGACCAATCGAAGGATTACCGGTTTCGGTGGGTGCCGGGTCAAGAAGGGCCTTCAGATTGGCGCAAGAAGCCTGCTTACCTTCACGCGCGGGCTGAATACGAATCCCAACTGCAATTGCTGAATCAAATGCGCGAAATGAAGATCCGTCTGGGAGCTGACGCCATCACCTCACCCGTGGTGATTTTGGAGGAGGCAAAACCCGACTCGATCCACTGACATGCTCCCGTCCGCTTCCATGAAAATGCGCCCTTCCCGTTTCTTCGCCAGTACCCTTGCCGCTGCCGGACTTTTTGGAGCGGGCATACTTGCTGAGCGCTGCTGGCGCTCAGAACCCGCGGACACGAATCCATCCCAGAACGGGAAGGCTGCGGCTCATCCTGGGAGCTTCACAAAATTTCAAACCGCTCCGCCCGCATCCAGAAGCGAATGGCCGGAAAGCGCGGATAATACGGAGCAGCGGATTGAGGAGCAGGTTGGCAAAGTGGAGACCGCCCGCCTGAAGATGATGGAGTGCATGAAAAAGCACAGTATCGTGGACGTCGCCCCTCTCCAGTTGGAGCACGACATCACTGGACTGAATAACGCGGCCGAGCCCCTCCGCGGCTTGAAGGGATCTGAATTGATCGAAGCATGGGTGAAACACAGCGTGGACAGTTCTTCAACCAACGTGTATCCCGAATACCGATCGGAGATCGCGCAACTGAAACAGGCTAAGGAGGACGGTCTGACAGAAGACGATCCGAAAACTAAGGCGCTCAAGGAATCGATACTGTCGAAGCATCAGCGATTGGAGGCTCACGCGGAAGCTTACAGAGATAAACTGGAGGAAAAACTCAAGGCGGCACAAACGATGCTTGCGCATGAGAAAGAGAAACACCTTCGCTCCCTTTCGCCTGCAGAGATTGAAGCCTGGAACGAATATACAATGCTCAAGCAATCCTATGAAAATGAACGGGAAGCTCTGAATGCCTTGAGAGAGACCAACATGCGCGCCCATGTTGATGTGGGTATCGAGTTCAAGTCCGGTCATCCCGAAAAACCGGTGGAGACAGGAATTCCGGAATAATCGCCACCCATGAAACACCGCCGCTCCGTCATACTCTGCTCCTTCCTCGGTGCCCTCTTTTTCTTCTCGGCGGGCGTCTTCACCGGCCAGCGGTGGTTGTCAGAACCCGCGGGAGTACCCGGAGACGCCTCTCAACGGCCGCGGACGGCTGCAAGATTGCTTCCGGCCCAGCCGGTCGAAAACTCTCCATCCGCAAAAGGCCGGCGCACCGGGGAGCGGGAGGATGAGCCCTCTCTTGAGGATTGGGTGGAGCAGACGGAAAAGAAAATCGCCGCCCTGGCGGATCAATTTGAAAGCATCCGTGACCTAACAGATGACAAGTTGATCATCGCGGTGCGGGCACTCAATCTTCCGAATTCGAGCATCACCGCGCTTTACTCTCAGTATGTCGAGGAAACGGCTGCCCTCGAGCAGGCAAGCCAGGGCGGCTTTGGCGCGCGCCATCCGAAGATCATGGCGTTGAATGCCTCTCTGGATATCAAGTACGCTCAATTGCTGGAGGCGAGCGAGTCGGAGAAACGCGACCTCGAAGGGCAACTCAAGGCCACTCGCAGGATGATGGAGGTGGAACGATCCGCCTTGAGGACACAGGATTCGGGAAACATCCGCCGTCACGCTAAGAGCTATGACAACCTGCTTCCCCGGCTGTCTCCGATGGTTGAGCACCGCGTGCAAATCGCGTTTGATGAATTTCCTCCGGCGAAACGAAACGATGAAGCTGAAGCGGCCCATGACACAAAATAATTGCTGCCCCGCGACATGAAAGCAGCCTGCGCCTCCCGCGGGGATGGAAATCGAAGCCCTTGGCCAGAGTTATCCTGCATTGTCATGAAAAAACGCACCCTGGCCATAATGTGCGCCGTGTCCATTCTGCTGGCCATCGGAGGTCTGGCAGGTTGGTGGATGCTGACTGGAAGGGAACCCAGGAGCCCTGAACCAAAGCCGGCGCGGTCCGGCGTCACGGCCACCACGATATTCCGGATCCGCCCGTCATCCATTCCAAATCCCGGCTCGGTGGAAACGGGCTCGCCGCCAGACAAGTCAAGGTCTGCCTGGCTGGAGAGGGAAACAAAAGCACTGGCAGAGGAAACGGTGTTCGCACGCGCGGTCAAAGAATGGCGCCTGGACACGAAATGGAAAACCAGCGCGGGCGCCGCCGTTTCGCAATTGCGGAACGCCGTGGAGGCGCGGCGCGCTGAGGGCTCGGATGTTGTCACGCTGACATCCCATGATCCTGACGCCTCCAAAGCCGTGGAAATGGTAGGTGCCGTTCTTTGGGGTTACATGGAGAGGCGGGGTGATCTGTGCGGAAACGCCCAGGTTGTGAAGGTCGAAAAGGCCAGACACGAGATGCTCGCGCTGAAAGAAAAATACGGTGCGGACCACCCGGAATACCTTGCCGCAAAATCCACTTGCGAGTCTGCTCAGCTCACTCTGAAACTACTGCGGGAAAGCGGTGGTCCCGGGCCAAGGATGAATGGAGCGATGGCGGAATCAGTGGAAGTGCTTCAGCAGGCGAAAGCGAATGCTGCGAATTGAGATCGCTGAGCCGTTGCTTCGTAATCGCAATGCGATCAAGTTATTATCTATCCATTGGATAGGATTAGCTGGCCAACTCTGTCATAAAGCCCTTCGTCAACTATCCCCTTTAATGTACCCAGTTTAACGCCGGCAACCAAATACCGGTCGTCTTCCTTCGCGATTTTCGTGTAATAAACGAGGTCGCCTCTCTGCATGGATCTGCACACGATGTGGACTGTGCCGCCGTCGAAAATGCAGACGCCATCCCTGTACCCCGCAAGCAGTATTACGTCACGCTTTTCGGCGGCCTTTACCTCATCAATAATGTGTGTATCTCGCAATTCCAAATACACCCCTAATTTTCCCCACCTCACACCTTCATCGGAATCCTCGGGTATCACGGGAACTAGTGTTACGTAGCGGGGATCTCCCTTAAACCCGGGAAATGCCTCAGTGGATACAGAATTTCTGCCGGCGTAAAAAGCAATCAATCCCGTGCCGATTAGGAGCAGCGAAAAGGAAAAAATTAGAGTTCTGTTCTTCATTGGAAGGCTATGCTGTATCCATCTTGCCCTGCGGGAAAGCAGGGGTTTCGGACCGAAAGTGAATGGAGCGATGGCGGAATCAGTGGAAGTAATTCAGCAGGCAAAGGCAAACCCGCGAATTGAGGTCTTTGTTCCATTGCTTCCCGATGGTGAAGCAGTCAGGCTTGCTCCTCCGCCATGACCTCCCGTTTCGTCCTGCTCTGTACTGCCCTCGCTGCCTCCGCCGCTGATGACCCGCAATGGGGCACGGCGTGGACCCGGAACATGGTTTCGCCAGAGACCGGGCTGGTAGAGAAGTTTGATATCAAAACCGGGGAAAACATCCGCTGGCGGGCGAAACTGGGCTCCGAAACGCATTCTACTCCGGTCGTCTCCGGTGGTCGCGTGCTCATCGGCACTAACAACAACAGCCCGCGTGATCCAAAGCACAAGGGCGACCGCGGGGTCATGATGTGCTTCGATGAAAAGACCGGCGAACTCGTGTGGCAACTCGTGGTGCCCAAGCGCTCCGAGGATCAATACATGGACTGGCCAAACAGCGGCATCTCTTCACCGGCTACGGTGGAGGGCGACCGGGTTTACACCCTCACCAATCGCGGAGAAGTCGTTTGCCTTGACCTCAAAGGCATGGCCAACGGCAACGATGGTCCGTTCAAAGATGAAGGCCGTCACATGACACCCGCGGACCTTCCAGCCATGGAGACCGGCCCGCTGGACGCCGACATTCTGTGGGTTCTGGATTTGAAGGAAGCGGCCGGCATCTGGCCGCACGATGCGGCGCACAGTTCCATTCTCATTCGCGGGCCGCATCTCTATGTGAATACCGGCACGGGCGTGGACAACACACACCGCGTCATCCGCACTCCGGACGCGCCAAGCCTCGTGGTGGTGGACAAGTCCACCGGAAAACTGCTCGCACGCGACCGCGAGAATATCGCGCCTAACATCTTCCACAGCACATGGTCATCCCCATCGATGGCGGAAGTGAACGGAAAGCCCCTGATCTTCTTCTGCGGCGGCAACGGCATCGTCTATGCATTCGAACCCATCGATCCCGCATCCAAACCGGATACACTGCAAACCCTGAAAAAAGTGTGGCAGTATGATCCGGATCCATCCGGCCCCAAGAAGGAAGTGCACCGCTTCACCACAAACCGGCAGGAGGGCCCCAGCAACATTTACGGCATGCCCGTGTTCGATAACGGTCGGATTTACATCGCGGGAGGCGGAGACCTTTTCTGGGGCAAGAACGACGCCTGGCTCCACTGTCTCGACGCGGAAAAGGGCGTCCAACTTTGGTCCTGTCCGCTGGAGAAACACGTGGTGAGCACCGCCGCCGTTCAGGGCGACCTCTGTTTCATCGCGGATGTCGGCCGCTTCATTCGCTGCGTGAATGCAAAGACCGGTCGGGAATTGTGGTCCCACGAAGCAAAGGCCGACTTCTGGGCTTCCCCGCTGATCGCCGATGGTCGTGTGTATGCCGGCACCCGCCGCGGCGACTTCTGGGTCTTCGCCGCCAGTGCTGAAAAGAAGCTGCTTTATCAAACCCACCTCGGCGCTCCCGTCAGCGCCACCGTCTGCGCGGCGAATGGAACGCTCTATATCGCCACCATGACCGATCTGTTCGCTGTGGCCCCTAAGAAATGAGCGGCGGAGCAGAGGGCGTCGTGTTATAGCGGCGCAGTCCCATGAGCCGCGCTCCCATTATTTCCTTTCTGGTGGCCCTCTGCTTCGCACCCCTGTGCGCGCGGGCGCAGAACACTGAGTCCCCTTCCGCCGCAGCGAGTGCCGTCAATCATTTAGCCGCGTGCCTCGGAAAACCACTCCTCTCCAAATCTGGAAATCCGCTGTTCTCCCCATGGTCTGCGCAGTCGGTCCTCGCGATGGCATGGACCGGAGCCGCCGGTGACACTGAAAAAGAAATGCGCTCCGTCCTTGGATTCACGGGCGACGCGGCTGCGGTTTCCCGGTCCTTCCATTCCCTGCACGCCGCCCTCACCATTCCGCGCCCCGGCGAAAAGCCCGCCGTGGTTCGCGCCGCCTCGCGTCTCTTCGTCGAGGACGGCTATCCACTTCTCCCCGCATGGACCGATGGACTCAAAAACAATTTCGGAGCCGGCGCCGAGCCAGTGCCATTCGCCGCCCGCAGCCTCGAAGCTTTTGCCCGCATCAATCTGTGGGTCAAAGAAAACACAGCCGGCAAAATCACCGATCTTTTCCCGCCGGAAACCTCGTCCGCCCTTACCCGCATGGTCCTCGCCGATGCGGTGTATTTCAACGTTCCGTGGCAGACCCCTTTTAAGCGCCGCCTGACGCGCCTCGAGACTTTTTTCCTGACCAAAGGGAACACACGAAAGACTTCGTTCATGCATACGGAGCGGAATCTTTCCTATGCCCGGAAAGCCGGGTTTCAAATCGTGGCTCTTGATTACGGGGCGCGGGATCTCCAGTTCGTCGCCATGATTCCTGACAAGCAGGAGGGACTTCCCGCGGTCGTCGCCGGCCTCACGCCGGAACTGCTGAAGTCCTGCGCCGGCATGGATTCCCAACTCGTTTCCCTGGCCATTCCCCGTCTGAATCTCCGTCCACCCGCAGTGAGCCTCGGGGAACCGCTCCGCGCCCTCGGCCTGGTGAAAGCGCAGAGCCCGCTCGTGGCGGACTTTACGGGCATTTCGCAGCAGACCCCGCGGCTGTTCATCTCCCGCGTGCGTCAATCCGCATGGCTCGTCATGGACGAAAAAGGCACCGAAGCCGCCGCCGCCACTGGAGCGGATGTGCCCTTCGGCGCTGCTCCCGCTCCGCCAAAGCCCATCATTGTCCGTGCCGACCGTCCCTTTCTTTTCCTCATCCAGCACGTCCCATCAGCCGCCTGCCTCTTCGTCGGATGTGTGAACGATCCCGGAATGGGTGGAATGACTGCGGGAGGATAATGGCTGCCCGCTACACGCCGGTCATCGCCTCACGCAGTGTCGCGATCACTTTGGCTCTGTCCATTTGGAGCAGCGCATCGATATCCAGCACCAATCCCGGAAAGACTCCGCTAACAAGCCGGCCTGCATCCGCCTCCTGTTCCACATAATCCTGTTCCACCAGGTGAAACCAGCACACCCGCTCCTCCTCCACCAGCCAGACGAGATACTCAGGGATTCCATTCCGGCGATAGGCGCGAAATTTGTCATGCAGATCAATCGAGACGCTGCTCGCCGCAATTTCACAGACAAGTTCCGGCGCGCCGCAAAGATAGCCATTGTCATTGAGCCACACCTTTCCCTCAGGCTGCGGGGCTGTGCATAGGATAGCATCGGGCTGCAGAGCGTTGTCGGGATCGAGAAGCAGGGTGGCGTTGGAGTACACTTCCAGTGCCGGATGCTCCAAAACGTAGGTTCCCAGCCACAGCTGAATGATCCCATCGGGTTTGGCATGCAGTTCGGCGCGTACAGGGGAGGGCATAACGACAGTTCCTTCGATCAATTGCGCCTTTTTCACATCCGTGCGCGTTTCATAACGTCGCAGGAATTCAGTGGACGTAAGGCGGTCACCTGACTCCAAAGACACCGGCTTCCGTCGTGTGCCCACCGGCACCCGTGGTTCCGGGCGGCCTTTAAGCGGCTTTGGTTTGGAACTCAGGCTCATGAGAGGTCCGCTATGAATACAGCCGGAAGGGAATGCCCGCAAGCCCCGTGCGTCGATCCTGCTCCCGCCCGCTTCTGCATGCGCGTGCAATCATCCTTCCCATTCGTCGGGGTCTTGCAGCTTTTTTCGACACTCCCCGAGTGATCTCTTAGCCGGAAAAACCGCGGAATATCCTTTGACAGCAAAGGCGTTTAATCACCGAAGTTACCCATGGACTTGTCCTGCGCATTTACTCCCGTCGCCCGCGTTCTCGCACCCTGCACGCTGGCCGGCCGCATTCGGCGGAGCCCTCACCAAGCCCTGTGTTATTCCGCCCTCCAAGTGCACTCTGGATTTCGGATTTCGTTATTCCGCCGCAAGGCGGCTTTCTATCACTCGCCCTCACGAATCAGGCTAAATCAAGGTAAATCAAACCATCTTTTCTTCCCCGTGGCTTGAGAATAATACTTTTCTGCCGACGACGCCCTGTGGCACAGCCACCCGTCTCCGCTCCCTGCCGGGTCAGCCCGGGTGACGTGGCGGTTGCACCCCGCCCGCAGGGGCTTAGAGAAAAGCAGCAATTTCCCTCACTGACATGACATCCACCGTGCGCGAATTCACCACCGGCTCCGGCTCGAAAGGCAGGTTTTATTCACTCCCCGCCCTCAAGGAGGCCGGCCTCGCTCCCAATTTGGACCGCCTTCCCACCTCCATCCGCATCGTGCTGGAAAGCGTCCTGCGGAATTGCGATGGCAAAAAGGTCACCGAAGCGGACGTCAAAAACCTGGCCGCATGGAATGCGAAGGCGCCGGGTGACTACGAAATCCCCTTCGTCGTCGCGCGCATCGTTCTCCAGGATTTCACCGGCGTACCTCTCCTGGTCGATCTTGCGGCCATGCGCAGTGCGGTGCATCGCATGGGCGCGAATCCGAAAATGATCGAGCCGCTGGTGCCGGTTGATCTTGTGGTGGACCATTCCGTGCAGGTGGACTTTGCCGGCACCGGTGATTCCCTGGTGCGGAATTTGGACCTCGAATTCCACCGCAACCGTGAGCGCTATCAATTCCTCAAGTGGGGCGAGCAGGCCTTCGATACCTTCAAAGTGGTGCCCCCGGGCATCGGCATTGTCCACCAGGTGAATCTCGAGCACCTTGCCAAAGGTGTATTGGAAAAAGATGGCGTGTATTATCCGGACACTCTCGTCGGCACCGACTCGCACACCACCATGATCAACGGCCTCGGCGTCGTCGGGTGGGGCGTGGGCGGCATCGAAGCGGAAGCCGGCATGCTCGGCCAGCCGGTGACCTTCCTTGTGCCAGAAGTCGTGGGCGTACATCTTACCGGCGCACTCGCTCCGGGTGTCACCGCCACCGATCTGGTGCTGCGCGTCACCGAGTTGCTCCGGAAGACGAAAGTCGTCGGCAAGTTCGTGGAATTCTACGGCCCGGGCGCCGTCGCGCTCAGCGTGCCGGATCGCGCCACCATTGCCAATATGGCTCCGGAATACGGCGCCACCATGGGCTTCTTCGGCATCGACGAGGCAACCATCGCCTATCTGAAAGGCACAGGCCGCAGCGCAGAACTGTGCGGCACCGTGGAGAATTACTACAAAGCCCAGGGCTTGTGGGGCATTCCGCAAAGCGGCAGCATTGACTATACCCAGGTCGTCGAACTCGACCTCTCCACCGTGAAGCCCGGCCTCGCCGGACCAAAGCGCCCGCAGGATCGCATCAATCTCGACGAGTTGAAGACGACGTGGAACGATCTCCTCGCAAAACCCCTGCCGGATGGTTATGGGAAAACAAAGCTGACGGGTGCCAGCGAAAACCTGGATGAAATCGAGGATGCCACGCCCGGCCTGGAAACGCTCGGCGGAGTCGGTGCGGTGGTGGTCAATCCCCCGCACGAAGGGGGCTATCCCGCGTGGGACGTGGTGGTCAATTCAAAGAACAATACGCCGGACGTCATCACGCACGGCAGCGTGCTCATCGCCGCCATTACCAGTTGCACGAACACTTCCAATCCCAGCGTCATGCTCGCCGCCGGCCTTCTCGCTAAGAAAGCGAACGCCAAAGGCTTGAAGGTGAATCCTTCCGTCAAGACCAGCCTCGGCCCCGGCTCGCGCGTCGTCACGGACTATCTCAACAAAACCGGCCTCCAGCAGGAACTCGATAAACTCGGCTTCCAAACGGTCGGCTACGGATGCACCACCTGCATCGGCAACAGCGGCCCTCTCGATCCCGGCATCGAAGATGTGGTCAAGGCGGAGGATATCGTCGCCGCCAGCGTTTTGTCAGGGAACCGGAATTTCGAAGCGCGCGTGCACCAAAGCATCAAGGCAAACTTCCTCATGTCACCGCCGCTGGTCGTGGCCTTCGCGATCGCCGGCTCGGTGGACATCGACCTTTCCAAAGAGCCGCTCGGCACCGATTTAAATGGCCAACCGGTGATGCTCTCGGATATCTGGCCCGGCAGCGAAGAAATCGGAGCCGCCATGTCCAGCGCCCTCGCTCCGGAAGTCTTCCAGCGCCTCTACACGGACTTCGCAGGACAGAATCCCAAGTGGAACGAAATCCCCGGCAGCGTCGGCCTGGTTTACGAATGGGACAAAAATTCCACCTACATCCAGGAGCCGCCCTTCTTTGACAAGTTCAGCCCGGTGCCCGGCGGAATCGAGGAAATCAAAGGCGCGCGCCCGCTCGGCATTTTTGGCGACAGTGTCACTACCGACCACATCAGCCCCGCCGGCAGCATCAAGAAAGACAGCCCCGCCGGCAAATTCCTCAGTGATAACAACGTCACCACCGCCGACTTCAACAGCTACGGCAGCCGCCGCGGTAATGACCGCGTCATGACCCGCGGCACTTTCGCGAACGTGCGCATCAAGAACCTCATGGTTCCGGGCGTCGAAGGCGGCGTTACCGTCACCGATGGCGAAACCATGTCCATCTACGATGCCGCTGCAAAATATCTCGCCTCCGGCACACCCACGATTGTTATCGGCGGTGAAGACTACGGCATGGGCTCCAGCCGCGACTGGGCCGCCAAGGGAACAAATTTGTTAGGGGTTAAAGCCGTCATCACCAAATCCTTCGAGCGCATCCACCGCAGCAATCTCGTCGGCATGGGCGTCCTCCCCTGTAACTTCAAAGACAAAGCCGACTACGACAAAGTGAAGAGCCTCGGCGATGCCACCTTCGATCTCCTCGGCGTCAGCAGCACCATGAAGCCGCAAAGCGAAGCCACGCTGCGCGTCCACAAAGCAGACGGCACCTCATTCGATGTGCCCGTCATCGTGCGCATCGACACGCCGATCGAAATCGACTACTACCGCGCCGGCGGCATCCTTCCATATGTGTTAGGGCAAATTCTGCGCGCGAACGGAGCGGTGTAGTTTTCGGTTAGGCGGCGTCTGCCTCCACGAGGCGCCCCGGAGGCTCTTCATCGATGATATCCTGCTCCACGCGCAGATTGCGGATAATGAAATCCTGTCGCTCCGGCGTGTTCTTGCCCATGTAAAAAGTGAGCAGGTCCTTCAGCGAATGCTGATGGTCCACGCCGACGGGATCGAGGCGCATCTCCGGACCGATGAAGTGTTTGAACTCGGCGGCGTTGATCTCGCCGAGGCCTTTGAAGCGCGTGATCTCCGCGGCTTTGCCGCATTTGGCGATGGCCTTCAGCTTTTCCTCTTCGGTATAGCAGTAGTGAGTTTCCTTCTTGTTGCGCACGCGGAAGAGCGGGGTCTGGAGCACGTAGAGATGGCCTCGCCGGATGAGGTCCGGGAAGAACTGGAGGAAAAAGGTGATCATCAGCAGCCGGATGTGCATGCCATCCACATCGGCATCCGTGGCCAGCACCACTTTGTTATACCGCAGTTCGTCGATGGACTCTTCAATATTCAGTGCGTGCTGGAGAAGGTTGAACTCCTCATTTTCGTAAACCACCTTTTTGGTTAGGCCATAGGTATTGAGCGGCTTTCCACGCAGGCTGAATACGGCCTGCGTATCCACGCTGCGCGCACTGGTGATGGAGCCGCTCGCGCTGTTGCCTTCGGTGATGAAGAGCGTGCTATCCTCCCGGTTTTTCGCGGAGGTGTCGAGGTGCACGCGGCAGTCGCGCAGCTTCTTGTTATGAATCTTCGCCTTCTTGGCACGCTCCTTGGCGAGCTTGGCCACGCCTGCCAACTCCTTCCGGGCACTTTCATTTTCCTGAAGTTTTTCGAGCAGCGCTTTGTCCGTGTCCTTGTTGCGCGCGAGATGCATTTGGAGCGCCTTCTCCAGGAAATCCCCAACGTAGCCGCGCACCGTAGCTCCTCCGGGCTCCATGTTTGTGCTACCCAGTTTCGTCTTCGTTTGGGATTCAAAAATAGGCTCCATCACTTTGACAGCGATGGCCGCAACAATTCCGGTGCGAACGTCCGACGGATCATAGTCCTTCTTATAGTGCTCCCGAATGACTTTCACGATCGCCTCGCGGAATGCGCTTTGGTGTGATCCGCCCATGGTCGTGTGCTGGCCGTTGACGAAGCTGTAAAGGTCCTCGCCGGCTTCATCGCAATGGGTGAAGGCGATCTCAATGTCCGGTCCGTTGAGGTGAATGATCGGGTAAAGCGGGTCCGACGTTAGGTTCTCCTTCAGCAGGTCCTGCAGACCATCCTTTGAGCGGAATTTGGCACCGTTGAAGGAGAGCGTGAGACCGGTGTTTAGGTAGGAATAAAACCGAAACATGCGCTCCAGAATTTCCCGGTCGAACCTGAGTCTCGAACTGAAAACCGTGTTGTCAGGTTTGAAAGACAGACGGGTTCCATTGGGGTCGGAACTCTTCTCCGGCTTCTTCATCTCGAACTTCACCTTGCCTTTGCTGAATTCGATCGCCTTCGTCTGCCCGTCGCGGTAAGCTTGGATTTCAAAAAAGTTGCTCAGGGCATTCACCGCCTTGATGCCCACACCGTTCAGGCCGACGGATTTCTTGAATGCCTTGCTGTCGTACTTGGCCCCTGTGTTCATGATCGAGGCGCAATCCATCAGCTTTCCAAGCGGGATTCCGCGCCCGTAGTCTCTCACGGTAAGCGCTCCGTCGTCGTCGAGTTCGATGTCGATCTGTTTCCCGTAGCCCATGACGAACTCATCGATGGAGTTGTCAATGACCTCCTTGACGAGGATGTAGATGCCGTCATCAGCCTGCGTGCCGTCGCCCAGCTTGCCAATGTACATCCCGGGACGGAGCCGGATGTGCTCTACCGAATCTAAAGTTCTGATGCTGTCTTCGTCGTAAGTCGGATCGGCCATGAATGGATTGGTTGGAGTGAGGAATTGCACAAAGGGTAGTTCGGGAATATAAAGGATTCAACCGCCTCCGGCCCCTGCTCATTAATTTCGAGTCGCCATGAAAAGTCCCTCTATCGCTTCGCTGTGTCTGCTTCTGAGCCTTGCAGCCGCTCCCCTTCGGGCGCAAAACCCCAGAATCATTGGAGGCGGAGACGCTGCGCCGGGGGACTTTCCATGGATGGCGGCCCTGCTGGACAAGGGCACTACCAGCGTGGCCAACGCTCAGGAATGCGGTGCCTCTCTCATTCATCCGTACTGGGTGATGACAGCCGCGCATTGTGTGCTGGGCCGAAGAGCCGGCGACCTGCAGGTGGTGGTGGGCGCGACTGACCTGAGCACTCAGGGGCTCAATCGCATCGATGTGGTGGAGATTTATTATCACCCGAAGCTCCTGCCCACCGATTACGATTATGACGTCGCTCTCCTGCTTCTCGCGCAGCCAGTCACGGACGTCACGCCATTGGAAATCATCGATGATCCGAATCTCGTCCAGGCAGGGGTCATGGCCACTGTGCTCGGATGGGGCATCATCACCCCGACGGCGGAGGAAGGCTCGCTGATTCTGCAAAAGGTCCAGGTTCCGGTAGTGGATCAAACTCTTGCCAACGATGCCGATCACCTGAACGGCGGCCTTACCGAAAACATGCTCGCGGCGGGTCTGGAGGAAGGAGGCGCTGATACCTGCGATGGCGACAGCGGCGGACCGCTCTTGATTCGCGGGCGCGATGGGCAATGGGTGCAGGCTGGCATTGTCAGTTGGGGCGACGGATGCGGCGAGCCCAAAAAGCCGGGGGCCTACACCCGTGTGAGCAAAATGAGGCCGTGGATTCAAAGCATCGTCTGGCCAAACTTCGCTGAATGGGAAGATGCTGCGGGGATTACGGCCGATGACGGACCGGACGTGGACGGCGATGGAGCAACTCAATGGCTGGAATACGCGCTCCGCAGAAATCCCGCCTCAGCGGCCGATCTCACGGCTTTTCCGCGGGCCGGCACACAACTGATGGGCGGCCGTCTTTTTCCCACTCTCACCGTGCAGCGTCCCGCCGGGGGCGGTGACGTCGCGTGGGGGCTGCAAGGCTCCGTTGCTTTGGACGCGTGGACGGTTCTCGATCCCGCGGCGCAACAAACCGGCAACCCTGAGCCGGTGCCCGGTGATTCGGGCGCGGAGCTTGTGACCTGGCGGGGATTGGAAGGCACCGCCGGCCACAGCTATTTGCGATCCGTGATCAAACCTGGCGCCTCCTTCATCAATCACCGGCGCACGCTGGCCTATCCGGGAGGGGTCACTCATGCCCTGCATCCGCTGGACACCCTGACGGCAGGGTTCCATTCGCGGGATTATCTCCTTACCGGTCTTCCGGAAGGCCAAAGCGTGACCCTGACACTTCGAGCGGACGCCTTTGATCCGGTGCTTAAAGTTCTCGATGCTGATTCAGGTGCCGTCCTTTTCACTTCCAGCGGCAACACCGGGAGCGGCAAGGATGAAAAACTCCCCCCCTTCACGCCTGCAGCCGGCGTCCGCTACTCCGCCCAGGTGACGACTCAGGCACCGGGCGGGACCGGAGAGTTCACTCTTGGCGCCTTCCAAATTCCCGCGGGCCTTCCCACCATCTCGAGTGCTCAGATCAAAAACGGTTCTCTGGCGGAGAGCGATCCACTGGATCCCTTTTTACCATTCGAGACCTATTATGTGGACGATTTCCTTTACACACCGGGTTCCACGACGGCGATCACGTTTCTGCTTTCGTCCAATGTGTTCAACCCGCGTGTCGTCATCGTCAATGCCGAGACGAATGAAGCACTCCTGTCCGGCAGTACTTCACCGGCCACCGGTGCCGCCATGCAATCCATCGTGCCGCGACCAGGCGTGAGCTACTACGTCCGGGTCACTTCGGACCTTCCGGCGCAGGTTGGTGACTACACTCTCAAATCCCTGGTCGTACCCACCATCGCGGCGGGCAACACAAAAACCGGTGCCCTGACCGCCTCCACTGATGGCATGGATCCGATTTACGCTCCAAGACTTCTCTTCTACTCGGACGATTATGTCTTCACGCCGCCTTCCGATACGGTCGTTACGGTCTTCCAGTCGGCCGATGACTTCGATCCCGCCTTTGCCGTCATCGATCCCCGGAAAAACCAAATCATCGCAGAAGGCTTTGGAGTCGCATCGGAAGGGTTCGCCATGCAGTCGTTCCTGGCGGAGGCAGGCAAACCTTATTTTTTCCGGGCCTCGTCCAACGTCGTAAGGGAAACGGGAAATTACACGCTGAAACTCCTCACGACGCCCGTGGCCCAGTTGGGCTCGTCCATCAATGGCCAGCTCAATTCCACCGATGGCGTGGATAACTATTTTGCGCCCCGCTACGCCTATTACGCTGACGACTACACGTACACCGGAGTCGCCGGCGGAAACCGCACCTTCACCGTGAGTTCAACGACCCTGGATCCCACGCTGGAAATTCTTGATGCCGTCACACAAGAGCGCGTCGCCTACAACGACAACGCGGGCGCCGGTAACACCAATTCACGGATCGTTTATTCTCCAACGGAGGGACGGCGTTACATCCTCAGGGTTTCCGAAAACGCGGAGGCAAGCGGCGGCAGCTATACGCTGCTCATCCAATAATGACCAAACCGGGAACGAACAAAGCATTGCTTGATCTGCCGCCTTCAAAGAGTTGTTCGAATACGAGACGGACATATTTTGACCCTATCGAATGCGGGATGGTCAAAAAGAGAGCCAAAACGTCGGCTTTTTTTACGTTTTTCACGTTGAACCTTGGCGCAGACTTCTGTTTCTGAAGAAGTACTAAGAAATGATTGTAATTGTAATGCGATGATTAGGAAGATTTTGGGTCGCGATTGGGGAGCGGTGGCGAGTTAGCCATAACCCGAATGGCACACGCCATGCTCGACTCTGCCCTGGCCGGGATTTGCCCGTTAGCGGGCATTTTGTGGCCATCTGGAATTATCGGGCTGCCCCGCGCTGTTCTTCCGGACCTCGGTACGTATTCACAATAGCAACCAGATTCCGATGAATAAACACACTGACTCTAAACCGCGTCTCCTCATTGGACTTGCCTGTTTTTTGGCGGTCCCGGCCTTCGCCTGCCCGCCGGTACTTTACACCACAATCGCCCATTGGAACTCCGGCACCCGCTCCAACACGCAAGCCGTGGCGGATGCGTCTGACGGAAGTCTGAAACTCGTCGATGTCGGCGAAGTCGAGACCCTCCCCATCCTGTGGCCGGCCAACGCCGCAGAGGCAACAGTCACTAAGTTCGACGGGAACGTGAATAAGGAAATCGGTCGTTACCGGACATGGTTTCCCACTCCTGGAAACACCGATCCGTGGAACGGCGCGGCCCCGTCCCGTTCCGCGGTGGATGCGAGCGGCAACGTTTACGTCGTTAACCGTCACCTCAATTTTAACTCCCCCACCTCAGGCCGGCCGATTTCCGTGCTCAAGATTTTAACATCGGACGTGGGAGCTGTCGATCGAAACGGGGACGGAATCATCAACACCGCCGTTGATACTAATAGTAACGGAGTAGTCGATGGAGCTGAGATTCTGCCCGTGATCGACGATGGAGGATTCGGCGGCGGCGGCATTGCCGGCAATGGAATTCCGGAACTCGCTGAATTCCGTGACGAACGGATCAGATGGATTGTTCAAGTCCCAGGCTCAGTCAATGCTACCGGACGGTCGTGCGCTATCGATCCTTCCGGTAATCTCTGGGTAGGCGGCTACCATGCGCTTGCATACTGGAAACTGAGCAGCGCCACAGGAGCGCTCCTCGCCGGACCTGTCCCGACAACGGGAGGCCACCGGCCCTATGGAGCTGTGATTGACAGTCGGGGAATGCTCTGGTCCGCCGGATGGGACAGCGGTTCCGTCGGCCAACTGAATACGAACACGAATACATGGGTGGCAACCCGAACCCAACCCTTCGACTGGGTTTACGGCATTGCGCTCGATGATTCCCTGAAGAGGGTCTACACCGGGAACGGGCAGCCTTACGATGTGCTGGCACCGATCGATGGAGCGCCGGTGTTTACCAACTTAAGTCTGGGTACCAATACCTTCGGCATATCGACGACAGCCGGGGGCGGCGGTAATCTCGATATCCTGGTCCATGGCTCCAATCCCGGCTTTCCAGGCTCCGCCGGTGGCTTTAAGTCATCCATGTATGGCGCCACGAGATTCCGCAACGACCACTCGGTGATTTGGTCGTCGGGTGCCCAACCCGGAGGAGTTGAGGGCCAGAGCCGCGGCATCGTTCCCGATGCCAACGGTGATATCTTTACCGCAAATCTGGATACCAACAATGTCTCCAAATACCGGGGAAGTGATGGTGCCCATCTCGGGGTCTTCCCAATTGGATTGAGACCGTACAGTTACAGCGACTTCACGGGATCCTCGTTCCTTCAGACCAACCTCTCGGGCACATGGACCATTCAACACGCGGATACGGCGCGCGGCAATAAGAACCCCGCGGTGTCATGGCATGCGACCGGACCGGGAAGCGTTCTTGTGGAAGTTGCCGGTTCAAACACTTCCGGATCACCGGGCCCGTTCGTTGCCGTCTCCAATGGTGGATCGGCCCCCGCTGTTTCCGGAAAGTACATCACCGTTCGTGTCACGCTGCAGGCCGCGAGCCAGGTAAGTCCGACCCTTCATGATCTCACACTGAATACCTGCCCGCAGATCGGTGACTTCAATAACGACTGCTGCAACGACATGGCGGATTATAATTTGATGCGCGCCGCCTACAATGCCCGGTCCACTGATCCGAAATGGGACGTCAATGGTGATGGTGTCTTCAATATCAACGATCTGAGAAAAGAAGTTCTCCTGTTCTGCTACCCGAATGGAGCGGAATGCGACTGCTGCGGAGACGCCTGATCAGATTTTTCCCGGGTCCTGCCGGCAGAGTCGATCTGCCGGTCCAGCGGCCCGGTGGAATCCCATTCCGACCCCCAACTCCAACTAAGAAAAGCAAAAAGATGAAATTCGTTTCTATATTGAGGAAAATCAAATCCGGGTGGACGTCGCTTATCGCGGCGACAGTTATGGTCGCATCCTCGAGTTCCTCCGATGGTGCGGTTACCTTCTATTTGACACCGGTGTCGCAAACGGTCCCTGTCGGAAGCTCGGTATCAGTCGAACTTTGGGTCTCTGGCCTCACCGGAACGGGTCCCGGTGTCGACCTTGGAGACTGGGCCGTACAGATCAGCTACGACGACACTATCGTGTCGAACACGTCGAACAGCTTTGGCACAGGATTGGGATCAAGTCTCCAATCGGACTTCTCTGTTTCAGGTTTGATCGACATGGATGAAGTGTCCTTCGAAGGGCTGGCATTTTTCGCGAGCCAGGCCGACAGCTTTCGGCTGGCGACGTTCAACTTCGATGCTGATTCCGTTGGCATTACGGACCTATCGTTTGTTGTTGATCCTCCATTTGTCCCGAGAGCCGGCGATGCGACGGGCGCTGAAATCCCCCTCGAAACGGTAGGTGCACGAATCGCTGTTACCGACGGCGGCACGACAGTCCCTGAATCCATGGGGATTCTCCCTGCTGCAATGGCCTTCGCGCTCTGCTGTTTGGCCGGGGCAAGGCTCCGCCGGCTCAAAGGCGCAGGCGTCGGCGCATGATTTTTCGGGCGGCAGGTTGTTGATAGCTGCGCGTCGCACTGTCCTTCGGTTCCCAAAAAAACACTTCGATTTCGTGCGCTCTCCGCGCTGAAGGGAAGTCTTCGGCGGGGGGCGCGTCCAGACAAGTTAGCTATATGAAAAAATTCACACTTCCTGCAGTGGCCGGCGTGGTCGCAGCCGCAGTTGTTGTTTTGGTAATCTCCTACAACCGTTCCCCGGAAAGCGGGGATCTGCCGAGTACCCCCGGCGGATTGGAGGCGGCCATTGAACAGTCACTCCAAAAGGCCAATCCCACGAAAGCGGAACTAGAGCGGGAGATTGCATTGCTTGAGAAGTCCGCACAGCTCGCCAACGAGCTGACGTCCGCGGCCGATCCCACAAAGACCGGACGCGTCAATCCGGCGGCCAAAACGGGGCCTGTGGTGGATCGCGGTTATGACCTTGCTGCTCTGGAAGCGCGCTTTACCGAAACGCTCCAGAACAGTGACAATCATGCACGCCGGCGTTCTTTAGAGGAGATTGCCGGCTTCCTTGCCGGCAAAGACGCCGAAACGGCCAAGCGTTTCTTGCAGGCCATTCTCTCGACGCGCGACGAACTGACGAGCAGCGATGCCCGTAACTTTACGGCCTACTTCATCGACGCCCTCTCGAAGCATGACGCTCCCGCAGCGGCCCGGTGGACAGAGAGTCTCTCCGAGCGCCTCAAATTTCCGGCGCATCAACTTCTGGCGCGAAACTGGGTTCAAAAGGATCCTGTCTCGCTGGAGGCCTGGTCGCGGGCCATCGAGAACGACGGGCTGCGGGCGAACGTGATCCAGGCCATGGGGCATATGCTGACTCATTCGGATCCTAACGGTTTTGCGGCGGAGTGGGCGAAGCGTGTGGCGGAAAGCCCGCGCGACGGCTCACGCATGAGCGAAATCGTTTCAACCCTCTGGGGAAAAGCGGATTTCAATGCCGCCGCTGAGTGGGTATCCGGTTTAACGAATCCTGACGACCGGCAACGCGGCATCATTGCTTTGGTTCGCACCCGGGCGGAAGCGGATGCAAAGGCCGCCGCAACATGGGCGGTCGAAAAACTTGAAGCGGAGACCCGGGGGCTGGCAATTCAGGAGGCAATGAGAAGCTGGGCGAAAAAAGACCCGGCCGCCGCCGCAGAGTGGGTTAGTGCTAATGGAGACAAGCAAGTCACTGACAACGCGTTTGATGCGATTGCACTGGCATGGTTGCGCAAAGACGAGAAAGCCGCCCAGGGGTGGATCGAAAAGGCGTCCGTCAGCGAGGAGAGGAAGAACTACATTTACGCAATGACCCGCAGCTAACGATATGAGACTCAAATCCTGTCTTGTCACCTTTGGGATCGCCGCACAATTTCTGACGGCAGCATGCGCCGAAGAAAAATCTGCGATTGCCCGCTCCATTCAGAACCTGACGGCGGATCAATCCGGGTCACGGAGTGCCGCCGCCGAAGCCCTTGGGAAGGCGGGATCGTCCGCCAGCGAGGCTGTCCCGGCTCTCCTCAAAATATTGCAAAGCGATGCAGATACAGTCGTCAGAAACCAGGCTGCCTGGGCCCTTGGGAAGATCAAAGGCCTCCTGGACCAGACGATCCCCGGGTTAATTTCGGCGCTCGACGACAAGGAGTGGACGGTCAGGCACAATGCGACCCTCGCATTGACATGGATCGGCAAGCCGGCTTTACCCGCGCTGAAAGCGGCTCTTAGCAGCAAAAGCGCCATGCAACAGGTTTATGGTGCGCGTGCACTCTCCATTATTGATCCGTCGCTCGCTGCGGAAGCGATACCGGTGCTGATGGAACTGCTCCGCCATGAGTTGCCGGGAGTAAAAAAGATTGCGGCTGCCGCTATCGCGCCGCTGGGCGAAGCGGCAAGCTCCGCTGTTCCAGGGCTTGTGGCGATGCTTGACGACAAAGACGCTGAAACAAGGGGTTATGCCATTAAGGCGTTGGCTCAAATAGGGCGCAGCTCGGAAAGCGCCCTTCCGAGGCTTATCAAGCTATTGAAGGAAGACAGCGATAAGATAAACCGCTTCACCTGCACCGGGGCTCTTGGCCTGCTGGGCAAGGGCAACCCTGGCGCAATCGAGGCGCTCGTCGGTGCCTTCAATGACAAGGATGGAAAAGTGCGCTTCGCGGCTGCGAAAGCACTTGGAGAATTGGGCGAACCCGCCGTCCCGGCATTGCTGGAGACATTGAAGTCCAACGCCGGAGAATTGCGCAGCCTTGCTGTTTCCGCTCTCGGCGCAATGGGGCCGAAGGCGGTCACTGCGGCTCACTCTCTGGTCCCTTGCCTGGATGACGCCGACGAACATTTGCGTGTGATCGCCGCCGATGCGTTGCGATCAATCGGGGTTGCGGACGATGACGTAAAAAAGGCTCTGGAAAAAGTACGGGACAAAGCAGCGCCGGGCTCACCGGCAAGGGCTCACTTCGACAACGCCCTGACGACGCTGGCGGCCAATAAACAGTCCCGCTGACCAGCGGCTTCCTGAAGCAGGCGGGGCAAAACTTGGGCGTTTAAGTGTTTTCAGCATAAAGAGAAAGGGTCAAAATATGACCCTAAGTCAGGGTTCGAATTGCGTGACTTTCTGAAGGAATTGCGATCAAATTTTTTGAGTTAATAAGAAACTCATGAAAATCCCGCTCGCCTTGCTCTTAGCCGCATTTCCCGCCCTGGCGGCTCCTCCTCCGGTTTTGGACCCTGTCACTGCCAAGCCCGATTCGAATGCCGCCACTCTGCCTCCAGTGATTATCACCGCTACCCGGCAACCGGAGTCCGTTTTCGATGTTCCCTACTCTGCGGTGGTCCTCGGTCGTGACTGGCTCGAAGACAGAGGGGCGCGGTCGCTCCCGGATTCATTGAAGGAACTGCCCGGGGTAATGATCCAAAAAACCGCGGCGGGACAGGGTTCGCCGTACATTCGCGGCTACACCGGCTTCCGGAACCTCGCGATGATCGATGGCATCCGTCTGAACAACTCCACCTTCCGTGAAGGTCCCAATCAATATTGGAACACCATCGATCCTTACGGACTGGACGCCATCGAACTCACACGCGGTCAGGGCTCCGTGCTCTACGGCAGTGACGCGATCGGCGGCACTTTGAATGCACGGACGAAAAGCCCGCTGTACTTTCCTGCGGTGCCGCAAGGTAAATCGCCGGGAGTTGCGGGATGGCACACTGGCGGGCAGCTTTTCTCACGGTATGCCTCCGGGGAAAATGCATGGATCGGGCACGCGGAGGGTTTCCTCAGTCAGGACAAGGTTTTTGGCCTTTTCCTGGGCGGGTCAGTCAAGGATTTCGGCAACATCGATGCGGCCGATTTAGGCACGCTGCCGAAGACCGGCTACGATGAATGGGATATTGACGCCAAAGCGGAGTTCTGGCTCGATGACACCTTGAAGCTTACGCTCGCGCACCAGCAGGTGCATCAGAATGACGTGTGGCGGACACACCGCACCATCTATGGGGTCCCGTGGGAGGGCGCAGTCATTGGGACGGACAAGCGTCACGTGTTCGACCAGGACCGCACGTTGACTTACGCCCGGCTGGATGGAACTCCGGGCGGTGCCATCGATTCGTGGCAGTTCACCCTTTCCTATCACAATCAGGAGGAACTTCGGCACCGCATTCGCAGCAACAATCTGATCGACTTTGAAGGAGTGGATGTGGACACCCTCGGCGCCACCCTGCAGTTCATGAGTGAAACCGGTGCCGGAAAGTTCACTTATGGTCTGGACTACTATCACGACAGCATTGACAGCTACCACGATGACTACAATGCCGCGGGCGTTTACACCGGCTCCGCCATTCAGGGGCCCGTCGGTGATAACAGCACCTATCATCTTTTTGGCGCATTCGTGCAGGATGTGATTTCCCTTGGAGACCGCACGGAACTGACGCTCGGCGCACGGTACACCTGGGCGAAGGCCGACCTCGAAGAAGTGGCTGATCCGGTCGTGCGCGGAAACACCATTTCCATTGAGGACGATTGGAACAATGTGGTGGGCAGCCTCCGGCTTTCCCACGATCTGGATACCGAACGGCATTACAAACTGTATGCCGGCGTAGCGCAGGGCTTCCGTGCGCCCAACGCCTCGGACCTTTCCCGCCTCGATATTGCCCGTTCCGGCGAGCTCGAAACAGCCGCCCCTGGATTGGACCCGGAGCATTTCCTGAACTATGAAATCGGATTCAAAGCTCAGCGCGATACCGTGCGTGGCGGCATTTCGGTCTTCTATTCGGACATTACGGACATGATCGTCCGCGCTCCGACGGGCAACATCGTCAACAACCTGACAGAAGTGACGAAGCGCAATGCAGGCGACGGCTACATTTGGGGACTGGAGCTGGAGGGGGAATGGGACTTCACCGCCAACTGGACGCTCTTCGGCGGATTCGGGTGGCAGGAAGGCGAAGTGGATGGTTTCCCCACCTCCTCTCCCAACCCGGTCGAAGAGCCTGTAAGCCGCCTCCTGCCCGCGACCGGCACCGCCGGAGTACGCTTTACTCCGGACAGCAAAAAATGGTGGGTGGAAGGCAGTGTCACCGCTGCGGACAAAGCAGACAGGCTGAGCTCAGGCGACATCGCGGACAACCAGCGTATCCCGCCAGGGGGCACGCCGGGTTATGTAATCTTCAACCTGCGCGCCGGCTGGCACGTGAATGAAAACCTAACGCTTACCGCTGCGGTGGAGAACCTGACAGACGAAGATTATCGCATCCACGGTTCCGGCCAGAACGAACCTGGCATCAATGCCATCGTGACGGCGAATTTGAAATTCTAGCAGCTTTGAGTTTGGCCATCTGCACCGTGGTGACGGTGCGGATAGCCTCAATTTCAAAATCCCATTCCTGGCGGCAGGCCCATGCCGGCAGTGATCTTTTTCATCTCCGTTTCGGCCACCCGCCGTCCTTCGGTCAATGCCTGACGCACGCCGGTCAGAATCAGGTCCTCCAGCATTTCGACGTCGGAGGGATCGACCACAGACGGATCGATGCGAATGGCCGTGACGTCCCCGGCGGCGGTGGCGGTGACTGTGACTTTGCCGCCGCCGGCGGTGGCTTCCACAGTGCGATCAGCGAGAGCGGCCTGCGCAGATGCCATGTCTTTTTGCATCTTTTGGGCCTGTTTCATCATGCGGGAGAAATCCATGAGGAGGGAAGAGGTGGGATTTTGAGGAGGAGGATTTGCAGAATGCCAGGATCGTGCCCGGCGTTACTTTTTTTCGACGAGCCAGATGTTCCGGTAGCGGACGGGATTGCCGTGATTTTGCAGTGTCAGAGGACCAGGCTCCGGGCCTTCAGGGACAGGACCGGCGGTGGTGCCGTTGGGAACCTGCGTGTCTTTATGAACGACAACTCCGTTATGCTTCACGGCGATATGGGCATTGGCCGTCTTTTTGCCTTTGGCGTCGTATTTGGCAGCGGTGTAATCGATGTCGTAGGTCTGCCACTGGAGCGGAGGATAGCACATATTCAGGGCGGGTGCCTTCACGGAATAGATGCCGCCGCACTCGTTGTCTTTGCCTTCAAGGCCGAAGGAATCCAGCATCTGCACTTCGTAGCGGCCCTGATTGTAGAAGCCGCTGTTGCCGCGTCCCTGACCGCGGGCGGCGGGCTGGTAGGGCAGCAGAAACTCGAGGTGGATGGTGTAGTTCTGAAACTTTTGCTTCGAAGTTTGTCCCTCCTTGAGGAGTTTGTCTTCAGTCATGCCCGCGCCCTGCCAGGCGTCGGCGTTGCTGCCGTCAAAAAGCACAATGGCACCGGCAGGCGGCTTGGCACCGAGGGTTGGACTCTTCCGTTCCACCCGGTCAAGGGTATCTTTCCCCAGCGTGAGTTTCCCTTTGCCGATGGTCCCAAGCTGACTGGCCAGCGTGAGCTTCACCACGCCGTCGGAAAGCGCGGCATTTCCCCGGTCGGTTTTGGATTTGTCACCGTTCCAGCCATCCCCAGGCAGCCCGCCCTGGTAAAGCACGACATCGAACTTTCCGCCTCCCAGCGCCACCACTTGAATCCCCGTTTTCTTCCCTTCGAGGTTCCCGGAATATTCGCCCTGAATCTCAAAATCAGCATCCACCCGTGAACGGTCGATCGCCACGATCTCGTACGGCTTTCCCGGCGCCGGTTTCTCCGGCGGATCGGCTGCAAAAGCAGCGGGCAGGGGCAGCAGGGCGGCAAGGAGTAGGGTTTTCATGGCAGGATAAGGTGCAGGTGGTCGAGACAAATGGTACTCCAGGTTTCCAGTTTTTCACGGCGGAGTTCCAGCTCCGGCCGGGAAAGGAATTCGAGACCGGTGATGGGCGCTTCATTCGCCGCCACGTCTTCGCTGTCCAGGTCGAAGAGATGAACCACCCCGATATGCACCTGGCCGACCTCGTTGGAGTCGTCGTTGATGAGAGCTACGATGCGCTGGCGATAGGCTGTGTTGAAGAGCAATTCCTCATTCATCTCCCGCTCCACGCCCGTGAGGTAGGTGTCCTTTTCCATGGACGCCTGCGCGGCATCCTCGGAATTGATGTGCCCCCCTATCCCCAGCGAGCCTTTGTCAGCGAGACGCTTTTCCCCGCTCTTGCCGCCCCGGACGTAGTGCAGCAGCCGTCCGTTGCAGTGAAACAGCGCGTACGGGATGATCTGTTTGTGCCCCGGATCTTCCTCCGCCTCGTCCCGGGCGAGAAAATAGTTGTTCTTCGGATCGAGAAAGGCCGGCAAGTAGCGCTCCACTTCCGTGGTCAGGCCCTCGAATGCCCCAAGGGAATCAAAAAGCGTACGGGGGACGACAAGGACACGTTCGTTGGGCCAGCGCATGGGTGGATCGGTGAGGAAAGAAAAAGCCAGCCTATCGGGCCGCTGGCGGGGTGCAAGGCGGTGCGGTATCTTTCTCGCGCCTCACTCAAACGGCAGTTTCAACTGCCGCACCGTGACCTCTCTTAAACCCGAAACGCCGAGGCCGAGCAGACGGAGCGAGCGCTTCACGAGCTGGTGCCGGGCGAGCAGCCAGCAGCCAAAGCGATAAATGGTGACCGGGTCTTCGAGCGGCTCCTCCACGCTGATCTGCCGCGTCAGAGTGGTGAAGTCCCCGTAGCGCACTTTTACCTGCACGGTGCCGGCGGCGAGGCGGTGGCGCTGGAGCCGTTTGCCGAGGTCGGCGGCCTGTTCACGCAGGCATTCACGGAGAATGGCGCGGTCGGCGGTATCGTGAGGAAAGGTATTCTCGCTGCTGATGCTTTTGATTTCGTCACTGGTATTCAGCGAGCGGTGGTCCTCTCCGAAGGCCATGCGCCGCAGTTCCGGCCCCCACGATCCCACAAACGGGCGCAGGTCCCGATCGGTGTCCTGGATGTCCGCAATCGTTTTGAAACCGGCATAAACCAGCGCCTGTTCGGTGACGCGGCCCACGCCGTGGATGGCGCCCACGGGCAGCGGGCGCAGAAAGGCAGCCTTTTCGGAATCGAGTACAAGGGTGAGTCCATCGGGCTTGAAATGGGAGGAGGCAATCTTGGCCAACAGCTTGTTGGGTGCGATGCCGATGGTGGCGGTGAGATTTCGCTGCGAGCGAATAGCGTCCTTGATTTGCCGGGCCAGAGGCAGGGCGCTTTCCAGCAGGGCATCGTGCGTGTCACAGGGGGGCAGTTGCGGAGTCACCTCAAGGTAGGCTTCGTCCACGGACACCTGCTGCACGAGGTCGCCCCCAAAACGGGTCACGATTTCCATGATGGTCCTGCTCTCGTCCCGGTAAACGTCCATGCGCGGCCTGACAAAAATTCCCGCCGGGCACAGCCTGCCCGCAGTCGCTGCGGCCATGGCCGAGCGCACACCGAATTTCCGCGCTTCATAACTCGCGGCGCACACGACCCCGCGGCGGTCCGGCGAGCCTCCCACGATCACCGGCTGCCCTCGCCATTCCGGATGATCCCGCTGCTCCACCGATGCGTAAAACGCATCCATGTCGAGGTGAAATATGACGCGGGGCGCGGACATTTGTGCAGGGATTTTCACCCGAACCCCCGCCGCGTCCACCGAATCCCCGCAGCCGCGCACGTTGGTTTCCTTGGTTTCCTGGACTGCCATTAAATGAATTGACCACGCCGCAGCCTCCTGTTATCCAGCCCTCCAAATTCCTTTGCCATGCGCCCGCTTTTCTGTCTCACGTTGTCCACTGCGGCTTTAACCACTCAGGCCCGTGCCACTATCCTTGCGGCGCCGCTGGTAACGGACAGCGCCCCGGCTTTCAATGCCACCACGTTTGTGGCGCCAAACGCAGTGGATGGCACCTCGGCGGAATACGCCTCCTCGGGGCAGGGGACACTCACCTTTCTCCAGTTTACCTTCCCCGCACCGGCCACGTTCAATTCCATTGTCGTGATCAATCGCGACAGCGCGGGGTTCAGCGACCGTATTGGCAACTTCACACTCACCTACGACGGCGGCCCGGCGAGCACCGCGATCACCCGCACTCCGTTGCGCGGCGCGAGTCTGCTGCATCCCCTGGGCAGCAATGTCACTGCCACCACCGTGCGACTGACCGTGAACAGCATTGGCACGGGCGACGCGTTCAACAACACTGGCGCCATGGAGGTTCTCTTCGTTAGAAGGCCGGACGGCATGCTGCCAGTGACCGGCGTTTCGATTTTCGGCTCCGCCACGGCCTTCAATGGCAACTATGCCGCGACCAATGCGATCGATGGCGAAATCGGGCGCAGCACCGCCGCGGGCGACACGCCCGAGTATGCCTCGCAAAGCCTGGGGCTGGGTGCATTCGTGGATTTTGATATGGGCGCCATTCGGCCCTTGAGCGGCTTTGACTGGTTCGATCGCCCGGCCGCCGCGGACCGGGTGACAGGTTTCGACATGATCTTCAGTCAGGACGCCGTGTTTGGAAACGGCGACGATATCACACGTCCCTACACAAATTCCGGAATGGCGCTCGGAGACACATTCGCGCCCATCAATGCCCGTTACGTGCGCTATGATGTCACTGCTTCCGGAGCCGGCCTCAATACGGGCCTGAGCGAGATTTATTTCTATCAGGTGCCGGAGCCATCCTCCGCTGCCCTGCTCCTCGCCGGAGTGCTGCTGATGCGGCGGCGGCGTGCCTCCTTGATGGAGGCGGTCACATCCGTTGATGCTTCGTAACTAACACATGTACAGACTTCCTGTAAGCCGGGTTCAGAGTTAGAAGTTCACACAAATCCATTGCCCCTGACCGGGAATCCGCCAACATCCCGGCACGCATGGATTACGCCAACGAAACTGAAGTCGCCGAAGCGGGGAACTATTTGCGTCCGTTGCGGGCGGCGCTGCAGGAGGTGCTGTTCGGAAAAGAGGAATTAATTGATTTGCTTATCTGCGGGGTGCTGGCGCGAGGGCACATTTTGCTGGAGGGCCTGCCAGGGCTGGGAAAAACAGAACTGGTGAAGGGCCTGGCGAAGGCGCTGGAGCTGGACACGCGGCGCATCCAATTCACGCCGGATCTGCTGCCGGGCGACATCACGGGAAACCCGGTGCTTCAGGAGACGGCGTCGGGCCGGCAATTTGTTTTTCAGCCTGGGCCGTTGTTTACAAACCTTGTGCTGGCGGACGAAATCAATCGCGCGAGCCCAAAGACGCAGTCTGCCCTGCTGGAAGCCATGCAGGAGCGAAGGGTGACGGTGCTGGGCGGCACTCATACGCTGCCGGAACCGTTCTTCGTGCTGGCCACGCAAAATCCGGTGGAACTGGAGGGCACTTACCCGCTGCCGGAGGCGCAAGTGGACCGTTTTCTTTTCAAACTGGAAGTGCTGCGCAGCGATGCGCCGGTGCTCGAAAGAATCGTGTTGCACCGGGAGTTGGGAGTTGAGCCTCAGGTGCCGCAGGTGATGACGCGGAAAGTATTGATGGATTTGATGGCCCTCACCCGGCGCGTTTATTTGCCGGATGTGGTGGCTAATTTCATCGCGCGGCTGGTGGACGCCACGCACCCTGGGCAATCGCAGGCGTCCACGGCTGTGAAGTACGGGGCCAGTCCGCGGGCGGCGCTTAGCATTGCTTCAGCCATCAAGGCCCGCGCGCTCATGGCCGGGCGGCTCAATGCCAGCTTTGAAGACGTGCAGGCCGTGGCTCCCTCCGTTTTGGGTCATCGCATCATCCTGGACTACGGCGCGCGCATCGATGGCCGCACCGCGCACGATGTCGTGCAGGCGCTGCTCAAGGAGGTGCCGCCCCAGGATTTAAAGCTTCCCCGCACCATGAAGGACCTGACTCGGGTTGCCTGATTTGTTTCTTTGTCCCCGATGAAATTTCCCCTTTTCAGTCTCTTTGCCACGCTCGTCCTGACATCATCAGCCTTTGCCGCACGGGGCGTCTTCCCGCCAACGCTGCTTGATGAAGCAGGCTCAAAGGTCGAAGTCACCAGCGTTTTCGAAACGGTGCCGCCCACCGGATATGCGCCGATTCGCGTGAAACTGGTCAACAATTCGACCGCGGTGCAGAGTGCCACCATCCGGAACACCAGCCGCACATCGAGCAGTTACGACAGCGGCCACGAATTGGAGAGCGTCTTCAGTGTCACGGCACAGCCCGGCACCACGGTGGAGCGGGAGTTTCTGGCGCCTCTGTGCACGGAAGTGGATTCGTCCTCCTACGGTGGTTCAGGAGAGCTGAGAATCACGGTGCAGGCCGGGGGCCGTTCGTCAGCCCACACCGTGAGCAGCGGAGGACAGGCAGCCTTGCAGTTCGCCGCCTTCAGCGAGGCCCTGGCCGGCAAGAGCATTGGTGACATCAACAAGGCGGGTCAGGATCTGCATCCGTCCAAGTGGAGTTACGGCAACGAATCTTTTGCGACTCTCTATTCCCCGGCACTTCTGCCGTCCGAGTGGCGCGGCTATGCGGGGCTGGATGCGCTGGCCATCACTTCCGATGAATGGTTTGCTTTGCAGCCCGGTGTGAAGACAGCAATTCTGCACTGGGTCAGGCTCGGCGGAGTGCTCGATGTCTTCTCGAAGAAAGGTTCGCCTGGTTTGGAGCAATTGGGCATCAAAGCCGGAGCGGAAGTGGCCTCCCGTCACGGAGGACAGGCGCGCGCCCTTGGGAATGGACTGGTGTGCCCGGTGGAATGGAATGGCAGCGAATTGACCGGAGCCATCGCGGGTTCATACAGCGTGACGAATACCTCCCCCGCCCGGCAGGCGGAGTGCACAGACGCCCTTGCGGACGAGCGCATCGCTAACAGCGCCGGCAGTATGCGGGCAACGGACAGTCCGCTCGTGAAAGCGCTCGGCGAAAAAAGTTTCGCGGCATGGCAGGTGGGGCTGATACTCTTCGTTTTCGGGATCATGGTCGGGCCGGTGAACTTGTTTTATTTTGCACGGACAGGCCGCCGCCACCGGCTCTTTTATACCACGCCTGTTATCTCGGTGGCCGCCGCTGTGCTGCTGCTGCTGGTGATCTTCTTCCAGGACGGTGTTGGCGGGACGGGACATCGCGCCTCTGTCGTTTACCTGGATGCAGCGGAGAATGCCGCGTTCATTCACCAGGTGCAGGTTAGCCGCACCGGAGTGCTCTTTGGCGGTTCCTTCACCACGGACGAGCCGGCGGCTGTGAGCATGGCGGTAATGCCCGCCTCGCGCTGGACCCGGCTCAAGTCACGGGAAAGCAGCCATTCCTACGGGCGAAGCGACCGTGGCGAAGGCCAGCGCTACTCAACCTCGGACAAGTCCTATGGCGGCGACTGGTTCCAAAGCCGCACGGAGCAGGCGCAGATCATCGACGCCGTGCAATCGACGCGCGGGCGCATCGAGTTGAAGCCGGGAGGTGGAGCGCCGGTGATTTCCTCCAGCCTGACATCTCCACTGGAACGTCTCTTTTACGTTGATTCACAGGAAAAATACTGGGCTTCCTCCGGAGCGCTGACAACCGGCGCTGCTGTCACACTGACACCGGTGAGCGGGGAGGCCTTTCAGGCATGGCGCGAGGAGGCAGTGTCCATGCTGCCGGCGCCTCTCCGGTCAAAGCTCACACTCAAACCACAAAAGGATTTCTTCTATGCTGCTTCCTCGGAGGCAGGCGCCGGAATGGTGGCGACGCTGGACAGCATCAACTGGAAGAGTGACCGGGTATTCATTTACGGACCGTTGCGCTAGTGGACTTCGGACCTAACCACACTCCCCATGTCCGCCATCATCGTAGAAAATCTCCAGCGCACCTTCGGAACTCTCAAAGCAGTCGCGGGGGTATCGTTTGAAATAGAACCGGGAAGGGTCGTGGGATTTGTGGGAGCAAATGGAGCCGGAAAGACGACGACGATGCGGATTCTGGCCACCCTTGACTATCCAAATGCCGGACGCGCCAGCATCATGGGTCACAATGTGGTGCTCTATCCTGCGGAGGTGCGGCGCCTTCTGGGCTGGGTTCCTGACAGCTTTGGCACCTACGAGAATATGACGGTGCTGGAGTATCTCGATTTTTACGCCCGCGCTCTCAATTTCCGGGGACAGGAACGAGTGAACCGCATTCACGATGTGATGGAGTTTACGGATCTCACGCCGCTCAGTGACCGGCTCATCAACAAGCTCTCCAAAGGTCAGGGTCAGCGTCTTTGTCTGGGCCGGGCTCTCATTCACGATCCGCAGGTGCTCATTATGGACGAGCCCGCCGCGGGTCTTGATCCCCGGGCGCGCGTGGAACTCAAGCGCCTGATCCGCATCCTCGCCGAGGAGGGGAAGACGATCCTCATTTCCTCACACATTCTTTCCGAACTGGGTGAGATGTGCGACACCCTGCTCTTCATCGACAAGGGCCGTATTGTTCACCACGGCACCGCCGAAAGCCTGCGCCGCACGGATGACGATTTCACGCTCGTCGATGTGCAGGTCACAGGAGAACCGCGAAAACTCCACGAGTGGGCTCTCACCGCAGCGCACGTCAAACTGGAGGACGAGCGGAAGGCAGGCGCGCGCCTGCGCATCGACAGTTCCGATCCTGACATCGTCGCCGGTGTCCTCCGCCGCATGGTTGTCGAAGGTGTGCCTGTGATCGAATTCCACCGAGAGGAGCGGAATTTGGAGGATGCGTTTATCGATATCCTGGGAAGGCTGGAGAGCGGTTTGTCGGCGGTGAAAACGTCGAACTCCAAAGCTCAAGCTTCAGAGCAGCCCCAGGCTTCAAACTCCGAATAGTCGCTTCTTCGGGGACTGGCATTTTTCTTGTGGAAGTTTATCCGCTTTTCTTCGACCCTGTGCGGGTAGTTTTGTAAGCCGTCGGCTCCTCACGCAGTATGGAATTCTTTCCGGTTTCCGGCAGAGGCTCCAGAACAACGCGGACGCGCGCATGGAGAGCAGCGGCTACGCGGCGCAGCATGCTAAGGGAGTGGCCCTCGTAGGCTGGGGATTCCATACGGCTGATCTGCTGCTGAGTCGTGGCGAGCCGGCTGGCGAGTTCTTTTTGCGACAATCCGGCTTCCTCACGCAACCGGGCGATCTGAAGCGAGACGTCCCACGCCTCACCCGCGGCTTTGAAGCGGGCGGCGAATGCTGCATCCTGCAACTGTAACTCCAGGTAACGGTCAAAGTTGGTCTTTTTCATACGGGATTTCTTTTCAGCCAATCCTTCATGCGGGCGCGGGCAGTATCGAGATCTGTTGAGGGGATGGACTGACCCTTGTTGCGGATGCCATGGAGGGCGATGATGCGTCTTCCTTTTACAAAGAACCAAAAGATGCGGGTGTTCAGTTTGCCAACGTGGCGAAGTTCCAGGATTCCACCGCTCAGGGCCTTGGAGAGCGGGGCGCGGTGGTACTGGCGATGGCGCAGTTTAGCAAGGCCGGCAAGGATTGCAGCGAAGTCGTCAGGATTCGAGGCTTTGAGGTCATCGAGAAAATTGCGCACAGGGCAGCCGCCGTCGGCTGTTTCGTAAAACTCTACGGTGAAATCCACGGTTGTTCAACATCAATATTGGTGTAGGCTGAAGGACGTTGTTTTCTCACTCCGTCCATGTCAATTCCAGATTCACGTTGTTCTTTCCCCCGGCGACAGTGGCAGCCAGAGGTTCTGACTTTCCCCGCGCCTTTTCTGTCATCGTCAGAAATCCAGTGACCGACTTGCTTCCGGGAACGTCCGCCGCGGAAAGCGTGGCAGTGATTTTTGTTTTCCCGAGGACGGGGCCGTCGGAGACGGGAACGCTGAATTTGCCGGCGCGGACACGGGCAGTGACGACGGGCTGATTCGGATCATCCGGCGTGAAGCAAAGAGTGGCCCAACTGGCTGGTTTGCCATTGATGGTGACCGTTCCCTCGACAGCCGCGCGTTCGACTTTGGCGGTAAGAAACCCGTTGTCCCGCAGCCATGCGGCAAGGTGCCCCGGCCAGGTGCCAAGCACGGGATCGCCCGCTACGAGGCCCACTCCGTGAACGCCGTTTTGATAAACATGAAGTTCGCAGGCGACTTTGTTTTTTTTCAATGCCTCATACATGCGCAGGCTGTTCTCGACAGGGACCGCCTGATCTTCGGTGGTGTGAAAAAGGAAGGCGGGCGGAGTATTCGGAGTGACCTGCAGTTCGTTGGAGAGGAGTTTGATCAGTTCAGGATCGGAGGCCTTGTCTCCGAGGAGATTCTTTACGCTGCCTTGATGGGTGATGGCGGGGTCGAACGAAGCAACGGGATAACACAGCACCATCCAGTCAGGCCGGCAGCCGAGCCGGTCGATCGGATCGGCTGCCGAGGCGTTCCCCGAATCATAATGGGTGCCCGTAGTCGCGGCGAGATGTCCACCGGCAGAAAACCCCATGATTCCCAGGCGTCCGGGATCGATGCCATCCTGTGCTGCACGGGAACGGACCATGCGAAGGGCGCGCTGCGCGTCGCCCAGTTCCACCGGGTGACGATACCCGTGCGAGCCGAGACGGTAAAAAAGCACGTAAGCCGTCACGCCGAGATTGTTGAAGAACTTCGCGGGCTGCGTGCCTTCATGATCCGCGGCGAGTCCGCCGTAACCTCCGCCGGGACAAATCACAATGGCCGTGCCGTTGGCCCGTTCTTTGGCCGGACGATAGATCTCGAGCCGCGGCTGATCATTGTCGCTCTGGCCCCTGGCGTTAGGTGCGCCCTGAGGCCAGAGGGGCAAACGTTCCGGAGCCGAGAGGGAGAGGGAAACGGGAATGAAGAAAAGAAAAGGAAGGATGCGCATGGAGAGCATCCTTGCGTCACAGGGAACAGGTTCAACCTCCCGTCTGCGGATAAGAGTGTGAAGGAGACGGCTCCTGGCCCTAACGGGTAACAGCAGGAGCGGGTCTGCTAAAGCTGCGTTACCTTCAGCCGCAGATACAGGTTCCTTCCAGAAACGGGGACGGTCGCTCTTCTCGTCTGCACGGTGCCGGCTGCGGATACCACTCCATCGGTAAAGCCGGCGGGGGCTCCCGGCTGGCCGGGGTTGTACCACGTCTGCATGTCCGTGGAAATTTGTGGCGTCACTGAGACGTCGAGCCTGTCTGTGTGGCGCAGGTAGTCGAGCCGCAATGAATTACCGGCGGCAGCGGCCTGCGGAAGGCTGGTGCTGGAAGCACTCACGGGACTCAGTCCGAGGCCATAGGCCACCAGGTTGGCGATCCCGTCTTTATTGTAGTCAGCGGTGGGAGCACCGGAGATGGTTCCAGGCAAAAGGCCCGCGCTGAGTTCGAATTGTGTGGCCCATACGGCGTAAACAGGAAGTGGAGGTGCGATGACGGCATCCACTTCCCTGACGGGCCCAAACTCAAGCGTGCGGCCGGATACGATGGGGCGCGCTGAAAGCAGCCAGATGCCCGTGGCCGGAGGCGTGAAGAAAAAGTTCTGGCCCGGGGAGGCGGTAACGGTGGCTCCGGCAGTGTCCACAATGTCGGTGAAATTGACGGCGTCGATGAACCACCCCGTGTTGTTGCCGGTGCCGGTGTTAAACGGGGTTCCGGTGACCGTGAAGTTAAAACGCAGCAGGAAGTCGCGTCCCGCCACGGACGCCAGGGAAACCGAGCGCAGGCTGAAGTTGCTTTGTCCGTTGCCGCTGCCGGTCTGCGTATCGACGATGGTCCATGAGGCTCCTCCGTTGGTGGACACCTGAATGTATGCCTTTTGATTGGTGGTGGCCGCGGCCAGGCGGCTCTGAAATTGCATCGAAGGCGCCGAACCCCCGTGCAGGGTGGATTTATAAACGATGACCTCGTTTTTCCCGCCGGGCTGCGCGAGGTGATAGGAGCCGGTGCCTTCCTGTTTTACGGCGGTGGAAAGCACCGTGTAGTTGGAGGTGACGGTATTTACCCGGCTTAGATCGTTGGCGTTGTCCGCGGATGCCGGCGTGGGGCGCATGGCCCGCCAATCGTAAGAGGAAGCCCCGCCCATCGCGGAAATCTGATAGCTGGCCGGGAGAGCCACGACCGGATTGGTGGCGCCTGTAACCAGAGGCGGCGAGTAAACGGGTTTCAAATCCACCCTTGTATTGTTGCTTCCGGTGAGAGTGGCGGTGGCGGTCGTATTAAATCCCAGGCCGGTGAAGGTCACAAGCCGGGTGGCGGCCCCGGCCGGTACCGGAACGGCATATCCTCCCGAGGATGCCGTCACCCCGTGAAAGGCGGAACCTTCCACATTTACCGTCACTCCGCCCAGTCCCTCCCCCGGATCATAGAAGTTGTTTCCGTTGAAATCGTAGTAAGCCGTGCCGGTAACAAACGGCGTGCCGCCCGCAGCGTAGCCGTAGTCCTGAGTCACCACCTGCGGTCCGAAGGAGCCGTTCGTTCCCTCCCGAATTCCGATCCCCACTTCGCGAAAACCCGCGTGGGAAATCTGCCGGTGCCCCCGCGGGTCCTGCATCCCGCCGGAACCGCTGCCCCAGTCCACCTCAAACCCCGCATGGCCGAAACCGGTATTTTTGGAATAGGCGTACACATTCTCGGCATAATAAGTCGCCGAATAACCCGCGGCGGTGAGGCGTTGTCCGATTGTGCTGCCGTTCGTTCCCTCGTGACCCTGAAACTGGTTTGTGAACTGGTCGTCCGAATGTCCGCGGGCTGAGGCGAGGAGTTTGGCGTTCATGGCCAGGGGCGGTGCCACCGGAAGGGCGCTCATTTCCGCCTGCATCATGGAAAGGTTGACGTGGAAGTAACTGTAGGATGCCTGGACATCCGGATCGGCAAGAGTTGCCAATCGCGCCCCTTCCGCCGCCGGATTGGCACGGGCCCGGTTGATAAGCTCAAGGTAAAGTTGTTCCTGGTCCGTCGGGTTGCCGAT
The DNA here is from genome assembly GCA_035550135.1 of Verrucomicrobiales bacterium. GTDB lineage: Bacteria > Verrucomicrobiota > Verrucomicrobiia > Verrucomicrobiales > V1-33 > V1-33. The sequence goes on from DASZQB010000044.1 coordinate 56,947, forward strand.
CGACCAAAGCGTGGTGCGGGGTTGCGGCATCACAGGGGCATCCGGATCGGATACCGGTTCCATGGGAGGCGGCGGAGGGGGAATGGGTGGTTCGGCTAAGGCTGGAATGCAGGAGAGTCCTAAACCCAGCACAAAAAAGGGACACTTCATGAAGCGTAGTGAGCGCAGGTGAAAAAAGAAAAGAAACTATTACAGTATTTATGGTATTTATCAATCACTCGCAAGTCTCAATTTGTGAAAATTACTCACCCCTAACATGGTTAATCGGTGAATGCCCTACTGCGTATCAGGAATTTTCTTACACCCGCCTTAAAACGGCTTTTCTTTTTGCCGCGGGAAGGCGAAGCATCCTTTTCCTACTACTTCCTACCTCATGGCAGACACGCTGGGCGAAATCCTTAAGAAGGTGCGCAAGATTGAACTCATCACCCGCGGCATTGTAAAAGCCGCTGTGGGCGGCGAGTACCATTCGGTGTTCAAAGGGCAGGGGATCGATTTCGACGATTTCCGCGAGTATGCGCCGGGAGACGAGGTGCGGAGCATCGACTGGAACGTTACCGCGCGGATGGGATTTCCCTACATCAAGAAGTTCGTGGAGGAGCGTGAACTGACGGTGTTTCTGGCGGTGGACGTGAGCGCCTCGAAGAACTTTGGCGGACGGGATCAATCCAAACGCGAACTGGCCGCGGAGATGGCAGCGCTTTTCGCTTTCAGCGCCATCCACAATCAGGACAAAGTGGGGCTGTTGTTGTTCTCAGATGACGCGGAGCTTTTCCTCGCGCCGCGAAAGGGCAGCACGCACTGCCTGCGGATCATCCGGGAAATCCTTTACTGCCAGCCGAAGGGACGCGGCACGGACGTGAGTATGGCACTGGACAAATTAACCAGTTTGCTTCCCCGCCGCAGTCTCGTGATCCTGATCAGCGACTTCATTGCCGGCGACTTTTCCCGCGCTCTTGGCGTGGCGTCCGTGCGGCATGATGTGGTGGCGGTGCAGATCAGTGATGCGGCCGAGGATGAACTTCCCGATGCCGGCTGGATTCGCCTGATCGATCCTGAGACCGATCAAATGCTGGATGTGAACACGGGGTCGGCCCGTGTGCGCAATGAATACCAGCGCCTGCGGAGCCAGTGGAAAGACAAGCTGAATCAGACGTTTAAGAACGCCTCTGTGGACAAGATCGATATTCACACGGGCATGAACTATCAGCCCGCACTGCATGCATTCTTCAAACGCCGCGCGGCGCGCTCCTAGCCAACGATGAGTGTGCGCGTCCTTTTTTTCGGTCCTCTCGTGGATCTTGTCGGAACCAACTCACTGGACCTGCCCCTTCCCGAGGCTTCCACCGTGCAGCATTTGCTGGAGGTGCTGTCAGGGCGCTGGCCCGCTCTCCGCGAGCGGGATGCCAGTCTCCTGATCGCCGTGAATCTGGCCTACGCCCGGCGCGACGAAGTCATTCCCCCCGGGGCTGAAGTTGCCATCATGCCCCCTGTGCAGGGAGGCTAGACGGTTGTATTCCCTCCCAACCAAATCACTGTCCCCTCTTCGATGCGAACCCTCGTTATTGGCGATATTCACGGATGCTCCACCGCTTTGGACCATGTCCTGGGAATGGTCCGTCTGCAAAAAAGCGATACTCTCATTACCCTCGGCGATTATGTGGACCGCGGACCGGACTCAAAGACGGTCATCGAGCGGCTTTTACAGATTAATTCGTTCTGCACGCTTGTGCCCCTGAAGGGGAATCACGAAGTCATGATGATCGCATCCCGTCAGGACCCGGAATATGAGCCGACGTGGCGCGGACATGGAGGCGAGCAGACGCTGGTGTCGTATGCTCCTCAAAAGCCCAACCCGTCGCTCGATGACGTGCCGGCGGAGCATTGGCAATTCATCGAACACCAGTGCCTGGACTACTTCGAAACGGACACGCATATCTTCGTTCATGCCAGCCTCTGGCCGGAGATGCCCATGAGCGAGCAGCCCGATCTCATGCTTTTCTGGGAGTTCCTAACAATCAATCAGAAGCCCCACGTCTCCGGCAAGACGGTCATTTGCGGGCACACGGCCCAGGACAGCGGACGGCCATGGAACCTGGGCCATACCATCTGCCTCGACACGTGGGCTTATGGCCGCGGATTCCTTTCCTGTCTCGATGTCGAAAGCGGGACGGTCTATCAGGCCAGTCAGTCCGGAATGAAGCGCGAGTTCAATCTGCGGCCCCAGCCGGTCGGCGCCCGCTTACCCGCCGCGAAGCCGCCAAAACGCCGCCGTCCCGGGATTCGTTAGGCGGACCGCCCGTTCCGTGCGCGACGGTTCAGTGCGGGACGTCCAAAGGGTCGCGTAGTCAATACCTTCGGTGGCGCGGTGCCAGGTGCGGAGATCAATGCTCCACTCAAGTTGGTAGGCCGCTGACTGCCATCCCTGCCATTGGAGCAGGCAGTCGCCGTCCGGCGTGAGCGTGAGAGCATGAATGCCGCCAGTGGCGCTGCCGGGATCGCAGGGAGCGGGACCGAAGAGCCATTCCTGGGCGTTGCTGATCCCGTCGCCGTCGGCGTCCTCCTCCGGCGCGCTTTTCGGCAATCCGGCGAGCGCACTGGTGCGCCAGGTGTCGTAAGTCACAGGCTCAGGCGTGCCTTCGATTACGAGTTGCCAGGACTCCAGGACGGCGGTCTGTCCGCCGCCGTTTTCGATTTCCAAAAACCATTGACCGGTGGCGGGCAGTGAACGCAGGCCGTTGAGCGCACCTCCGGTTTGATAGGTGCCGCGGAAGGGAGGCAGGGAGTTTTCCAACTGCAGCGTCGAAGTGTCATCGAAGACGGTCTGATCGAAGTCACGGCCGCTGGGATCCGGTTTGGTAAACAGTTTGGCGCGTTGACCGCCTGGCGCGATGAGAGTGGCGGAAATATCGTTAGTGTCCCTGTGGGTAAGGCGCAGGGCGACGGCAATGCGGGCAGCGGCAAACGGCGCAGTGATTTGCACCGGACTGAAGTTGCTTGTAAATTGCGGAATACTCAACGGTGTGGACGAAACACCCGCCGCGAGAGGCGCAAAACCAGGCGGAGAAAAGTAAACGGATACCTCCACCGGCGCGCTGGTCGCCGTGCCCAAAGCGTTAGTGATGCGCACCGCATACCGGCCATCGTGAAGCGGCTGCGCGGCGGGCACAAAAAGCTCGGCGGTTGTCGCGCCGGGGACGGGTTCGCCGTTGCGGAGCCATTGGAAGGCTGGCGCGGGCCATGCCGTGGCAGCCGTGCTGAGGCGCAGCGGATCGCCGGCGCGAAGCACCGCGGAGACGGGAACGGGATCCTCCGCAATGACAGGAGCGGAGTCCGGCGGCGCATCCGCACGCAGAGCGGTGAGCCGCACGGCAGGCCATGAAAAATCTCCTCCGGCCAGTATCCGCCGCGGCTGACCGGCAACACTTGTCAGGGCAAGCGACCATACGGTGCGGTCGTCCCACGCGGCACTGCGCTGCGGATCGGAGGGCCGGCCGTCCTGGTCGAGGCGAGCCACACCGGCCCAAGGCGTCTTGAAGGTGTTTCCCTCATCGTCCGCGTCCGTAAGATCCGTGAATCTTCCGGCAATCAGGATGTCGTTAGGACCGTCGGTGAGAAGGGCACGGATTTCCGCTTTGCCGTCTGTGTTGGGGCGCGCGGCGAACTCGAGATCCGGTGTGCCGTCAGGCTGGAAAGCGGTGATGGCAGAGCGGGTAAAGGAACCTTTGGGAGGGGCGAAAGAGAATTTCCCTCCGGCAATAATACGCCCGCTGCTTTGCACCGCCAGCGCGCTGATCTCCGCGACAGCCGACCATCCGGCGGAGGGCACGGTGAAAGCGGGATCAAGTGTCCCATCCGCCAGGAGTTGAGCCAGACAGCGCCGGGGAGATGAAAAAGAACCGCCCGCAAGGATGTTTCCGGGAGCGGTTCGGGCGAGGGCCAGCACCCCTGCGTTCCAATTGGCGGCAGGAAGAGTGGTGTCCAATTTGCGGTCGGCTTTAAGCCTGAGCAGTCTCGTGGCGGTGTAGCCGGCGGTGGTGGCCGTGAAGGTGCCTCCGGCCAGCACGCGTCCGTCCGGCAGCGGAAGCAGCGCCCGAACCTCCTGACCGGCGGTGGCGTTGAAACTCCAGCCGTTCTCCATGTTGACCACCGATCCTCCGTCCGCCGGAATGAAGGCCAGCCATGGCCTGCGCACGGTGAATCCCATGCCGCCCGCCAGCCACCCTCCGGGCACCGCCGCCAGACAGCGCACAACCGGATTAGTCGGCAGGCCCTTGAGTGTAAAGTTCGCATCCAGCTCGCCGGACGCGGTGAGCCTTGCGAGTCCCGGCCGGGAAACACCGCCGACGAGAGTAAAGTCACCGCCAATAAGGATGCCTCCATCCGCAGCAGGCGCGATGGCATACACAGTCGCCCGTCCGCCGCCGGACGTCTCGATCCTCGCCGCAGCGAAATTTGTATCCAGCGTGCCTGGCGCCGGCGGTTCGCCGATGACATGCACGTTGGCGGAACGGCTCCATGTTTCCCCGTCGCCGCTGCGCACCACCACCTGATACATCCCCGCGTCCTGCGCCCTGACAGGGGAAAAAACAAGAAGACGGTTTACCGCACCCGGAACCGGCTGGCCGTTGCGCAGCCATTGGAAGGTCAACGGGCCGTTCTCTCCAGGCGCGTTCTGCGCGCTCACACCCATTTCGGTGCGTCCCCCGCTCACCGCGCGCTGTTCCACCGGCTGGAAAAGGATGACCGGCGGGGATGCGCGCAGACTTCCCGCAATGCAAAACAGCCAATGCAGCGGCAGTGCCGCACGCGATGCGTACAGCAGGCGAATCCGTCCTGCGTTGGTTGTTAGGTTCACAAGGGGCGGAACCCCGATTTTGTCAGGTAAAGATTATGGTCCAGTGAGAATGACGGGGCCGAGTGGCTGGGCCGAGCCGGCGGCGGGCTCCACGGTGATGCGATATCCGACAGGAGAAATGCCGGGAGTGAGACTGAAGCCGACCTGTCCCGCGCCATTGTCCAGCGGCGGCAGCAGTCCGGCAGTGATGGGGGTGGTGCTGCGCACGTCTTCAAACCAAACCTGATAGGCTTTTCCCTCCGGCGCGGGCGGAAGATTGTTCACGACAAACCGGCCCTCGCCACGGCTCTCATCATAGATGCTCCAGATCAGCGGTCCCTGGTCTGCCGCATTGGCAGCGGGTGGTTCCGCAGGCGCGGCGGGCTGCGCCGGGGCGGGAGTGGTGCGGGGTTCCGCCTGTTCCTCGAGAATAATGGGCTCCTGCGATTTCGATCCAGCATAACGGCGGCCTTCACCTGGTATTGGCTTCCAGAGAATATCGTTGAGTTCGTCGTAGAAGTTCCCGTTCTTCAGAAGGTGCAAGCCTGACCACTCCTGCCACGAGTCCGCGGGGAAGTTCTCGTGGTAGAGGGTGACACCCTCCTGCAATGTGAAGCCGGAGAAATTCGGCAGACCCTCTTTGATGGTCAGATCGTCGGCGGGGCGGTCCTTGTCGGTGCTGGAGAACTGCACCGGTGGTTTGTCTGAGGACGGAGCCGACTTGTCCATGCCGGCAGCAATCAACCCGGCGACCTCCTCTGAAAGCATGACCGTGCGTTCGGGAGTGGTGGCTTTGGAACCGGGTTTGCGCAATTCCATGACAACGGTCCTGGCCAGACCGGGCGCGGGCTGGTAGCGTGATTCTTCGACGCGCTGCAGTTCCTTGAGTTTCCGTTCCAGTTCCGGGCGGTCAGGGACCACTATGGACTCGTAAGCCATGCTGCGGACACGCGGTTTGCCGCCACGGCCGGGGGTGACCGGCGATTCGGCAGCATTCCAGCCATCGCTGTGTCCTGCGACTCCGCGCTGGTCATCGGAGGTGCCCGCAGTGGCCGGGCTCTTTTTATCCAGGCTTGATTTACCTTGATTTACCTTGATTTCGGTGAGCTCTCCATTGAGGCGGACTACCCGGACTGTCTGCCAGCCGGCCAGAATGGCAAGACCGGCGGCCACTCCCCATCCCGCGATAGCGACAAAACGGCGCGGGGAGCGGGATGCGGTGGTTTTCCGAACTACGGAAAGTCCTGGGCTGGTGTTCTGTGACTCAGAGGAAGTGTGTGCCCCGTTTATAAGGGCTGTAGCATGGCCATTCAGGCGGGGAACGGCGGTGAGAGACTGGATCGCTGTCAGGCAGCGGGCCGGAGCGCGATGTTGGGGGGCCACGAGGGCAGCGGCAGCGATGCCTTCCTGCAGCAGGTCAGCCTCCATGCGATGACGGTCGGTAATGACGGTGGATTCGTCCCAGCCGAGAGCACTGCTCAGGGCGGCGAATTCGTCCGGCGGCGACGGGGGGGTGTCAGGCGCTTTCATGATTCATCCAGGTTCGAAGTTTGGTCAGGCCGCGGTGCAGCCATGACTTGGCGGTGCCGGTTGGCACGTTGAGAAGAGCGGCGAGTTCGTTGCTGCCGGCGGCGTCGAAAATGGCGGCCTCCACGCAGCGGCGTTCGTTGTCGGTAAGCCGTTCCATGCCGCGCCGAATCCGGCTCACGGTTTCGTGGAAGAGGATTTCGCGCAGGCCTTCATCGGAATGCGCCGTAGGACGGCTGCCTGTCTCTCCGTGCAGAGAATCCAGCGTGCGGCGGCGCACCTTTCCACGGCGAAGGCGGTCGATCGCGTGCGAACGGGTGATCATGACCGCCCATGTGAACGGGCGGGACTTGGATGAATCGAAAGCGGGCGCGCGTTTCCACATTCTGACGAACGAGTCCTGGAGAACCTCCTCGGCATCACGTGGCTCGCCTGTCATGCGCACGGCCAGTGAATAAAGCGCGTCGCTGTAGAGGGCATAAAGAGCATCCAGCGCCGCATGATCTCCCTGCGCCATCCGGGCGATGAGCGCGGCCTCCGCGGGCGCATCGCCCCGCGCCGCCAACAGGGAGGACGGCAGCGGGGCGGGCGCCGGCGAAGCGGTGTCGCCAGGGGGGAGAGCGACTCCGTCCGTCAAATCGTCATGGAGGGGCATCGGCGGCATGGGCTCAACGAATGCGGAAAAAGCGTCTGGGTTGAACGGGCTCACGCAGCGAGTGCTCGAAACCGGTGTCCGGCACAGGGGGCAGCGCAGTGGCCCATGTTCCGGGGCTCGAAGAGGCTTCGATGCGGCCCGCGCCGGAAAAGGCCACTACCACATCCGTGCCCGCGCCGTTTGGCACGAAAAACAGGGCTCCTTCAGCAGGAGCGTTCGCCGCGTAAGGAGTGGGCGACGTCTCCACGAACGGTCCCTGCACGCCCATGCGCGCCCACGCCCGGTCGGCCGGCAGCGGCGGTATCTTGACACTGTCCACCAGTTCGGTGGCACCCGAGGGGAGGCGGCGAATGAGAAAGATGCTGTCGCCCTCGTTGTCGAGGCTGAACGGACCGTGATTCGGATTCGCGCCGCTGTCGATGGTGCCGTCGAGAATTACCACCTTCGCTGTTCCTGGTGTCACGGAGGTACCGAGACGGGAAACGTCGTAGAGTTTTTCCGGATTGAGATCAAAAAGGGAATCGGCAAGATAGAGGTTTTCCACGATCGCAGGAATGGGGCCTGTGTACCGGATTTCTGCCCAGTCCGGAAAACCGGCTCCGGTTTCATCCGCGAACCCCGTGAGATTCTTGGAAACGACTTCAGAAATCTCCCATCCCAACGGCGATTCCGGCAAACTAAGGCTGTAGTTTTGAATGGTCTGCCCCGGCGCGGTAAACTCCGGTCCTTCAGGCAAAGTGGAACTCTGCCACTGGCGGTCCGTTCCCCGGAGATAAAATTCCACCACGGTTCCCGGCGGAATGACAACATTCAAGTCACCCGCGTAGATTCCGTCGAGCGCCGCGTGGTCATCATGCCGGCCGTCGTCATAAAGCGGAACGATGCCGGAGTTCCCGCCGGTTCCTCCCGTGCCGCCTGAGACGATCCGCCACTGAATGCTCATGGACTGCATGCCGCTGTCATCCCATGCATCCGCGCGAAAACGCCAGATGCCGCTCTGGAGCAGTGCCGCATCCACGCCTTTGAATTCGAGTTTCGGCTCTACGTTGCCGTTGTCAAAATTGGTGCTGCCGATGCCGGGAAACGGATTGAAGACGAAATTCCGGGAGCCGTCGAAAATGCGGGCGTAGGAAATGTCCGTTCGCTGCGGAGGATAGGTCACCGAATCGGATTCGACACTGTCCGGCTTCAGCAGAAGCAACGTGCCGCCCTCCGCGGGAAGTTTGAAAGGCGCGTGCCATGCTTCGGTTTTCTCGGTGCAAAAGACCACCACGATGCCGTTTGGAGGCACCGTGGCGGAGGGGAAGATGAAATCCGATTTCGGTTCCTGCCCGGGTTTTGGCGCGATGCGCAGCACCCAGTTGGTGAGATCCACCGCTGCACCGGTCCCGTTGAAGATCTCCACGCAATCCACCGCCTTGTTCGAGCCAGGCGCAATGAATTCATCCGCGCTGGCCAGCACTTCGTTGATGGTCACCCCCGCGATGTCCGGCACGGAGGAGGGACTGGGTGTCGCCACCGGCGGAGGTGCGGGAGAACCGCTGACGGCGGCCCAAAGATAATCGCCGGCTCCGGCGAGATCGAGCCGACCGTCACTGTCCAGATCGCCGGTGGCCAGTTCAAAGGAGGAGGGGATTGCGTAGGGCACATACGCGCTGCTCCACCATTGGCCGTTGGCCCCGGATTTGCCTTTGAAAAAGGCCGCGGTCGTTTGCGACGGGCAAATCACAAAAGTGTCCGGATAGGTGTCGCCATCGTAGTCGAAAAGGCTTTCCCCCGCGCCGAGCGTCGGAAGCAAAGGCGTGGTGCCTGTATTGGTGAAATACGCTCCGCTGCCGCCGTTCCACTGGCTTACCGACTCGATTCCCTGCACGGTGAGGTCGGGATCGCCGTCCCCGTTGCGGTCGAGCACTTTCACCGCGTACACGCCGGATACGGGCAATCCGGTGTAGGGGTGGCTTAAAACCGGCTGCTCTGCGGTGAACCAGGCTCCGTTATTTTCGACTACGGCGATATCGCCGTAATACCCCGCCGCGATAATATCGAAATCGCCGTCCTGATCCACGTCGGCAGGCACGATGCTGCGGATCCATGAAGCGACAAAAGCCGCCCGGCGATATACCAGTCCGGAAGCGGTGCCCTCGAAGAAATACATTTCGGGATTGAAATAGGAACTGGCGATAAAGTCGATGCGGCCATCGCCATTAAAGTCCCGGGAGATTGCGGCATAGGCTGAAAAAGGATGAACGCCAGGCGCCTCCGCGGTGATCAGCGGCCCGAAGGTGTGATCCGGCAATTGATAACGGTAACGAACTCCTCCGGAGGTGCGCCAGTCACCGGAACTGGCGACCATTAAGTCCGGGAGGCCATCTCCGTTGATATCAGGAGTGGTCAGCGTTTCCGGCCGCACGCCCATTTGATAGCGCACAGCCGGCATCCATGCGTTTGCGCCCCATTTCATGATGTTGGCCTCCCCGGTGCCGCGTGTCAGGAAAAGGAGTTCGCTCCGCGGCCCGCCATCGAGATTGGTAATGCTGAGTGACTGCGCCCCTCCGACTACCGCCTTGACCAGCGGGCTTTGCAGAAACAAGCCGGTGGCCGGGTCGATGAGGTGCAGCGTGATGTCCTTGGAGTGAAGGTTGATCACGGCGGCATCGGGCCGGCCGTTGCCGTCAAAATCGGCTGCGACCACATCGCGCGGACTGTCGCCCGCCGGCGTTTGAGATGCCAGCCGGAGAGTGCCGCTGGTGTTGTGATAAACGGAAATCGAGTTGCCAGCCCGTGAAGCCACCAGCAGATCCGGCCATGAGTCGTTATTCACGTCCGCCGCGATGACCGCGCGGGGCGCACCGGGCACCGCGAGCCGCACCTGGGGCACGGTGCTATAGGGTGCGGGACCTCCCGGCCCCATATACTGACGAATAAAAACTTCTCCGGACCATGTCACTGCCGTGATCAGGTCCGGTTCTCCCGAGGCGCGTGATTCGGCGGAAACACCGGCCATCGTGAGATCATAAACACTTTCCTCCTTCAGCAGCGGCAGTGCCGAGGTGACGCTCAGAGGAGCCGTGTCCGTGCTCCCGAGGAACCAAATGTATCCCGCGCCTGCAAAGGAGACCGCCAGCCGGTCGCGCGTTTCTCCTGTCTTCCGCCAGGCGTGCATGGTGAACACGGGTTTCGCCGAGGAGACTTCCAACCCGTTCATCGGAGGCGGCCCCGGGCTGATTGCCGCCACCGGTGGCATGGGTGTGAATCCTCCGAGACCGTCGCCGCGATATTCCCTGAAGCCGTCACCGGCTCCGCCGATGGCGAGGTCCATCTTCCCGTCGCCATTAAAATCCCCTGCCGTGACCCCCCGCGCTCCCTGCCATGTGGTCACCACGAGCGGTGTGCCAAACGTCCGGCTTCCCGCGCCGCCCGAGATGGAGAAAATGTAGAGTTTTCCCTCAAACGGGTGCGCCGCAATGATCTCCGGTCGCGGGTCGCCGAGAACATTTGCCGCGATGACATCGCGAAGTCCCCGGGGATTTCCCGCCGCCCGGTAGCGGACCGGCTCGAACCCGCCCGTCGAACTGCCGAAAAGAATGGCCACCGTGCCATCGTGGTTGGCCGCCGCGAGGTCATTGCGGCCATCGCCATCGAAATCCGCCGCCGCCAGCCCCTTGGGGCCTTCGTTGCCCGAAAGGGAAACGACCGCCGGGTTATTGACATTGAATGAGGTACCCAGCTTTTGCAGATTCTGGAAAAGCTGGGTACCGTTCGGCGGGCTCTGGGCACACACCTGGACTGCCAGGCCAAGGCAGAGTGCCGGGAGCGTGAGATGACCGAACTTCATGGGGATATATAGTGGGGGGATGGGGACAATTTGTCCACTTTTCCGCAACCGGTGCCGACCGGGTTGCAGGAAAGTCCGGGCAAGGGGAAAAGGGCCTCCGAAAACACCCTATCTTCGAGACGCATCCACCTTCAATTTTCACCAAGCATTAGGGCGCTGTCAGGCTGCTTAATGGGGCGCGTGCGTGAAAGTGTTGGTAGAATTCCTCCGACTCCTCCTCAGGAACAACGTCCATGAAACCTCGCATCTTTATCTCCTGTGTGAGCAGAGAATTTGGAACCACCCGACAGCGTGTGGCCAATATCCTTAGTCGGCTTGGCTACGAGCCTCTGTGGCAGGAGATTTTCGGGTTCGGGATGACCGATTTGCGCCAAGGTCATTGTGACAGAATTGACAGCTGTGAGGGACTGATCCAAATCGTTGGAGAAGGCTACGGCTTCGAGTCTCCGGAGGTTGATGCCGAATTCGAGCGGGTTTCCCATACGCAGTTTGAGTTCTATTACGCGCAAAGCCGCCGAAAGAAAGTCTGGCTCCTGTTTCCTGGTGGAGATTGCACGCGGGATGCGCCGCTTGATCAACTCGACCTGCCTTCCGACCCTTCGTGTCCTGACCCCGTCGCTTGGCAGGCGGAGCGTCGGCAGCTTCAGTCACAGTATCGTCAGCGGCTCAAAAAAGCGGGGCATTTCCTGCACACTCCGGCTTCAGATACTGAACTCGAACTGATAGTGGAGCGTTTGCGAGACGAACTGATAGAATTGCGCCACGGCTTCCGCCGCTGGCAGCGGGTGATGGTCGCTGGAGTGGCTGCTATTTTGATTGGGGGCGGTATTTTCCGGTGGCGGGATAATCGGCGGGATGATCGACGATTCAGCGATTTGTCGTCTCTGCTCGAAGATAAACAAAAGCGCGATGCCCCCGGCAGCAAATTGATCGCGGAATTCTACCAGCGAATGGACGCCTCGCGCTTTAGCTCGCAAAACTCCGAGGTGGATCAGCGCGATTCTGCCGTTCTCGCCGAGATGGCCCGCGATTACGGCATGACTGTGGACGAATTGCGACAAAAATTTCTTCAAGCAAAGACTGGCGCGGAAGAGCGTGTCGAACTGGCTGATCAATTGTTGCGGGCGACGGAATCTGATGCGCGGAGAATGAAAGAGATCAAACGCGATGCCCTCAGGGAACTGGCCGGCGCAGAGCTCGCCGGGGGGCATCACGGCGATGCGATGGATAATTACCAAAAGGCCCTCGCTCTAACTTCCAAAGAAGATGAGCCTCTAGAGTGGGCCAAGCTTCAGGTTTCATTGGGAAATGCCCATCGCGACTTGGGCAGATTAGCAGAAGGCGCAAAAGCAACGCAGCATCTTCTGGATGCTGTGGCAAGGTATCGCGAGGCGTTGAAGGTTTACACACGCCAGCAGCTTCCGCTGGAATGGGCGATGACCCAGAACAATTTGGCGATTGCGTTGCAGGATCAGGCGGCACAGAGCGAAGGAGCGAAGGCCCCGCGACTGCTGGGCGAGGCGATTGAGACGTATCGCGAGGCGTTGAAGGTTTACACTCGCGAACATCTGCCGCAGGACTGGGCAATGACGCAGAACAATTTGGCGACTGCGCTGCAGGATCAGGTGGGGCAAAGCGAGGGGGCGGAGGCCGTGCGCCTGTTGGGTGAGGCGGTGGCGGCATATCGTGGGGTGCTGAAAGTGCAGACACGCGAGGGGTTTCCGCAGGCTTGGGCGAGGACGCAGAATAATTTGGGGACCGCGTTGAGCGCTCAGGCGGGGCAGAGCGAAGGGGCGGAAGCTGTGCGGCTGCTGGGTGAGGCAGTGGAGGCGTATCGCGAGGTGCTCAAGGTGCGCACACGCGAGGAGTTTCCGAAGGCTTGGGCGGGGACGCAGAACGATTTGGGGCTCGCTTTGAGCGATCAGGCGGGGCAGAGCGAAGGAGCAGAGGCGGCGCGGCTGCTGGGCGAAGCAGTGACAGCGTATCGCGAGGCGCTGAAGGTTTATGCGTGCGAGCGATTGTCGAAGGATGGGGCAGGGACGCAGAACAATTTGGGGAGTGCGTTGCTCTATCAGGCGGCGCTGAGCGAAGGCGCGACGGCCGTGCGTCGGCTGAGCGATGCGGTGATAGCCTATCGAGAGGCGCTGAAGGTTTACACGCGCGAGCAACTGCCGCAGCATTGGGCGACGACGCAGAACAATTTAGGGAATGCGTTGAGCGATCTGGCGGGAAAGAGCGAAGGGGCGGAGGCTGTGCGAATGCTGGGTGAGGCGGTAGCGGCGTATCGTGAGGCGCTGAAAGTGCGGACGCGCGAGTATCTGGCCCAGGAGTGGGCGGAAACGCAGAACAATTTAGGGATTGCGTTGAGCGATCTGGCGGGGCAAAGCCAAGGGGCGGAGGCCGGGCGGCTACTGGCTGAGGCGGTGGCGGCGTATCGCGAGGCGCTGAAAGTTTTCACGCGCGAGCTGTTGCCGCGGGCTTGGGCGATGACGCAGAACAATTTGGGAAATGCGTTACTCAATCAGGCAGGGAAAAGCGAAGGGGGCGTGGTTGCGCGGCTGCTGGGTGAGGCGGTGGAGGCGTATCGTGAGGCGCTGAAGGTGCGGACGCGGGATCAGTTACCGCAGGCTTGGGCGGGGACGCAGAGCAATATGGGGATTGCATTGAGTGCTCAGGCGGGGCAGAGAAAAGGGGCGGAGGCCGTGCGACTACTGGGTGAGGCGGTAGCGGCTTTTAAGAACTCCCTAGCCATTTACACCCCCGGACATTTCCGCCAGGACTACGAGCGTGTCACTCGCAATCTGAGCCACGCGGAAGACGATTTACGCAAGCTCAAGCCGTAGCGGCGGCCCGAAGATTTGGCGCGCTCACCCGCAGTTGCGATCTAAAGATATCGAAGCGCAGAGAAGATTCACGGATAAAATTCCAGACTTCCAGTCAAAGCAGGGGACACTGCCCCGCCTTCCTTTATGCCTTGCCGGACTTGGATCTTTTCGTGGCCAGTGACGCAAGTTGCCCGAAAACTCTCCAGCGATCCGCATAAAGAGGTGTCAAAATGTAGTGACAACGGCTTTCGGCAGAAGTTGAAAGGCTAAAAGAAAGAACATCAGATAGTATTTCTGAAGCTTGCTGGCGGCCTCGCAAAACGTCCGACGCGTTGATTTTGAGCCGATTGCAATGGAGCTACCTCGCAAGGATTCGAACCTTGACAAAGAGAACCAAAATCTCTTGTGCTACCGTTACACCACGAGGCAAATAGGACCGGGAAAAACCGGAACGGAACTGTTAATGGCAAGTTCGCGGGATGCAAGGGGCAGACGGAAGATTTTCTGCCGGACGCGGTCGCGCTTTCCAAAACTGAGAAAATCGTTTGGCGGCGTTTCTGCTATCGTGCGGCTACCAGATCGTACCCGCGCCAGTCGTTCACGGTGACTTCGGCGAATTCGCCCACGGGGAGTTTCTTTTCGACGAAAACGGTCCCGTCGATGTCCGGGGCGTCCCACGCGGTGCGGGCGATGCCGGGTTTTTCCACGAGAACGCGGTGGCGTTTGCCGACCTGGGCGGCGTTGAGTTCTTCGGCGATGAGCTGGAGTTCGCGCATGGCGCGATTCCAGCGGCTTTCGATGGTCCGGTGGTGGACGCGATTGTCGAATTTGTAAGCTTTGGTGCCTTCCTCGCGGCTGTAGCGGAAGACGCCGGCGCGCTCGAAACGGGTTTCGCGGATGAACTCGAGAAGCTCCTGGAAGTCCTCCTCGGTTTCGCCGGGAAAGCCAACGATGAACGTGGTGCGGATAGCGAGGCCGGGGATGCCGGCGCGCATGCGTTTGATGAGATCGCGAATGTAGTCGCCGCTGGTCTCGCGCTGCATGATCTTCAGCATGCGGTCGGAAATGTGCTGGAGGGGGATGTCCACATAACGGGCCACCCGCGGGCATTCGGCGATGGTTTGAATGAGTTCGTCGCTCCAGTGCGCGGGGTGTGTGTAGAGGAGGCGAATCCAGAAGTCGCCCTCGATCGCATTCAACGCGCGCAGGAGAGTGGCCAGGGATTCGCCGCGCGTGCTGTCCACGGGGCTGCGGGGATTTGGCCGCGCTTCGATCCACTTATCCATGCCGAAATAGGTCAGGTCCTGGGAGATGAGGTTGATCTCCCGGACGCCGCTCTTCACCAACTGCTCGACTTCCTTCACCACGCTCTCCTGGGTGCGGCTCCGGTGACGTCCGCGGATTTTCGGAATGATGCAGAAGGAGCACGTGTGATTGCAGCCCTCGGCGATTTTGACGTAAGCCGAGTGCCGCGGGGTCAGGCGAAAGCGCGGCGTGTCATAGTCCGGAATGTAGCGCGGCTGTTTGGTGACCAGATTGTCAGGGCCTTCCTCCGCCCTGGGTTTCCCCATGAGCCCTTCGATAATGGGCGCCACCTGGGTGATCTGGTCGAGCCCGATGAAGGCGTCCACTTCCGGCATGAGTCCTGGCAGTTCCTTGCTGAAGCGCTGGGAAAGACACCCCGCGACGATGATCTTTTGCCGGCTGCGTTTTTTGTCGGTCGAGCGGCCATCGATGGCGTCCTCCACGGTGCCGATGCTCTCCCGCTTGGCCATATCGATGAACGAACAAGTATTCACGATCAGCACATCCGCTTCCCGCTCATTCGGTGTCATCTCCATGCCCGCTTCGCGCAGGTGCCCGATCATGATCTCGGAATCGATCAGATTTTTGGCACAACCAAGGGAGACAAGGCCAACTTTTATCATGGAGGGAGGGATTGGAGCCGGGGAAAGGGGGCGGCCAAGATGCACGCTCCGGGGCGAAGGGAAACATGAATCTTCGAATGCCGGGAATTTCCCCGAAACCGGGGCTTATGCCGGAGGGCCTCCCCTTGCAGACCAGGGACGAATGAAGCCGCTGAACTGCGGCGGCTGTTCAATACCGGTAATGCTCCGCCTTATACGGACCGTCCACCGGCACGCCGATGTAGTCGGCCTGATCCTGCGTGAGCCTGGTGAGTTTCACGCCGATCTTCTCAAGGTGGAGGCGGGCGACTTCTTCGTCGAGCTTCTTGGGGAGGACGCGGACCATGGGGCCTTCGGCGGCGTAGTTTTCGCGGTTCTTCCAGAGGTCGAGCTGGGCGAGCGTTTGATTGGAGAAGCTGTTGCTCATGACGAAGCTCGGGTGGCCGGTGGCACAGCCGAGATTCACAAGGCGGCCTTCGGCGAGCATGTAGATGCTGTTGCCGCTGGGGAACGTGTAACGGTCGAGTTGGGGCTTGATGTTGAGCCGCTTGATGCCGGGGAAGGCGTTAAGTTTGTCCACCTGAATTTCATTGTCGAAGTGGCCGATGTTGGCGACGCAGGCCTGGTCCTTCATCTTCGCCATGTGCTCCACAGTGATGACGTCGCGATTGCCGGTGGTGGTGATGTAGATGTCGCCGCGGCCCAGTGTGTCCTCGATGGTGGTGACCTCGAAGCCCTCCATCGCTGCCTGGAGCGCATTGATAGGATCGATCTCGGTGATGATGACGCGCGCACCCTGACCGCGCAGGCTCTGGGCACTGCCTTTGCCCACGTCGCCGTAGCCGCACACCACGGCGACCTTGCCGGAGATCATGACATCGAGCGCGCGATTGAGCCCGTCCACGAGCGAGTGACGGCAGCCGTAGAGGTTGTCGAATTTGGACTTCGTGACGCTGTCGTTCACGTTGAATGCAGGCACGAGGAGCTTGCCGGCCTCTGCGAGCTTGTAGAGACGGTGCACTCCGGTGGTGGTTTCCTCGGACACGCCCTGCCACTGCTTCACGAGTTCGTGGAAGATGTAGGGAGTCTCGGCGTGGACCTTCTTGAGCAGGTCTTTGATGACTTTCTCCTCGTGGGAACCGCTCGGCGTGTTCACCCAGTTGTCGCCCTCTTCGAGTTCGTAGCCCTTGTGGAGGAAGAGGGTCACGTCGCCGCCGTCGTCCACCACGAGCTGAGGACCGAGGCCCTCGGGGTTGACGATCGCCTTCCAGGTGCAGTCCCAGTATTCCTCCAGCGTCTCGCCCTTCCATGCGAAGACCGGAACTCCCGCGGCGGCAATGGCAGCAGCGGCGTGGTCCTGGGTGGAGAAAATATTACACGAAGCCCAGCGCACGGTGGCACCCAGGGCGGTCAGAGTTTCAATCAGCACTGCCGTCTGAATGGTCATGTGCAGAGAGCCCGTCACGCGCACACCGGCCAGGGGTTTCGATGCGGCATAGCGTTCGCGGATGGCCATGAGGCCTGGCATTTCTTTCTCGGCGATGTCGATTTCCTTCCGGCCCCAATCGGCCAGGGATATGTCGCGGACGAGGTAATCAGAAGCGGAAGAAGTGGCGGTGGTGCTCATGGCGGAACAGGCAGGGTTAGGATGTGGCGGGAAAGAGAAACGTATAAACGAATCAAGATATGTTGATGTGTAAATTACGCCGTTGGGACCGTCAAATGAGAAATTTGGCTCAGATGAATGTTCCCCGGCTTCCGCGAACAGGGACACAAGGCATTGATAGCGGCATTCGCACCGCGCCGTCTTCTCTTACTCTTTGTTCAACTCGTTGACCTCCATCATGAAACGACCTGCCGTGTGGATTCGCCGCATCGCTCTGCTCCTCGCCTGGGGCGGAAGCGTGGCGGCGGCATACTATATAGGAACCGAAGGCCGGGCGGAAAGTTCCGCCGGAGAAACCGCCCGCACGCCAGGCAGCAGGGGGCCTCTCACCGGTGCAGGCGGACCTTTGTCAGGAAAGCCGGGCTCTGTTCCGGAGGGAGAAAACGGGAATGCCGGTCTACCGGGAAAGGGCGGCAAGGACGCCCATGGAGTCGCGTCACGGACTGTGGATTTCAAGGCAAAGGTCCTCGACATCGAGGCCATGCCTCCCGGACCGCAGCGCAAGCAAGCCTGGCTCAATCTCATGAAGGAATGGGCGGCCGTGGACGGAGAAGCGGCCCTGACTGCCGCTGCTGCGATTACCGAGCCGCTCCTGCGTTATGAAATGCGCGAAACTGCCCTGCGCCATTGGGCCGCGGCTAATCCGGAAGCCGCATGGAAATACGCCAAAGAGAATCCCAAAGGCGACCTGCCCGACGAGCGCATGGACCTTGTTTGGGAAGGATTGGGCCGCGGGGATGCAGCCACTTCCCTCGCGTTTCTCGAAAAGCACAGCAAGGATCTCGAAAACAGCGGCGGCTATACCCAGGTCTTCGATGACCTCTATGAGCGCGGCAATCACGACCAGCTCGTCGCATGGGCGGAAAAAATGCCCGCCGGCAGAATGCGCGATATGGCCGCCAACCGAATCATCGATCGCTGGGCGCGCTACGATCCTCTTGCGGCCAAAGAATGGATGGAGCGAAACGTCACCACCAAAGACAACCTCGTGCCCGCCCGCGTGGAACTTGCCGAGTCATGGGCGCGCGTGAATCCCGAGAAAGCGATCCAGTGGGCCAACAGCCTCCCCGCCAATCAGCGCGAAACCGAGTATTACAACCGGATCTACAACCGCTGGATCCAATACGACCGCAATGCCGCCGCCAAGTACCTCGCTTCGCAGCCGCCTTCCCCGCAACTCGACCGCCCCGTCGAACGCTACACCTACGAAGTGATGCGCCAAAACCCGGCTGAAACGATGCCGTGGGCCGAGTCCATCAGCGATCAAAAGCGCCGCTGGGAAGCCATCACCCGCGTTGCCGACATTTGGCGCAAACGCGATCCCGCCGCCCTGCAAAATTATGTCATGGCGGGCAGTTTCAACGAGGACCAGCGGCGGCAACTGCTCAGGATCGAAACGAAGAAATAAGCGGGTTCGCGGGAGGTTATTCCGCTGCCGTCTCCTCAGCGGGAGCCGCCGGCGCGGGCTCTGCCTTTTTCGCTGCCGGTTTCTTCACCGCGGGCTTTTTCTTCGGAGCAGCCGCTTTGCGTTCCGCGGCAGCCTTGCGGGCGGCGCCAGGATTGGCTTTGGCGGCGCGCACGCCTTCCTTGCGGCGCTTGAGCAGTTGTTTGCGGCGGCGGCGTTTGATTTCCTTATTCAGTTGCTTTCCCATAAAATAATGGGGCGAGGGTATGGGGGCACAGGGGGCCTTCAAGGAAAAAAAGGAACATAAACGCGCTGTTAACGAGTCGGGGGCTGCCTGATGATGCTCTTAAGAAAGTCCCGGCCTTGATTCCTTTCCTCATCCGGCTCTCATTTCCGGTGCCGTTCGACCCGCCTTGCGGGCTCCGCCATGCCCGACGTCACGCAATTGCTGCACGCGATCAATCAGGGAGATCCTGTGGCGGCGTCTGAATTGTTGCCGGTCGTATATGAAGAACTGCGGCGGCTGGCGGCACACCGCATGGCGGGACAGGCGCCTGGGCAGACTATTCAGGCCACAGCGCTGGTGCATGAAGCCTGGCTTCGTCTTGCGGGGAATGATGACGTCCGCTGGAATGATCGCGCGCACTTCTTCCGGGCGGCTGCCGAAGCCATGCGCCGGATTTTGATCGATGCCGCACGAAGCAAAGGCCGGCAGAAAAGGGACGGCGGCCAGCGAATCGAACTGAGTTCACTCGATCTGGCCACTGAAGCCACGCCGGAAGTGCTGCTCATCGTTCATGAGGCGCTCGGGAACCTTGCGGTCGAGGACGAAGTCAAAGCCGAGCTGGTAAAGCTGCGGTTTTTCACGGGACTGACGCTGGAAGAGGCGGCCAGGGTTCTGGGACTGTCGGAAGCGACCGCCAAACGCGCGTGGAGCTTTGCGAGGGCGTGGCTCTTCCGGGAGATCAAACGGCTCCAGGAGGAAGTCTGAACACAGACCGTTCCCGGGACGAAAAAGAAAATCCATCTTCCTGAGCCGTTCCGCTCAAAAAAAGAGTTTTTCCAAATGAGCTAATGAAAAGTCCATCCCATCAGCGCGAGGAGGCCCTCTACGAACAGGCGATGCAACGGGCGTCGTCGGAGGAACGGGATGCCTTCCTGATCGATGCCTGTGGAGATGATGACGCTCTTTTGCAGAAAATGCGCGAACTGCTCGCCGCCGGTGCCGTGGCGGCTGAACAGCAATTTCTCAGCACGGGTCTTAGCAGTGATGAACCCGGCCGCACCGTAACCGGGGGGCCGGCGCGGGAAGCGGAAAGGCCCGGAGCGGTGATCGGGCGCTACAAGCTCCTGCAGAGCATCGGCGAGGGAGGGTTCGGCTCTGTGTGGATGGCCGAGCAGAGCGAGCCCATCAAGCGCCGCGTGGCGCTCAAGATTATCCGGCCGGGCATGGATACGCGGGAAGTCATCGCGCGTTTCGAGGCGGAGCGTCAGGCCCTTGCGATGATGGATCATCCTAACATCGCGAAGGTTTTCGATGCCGGAGCCACCGAAGGGGGCCGTCCGTTCTTTGTGATGGAACTCGTGAAAGGCATGCCGGTTACGGCGTTTTGCGATGAGGCGAAGCTCAGCACTCGCGAGCGCCTTGAGTTGTTTGCGGATGTCTGTTCCGCGATCAACCACGCGCATCAAAAGGGCATCATCCACCGGGACATCAAGCCTTCCAACGTGCTGGTTACGCTGCATGCAGACAAGGCGGTGGCGAAGGTCATCGATTTCGGAATCGCAAGGGCGACACAGCAAACGCTGACGGACAAGACGCTGTTTACCCGGCACGGCGAATTCATCGGTACGCCGGCCTATATGTCGCCGGAGCAAATGGCGTTCTCCGGCATCGACGTGGATACGCGTTCAGACATCTACAGCCTTGGCGTGCTCCTCTACGAGTTACTCACGGGCAAACCGCCCTTCGATGCGAAGACGCTTGTGTCCGCCGGTTATGAAGAAATGCGGCGCATCATTCGCGAGGATGATCCGCCGAGGCCGAGTACGCGCATCAGCACGGCCACCGGTGTCGAACGCATCAGCCTTGCCGCCGCCCGTCAAACCGATCCTGCGAAGCTGTGCCGAACGGTGCGCGGTGACCTCGACTGGATTGTGATGAAGGCGCTCGAAAAGGATCGCACGCGCCGGTACGAAACCGCCAGCGCTTTCGCCGCGGACATCCAGCGGTTCCTCCATGATGAAGCAGTGCTGGCTTCGCCGCCGTCCGCGGGTTACAGGTTCCGCAAATTCGCGCGGCGGCACAAAACCGCTCTGGGCGTGGCGACAGTGATTGCAGTGGTGCTGGTGGCAGCGACCGGCGTGAGCGTGTGGCAGGCGAAACTCGCCGTGGAGGCAAGAAACGAGGCCACCGCGAGAGCGGCATCCGAACACGCCGCCCGCGAAGAATCCGAAGCCATCACCAAATTCCTGACAGGCGTTTTTCAAAGCCCCGATCCTGCGCGCGACGGGCTCACCATCACCGTCGCGGAGAAGCTCGAGAAAGCAGTCAAAAACCTCGATCTCGACCTCACCACGGAGCCTGCGTGCCGCGCACAAATGCAGGCTGTGCTGGGCAAAACGTACCGCGCCCTCGGTCTTCCCCTGAAGGCCATCCCGTTGCAGGAAAAAGTCCGCGACTATTACCGCGCCGCCTCAGGCCCGGAACATTCCGATACGCTCCATGCCATCGGCAGCCTTGCGCTTTCCCTCCGCGATGCCGGGCGCAGGGACGAGGCGCTCAAGGTGTTCCAGGAACTGCTGCCACTCATCCGCCGGATCAAGGGACCGGAGCATTCCGATACGCTCGATGTGATGCAGATGCTCGCGCTCTCCCTTCGGGACACCAAACGCTACGAAGAGGCTCTCAAGCTCCGGGAGGAGGTGCTGACTCTTACCCGAAAAGTACTGGGGACGGAGCACCCTAACACACTCACCGCGATGCACAGTCTGGCCATTTCGCTGTCCGATACCGGACGCCGGGACGAGGCGTTCAAGCTGCGCGAAGAAGTGCTGGCGCTCAGGAAAAAGGTGAACGGCACCGAACACCCTGACACTTTGAGAGCGATGGGAAACCTTGCACTCTCCTATCGTGACACTGGCCGCCATGAAGAGGAGATCCGGCTGTTTGAAGAGGTGCTGACTCTTTCAAAGAAGGTCAACGGCCCGAAACATCCTGACACTTTGAAAGCGATGTCGGTGCTCGCAACCTCGTGGGACCAAAACAACCGGCGCAACGAAGCGCTCAAGCTGAGGGAGGAGGTGCTGACGCTCCGCCGGGAGGTTCTTGGCTCAAAACATCCCGACACTCTCCTGACCGTGGCCGACCTCGCGAATTCCTACGAGGCGGCCGGACGCAAAGATGAAGCGCTCAAGCTCCGCAGCGAACTGCCGGCCCAGGAGAAACCACCGGCCGGAAACGAAGGAAAGTAGCCGCAGCCATTTTGAAACGAACAACAAAACACGTCCATCCCATGAAACGCACTAACTCTTCGCAATTCCTCCGCGGCGGACAAGGGGACCCCACACGCCGGTTGCTTCGCCTGCTCCTGTCTCTCTTCGCGACCGCCGGGCCTGCCCTCCGTGCCCAAAGCGTTTTCGAATGGAAGGGCGGCGCCGGCAGTTGGGGAACAGCAGGCAATTGGAATCCCGGCTCCATACCAAACGCCCTTAACGCCGATGTGTTTATCGACAATTCCAATCCGGCCGATTCCGCGGTCACGCTCTCCACGCAGGGTTCCACCGTGGGCCGCCTGACCATTGACGCGGGCGATTCGCTTTTGCTGACGGACACCATCGTCATGCCTCACCCGGCTCTGGTATTGACGCTGGCCGAAGGTTCGTTCGCCGGTTCGGGCACCATCCTCAACAATGGCACCTTGAACATCGGTCCCCTGATGACGCTGCGCCTCGGCGACAATAACGGCGACCATCTTACGTTCAATGGTACGGGCACGTATCTGATGGAGGATGCCCCCGCGACCACCATTTCGGCCACCGGGGTCGGGACGGTGAATCCGTGCGTCCTCACGAACAACAGCGCTATCCGCGGCGCCGGGCTTCTCAACACCGACGTCGATAACACTGCCACCATCACGGCAACCTCCGCCACGAATTCACTCAAGCTTGGCGGATTCACCTGCCATAACACCGGCACTCTCGCCGCCGCGGCCGGAGCCACCCTGCTGGTTAGTGTGCCCGGGGGCGGCACAAGCACCGTCAACCCCCTGGGACTGTACAACACCGGAGGTGTTATCCGTGCCGACGGCCCGGGCGCGGTGGTTTATCTCGAAGGCAATGGCGCCTCCACAGGACGGCTGCGCGGAGGCACGCTCCTGACCACCAATGGCGGCGTGATCTATATCAACGGAATCTCGACCATCCTTGACGGATCGCTCAACCCCGTGACGATCGCCGCCGGAAGCAATGTGCGCATTGGTTTTCCAACAACCGCCAACACCGGTCCGGATGCCGCCGGCACTCTGATCATCGATGGCACGTTGACTCTCGACGGCGGGACGACCGGGCCGGACCGCCTGCAAGTCGCCGCTTCCGCCGAGAGCGGCGTCACACCCTTTCTGACACTCAACGGCACCGGGGCCGTGGAGATGAGCAACAGTGTGAACAATGAAATCAACGGCGCCGGCGCCGCCGGCCATGTCTTCACGACGAACATTCCCATCACCGGAGGCGGAAAAATCGGCGGTGGCCTCATTGATGTGGTGAACCATTCCACGATTACCGCGAACGGCTCGGCGGGAATAACGGTCGATCCCTCCACGACGGTCACCAACGACGGCACCCTGCGCGCCCTGAGCGGCTCCACCCTAACGCTCGGCAGCGGGAACTTTGAAAATGCCAACGGTATCATCCGCGCCGAAGGGGACAATTCGCTCGTGGTGGTGGGCGGTAATGCCGAGGTGCGCGGCGGCTATTTGGCCGCCACGTGCACGGGTGAAATGCGCTTCGCCAGTCTCTCCCGGATCAATGGCTCCGTCTCCGCAGTGAACATTTCCGGACTGGGGAGAATCCCGAATGCAGCGAGCACTGCGTGGCAGGGAATGGTCGAGATCGACGGCACTGTGTTCATGGAGTCCACTGGAACGCAGACGTCCATCGGCGTGAATGGACTAACACTGACCGGCACGGGCAGCATCATCATGACCAACAACGCGAACAACGGCATCCGGCTTACCGGCGGCGGTGCGGCTGCCTTTTCCAACGGCATCCTTATCCGCGGGGCGGGAGGAGTTGGCCTCAACGCCATGAACATCACCAACAGCGGCGAGATGCGCGCAGACCAGGCTCTCGTGCTCATCATCGATCCGGTTACGACGTTCACGAATACCGCGACCGGCATTTTGCGCGGCGATGGCGCCGGAGGCCTGACACTCAATAACGGCACCTGGACGAACAACGGCCTCATCGAAGCAAGAGGCGGCAATGTCACCGGTGTCGCGGCGGCGAACTTCACCAATTACACCGCCGCCACCAAAACGCTGACCGGCGGCACCCTCCGTGCCATTGGCGCCCATTCGATTGCGCTGGCCAGTGTCAGCCAGATCACGGTCAACGCCGCCGCGATCGAACTCAGCGGGGCCGGTGCCACCTTTGCGGCGATCAATCCGCTCGTCACCAACCAGGGAAGCTTCACGCTGCGGAACGAGCGCAACTTCACGACGGCCGGCGCCCTTACAAACAGCGGATCGCTGCGCGTTGACGGCACCGCGGTGCTGACCGTGAATGGCAACCTGACACAAACCGGCGACAGTTCGGCCCTGGAGTTCGACATGAATCCTCTCGCGGCGGGCGCCACCTACGACGCCATTGACGTCAACGGCACCGCGGCACTCGACGGTGAACTTCGCCTGCGAATTTCCTTCCGGCTGAATGAGACGCTCGATGGCACGGAAACCTTCACCCTCCTGACGTCCGACAATCCCATTACCGGCGCCTTCGACAATGTAGCGAACGGCGCGAGAGTCGCCGCGGTCAATGGCGTCGGATCATTCAAGGTAAACTACGGGTCCGGCAGCACGTTTGCCGCCACCAGTCTTGTCCTCAGCGATTTCATTCCTTCGCCGCCGGTCGAACTGGAACTGGTCAGTTTCTCCTCCGCGCCGGCGGATTGCACCCACCCCAACCAGAGCGCGGTCCGCATGGTCGTCAAAGCCAGTGGAGGAGCCGCCTGCGATCTGGAGACTTCCACCGACCTCCTGGACTGGACCGTTCTGCAAAGCGGAACGACTGATCTGATCACCGGATTGCTGGCCTTTGATCTCCTGGAACCGGCGGCCGTGCCGCGGCGGTTCTACCGCGGGCGATTGCAGTGAGAAACTCCACCAAGTGTGCTCCCCGGAATCGGAATGCGTCAGTCAGCGCCCGCAAGGGGCCGGGGAAAAAGCTGGTTGGAACGGAAGGGTCAGACTATGTTATGCGTCTTTCCGTTCTCTCATGCCCAACTCCATTCAGGAATTTCCCGCGACGCGCTGGAGCCTTATTTCGCAGGTGCGCACAGGCAGCGAAGCGGAGGCGGGTGCGGCACTGGACAAACTTTGCCATACCTACTGGCGTCCTCTCTACGCCTTCGCGCGCTGGTGGGGCGCGCCGCCGGAGACGGCACCGGATCTGGTGCAGGGGTTTCTGAGCAGCTTCATTGAGCGCGGCGATCTCATCCGTTCCTCGCCGGAGAAGGGGCGTTTCCGCGCCTTTCTCCTGGCAGCTTTCAAGAATCATCTCATTAGCGCGCGCCGGCGGGAACAGGCGGAAAAGCGCGGCGGCGGGCTTATCTTCGTTGCCCTTGAGGATGCCTGCGGAGAAGAAAAGTGGCGCGCGGCAATTGAACAGGAGATTGGACCCGAGGAAGCCTACGACCGGCGCTGGGCGGAAGAGGTCATGATCCAGGCCATGGCGCAGGTGGAGAATGATTATCGACGCGCAGGAAACGAAACCGTCTTCGCCGTGCTCAAGCCCGCCCTCACGGGCGGTGGTGACGATTTTGCCTCGCTGGGCAGCAGGATTGGTCTCTCCGCTGGAGGGGCGCGCTCGGCCATGCATCGCATGAGGCAAAAACTTCGCGAGGCCCTGCGGGGCGAGATTGCGCAGACCGTGGCTACGCCGCAGGACCTTGAAGACGAAATGCGTTATCTGCTTGGGCTGCTCGCCCGTTAGTTTGCCATGTCCGACGATGCCTCCGCCGAGCCCGCTCCGGTTACGCACTGGAAGTCGCTGGCGCAGTCGCTGCTGGGAAGTGAAGACGCCTCTTCAGAGCCGGCCGCGGACGGCATGGAATTCGGCGACTATCATCTGGAGGAGGAAATCGCGCGCGGCGGCATGGGCATCGTGTACCGGGCGTGGCAGGTTTCGCTTTCGCGCCCCGTAGCGTTGAAGGTCATGCGCGAGGGACTGTTTGCAGACAGGCGGGACGTGGAGCGCTTCCGTCACGAGGCCGCCGCTGCTGCACTGCTGCGGCATCCGGGAATCGTGCCGGTGTACGAATGCGGCGAATGTGAGGGCCGCGTTTTTTATGCTATGGAGTGGATTGCCGGGCCCAACCTCGCGGAGGTGACCCGCGAGAATCCGGCACCCGCTCGACAAGCCGCGCAGTGGGTGTGCGAAGCGGCGGAAGCCATGCGGCATGCTCACGAACACGGCGTCATTCACCGCGACCTCAAGCCTGCCAATGTGCTGCTCGACGACGCGCGCCGGGCGCGGATAACGGATTTCGGCATGGCGCAGCGGGCCGATACCGCAAGCGGCCTCACCTTGTCAGGACAGATGCTCGGCACGCCCGGCTACATGGCACCGGAGGTGGCGGGCGGAAATGCGCGCAACGCCGGCGCCGCGGTGGACATTTATGGCCTTGGATCGCTGCTGTTCCATCTGCTGACAGGCCGCGCTCCTTTCATCGGGGAAAGCCACACTGCCATTCTGCGGCAGTTGTCGGACGCCGAGCCGGTGGCACCGCGGCTGCTGAATCCGTCCGTGCCGCGCGATTTGGAAATCATTTGTCTCACAGCACTCAACCACGATCCCGCAAAACGTTATGACACGGCCCGGGCGATGGCCGCGGACCTGACACGATTCCTCAATGGCGAACCGATTCACGCGCGCCCCGTCTCTGCTCCCGCACGCCTGTGGAAGTGGTGCCGCCGCAAACCCGCTCTGGCAGGTTCATTGGCGGTCGTGCTGCTGCTCGCGGCAGGCATTATCCTGACCTCTGTCTTTTCTGCGCGCCGCATCGAAGGTCTCCGGCGCGAAGCCGTGGAGCGGCTCTATGCCTCCGACATGCGGCTGGCGCTGCAAAACATCGCCGAGGGAAAATACGGCCCCGCCGCTGCTCTGGTGGAGCGTCATCAGCCAGGCGCGGACGGCGAGGACCTGCGCGGCTTCGAGTGGCATTTGGTGAAGGAACTCTGCCGCAGCGGCGAGCTGGCGGCCCTCGAAGAAATGGACGGTCAAGTGCGTGCGGTCGTTATTTCTCCAGATGGGCACTGGCTCGCTGCGGGCGCCGGCAACCTGCGAATTTGGGAAATGAAGAGTGATCTTCCCGTCCTGCGCTGCACCCTTCCTGACAAAGTCCGGGCTCTTGCCTGCTCGCCGGACAGCCGGCGGCTCGCGGTGGGCACTGCCGCCGGCGATGTGCGCATTCTCGATCCTTCCAATGGGGCAACTCCATTATTCACCGCGCACTTTCCGGAAGCGGCTCTGGCGCTCGCATGGCACGCAGACGGCGGTGCGCTCGAACTGATTGCAGGCCGCAGGCAATGGCGCTGGGCACCGGGACGCGGAGACCCCTCTGCGGTCTTCGAACTTTCCGAGGTTCCCCGCGAATCCTGTTTCAGCGCCGGCGCGCGCCTCGAAGGATACCTCCATGAACCGGCAGGCACCGAAGCCTATCGTTTCGCCGTAAGAGAGGTCCTCTCGGGAAACCATGTGTCCGACTTTCCAATCGGTCACCAGCGCATCCTGCGCTCGTTCAGTTTTTCCGGCGATGGCCAATGGCTGGCGACGGGCGATTACAGCGGTCGTCTGACTCTGCGTGCGCCTCCCTTCGACCAGGAAACGCACGATGAAGTTGTCCATCGCGGTATGGTCACGGCGGTGGCCTTTTCACCGGACGCGAAAGTGATCGTCACTGCCGGCGATCAGGTCATCCGGCTCATGGATGTGCGATCCCGTTTTGTTAGCGGCGTTCTCAACGGACATCGCAAAATGATCAGTGTGCTCGCGGTCTCTTCCGGCGGAACCCATGTGCTTTCCGGTGATCAGGGAGGGGCCGTCAAATGGTGGAAAACTCCGGCGGCACTCTCTGCACAGGATATGCCTCCCAGAGTGATGTCCTCCAGCGACGGCTCGGCGTTCGGCTGGACGGGGGGCGAAACCGGCCGCCTCGTGCTCTCCACATGGGGTCAAACGGCGAGGCTGACTGGAGTAAACGTGAATGGCAACGGTCTGGCTCCGACCCGCGCCGGTTGTTACCTTCACAGCCGCAGCGTGGACTCCCGGAGTGTGCGGTGGGTGACATTTGACGATCCGCCGGTGGAAAAGGTTATCCCCGTCTCCGGTCCATTCGAGTGCTGTTCACCGGACGGGCGCTGGCTGGTGGTCCGCCCGCCGGAAACCAATCTCCCGGTGCTGCTGGATCGCCTCGGTCAGCGCCCGGAAACGGTGCTTGGCGATGAACCGAGGCCAGCCGCTCCCGCCTTTTCCAGCGATGGGAAACTTTGCGCCCTCGGCTTTCGCACCGGCGAAGCGCGGATCATCCGGCCGGAGACCGGCGAAACCGTTTGCAGCATTCCCGCCCGCCACGGGTGGGCCTATGCGCGGAGTTTTTCGCAGGATGGCAAATGGCTCGCCACAGCGGGCTTTGACGGCAAAGCGCGCCTTTGGGAAGTGGCCACGGGAGAATTGGCTAGGGAATTCACCTCCAGCGCCGGTACCCTGTGGAGCGTGGCGCTCTCGCCGGACGGAAGCCGCATCGCCGCCGGCACGGATGAATCCACCGTCATTCTTTGGAACACTGCGAACGGACTGGAAACCGGTATCATCCACCTCGGCCTGCCGCAGAATCTGGTGGAAACGCTCACCTTCACTCCCGGCGGCAAGGCTTTGATAGCGCACGGGCATGTCCTGCAAGCGCCATAGCCCTCACTTCTGCACCTTCAGCCGCAGGAAACCGCCGTGGTGGTAATCCAGCGGCTCCGCCAGACGGATAAGAATGGTCTCATTGCCTTGTGCGTCGAGAGGTCCGGATTCCACGATCACCCCATCGGTCGTCCAACCTGTCAAAGAATCGCTCCGTTCCCCGGCAAACTGAATGTCTGTCAGGCGATTGGGGCCGCCGGGCCGCTTGAACTGCAGGCCAAGGAAGAGATCACCGCCGCTGTTGTAGCTCACCACCTGGCCCGCAGGCTGCGAACCGCCGGATTTCGGATCGGTGCCAAGCGCCGACTCCATCCCGTTCGACCACCCGTCACCGTCAGGGTCGGCAGCAAAATCAGCGGCAGCCGCCGTCCCAAAATTCTGCGTCGCGGCCCACTGCGCGTAGTCCCGGGTCGCAGGTGCCGCGTCGAGCCCCACGACAAATCCATTGTTCACTTTCTCATACACGGGCGTGAATCCGGCGGGAACGTTAGTGAACTCCACTGCGCTGAAGTCTCCGGCGTTGGGAGGCGCCCCGCTGTTGTTATCGATGACTCTCCAGCGGTCGCCGCTTGCAGGAGCAAATGCCGCGAAGTTGATGCGCAGTTTTCCGCCGTAAGTAATATAGGATTGCCCGCTCTGGGCCAGCCGGGCCCACTGGTCGCGCGCATCCGGTCGTCCGGCGATGTCAAACTCAAGCATTCCCGCCGGTTTGCAGTCCATGCTGACCAGTGGACCCAATACGAGCGAATGGTTCGAACCGCCGGAAGCGGCGAGCATGTGGATGGTGCCAAAATTCGTTATGACGTTGGAATTGAAATTCGAATAACCCCACCCTGTCGGGGTCGCGATCATGATTTCGCCGTTATTGACGAGGGGCCCGTTGACCTCACCTCCGTCAAACTCAAACGTGCCGGGCGCGGCATTGAAAACCGGCGGTGTGTCAGGCGTTTCCGACAACAGACTCGCGCCTGGAAGATGCCGCACCTTGCCGGAACCAGTTACTGTTAGAGTGCCGCCGCCGTTGATGTAAATGCGGCTCCGCAGTTCCATCGCCGCGCCGTTCGCCACGCGCACACGCCCGCCGTTGATGAAATAAACGAAAGCCGGCAGCCTCAAAATGCCGCCCCTGACTTCGATCGCTCCAGTGTCGGCCGGCGTGGCGGCGCCATAGACGTTCAGCGTTGTGGCATCCAGCACACTAACACCGGGGCCGTTCTTGCGCAGCAGCGCATAATTATTGAAAGCTGGCGGGACGGTAACCGGTCCGATTCCCGCAGCGTCTTCGAGGTCCATGACAGCGGTGTGGCTGGCGGGAGTGCCATTGGAAACCGGGCCGGTGAGTTGAAGACCGGCAAGAAGTCTGACGTGCCCCTTGTTGGTAATGGCGCGCCACACGGAGGGTGCCGTCACATTGATGCTGCCGGTATTGATGAGGTCCCTCATTTCACCGCCGGCACATTCGAACTTTCCTTCGGGTGCAGCGAGAATGGCGCCCTCGGTGGATGCCGGATCGGCGAGGAGGCCATCCGCCATAAGTTTCATGAGGCCACCTCCGGTAACAGTAGTGGTCCCGATTCCCATGCGGTGAGTGCCGGACAGCCGCAGTTCCGTTCCTGGCGCAAGCTCGGCTTTCAATCCGTGATACACCGAAGGGCTGAAGGGATTCAAAACAAGGATGCCGGATTCCACCGCGATCGTACCGGCCCGATTCCGGAGAGAGTCGGCAAAATTCTCCAGTCCCACCAGAATGCTGGAGGTGCCGCCGCCGCTCTTTCGCAATATTCCATAATTGAAAATGATGGGGGCCTGGGCATTGCCGTTGGCGATGGCGATCGACGAGCCAGGCTGTGTCAGGGTGATTTCTCCCGTAGAGGTATCCGGTAAAAGCCCGGATTGATTCGTGATGCCGTACAGCCCGATCTGCATAAGCAATTTGGTGGGAATCATGATCCGGTCCGTATTGAGAAACTCGCCGCTGTTTCCGATCGTCGCGGGCGCGGCGATCACCAGTTCCCCCTGGTTGTGCACCTGACCGAATCCGCTGAACTGGTTGCTCCCGGTTCCGGCAACGTATCCCCCGCTCCATGTCGAAGGGCCTTTGAAGCTGAAGTATTTCAAGCCGCTGAGCAGGACACCATTTTCCTCCATATTGAGAGATGAAACCGTCAGCCGGCCTCCGTCGGTGCCGAACGGGAAGGTTTCCGACGCCAGTGTGCCGTCGGGATAGTAGGGTGCATTGGTCAAATTCACCTGGTGGCGAATATTGACAATTTCATCAGCGCCCGCCGGCCATGAATTCGGTCGGCCCCAGGCCCCGGGATATTGGGTCTGCCCCGGCTGTCCGTAGTGCACATCGTAGAAAACCCACGGATAGGGTTCACCTATATGAAACAGAGACTCAGGCGGCTGCGGGTCGGGGACGGTCTGCCATGAAGCGCCAGCGGCGCGGGACGGGAGGAACGGACCTGCGGTGGCGAGGACGGCAAGAAGGGAGAGGGGCGAAGACAGTTTCATGAGCGAACGGAGGGTGAGTTCGCCCGTTGCTGCGCAATTCCCCCGGCGGCGTTTCAGGAATTTTCAAAAATTCGCCGCCCCTCTTCCGCACCTGCCTATCCGTCCTGAGATCCTCCATTCACCTTTGCCTGCCATGCGGCAGCGGCGGCAGGGTCTTTGGCCTGCCATTTTTCCATCACGGTTTTCATCACGCTCTTCTTCTGCCAGTAACTGTCAGAGATCGTGGCGGCCCACTGCGCGGCGCGCTCCGGATCGTCAGGCGCGAGGTTTTCGGCAAAACGGCAGACGCCGGAATTCCGCGAATCACTCCCCGCGGGAAGCGAGGCCAGCCATTCGGAGGTCTTCACCGGGTCCTGGCGCATCCAAAGTTCTGTCAGGCCTCCCACGGCCTGCTCGCGCTCGCGACCTTCGCCGACGAGCGGAAGAACTTTGAGAGCGAACGGAATGTCATTCGACGCGCCGGCCATGACAAATCCGGCAAGGAACTTATCCCGCTGTGCACCTGCAGGAATCCGGCTGGCGAGATCCGGGAGTTTTTCTGCGAGATCGGCTGGCCGGTGCATGAAAACCTCAAACGCCATACTGTCCGCCTGATGCCACAGAGCGTTTTTGGCAGGCAGCTTTGCCAGCGCGTCCATCGCGGCGTTGGCGTCTTTGCGATAAAGGCGGCTCCACAGACTCACGACATCGCGCTCCATGCCGGACACATTCTTCCGCTGAAAAGCCGCAGCCACTGCGCCCGCAGGATCTTTCTCCGCCTGCTTTTGCAAAAGCGTTATCTCCAGTTTGTCGCGAAGGCCCGCATCTTTCAGACCGGACACCCACTCCTTCGCCGCATTGAAATCTTTGGCCATCCATTCACTGACAATCGTGGAGGCAAGCTGCGGCAGCATGTTGTCACCGCGGCTCGAATCGAGCGCCGCCAGTTCCTTCAGATGCTGTGCCGCCTCTGCCGGTGCGAGCGCGGCCCAGGATTGCGCCAGCGTCCATGCCCATCCCGCGCGCTCGACTCCCGCAGGCATGTCTTTCACCGCCTTGAACGCCGCTGCGGAATCCGTTTTCAACCACGCCTTGCAGACGATGTTCTGGAGAAAATCCAGACGCCGTTCTTTTCCCGAGCGCAGCGCAGCAGCAAAGGCCATTGCCGGATCGAGTTCGCTCAGCCGCGTAAAGGCTGCCATGCGCTGCGATTCCGTGAGGTCCACTCCCTTTTCGAGAAGGTCCGCGATTGCCTGTGCAGACAGTGAATAGAGATAGTCCTCTTTCAGGAGGTCGGCGCGCATGGGACTGCGGGCTGATTCAACGTCCAGCGCGCGCAGGTGCGCCACCGGCTCCGCATTGCCGTCCGCATCCAGCGAAGCCGTCCGGGCCGCCAGCAGGGCGCGCCACGTTTCGTTAGGACCTTTGGCTGCAGCGGACGGAATCGTGGAAGGATTGCGGGGAGAATCGGCCTGGGCGGAGCGCGGAATCCAGCGGGACACCAGCCACCCTGACAA
Source organism: Verrucomicrobiales bacterium (assembly GCA_035550135.1). GTDB lineage: Bacteria > Verrucomicrobiota > Verrucomicrobiia > Verrucomicrobiales > V1-33 > V1-33. The sequence goes on from DASZQB010000044.1 coordinate 89,802, forward strand.
AAGTCCCGCAGCGCAGGCGGGCAGGAAACGGAAGAGTGCACGCGCCTTCATTTCGCACCTCCCTTCTGCAGCACTTCCTGATACGAACGCCCGGCCTGGGACTGGAAATGCGATGCGGCAAATTCCTTTTTGTGGGAACTGTCATCCGGCAGCGAGGCGATCCACTGCGCCGCCGCCACTGCATCCTTTCGCGCCCACGCTTCGACAAACGTGTTAAGCCCTCCGTGGCTCATCAATTCCTTGTCCGATATCAGTTCCATCACACTCACTGCCGCGCCGGGATCAGTGTAAGGAACCCCGATGAGAATGCCCTGCACAAACTCATCGCGCCGCGGCCCCGGAGGCATTTTGTGTGCAGCCTCCGCAGCCCTGCCGGCATCGTGCCGCGCCATGGCGTCACCGATTCCGTAGGCAATGCGATCCGGCCATGTAGCGCCGTTTTGCATCATCTCCTCAAAGGCCTTGTCAGGCGCGCGCAGCGCCCACGGCCACACCACATTCCAGCCCGCATCAGCCTGTGCGCTCGCATTGTCGAGTTTATTCAGAAGGCCCATCGCGCGTGCCGGATCGGCAGTGCCCGCGTATTCCAGCACTTTACCCGCGAGCTTCCCGCCTCCCGCTTCTTTCGGCACCGTGAGCGCCCATGCGAGGGCCGCCTCCGGATCTTTGGGAGCCCACGCTTCGGCGATAAATGCCGGCATCCCCCTTTTGACATCGGGGTCTTTGGTATCGGCGAGAAGCGCCAGGACTCCCTGCGGATCACTGGCCGCGAGCCGCCGCACCGCACCGCCGGCAGCCGCCCACCATTCGTCGCCGGAAACATTCGCCTGCAGCCAGGTCCACGCTTTGGAGCGATCGCCCGCCATCCAGGTTTCAAAGGCGGCGTGCGTCGCCGCCCATTTGCAACTGCCCGGCGGCAAGGCGAGCGCCGCGGTGGACGCTGCGTCAGGATCGAATTCCGCCCAGCGCGTGTAACAGGCCTCCACTACAAGATCGAGCCCGTTCTCTCCGCGCGCCAGTTCCCGCAGCAGTTCCGTAACCGCGGGGATTTCATCTTTTGTCAGGGTCAGCATCAGCCGCGCGAGTTGCCGCAGCCCCGCCGAACTGTTGTCGTTGTTGCGCGCCTGTTCCAGAGCACGGCGCAAGGCCGCAAGATCGATGGTTCCCGCCGCCTCCGCAGAACCTCCATTTTTCGCAGGTAAGGGGGACGAAGAGGAGGGAGAAACCGCAGCCGCGATCCCCTTCGCGCTGCCCGGTCTTGACGATGGCGGCGTGGCCGCGAGTTGAACACTAACAGGAATGACGGCCGAGATCAGTACGACCGCAACAGTGGTGAGTTTTGCAGAAGCCATGGCATGGAGGGAGTATTGAATGAAGAGCGAGAACCCGCCCGCTGCCGGCGCAGCATGGGCAGCCGCGGCGGAAACACTGGCGGCCATGCCGGCGGGCGCAGCATGGGCGAGTTGAGAAGTGAGACCCGCGGCAAGAACAGTGACCGGCACTACCACCCCGCGGCGGCGCAGCACCGCCGCGAGTTTGTCCAGCGCCCGCAATCCGCGGCGCTGCAGGGATCCGGCATTGCCGCCGGACTTTTCGGCTATCTCCGCAAACGTCCTGCGCTCGAACCAGTGTTGCATGAGCACACTGCGGTCCGGTGCGGAGAGAGAATTGATCGCGTCATCGAGCAGCGGCAGGACTTCCCGCCACGGGTCCGGCGCTGGTTCATCGGACGGAGTATAAGAGAAGCGTTTCATTTTCTCACGATGGCGGATTTCGCCGCGGACGAGCGTGGCGGACTCGTAGACAGCACAGCGGTGAAGCCAGGCGGCGAGCGGACGCTGCAACTCCACCAGCACCGCGGCTTTTTTGGCGAGATCAGTGAAGACATTCTGCACGGCCTCTTCCGCCATGGGCCGGTCGCCCGTGCGCCGCAGCGCCACGCCGAATACCAGCCCGGCATACCGCTCCACCACGGTGCGAAAGGCCGCCTCGGAGCGGTCCCGCGCCCATGCCCGCAGCAGGGTCATGTCATCATGGTCTGTCATAGCACCCATGTTGCCGCCGGCCCCGGACAAAGCAGACAACATTTTTTGGGGAATGTGGCTCATACTATTACGCCTGCAATTCCTGCGCAGTGCCGCTTGAGCGCCGGGCGTTCGGGTGCCAGCAGTAACCCTCACTTTCCCACCATCCTTCCCATGCCCTCTGAAATCAAAGTCCCGAACGCAGGCGAAAGCATCACCAGCGCGGTCATCTCGGCATGGCACAAAGCCGATGGCGACACGGTCAAACCCGGCGATGTCCTCGTCACCATCGACACCGACAAAGTCTCCACTGAACTCACCGCCGAAGCCGCCGGCACCCTGAAAATCCAGGCCCAGCCCGGCGAAGAAGTCAAAATCGGCGCTGTCATCGGCACCATCACCGAAGGCGCAGCCTCCCCTGCTCCTGCTTCTACTCCCACTCCTGCTCCCTCCGCATCGCCCTCCCCCCTCCTTTCCCGCGCCCCATCCATCGAAACCGCCGCCGTCCCCGCTCTTCACCAACCCGTCGCCACCCCCACTCCCTCTCCGGAGCCTCCTCCCTCCGCTCCTGAACCTCCCCCGGCCCCATCCCCAAAGGTCGAACTGACTGTCGTCCCCAAGCCCGCCGATCCCTCTCCTGCAGCGCAGACAGATCCCTCCGGCCGCGAGTCCCGCAAGAAGATGACTCCGCTGCGCCGCAAGATCGCCGCGCACCTCGTCAACGCCCAGCAAACCGCGGCCATCCTAACCACTTTTAACGAGGTGGACATGACCGAGATCATGAACCTCCGCAAATCCCTCCAGGAAAGCTTCACTGCCCGCCATGGCGTCAAACTCGGCTTCATGTCCTTCTTCGTCAAAGCCGTCGTCGAAGCCCTCCAGTCCGTCCCGCAGGTCAATGGCCGCATCGAAGGCGACGAAATCATCTCTCACCACTACTACGACATCGGCGTCGCCGTCGGCACCGATCGCGGTCTCGTCGTTCCCGTCCTTCGCGACTGCGATAAAAAGTCCTTCGCCATGCTCGAAAAGGACATCGCGGCCTACGCGCAAAAAGCGAAAGACGGACGCATCACCATCGATGACCTCCAGGGCGGCGTCTTCACGATCTCCAACGGCGGCGTTTACGGCAGCCTTCTCAGCACCCCTATCATCAATCCCCCCCAAAGCGCGATCCTCGGCATGCACGCCATCCAGCAGCGCCCTGTCGCCGTGAACGGAAAGGTGGAAATCCGCCCCATGATGTATCTCGCCCTGAGCTACGATCACCGCCTCATCGACGGCAAAGAGGCCGTCACCTTCCTTGTTAGGATTAAAGACTGCATCGAACAGCCCTCGCGCCTCCTGCTTGGCGCATGACGCCCGGTATTTTCAGACCCGTCGCTAAACAAGGAGTGGAGTGCTGCCGCGTTACTTTCGAGTGAGAGAGGGCGCATTGCGCTTCACTTCTTCGTTGAATTGCTTCACGGCTTTGGCGCAATCTTTTGCGGGAAGGACTTTCTGCAGCCCGGTGAGCCAGTCACCCGCGCCGACCGGATCATACGACGCCCAGGTGTTCATGATACTCGTTGCGGCATTCCCTTTCGCTTCGTTACTTTGCATGCGATTGATGATATCTACCGCTGTTTCGAGATCGCCGCGCACTCCGACCGGGAAGATACAGCCCGTCAGCGCGGCATCGCGGAGGGAGCCGTCCGCGAGTGACAGCGCCCATTTCAGACCGGTGCCGGGGCCTGCTTCTTCAAGTGCGCCGGCCATGTCTGAGACGATATAAGGCGACAGCCGTTCCTGCGGAAGTGCCGCGGCCGCTTTCGCTGCCTGTTCCGGCGAGAGTGCCGCGAAGGTGGACAAACCGATGCCGATAGTATCGTCGAGACGGTTCCAGGGTGCTTTGGGATTACTCTTTTCACTGGAGTAAGGCCGGCCCCAGTCGGTGGCGGCCAGCTCAGCAAAGGCCGCCGCCGGATCAGACTTGATGCGCTCAAGGGTAAGACTAAGCCGCGTCTCGGCGCGCCATTCCGCGGCGGCATTTCCCGCCTCAGCCGGTACCGCGGTCGCTGCGCCGCCAAAGTCCGGGTTTCCCTTCATCAGTTTTGGATCTCGAATTCCATCCACCCAGCGCAGCGCTGCTGAAGGATCGCGAGCCATCCAGGCCGAAGCGATAGCTTCTACGCGCTCCGGAGGAAGCACTCCGCTTTCCACGGCGCGGGCCGCGGCGGCTGGATCGTAAGCCGCCCATTCCGCGGCGCACAGTTCCAGGAGAAGGGGATCGCGTTTTGCGGCTGCGGCAGCCGCCTGGGGATCACGACGCACCCACGCCCGGAAGATGCCGGTAAAAACAAACCGGTCTGCGTCTTTATTAATGACCTCCAGGCCGGACAGCAGCGAAGCGGGATCCTCCTGCGCTGCGCGATACCATAACAGGGAACGGCGAAAGGAATCGGGTCCGCTCAGGAGAGCGGTGAAAATGCGCTTTCGGGCCTCCGCGGGCGGCATGGCCATGATGAGCTGTTCGATCTTCAAGCCGGCTGCGGATGTCATCGGCTTCGCCGCCTGCAATCGGTCAAACTGAACCGCGGGAGATTCCGTTGATGCAAGGCGCGTCACGGGTCGTGCAGCCGGACGCGGCACCAGGGCGGAAGTGGTTTTTCCCGCGGGGATCCGCCCCCGGCGCAGCAGGGAGCCGCCGGCAAAACCTGCCGCGAGGCATGCCACCGGAACAAGGATGCGCCACCTTACCCGTTTCATGGTGCGCCCTCCTTTTTTGCCGCGGGTATTTTTGGAGCCCTCCCTTTCGGCACAAACGGTCCAGTTTCCAGCCAATGGGCAGCCGCCTCGTGATCCGCCGCCAGCCAGCGTTCGGCGACCTGCTTCATTTGCCAGTGATGAACCCAGGGGATCTCAACGATCATCCGGCCCGCAGCGCCCGGGTCCTTTTCTGAAATCGTCACGGCATGACCCACCATGGCCGCATTCCGCTGCGCAGAGCCTGGAGAAAGGGTGTTGATCCATTCCGCCGCGGCTTTGGCGTCCAGTCTCGTCCACCGCTCCGTGAGTTGCCACATGGCGCTCAACTCCCCCGGAGGCAGCGCCGCAGCCAGAGGAGCAAGCGCGGCACAATCTTCCGCAGTGCTTTTGTTCATCATGCTGATGGCATAGCCCCTCATCTTTGGAGAGCGGATTGCCGCGATGTGCGGTGCGGCGACTGCACCCGGTAGAGACCCAAGATGCGCCCTGGCGAGATCGATCGGCGTCTGAGCCCCCATTACGTAAATGCCGCCATTTCTCGTCGATGGCGCGCTTTGCGGCAGGTCATTGAGCATGCTGACAAACCGTGCCGGATTGTCCGTGCTCAGCACCTCAAAGACGGCATTTACGGTTTTCGTTGCCGCGCCAAGGAGATCGGGCGCGAAGACTTGCGACCACGCCCCGTCAGGGTCCAGCGCGCCCCATCGGCGAAAGAAGGCCTCCGCTATCATTTTTGATTCATCGCCCCACCGGTGGATGCGCAGCGCGGCCACTACCGCCTGCGCGGCCTCCTGCGGCATTTCCTCAAAGGCACCGCGCAGTCTAACCAGCAGCGCCGGATCATTTCCCACGGCCTCCAGCCTGCGCAGGTCCGCGAGGACGGCCTCAAGATCGAAACCGGACGGAGATGGATTTGCCGCACCTCCCGCATCCGGGATCTCTTTTGTCTGAACGGCGATTCCGGGCGTGATTGCGGAGCCACTCGCATTCGCCGGTGGGGAGGTGAAATGCCATCCCGCTGTGACGCCGGCGATAAGACAAGCCGCCGTCGATGCCCAGAAAAGGCCCGCTGACCGCAAAGGAGTTGCCGCCGGTGTATTCGTTAGGGCCTCGCGCGCCAGTGCCGCACCGGCAGCGGCTTCGCTTTTCGCGGCAAATGACAGAAGACCGGCCAGAGCTGCGGCCGGAACAGCAGCGCCGCGCCGCCCGAGAATGAGAGAGAGCTTGTCCAGCACAGGGCTCAGCGCCATGCGCGCCGCATCTTCGCTGCCGCCCAGCGAGGCGCCGATTTCACGCCAGCTTCTGCGCTCGAAAAACCGCTGCACGATCAGCGCACGATCACGCTCCGGCAAATCGTTCACCGCTTCATCCAGCACGGGCAGTGCTTCGCGCCACGGGGCTTCATTTACCGGAAGACTGTTCATCGACTCCATGTGTTGTGCGAGCGCCGGGAGTGAGCGCTGCCGGGCGCGCTCCCGCCGCTGCAGATTCCGGCACTCCAGCACAGTGGTTCGGTGCAGCCAGGGACCAAGCACTTCCGGATTGATGCGGGCGGCCTTACGCACCAGCAGGATGAAGACCTGCTGCGCCGCATCGCGCGCCATCTCCGCATCCTGGAGCGCCCGCTGCGCCACACCCTGCACCCATCCGGAGTGCCGCTGCACCAAAATAGTGAAAGCCCCATCATCCCGACTGCGAACGAACGCACTGAGAAGCGCGGCATCACTTTCGTCTGCCAGCGGCGTGTCGTCGGGTGGAGGATGAAGGGTCATTTTTGTACGTATCCGTCAGCCGTTCCCAAAACCGAAGAAATTTCCCACACTTTTCCAAACGAAAACAGGCCCGCCGAAGTGGCGGGCCTGTCGCGGCGCGGGGGGATTCGGTTTGCAGAATCGGTTAGTGAACCGCCGCGGCATCCAGCGGGGCAGCATCGAAGACTGCCAGACCGCAGGGGGTGAGCAGGAACTGGATGAGGTCCCTCTCCCGGCGGCGCAGATCGAAGAAGCTGACCGTCATGGCCGGAGCGCCGGGGATATTCACAAGGAACGGACCGCCGGCGCCGTTTCCGATGAGGAAGCCGGAAAGCGGGGCGGGCTGGCCCGTTCCCCGCATGCCAACATGGGCAAACGCGGTGTTCGTTTCGGTGCTGTGGCAGCCATTGCAGGTGTTGAGTGCAAAGTCATGGCGCAGAATGTTAGGCACGGTTGCTCCGGTGGTCGCCCATGCCGGTGATCCGCTGGTGATACTGATCGGAGGCATCACGGCGCGTCCGCCAAGGAACGGCTGATTTTGACCACCCGGGAGTCCCCATTCCAATGGGACGCGGTGGTTGGGCGGCGCAGGGAAAGTGGTGGTGATGTAGTTCTGCAGAAGCCGCGTGCTGTCCACGTCCTCGCGCGGTGTTTGTTTGACCGTCACCGGACGCAGATAGCCGACGTCGGAGTCATTGCAGAAGATTTTGAACTCGCGCAGTTCCCACTGGGTCGGCGGGACCGTGTTGGGAGGCGTTAGGAGATTTTCGTTGGTGCGCAGTTGGTTGAGCGCGCTGCCGTTCGGGTTGCGCGGCATGGCGTTGGCAGTGGCGAATTGATCCGTGATGTGCTGGAGCGCTCTGTTGTAGACAGGTCCGAACGGAATGCACTGGAGATTGGCCCATTCCTGAGCGTAGGCGTGAAGGCGGGGGCATGAATCGCGGGGAATGCAGTATTCGAAGATCACCAGGAATGGCCGTTCTGGCGCATTGCCCTGGCCACCTCCATCTCCCGGCCCGCCGGGACCCGGATAGGGATCGCCGCCGCCACTGCCGGGTTTGCTGTCGCCGGTGAAGCCGAACACGAAGCGGCCCTCGCCCGTCACGCAGCGCGTTTCGCAGCAGTCAGTGCTGATGCCGCCGCCGTAGGTCACGTTGCCGCGTAGGTCCAGACGGTTGACGATGGCCAGCAGACGGAACGGAGCCCGCGCCATGTCCAGCGGCGCACCGGAACCTCCGCTCGCCGCTTCCCACACTTTCAGAATGGTGGCGATCATCTGCGCCTTCCTGTTGGGAACAGGATCGTCATTGATGACCTGATCCGACTCCCACGAGCGCAACCAGCGGCGGGCAAAGTCCGACGGATTGATGCCGGTCAGCGGCATGTTAGCCATGTCGCTCATGAGCTTGCCGAAGGTCCATGCTCCCATCGGTGTTCCTGCGCCCGTGCTGGGATCGAAGGTGCGCAGCGGGTCCTCCACGACAGTGAGGTCGGTAATGAGCAGGGTTTTCTGCCATGTCGGCAATTGATTGCAGGGCGTGATGGGAGGGATGCCCGGAGGCGGTGGCGGCAGCGGTGTCGGGTTCGGGCCGATGACCGGCGGGATGGGAAGGGGAATCGGCAGCGGCACGGGCCGGCCTGCGAGGAAGTCATCCAGCTTTCCCACCACCACCGCCGGTTGCACGCCTTCCGGTTTCACCGCGCGGCCAACGAAATCCTGGGCCTGGGCTCCCGCCGGCAGACCTGCGAGGATGCCGCGCGCACGTTCCATTTCCAAGGCATCCACCGGCAGCACGCCATGGAATCGTCCGTCCTTCGCAACTGCGTCGCCCTCCATGCCATCGTCGCGCAGCAGGATCACCTGATCATCGATGAAGAACGGCAGCAGTTCCGGCACCTTCTGGCCGGGTGCGAGCACGGCTTCCACCTCCACCTGTTTTCCATCGAATCCGCGCGCCACCACATTGTTGAAGAGAGGCGGCTTTTCCGGAAGGTCCGGAATGATCGGCCTCACGGCTCCCACATTTCCGTCCGGCCTGCGCTGCCTGACAAACCGGCGCTGGGCATCGATGGGAATCGGCGCCGCGAGCCGCGCGCCAGGAATGGCTTCGTGCAGCGGCACCCATGGTCCGCCGGGGCCGGGAGCAACTTCGACGATGCCGTTGCCGTCCACGTCCACGACCATGGCACCGTTTTCGATGCGGGCGCGGATGGGTTCGTCGGCAGCCGCAGCGGGGACCTGGGCGGACGCGCTGTTCAGCAGTGAGAGAGAAAGCAAAGCGGCCGGGAGCACAGACTCCAGGCGGTGCCTTGCGGAGCGGAGAGGCTTTTTCATTTTTGAATCGGAGGGTGGCGCACACCACGCTCCAGCCGTTTTCCGCCGCCCCACGGGCCGCGTTGAATGGACAGGAATGAGCCGGAACATGATTGCGGGCGTTTTGGTTAGGGAAGCTCCGCCGCCCGGATCGCGGCCCGGGGAAACGGATGCTCACGAGGGCAATCGCAACGCCTCTGAAGGTTTGGCAATTTTGTGCAAAAAATCGTGCGGCCCGTCCGCGGTCAGCGACTCTATCGTATCAAATGAACACCTTGCCGTGCGCAGCCAGCCAGCCCGCCAATCGTCGCGTCCTTGCCACGCTGAAGGACGGTTACTGGGACCGCACGGAAGTGATAGAATTGCCGGATGGTTCGCGCCGCGTGCGCAAGCAGAGCAAGGGCGCGGCATTCGGGCCGTGGGGCGTTCGCTCGCTGCGGCGCGAAATCCGATACCTCACTTCGCTGCCGGAAAACGTCCGTTCCCTTTTTCCGCCGGTGCTCGCCGCATGGGAAGGAAAATCGAGTGATGAAGCGCAGGCGGGGTACGAGATGCCGTTTTATCCGGACCATGAAGACGCAGGAAAACCGGCGAAGCGCGGGGAACTGACGCAAAGAGAAATCGATGCCTTTCAGGATGTCCTTTCCGAAGCAGTGCTGGAGCGGCTGCATGAACCGATGGAGGCGGAGGAGTCGCTGGCCGCGCACATGACGTCTGTTGTGGAGGAGGCGTGGGCCGAACTGGAAAAGGATAGCGCGCTCGCCGCCCTGATCCATGCGGAGAGCATTGATCTCAACGGCGAACCGGTCCGGGGACCGCGCGCCGCTTTTGAATGCATCCGACGCAATACCGAAGTCCTTGCCTCTCTGGATGCCGCTCCCTCCGTGCGTTTGCACGGCGATTTCTTTCTGGAGAATATTCTGTGGCGGCGGCATGAGGGGGCGCCTGCGGAGAATGTGCCGCGGCTCATTCTTATCGATCCGGTCTCCGTCGCGGGAGTCATGTGCGGACCGCCGGTGTTCGATCTCGTCAAATACGTCTCGTATGCCACGGGTGAATTGCCGGCGCTTCGTTCGGAATGGCTCGAAGCGGGCGGCACAACGAGTGGTTATCATTACCGGATCCGGTGGGAAGATGCAGGGTTGCAACCCTTTCTCACGCTCGACTGGCACAGCCGGTTTCAACGCGCGTTCGAAGCGCAGCATGGCCTTGTTGACCGGCGGCACTATCAATTGATCGACGGCTACTTCAGTGCTGCGATGGCAGTGAACACAAGTGGTCTTCAGCGCCTTGCGCGACTGCTGAAGGCGACGTGTGAATTTAACGCTGTGCTGTCGCCGGCCGAGAGGAGCCCGGGTCCGGAATATGGCGACGGAATGTAATACAAAGGGATATTTTTTCACGGACACAGGACGATCAGCCGGAGCCATGCGCGGCGGGCGTCGTTGAGGGGCGTTCCGTCGCGGACGGTGCGGGTTTCGATGGGGCTGCCGACGGCGCTGACAAGCTGGACAATGTCAGGAAAGCTGGTGGTGCCTGCGGGTGTCAGGGTGGCGCCGTCCTGCCATGTGGAGAGGTCGTTGCTGCGCTGCACTTTATAGGTCAGGTCGAGCGATTGCTTGCGGCGCGCGAAGACGAGGGTGTGGCGCATGATGGTTTCGCCCTCCACCTTTTCAAAGAGGCTCTGCGGCTGGGGAGCGGACGAAGCGGAGAGGGGATCGCCGTCGAAGGCGTACTCCATGACATTTGTCAGGATGTCGTTGTCAGGATTGGCGTCCTTGCCGCTGATGGCGGGGTTCGCGAGTTGAGCGGCATTGAATTTCGTGGCGGCCCATGTGGCGTAGGTTTCGCCGGGCTGATCGGCGATGGAGATGGTGGCGGTGCTCACCGGACCGATGCCGATGGCGCCTGTGCCCTGCTGCGAAAGGACGGCGGTAAACTTCTCCACGGTTTCTGTCAGTTGATCCGGGAAAATGGTGAAGTTGACGGTGCGGCTGGTTTCTCCCGCGGCGAATACCAGCAGGCCGAGGCTCAGCGCCTGGAAGTCGCTGCCGCCGGTGGCTGTTCCGTTTTGGAGCGTGACGCCGATGGTGCCGGCTGTGGTGGTATGGCCGATGCGGCGGATCGTGACGGTGACGGTGCCTGCGCCTTCATTCACCGAGTATGCTGGCCGCTCGAATTCCACGACGCCGCCGGTGCCGCTGTGAAAACGGACCTGGTCCACATAGCCGCTGGCGAGCACATTCCGGCTGCCGGCACCGCGCAGAAACTGCCATTCTGCGGTAGTGGCGCCGATGACGGAATTACCGATGGTCACGGCTTCGGTCTGCCAGCCGGTGCCGCCGGGAATGGAGGCGGCCACGGTGGCGCTTGCCCGTTCGGGGGTGCGCAGGAGTTGGAGTTTGTCTCCTTCATCCCCGTCAGCGCGCCAGCGAAATACCAGGGTGCCGGCATCCGGGAAGGAGGCGCTGAAGGCGGCAGGATCGCCACCGGGCGGCGTGACGTCGGTCTGCACAGCATCGACGCCGTCGCTGGTGACGGAGGTTTGCGGCTTCCAGCGGTTGCCGTCGTTCGTCCATGGAATGTTATAATCCACGGCGGCGGCGAAGGTGAGGGCGGTGTCGTTGTCGAGAAGAGAGATGTCCAGTTTCGGTGTGGCGCTGACGGCGCCCAGAGTGGCATCCACGGCCATGGTGGCCTCCATCGTTTCCAGGGACGGCTCGACCATCGTCTCCCGCCGGAGGGCGACGGAGACGGTCTTTTGCGTTTCCCCCTGTTCGAATACGAGCGCGCCGGGACCGTTGAAATAAATGCTGTTAGGGGAGGGCGTGACGATCCCGGTGAAATCCCATCCCTCCGTGGCGGTGAAGGCTGGTGGAGCAAAACGGCCACGCACACTCACCCCCACGCGCACGCGCCCGTCCGAACCGTTGGTGCGGCGAACGGTTAGGGTGCGAAAAACCGAAGGCGGAGGGAAGATAAGGGGATTGTCCGAGGGTTCGGTCCAGCTCAGATCCGTGACGGGATCGCCGGAGGCATCCACAAAGGAGAACACGCCGGGATTGCCCGTGGTGAGTTTGACCAGGGCGGCATTGCTCCAGACGGTGCCGCCGGCATTGCTCACGCGGCATTTGTAATAACCGACCTTCAGCGCGTTCACGCCGGTGATATTGATAGTGGCATTGAGGCCGCCTCCCGCCGGCTCATCTTCGAGGAACCACTGATACTGCAAATCGGTGCCCGTGGCGGCGACGGTTAGGGAGGTGTTGGAGTTAGGAGCCACGGTGCGGTTCGGGGGATGCTGCGTGATGACGGGCGGCACGTTCCCTGTGACCTGAGCGATTTGTGAGGATACGTACTCCGCGCGGCAGAGCTGCTGCGTCCAGAGCGCGGTGCCGTCGCCCGGATCTGCGTGCGTGACGGAATGTCCGGGCCATGCGGTCACATCCGGATAATACCATGTGTCGTTGAGGTAAGCCGCGGTGCCGGTGACGTACTTGCGGATGCCGCGCATGGAACCCGCCGGGTCTCCGGCGAAACGCATGGCATAGGCCGAGGAGGGAAAATCGTGCGCACCCACGGCAGTGAAGCCCACGAGCACGTCCATGTTCGCGTTCACGGCAATGGAGGGGGCGATGCAGGAGATGCCGTTGCTGCCGCCGATGCGCCCTGACTGCGCAATGAAGCGCGGCGAGAAGTTCATATTGATGCACAGCCAGTGAGTGCGCACCACCTCCGCGTCATCATCGATGCCTTCATGCACCGCCCACAGGAAACCATCGCGCATGAAGACGTCGCGGATCTGGCGGTGATCCGGAGTTTCCACATCGCCCTGGAGGTACATATAGATGGCTCCTTCATCCATGTGGCCGAGGCGATTGGTGGTGTTAGGCTGCCACGCGCGCACGCGGCCGCCGTCTGACGCGAGACTCTCTGAATGGAAGGTGCTGAAGTTTTTTGAGAAAGAAAAATTGACGCCGTTGAATGAGAGCTTGCTCAAGCCGTACTCGGCTTCGCCCTCATCCTCCAGCGAGAGGAAATAGAGGCCGCTGGCGGAGGAGAAGGTGCGGGCCGGCACCGGGCGGCCTTCATCGTAGGGAAAGTCTTCGTGCGAAATGACCGTCTGGCGCGCGGTGAGCGGATTGTTGCCGGTGCCGCCTTCGATGTCTCCCAGGGCTACGATGGCGAAGCCGGAGTCGTCCTCTTCGAAGTCTTCATTCCGCCCGTCGTAGTCATCGAGCAGCACCGAGACCGCCACGATGCCGCCGCCAAATCCGAGCCGGATGCTTGAATAAACGGGATAATCCAAATCCGAGTATTCCGGTCCCTGCACGGTGGCCGCGCCGAACGAGAAGGGCGTCCACTTTCCCAGAAAGTCGTCCTTGTGAGAGAGCGCGATGATCACCTGGCCGTCGTCGTTGATGCCCGCAGCGATCCAGCGGTGCTGCACCGGATCGAAACCGAGGGCCGCCCCGTGCGGAGCCACCACGCCGAGGCTGCCCCACCAGTCGTGTACGTCGTTTTGATAGAGTTCATTCCCCGCGCGATCATGGACGATGATCTTTTGAGTGGTGGTGCGCACGATTTGGCTGGGGCCAACACAGAATGCGCCATACGAGCCCGCGGGGTCGGCGAACAGGCGGCCGGGCGCAGGCGAGGACTGTGCCTGTAATGACATTAGCAGGGCGAGGTTTAGACTGATCGCAGAGAGGAACGAAGTGAGGGTTTTCACGGCAGGGGAAGGAGAGGGTGGTTCACCGGAGGATTAGATGTTTTCGGGAGGGGATTGCGAAAAAAGAGCGGAGGGCCGGCTGCGCCGGAAGCGACCGGCTGCGCCGGAAGCACCAAGCACCAAGCAGCCAAGGGCCAAAGAGCCGGAGCGCAGCGGAGACAGCCGAAGGCAACCATCAAGCATCAAGCATCAATGCCGGTTAGGATCCGCACCGGTAGGGCATGATGGATTTGAGGGGGCGGGAAGTGGGAGGATCGTGCGGGATGGTGAGCCACGGAGGGATGGGATGGAGGATTTTTTCGCGCCATTCGGGCATGGGGTCGGGGTTGTGGTGGCGGAGACGGTTGAATTCTTCGG
>DASZQB010000045.1:0-34353 GCA_035550135.1 Verrucomicrobiales bacterium
CCTTCCTGCTGCAACGCCTGGGCATTGAACTGCCATCGCTTCCCAAACGCATTCAAAATGTAGTGGAGAAAATCGCCTCCTGAAACGCATAACCCGTTGATTTTGCGGTGTCGCGCCCCCGCAACTGACGAACTTGGGCTAAGTGCTCATCGATTTTACTGGTGCTCCCGTCAGGAATCGAACCTGAATCACCGGCTTCGGAGACCAGTGTCTTATCCGTTAGACTACGGGAGCCATTCGCGCACTGCCGCCGGGAGCCCGGCGTGTCGGAAGGGCGGCACTTTGGCTTTACAGTCAGGTTTCGCAACCCATTTTCCCGCTCCCCGGCCTTCCGGCGGAAATTTCGATTTCCTGCATGAGCACCACTCCCCCTTCCTTTCAACGCATTGTCATCAAGTTCGGTTCCGGTATTCTGACGCGGCCGGACACCGCAGCGCTGGATGAAAGCCAGTTTGCACGACTGACTCAAGCCATTGCCATTTTGAAGCAGGAAGGGCACGAGGTGATCGTGGTTACCAGCGGAGCGGTCGCGGCCGGACTGAACGTACTGGAATTCAATAAGCGTCCGGCGGAGACTTCTTTGCTCCAGGCGTGCGCAGCCGTGGGGCAGACCCGGCTGATGCATAAATACGAAACGCTGCTCGCCGCCTGCGGGCTGCATGTGGGGCAATTGCTGGTAACGCACGAGGATTTTCGCGATGACGAACGGCGGGCGAATTTCGGAAACACGCTGCGCAGCCTGCTGGATCGGAAAAACATCGTGCCGGTCATCAACGAGAACGACTCGGTGGCGACGGAGGAATTGAAGTTCGGCGACAACGATGCCCTCTCCGCAAGTGTCGCCGTCCTCGCAGGGGCTGGCCTGCTCATTCTCCTCACCAGTGTGGACGGCCTCATGCCACCGGGCGAAACGAAGCGGATTGTCAAACGGGTGACGGATATGAATGCGGTGCTCGGCTTTGCCCGGAACGAGAAAGGGGAGTATTCCGTGGGCGGAATGGCGAGCAAATTGAAGGCGGTGGAACAAGCCGTGAACGCCGGTATTGAAACGATTATCGCGAATGGCCGGAACGCGCAACAGATCCCGGACCTGGTTGCGGGTCAGGGCGTGGGGACCAGGTTTGCGCCGGCAAAGCGCGGTGTCTGATGGGACTCCTCAAAATCCGAGAGCGCCCGCACGATGTCTTCCGCACTGCCTTCCCTGACAATTGTCACTCCGGCCTTCCCGGCGAGGCCGCAAGCCTCGGTGCAGATCACAGGAACGCCAGCGGCCAGCGCGGCGAGGAGGCGACGCGGCTGATTTTCCACCCACGCGGGCAATACCACGGCGTCCGCATCCTGAAGCCAATCGTCTCCTGCGGGTTGGACAGTGATGCCTTTCCAAAAGTCCGCACCTTCTGTCAGTGGACCTGCAAGGATCACCGGAATTCCCAGTTCCCGCGCGGCTTCACGCAATTCCCCCGCGCCTTTGCGGGAGAGCGTGCTGGCCGGGAAAACGATTTTGCGGGCCGGTTTTCGTGGTGCTGCCTTCTTCGCGGGAGGGAGTTTCCAGTCCAGCAAAACGGCGCGCGATCCCGCGAGTTCGGCGATTGCGCGATGTG
This sequence comes from Verrucomicrobiales bacterium, assembly GCA_035550135.1. GTDB lineage: Bacteria > Verrucomicrobiota > Verrucomicrobiia > Verrucomicrobiales > V1-33 > V1-33. The sequence continues at coordinate 1,602 of DASZQB010000045.1, forward strand.
GGGTAACCCAATGCTGCGCCTCGGCTAGCGCCGCTGATTCGGCTTCCAACAGGGCCGGATCCGCGCGGAAATCGGAGAGCGTTTCGGTTCCGGGCCAGCGAAGAGCGGCTTTATCCAGCCGCCGCTGCAACTCTGTTAGGGGAAGACGTGTCATCAGCACATCAAATGTACGTCCGGCGAGCGCGCCGCTTTGCCACAGGAACGGCAACAGGTTCTGGCTCACCACCACGTGCAGGGCGGTATAAGGGATGCGCTTTGCGTAAATTTGCGCCAATTCTTCATCCATGCGAAGCAATGCCCGCTGGCGGGCAGCGCCCTGCGAAGCGAGCTTCCGCGAGGTGAATGAGCGCCGCAGGACAAACCACGGCGCGGATTTCACTTTCGCAAATCCGCCGCTGTCCCAATGGTAAGGACCGGTCTTCCAGCGGCGGCGGTCGAGCGGCGTTAGGAGCGTGTCGCCGGGCCGGCGATTTTCTCTCATCCAGGCGTGGTGTTCCGGCCACCATGCATCGACGAGCCACGCGGTGGTGGATCCCTGAGGCAGCGAAGTGGCGGCGGGGTTCCGGAAACAACTCGTGACACCGCAGGTTTCGCAACTTTCCGCGCCATGTTCCGGGTGATCTGCCAAAACAGGAACTGCGGGCTGTTGATGTTTCCGCAGCGAAGCTGCATTTCCGGCCGGTCGATTCACCGCCCGGAGGGCCACCCTCAACTCGTGCCGGTTAAGCCGGACATCGAGTTGGCAATCGACGGGCGCGCGAAAGCGAAGGTCCACATAGTTCCAGAAGATGGTCGCATCGCGGCCCTGGGCTGCCATGGAGCCGGGCAGACGGCGGGAGTGAGCGTGGCGTTCGAGGATTTCAAATCCGGCGGTCAGGGCGGCATCGTAAAGAGCATTGCTCAACTGACAGAGTCCGCCGCCCACGCTTGGGATGACACATCCTTCGCGCAGTTCCCGGCCTGGTGCAAAGCCGCGCCTTCCAGTCGGGCGCGGCACATGTGCCCAAAAGCTGAAGATCTCCCCCGCCCGCATTACGCGCCCGTGCAGGCTGGCGGCGGCAAGGCGCAGGTTTTGCACCTTTCCGGCCTGGAGGGCGAACTCCGCCGCCGTCGTCGAGGCGTAGAGGGGATTGCAGGACTGAGCAAGGAGGGGCGCGTTCGGTTCCAGCGGTCCCAAGGGAAGAGGCGCAGGCCTGCCGTGCGGATCGTTAAGCCAGCGATGCGCGCGCAGCAGCCACGCCTTTCCGCTGAAAATCAAAGCCCGCCAACGGGTGGGCGGGGTTTCTTCGGCTACAGGGACAACGGGATTCACGGCAACATTATACGACAAAGCTTTTCAGTTATTCAAATTTTTTGCTGAAAAATTAGCACTTGAGTCTTCGCGCCTCGCCGGACTCGCCCTTGCCCCGTTGCCGCTTCGCGTAATAGCTGCCGCATGAATATCCTGCGCCTGTCCGTATTTCTTCTCTGTTCGGTCCCGCTAACTGCTTTCGCGGCGGATACTCCTCCGGATGCCTCCTCCGCGGCCGTGCAGCAGATCATGGATTGGCTAAAGCAGCCTCAGGACAAACGGCCTGTGCTTCCGGAGGACGCCGCGAAAGCTCCCCTCTCCAAAACCGCGGTCGCCGGCATCAAAGAGGCGCTCTGGAAGGATCACGTGGCCACGGTGAAAGCCACGCGCGCTGCGGGATATACCCCTGCCGAGTCAGCCGCCAGTTTCTACGCGGAAATGCAAAAGGCAGCGGAAAAGGCACGCGCTGAGGGGAAACCGCCGCAGTTTGGGGAAATCAAAACGAATGAGCTCGAAACGGGCGGAAAAAAAATGAAGTACAAGGCCGTCAAGTTTGGCAACAAGCCTTCGGGACAGCCGCTCTTCATTTCCATGCACGGCGGCGGCGGTGCTCCTGCACGCGTGAATGAATCCCAGTGGATTAACCAAATCCGGCTCGGCCAGGGCTACGCGCCTGCTGCCGGCATTTACGTTGCCCCCCGTGCGCCGACCGATAACTGGAATCTCTGGCACGAAAGTCACATCGACACCCTGTTTGATCGCCTCATTCAGGATATGATCGTGTTCGAGGATGTCGATCCTAACAAAGTGTACATCATGGGATATTCCGCGGGCGGAGACGGAGTGTACCAGCTTGCACCGCGCATAGCGGACCGTCTCGCCGCCGCCTCGATGATGGCCGGGCATCCCAACGATGCTTCCCCGCTCGGGCTGCGGAACATCGGTTTTACCATCCACGTCGGAGGAGAGGACGGCGCTTACAACCGCAACAAAATCGCCGGTGAATGGGGCAAAAAGCTCGACGATTTGCAGAAGGATGATCCCAAAGGGTACGTCCACTTCGTCAAAGTCCACGAAGGCCGTCCTCATTGGATGAACATGGAGGACAAAGAGGCGATCCCCTGGATGGAGAAATTCACGCGCGACCCGCTTCCGGAAAAAGTCGTCTGGCGTCAATCCAGCCGCACGCATCCCCGCTTTTATTGGCTGGCGGTAGCGAAGGAAGAGGCAAAAAAGGGCCAGGAGATCGTGGCTGAGCGCAGCGGACAGAACATCAAAGTCACCGCGAAAGGCATCGAGCATGTGACCATTTTGCTCAATGATGCGATGCTGGATCTGGACCAGCCGGTAACGGTCACGTTCAATGGAACGGAACTGCCGCCAAAAAAGGCAATCCGGAACGCGGGAGTCATCCGCCGGACTTTGGAAGAGCGCGGCGACCCTGCTTCCGTCTTCTGCGCCGAAATCCCCCTGCCTTGAAGCGGTTCAGCGCACACATATTTTCGCCATTTCCTCAAGCGCGGGACCGCTGATTCGCATGCGCCGCCAGTCTCGGTGCATTTCCGCGCCGAGGCTTTCGTAGAATCGGATGGAGGGCGTGTTCCAGTCGAGCACCGACCACTCGTAGCGGCCGCAGCCGCGTTCCACGGCAATGCGCGCCACTTCCGTGATCAGCGCTTTGCCGAGGCCCAGCTTTCGGAATTTTGGCTGCACGTAAAGATCCTCAAGGTAAATCCCCGGCAGCGCGAGAAACGTCGAATAGCTGTAAAAGTAGACCGCGAATCCCGCCGGAACGTCATCGACAGAGCCGATCAGGGTTTCGGCAAACGGCTTCGGCCCGAAAAGCGTGCGTTGCAGCAGTTCCTCCGTGGCGCTGACTTCATGGGTGAGTTTCTCGTACTCTGCCAGTTCGCGGATAAAGGCCAGGATATGAGGCACGTCTTCCGGGGTGGCCGGTCGAAGGGAAAGCCGGGATACAGACATACAACCTGCTTTTCCCTGTGAACCAGCCGGTCGCAATCGCGATCAGCGCGCGGAATCCGGACGGGGTTTTGCCGGAGCCGCCTGCGGCTCCAAAGTCGGCATCACCCGGGGCGTTCCATCTTTTCCAAACTCTACCCGGTCGATGCGAAACGTTCGCCTTCCCTTCCCCGGCCCCTCTTTCCCGGCGTCCCACGCGTGATAAGCCACCCACCATTGGCCGGCGCTGTCCGAAAAAACGTGCTGATGCCCGGGCCCGGAGATCATTCCGGCGGATTTCAAAATGGGATTTCCGGCGCATTTGGTCCATGGTCCGCTCAACGCGGGTGCCGTGGCGCAACCAACGGCATAGGTTCCATCCGCGAAGTTTCCTCCCGAGTAAAAGAGATAATAGCTGCCGTCCCGTCTTACGAGCGTCGGCGCTTCCACCATCTTTCCCTCCCAAGCGGTGTCGTTTTGGATCAGCCGGACGGCCTCTCCCTCAAGGCGAAGGCCATCCGGAGAAAGGCGTTGCATCCAGATCCAGGTCTTTTGCTGCACGGCATTCCCGTCATTTTTCCACAGGAGCCATCGCGTACCGTCTTCTGCGGTGAACGGGCTTGCATCGATCGACCCGCCCATTCCCGTTTGGCAAACGAGAGCCTCCGAAGTCTTATCGATAAAAGGCCCGGCCGGGGATTTTGAAAACCCTGCACCGACCGCCTGCCGGCCACTCTTTCGGTCATGGGCTGTAAAATAGAGCACGTAGCCCTCAGGGACTGCCGCCACCTCCGGAGCCCACGTCTTACCCGCCACGGCCCACGCGGGGAGGTGAGGAAGGGCATCGGGAAGAGCCTCCCATGTGATCCAGTCCGCAGACCGCATTACCTGGACGCGGGCGGTCCGCGAGTTCGTGCCCCACGCATAGATTTCCTTCCCGACCGTTAACACAAACGGGTCGGGGAAATTCCGCGCCACCAGCGGATTTTTTGTCTTCCCGTCTCCTGCGGCCAGAGTATTCCCGAGGGAGAAAGGCACGATGAGAACAAGATCGCGAAACTGGCGGAGATGCATTTCCTCCTGAACGATTTCCGTCGCCCGCGCATTTCACGGAATGCCCGCTCGCAGGCTCGCCGGGAGGCTCTCGAGGGAGGATGTCAATCAAGAGAAAAATGAGGATTTTTCGCCGCGTCCCGAAAAAGAGTGGTTGCCGCTACACGTGTCATGCTTAACTATCAGCGTGTCCGTGGTCTGCCGCCGACCAGGGCCGATTTCCACCTCCGCGCATCTACTTTTCAACCGCCTGAATCTTATGAGCAGTTACATCACCGAAAAAAAGTCCGCCCGCAGCGGTCGCATTCTTCTTGCGACTGTCGGCCTGCTAATTGTGTGCCTCGGCGTGTCGGAGGGCAGCAATATCGACCTTAAGACGAAGAACGGGAAACTCAGGAAAAATGTGGCTTCGCTTTCGGAGGAGAAAGCAGCGCTGGAAGTGAGTCTGGAAAAGGAAACCGCCCATGCCACGCAGTTGACCAGCGAATTGAAGACGACCCGTGGGGAACGTGACAGCCTCAACACGACGCTTACGGCGCGCATGGACGACATCAAGAAACTCCAGGGAACCCTGAGCACCACCGAGAAGAATCTCGCCAGCACAAGGTCTGATCTCGATGCCAGCCTTACCCGCGAAAAGGGACTCAATGAACAACTCACCCTTGCCGGCCGCCGGGAGACGTCGCTGAAAAATGATGTGGCCGCCGGAATCAAACGCGAGGAGTCGCTCAAGTCGACCGTGGCCAGCCTCGAAAAAGTGAAAGCGGACCTGAATGCCGCGCTGGAAACGAAGACAAAGCAACTTGCCGAGGCCGCCACCCGCGAAACCCAGGTCAAAGCGGAACTCGCCACGGCCAACACCGCCGCGTCCGGGTTGAAGACGAATGTCTCCGCCCTTGAGAAGGAAAAAACGGATCTCACCGCGTCCATCGCCGCCCGCATGGCGCAGATCGCCGAACTCCAAAAGGGTCTCGACGAACTCAACAAGGCCTACACTGCACAGCAGGACATGACCAACTCCCTGGCTAAAGAGAAGGGTGAACTGATGAGCACCCGCGAGGCGCTGGAAAAGAAGATCAACGAACTCAACGAGCGCCTTAAGTCCCTTTCCGGGGAAAACAAGGAGCAGAAGGGAGCCATGGAAAAGCTGAAGGTGGAGCGCGATTCACTGTCCGCTGAACAAAAGGCCCTCACGCTCCGCACCGAAGAACTCACGGCGCAGCAGAAGGTCATCAAAGCGGAGCGCGACAAATTTCAGGGCACCGTCAATGAGCTGGTCGTGAAGCTTGAGGCCCTTTCTGATAAGGTGAAGTCTCTGGAAAAGGATTTCCTCTCTCTAACAGAAATCCGGAGCCGCGAGAACTCGCCGGTGCTGGGCGCGGGAGTTCGTTAGGCGTCTCGATTTTCAGGGCTTCGTGGATCGCGGGCGTGTCGCATTCGCGATGAATTCGTGTCTTTGCATGGTGAAGCCGCGTTCCGATCCGGATATCTGCGATCCGGCGAAAAGCCGTTGTGAAAAGGCAGGAATTTCGATGGTCATACTTGCAGAGTGGAACATGCACGACATGATGTCCTCCGTTCCTTGACCGCACCCGCCGCTGCATGACCCCAACGCCGCCCGCACCGACTTCCGCCGATGTGTTGCGGTTCGGCTGTGGCCATTGCGGGGCGTGGCTTGAAGTCAAACGGGCCCTGACAGGAATTCGCGGTCCCTGTCCTCTTTGCGGAAATGAAGTGGTGGCCCCCCCGGTGCTGCGTCCGGAGCCGCTGTCAGATTCCCCTGATACAGTATCTCCTTCGCGGAACGCCGCGCAGTTGCTGGTGAAACCTCCGCCGCTGAGGAAGCGGCCACAGCCGATGGAATCAGTGGAAAGTCCTCAGCAGCCATCCGCCTTATTTCCCGCAATTTTCGCTCCTGTGCCCGCGGAAGCGCCGGCGAAGACCGGCCGGATGCCAACAGCCCCGGCGGATCGCGGTTTTTTTGATGAAGCCCCTCCGGCTGTCGAAGTTCCTTCAGCGCGGCGGAGGACCTTTCGCCGGGCGGCATGGAAGCGATGGCTCGATGTCGCCATCGTCTCCGTCTTTATCTGTCTGGCGCTGGGTATTGCGGCAGCACTGCGGTTTACGGTTCCTGTGGAGTCCAGGGCCGTGCCAGGCCTGCCGGCGAATTTGAATGAACTCGTGGCACACGAGACGAAAATCATTGAGGTGCGCCGTGCGGAAGCAGGAGAACTCGCGCGCGCAGAAGTGGACCGCTATCTCGGCGCAGCGTCTGAGCAGGCGGCGGCCTCCCATCTGTTGCCGCCGCCGGAGGGATTATCGCTTCCGCCCTTTCCCCCGTTCGCCGCGCTGCCTGCAGCGGGGAGTTACGCGGTGCAGTCTGCGCGCCGCATGCCCGGCACTGACCGCTTTCTCGTCGTCGTAAAACCGCCCTCGCAGGACGGCCCGATGTTTGTCGTGGAACAAACAGAGAGCGGTCCGCGTCTCCACGCCGGGCCCATCACACAGCAAAGTGCAGGGCTGTTTCAAAAATTCACCGCCAACCCCGGGGAAGGCACCGCGACACTCTACGTTGAGGTTTGTCCCTCCGCTCCGGATGGAGAACGGATCACCCGTGCACAACGACCTGATCTTTCTGCATTCCGGCTGGTGGATGTGCGATCGGCCTTTCCCATGGCAGGCGATAAAGAGTGGATCTTTTGCCTGCGACCGGACAGCGAGGCTGCGCGCGTCTTTGCGCGGCGGGCACATGATCCGGCATGGCGGCCGGCCATCATCCGCGTAGCGTGGCACCGTCACCGCGAAGCCGGACCATTTGCCGAAATCGAAAGTTTTGTCCCCGATCCGTGGAGCGGGGAACGGTCTCTGCCCCCCGCGGTGACCGCAGCGGTAACGCGATAGCGGCCTCTCATGTGGTCTCGCCGCCCATGACTTCCAACACGATCCCGGTGATATAGGAAGAATCCGCCTCCGAGGCTAGAAAGACATAAGCAGGGGCAATTTCCTCCGGCTGAGCGGGGCGACCCATCGGGGAATTGGAGCCAAATTCCGCGACCTTCTCCGGGGGCAATCCCTCGTCCGAAGGATTGAGCGGCGTCCATACCGGTCCGGGGGCGACGGCATTCACCCGGATGCGCCTCTTGATGAGATTTTGCGCGAGAGCTTTGACAAACGCATTGATGGCCCCCTTGGTTGCAGAGTAGTCGGGCAATTTGGCAGATCCCAAAATTCCGGTTTCCGAACTCGTAGCTATGATCGCGCCTCCTGGCTTCAGGTGATGAAGTGCGGCCCGGCAGAGGCGAAAGAGGGCATAAACGTTGGTTTGAAAAGTCGCGTCGAATTCTTCATCCGTGACCTCGTTGAGCGAGTCCTTCCGGGTTTGGTGAGCCGCGTTGGAGACCAGAATGTCGATTCCTTCAAAAGCCTGCACCGTTTTCGCCACGAGCATTTCGCATGCTCCGGGTTCGGTCAGGTCCGCCGGAAGCAGAACACACATGCGCCCTTCCGCCTCCACCGCGCGCTGCGTTTCCTCCGCATCGCTCTGTTCTTCGGGCAGATAGTTGATGGCAACATCCGCTCCTTCCTTTGCGTAGAGCACCGCGACCGCCCGGCCAATTCCGGAATCTCCACCTGTGATGAGGGCCACTTTGTTTTGGAGTTTACCGGCGGCCCTGTATCCCTGAGCCTTGTAAAGTGGCCGCGGCACCAGAAGAGATTCAAGACCGGGGCTTTCAAGATGTTGCCCGGGGAATGGAGGGGTAAGAGTGGAACTCGCGCTCATGACAGAAATGCAGGGATCTCACGTCGCTTCCTTCAGGACTTGCTTCCGAAAGACAGCATCTCCTCCGGTTTTGCTTCAGCAAATTCACGGTCCTGAAACCACGCGACCTTTACGGGCCCGCGCGCGCGATCCCAATCCAATCGTGAAGCGCCTTTTTCTTTATCCCAGCGTTCGCGGATCGCAGCTTCGTTAGGATCAAAATCCTGATATTCCGCGCGCAGGAGGACTCCATAGCGGTAAGCAGGTTCGAAGTCCTCGTACCTATCTCCTTCCAGAGTACCCGGCTCGGATGCGAAACGCTTGCGCCAGAAGTCCTCGTCGTAGTCGTAGAGAGAGGCGGGACGGTCTTTTTGTTCGTTTGGTTGAAGAGTGGTTTTCATGGGGGCGGGTTTTCGCATGTCTGGACATTTATCCTGCAGAGGCAGCAGGAATTCCCTCCGGGTTGGCAGAAGGCGTACCTCCGGCAGTTGCTGTAGAGCGCACCGCTTCTTCAGTGCGATTTGTCCGCCGGCACGAAGTCCGGAATGCAGATTGCAAAAAAATCACGCAGGCTGCACTGACCTTGCAGGGTTCACGAACAGACCGGGCGCCTCCGTGGAAGAAGCGTTAATCCTGACACGTGGAGTGTATTTCACATACGCCAATTCCCTGTCTCCCGTATGAAGCGGGTCGAGAGACCTCAGCCATTCGTTCGGCTGCCACGCCGAGATTTCCATCGCGTACCCTTTGATGGGACAGGGCTCGCGCCCGGCCTCGACAATGGCGTACAGGAAATCCGCACGTTCCCTTTCAGCGTCCTCAAGGGCGGCCGGAACGTCGGCCGTGAACTCGAGGGCATTCTCGGTCATTCGTGTCCGGTGATTGACCGGCAGCCGAATGCGGGTGGGAATCGTAAGCAGTTCCGGAACAAGCCGAATGCTGGAAACAAAAGGTACGGATGCCATAATGCCCGCCTTTGCGACAAGCGTGCCTCCACTCCTTGCCCGCTGGCTCCCTCATGCTGCGAAAGGCGGGGAATTTGCAGGATGGCTTTCCGCGACCACTTGGAAATTCAACCGATCAACCGGAGGATACTGTCATGCCACAGGGAGATAAATCAGCATACACTGACAAGCAAAAGCGTCAGGCCGAGCATATCGAAGAGGGATACGAAGAAAGAGGCATTCCTGAAAAGGAAGCGGAAAGGCGGGCCTGGGCCACAGTGAACAAAATGACGGGAGGCGGCAAAAAAAGCGGTTCAGGACGCGGCAAGCCGGAAAACCACGAACCCGCCCGCAAGGGAGGCAGAAAAGGCGCTGCCGCCTCCGCAGCCCGACCTGCTGCCGAGCGGTCCGCCTCGGCGCGGAAGGCAGCTGCGACACGGCGACGGCACGCCACGGCGTGACGCGAAAGCAACTTGAACAGTGATCTCCGTCAGCTGCGGGCGGAGATCATGTCCACTCCATCACAGTCAAACTCCAAAAGCCTTCCCCGGGGAAAGCCAGGGGTTCATCGGATTGAATTACTTCGCGCCCCCGAGCAGGTGCTCCTTGAAGAAGAGGATCGTGCTGAGGAACATAAAGTCCGCGTTTTTCTTTTTGGCGAAGCCATGACCCTCGTCGGTGGCCATCAAATACCACACCGGTGTGCCGCCGGCGCGCACGGCTTTCACCATTTGTTCGGCCTCTGAAAGAGGAACGCGCGGATCATTCTTGCCCTGCACGACGAACAGCGGCTTTTTGATTTTCGCCGCGCTCGTCATAGGGCTGATTTGATCAAGAAATGCCTTCATCTTCGGATCGCGCTCGTCACCGTATTCGACACGGCGAAGGTCGCGCCGGTAGCCGGAGGTATTGGCAAGGAACGTCAGGAAATTGGAAATGCCGACGACATCACACCCGCAGCGAAGACGGTCATTGTAGTGCGTCATGCAGGCAAGGACCATGTATCCGCCATAACTGCCCCCGATGACCGCTGCGCGGGAAGCATCGAGCCGTTCGTGCGTCCCAATGAAATCAAGAAAGGTGCTGATGTCCTTCACCGAATCCTCGCGTTTGAAGCCGTTATCCATGGCGAGGAAAGTCTTGCCGTAACCTTCCGACCCGCGCACGTTAGGATACATTACGGCCACTCCCAGTTCGTTGAGATAATAGTTGTTGCGCGATTGAAAAATGGGGCGCGACTGGCCCTCAGGCCCGCCATGAATGTTGATGAGCACAGGGCGCTTGCCGGGGAATTTTTTTCCATCGGGGACGTAAAGGAAGCCGGATACCGTCACGCCATCGAAGCTCTTCAATTTCACCAGTTCCGGTTCCACGAAAGTGGAAGCGTCGAGGCCGCCGGTTTCACTTTCCGTCCAGCGTTCCAGCTTGCCAATGGACGTGTCGAGCGACCATGCATCCGCGGGTGATCGCGCACCGGTCATGCTGAATCCAAGGTCTTTGTTGTTCTCGTGCCATTCCAGTCCCGTGATGACTCCCTTTGGCAGCGCCGGCACCGCGATCTTCCCTCCCTGAGCACCTGTCGCAATGATGTGGAGCACACTCGAACCGTCTTCGTTGGTGGTGAAGGCCATCTTTTCACCGTCCGGAGAAAGATCCATGGACTCGACATCCCAGGGAATATCTTTGGTTAGGGGAGTGATCTTTTTATCCGCGAGGGACATGCGGATGAGTTGCTTGAACTCACCGCCTTCATCACTGGCGAGAAATATCTCACTGCCGTCTTTGCTGAAGGTGGCACCTTCACGGGAAACCGGATTCTCTTTTTCAGGAGTGAGACGTTCACGTTTCCCCGTCTTCACGTCCGCGAGCCACAACCGGCTTTCATTCGCCGAGATGTACTCGGTAAGCAGAAGCTTCGATCCATCCGGAGACCAGTCGCTGAGCCCCCATCCACCGCCCTGCACTTCACAAACCATGCGACGCCCCGCTGGTTTGTCAGGGTCCAGAACCCAGATGTCGTTGTCTGTACCGTTGCGGGCCGTGGAAGTGTATGCCAGCAGGCGTCCATCATGAGACCATGCCGCCCCCATGTTCCGGGACTTGCCATCCGTTAGGAGTGTAATGCGACCCGTGACCGGGTCATAACGATAAAGCTGGTAGGCTTCGCCGCCCCCGGTGTCCTGGCCGAAAACGATGCACTCACCGGTTTTCGGACGATACCCTCCGCCACTGACCGGCTCAGAAAGAAAGGTCAGTTGCCGGCGGGCGCCGCCCGGACTCCTCAAGAGATGAAGCTGCGAGGTCTCCGAGAAGCGGGTGGTAATGAGCATTTCCCGTCGCTGCGGATGCCAGCCCTGGAAGGCGGCTGCCCGAAATTCCAAATACCGTCCGGCATCCGCCTTCAATTCCGCCGGGAAAGCAGGGACATTCTCAACAACGAGATTTTCCGGGGCCGGAGAGGCGGCTCGAAGGGATCCAAGGGCCAGCAGTGACAACAGCAAAGCAGAGGCACGTTTCATGCTTGGGAATGGCACATGATGCGGCTGGCGCAACTTTGAAAAATTAACGTTAACGCGCCATTGCCAAACCTAAAGGCTTCCCCTATATCACCCTCGTATCTCATAGAACTTTAACTGCGTCCGGCCAGAGAAAATATGAATTTTATAATATTTTGCTTGTCCGGCTCGTAATTTTAAGGAAGAATGCTCCTATGAACCGGCCGACCAATTCCTCCCAGCCGTTTTCAACGGCAGGAACCGTTTCAAATCCATCCGCATTTTGCAAGGAAGGCTTGCCGTTAGCAGGCCGGGGATCCACGGGAATTATGTCCGGAACCCGCTCAACCCGGTATGCACCCGTGGTTGAATCGTCGCACGGCAGGGTAGCGGCCGGAATCGCGACGGCACTGACGGCGGCCGCCGGATGGGTATGTCTCTTCCTTTGGTGGAACTACGGCGGTGTGGCCCTTTTGACCGCCTGTCCGGTCCTTGAGATCGTGGCTTTCGTCCTTCTGATGGGTCTTCTCCGGCACCGAGTGCCCGCCTGAACCGGCAACACGTCCCCTTCACTCGGGAACGAACGCATCCGGCAGGCCCCAGTGGTTTATTTGCGCAAGGCTGAACCCGGCCACGATTTCCCGCTGCGCCTCATCTCCCCGGAAAAACAGCAGCGCGCCATCCCGGCATTCCACGGAGTCCGCCTGCACCCACATGATCTTTCCATTGTTGAGTTTAACTCCATAGCGTTTCATCCCTTCACTGGGGCACAGGACGGGAACGGGCGCAAAGCAGTTTAAAAACTATTCAACGCTCGAAAAATCGAAAAAGTAGTTGACCAGTCGGTCAACTATGCTTTCGTCGGACGCTAGTAAATTTATGGGACGCACCAGTGACTCTCGAGAAAAGCTGATGGAAGCCGCCGTGGAACTGATCTGGGCAGGATCTTATGGCGGCACATCGGTGGATGACATTTGCGAACGTGCGGGTGTGCGAAAAGGCAGCTTCTATCACTTCTTTGAGTCGAAGTCAGAACTTGCCGTCGCCGGTCTGGGTTCCTGCTGGAAAGAACATCTTCAGGAATTGGATCACATCTTTTCTCCGATCCACGCGCCGCTTGACCGGCTCCGGATGGTGTGCGGAAAAATCGTCGAGGAACAGCGGGAGGCCTTTGAAAAGCATGGTCGCGTGCTGGGGTGTCCGGTGCATTCACTGGGAGCCGAGGTCAGCACCTGGGAAGAGGCGCTGCAGACAAAAATCAAAGAAGCCATTGCGCAGCACCATCGTTATTTTGAGTCTGCTCTTCGGGACGCCGCGTCGCAGAACCTGATTCCTCCCATTCCTGATCCGGCGGCGAGGGCGCGGATTGTTTCCGCCTACATCGAGGGCCTCATGATGCATGCGCGCATCCTCAATGACCTGGGCGTGCTCGACGCCATGGCTGACGGCGTGCAAATGATCGCGCGCATGGGACCTTAAAGCCGCCGTTTGGCTTAAACTGACCAGTCAACTATTTCGCCGTCTGCGAATTCACTTATCCCTCTTTTGCTTTATGAAATTGATGTTGCTACCCACCCTGTCGGCGCTGGCGTTTTTGGCGGCCTGCGAAAAGCCCCCCGAGGCAAAACACGAAGGCGGTCCGCCGCCTCAACCCGTCACCCTCGCCGCCGTCGAGGAGAAGCCGCTGGTGGAGTGGGGTGAGTTTGCGGGCCGCATTGACGCCATCGAGAGCGTGGAACTGCGTCCGCGGGTGTCCGGGCTTTTGACGGAAGTCCGCTTCCAGTCGGGGGCACTTGTGAAAGAAGGCGACGTGCTCTTCGTGATCGACCCCCGGCCTTTCCAGGCGGTAGTGGACAAAGCGAAAGGGGAAGAGAAGCGTGCCGAGGCGCAGGTAAAATCCGCCAAAAAGGAGTTTGATCGCGCCGGTCCTTTGCTCGCCGCCAAGGCGATTTCTCCGGAACAGGCGGAGGCGAGAGAGGCCGCGCATCTTCAAGCAGATGCGAATCTGGCCGCAGCCCAGGCGGGCGTGCGCGCGGCGGAACTGGATCTCGAGTTTTCGGAAGTGCGCGCGCCCATCTCAGGCCGTGTCAGCCGCGCTCTGGTGACCGCGGGAAATTTCGTCAGCGGCATGCCGGGCAGCGCAACTCTGCTCACCACGATCGTCAGCACTGGTCCCGTTTATGCCTATGTGGACATGGACGAAAACACCCTGCTCCAGGTCCAGGAATTGATCCGGGGCAAAAAAATGACTCTGGACGGTGAGGGACGGGTACCCGCGGACGTGCAGCTTTCCGGAGAAACCGGATGGCCTCATCCGGGCTGGATCGAATCCTTCGACAACCGGCTCGATATGGGCACCGGCAGCACCGTAGTGCGGGTGCAATTGCCTAATAAAGAAGGAAAACTCACGCCGGGTCTGTTTGCGCGCGTGCGGCTGCCCCTTACCGCGAAACACCCGCTGCTGCTCGTCGATGAGTCCGCCATCGGCACTGATCAGTCCAAAAAATTTGTGATGACGGTGAACGCCCAAAACCTGGCGGAATACCGGACAGTGGTTCCGGGACCGCAGATCGAGGGCAAGCGTGTCATCAGAGAGGGGCTTAAGCCGGGAGAGAGATACATCGCCAACGGACAGGGGAGGGTCTTCTTCCCGGGACAGCCGGTAATCGAAGACAAAACCCCGGCCGGAGCAAAGAACACGGCGTCAAACCCCTGAGTCGAATCCCTCCATGAATATCTCCCGTTTCTTTATCACCCGGCCCGTGTTCGCCGGAGTGATCTCGATGATCATCGTCATCATTGGCGCCATTTCATTGTGGATGCTGCCCGTGAGCGAATACCCGGAAGTGGTGCCGCCGTCCGTTGTCGTGACGGCCACCTATCCAGGCGCGAATCCCGCGACCCTTGCGGAAACCGTGGCGTCTCCTTTGGAGCAGGCAATTAACGGCACAGAGAACATGCTTTACATGTCGTCGCAGAGTACAGCGAACGGCGTGATGACGCTCACGGTGACCTTCAAACTGGGCACGGACGTGGACAAGGCTCAGATGCAGGTGCAAAATAAAGTTTCGCAGGCGCTCCCCAAGCTGCCGGAGGAAGTGCGCCGCTTCGGCGTGACCACAGTCAAGTCGTCTCCGGACCTGACGATGGTGGTCCACCTCCATTCACCGAAGGGCCGCTATGACGCAGTCTATCTTCGAAATTACGCGAACCTCCACGTCAAAGACGAGTTGGCGCGCCTCGAAGGGGTCGGCCAGGTGCAGGTCTTCGGTGGTGGCGACTACGCCATGCGGATTTGGCTCGATCCTGATAAAGTAGCAGCGCGCGGCCTCACCGCCGGGGATGTGGTGCGAGCTATCCAGGAGCAAAACGTCCAGGTGGCCGCCGGCGGCATTGGCCAGCAGCCGTCTCCAAATTCAGCCTTCGAACTCGTCATCAACGCCAAGGGGCGTCTGGTGACCCAGGAGGAATTTGAGAACATCATCGTCAAAACGGGCACTCACGGAGAAACAGTAAAACTGAAAGAGATGGCCCGCGTAGAACTTGGCTCCGGAGAGTACTCGCTGCGCAGCCTTCTGAACGGCAAGCAGGCGGTGGGCATCGCCATTTTCCAACTGCCTGGCTCCAACGCGATCGATCTTTCAAATGGCGTCCGGGCGCGCATGAAAGAGCTGGAGGAAAAGTTCCCCGATGATCTTGAATACGCCATCGCCTACGATCCCACGGTATTCGTGAGAAAGTCGATCAATGCGGTGATCTGGACGCTGCTGGAGGCAATCGCGCTGGTGGTGATCGTGGTCGTGCTGTTCCTCCAGACGTGGCGGGCCTCCATCATCCCGCTGGCGGCGGTGCCGGTGTCTCTCATCGGAACGTTTGCGGTCATGCAGGCCCTGGGATTCTCCATCAACAACCTCTCCCTGTTCGGACTTGTTCTGGCGATCGGTATCGTGGTGGATGACGCCATCGTCGTGGTGGAAAACGTGGAACGGAATATCTCGAACGGACTGCCGCCCATAGAAGCCACGAAAAAGGCCATGGGAGAAGTGACCGGGCCCATCATTGCGACGGCGCTGGTGCTCTGCGCCGTCTTCGTGCCTACAGCTTTCATCAGCGGCCTTTCCGGTCAGTTCTACAAACAGTTCGCCATCACCATCGCCATCTCCACGGTGATTTCGGCCTTCAACTCTCTCACTCTGAGTCCTGCTCTTTCGGCGCTTCTTCTTAAGGGTCACAGTGACAAAAAGGACCTTATTACACGCCTCATGGATAAAGGGCTCGGCTGGTTCTTCCGCCCGTTCAATCGCTTCTTCGACTGGTCGTCGCAGAGGTATGTAAATTCCGTGCGCCGCATCCTGCGCTTTGCCGTGGTCGCTCTCGTCGTGTATCTTGGTCTGATCTTTGGGACGTGGAAAAGCTTCCAGAGTGTGCCTCCGGGATTCATCCCTCAGCAGGACAAGCAGTATCTGGTGGCTTTCACGCAACTGCCGCCCGCCTCGTCGTTGAACCGCACGGAAGCGGTGATGCAGGAGATGTCGCGGCTCGCATTGGAAACGCCCGGCGTTAGGGATTGTATCGGTTTCCCGGGCCTTTCGATTCAGGGGTTCACCATCGCGCCGAATGAGGGCATCATTTTTGTGGGTCTGGATGCCTTTGAAGACCGGAACTCACCGGAACTGGAGGGACCGGCCATCGCGGCTGCCCTCAACGCAAAATTTGCAGGCATCAAAGAGGGCATTGTCGCGGTGTTCCTGCCTCCGGCGGTCATGGGTCTGGGCGCCGTTGGCGGATTCAAACTGATGATTACGGATCGTAATAACGCCGGCTACACCGCGTTGTATGGTGCCACACAGGCTTTGGTGGGAGCGGCTCACGGCGACAAAGACAAAACGTTTGATCCGCGGACAATCATGTCCGGCTATAACGTCAGCGTGCCTCAGTTGAGTGCGGTCATCGACCGGGAAAAAGCCAAGATGCAAAAGGTGCCGGTCAGCAACATCAACGAAGCGCTTCAGGTCAATCTTGGTTCACTTTATGTGAACGATTTGAATCTCTTCGGCCGCACCTATCAGGTGGTCGCGCAGGCTGACTCGCAGTTCCGGGACGAAGCGGCGGATATCAAACGGCTGAAGACCAAAAATGAAGCGGGGCAGATGGTACCCATCGGTTCCATCCTCGATGTCAAGGAAAGCTACGGGCCGTCGCGCGTGACGCACTACAACGGCTATCTCGCCGCGGACTTCGCCGCCGCGCCTTCTCCGCAATTCAGTTCCGGCGAAGCGGAAGAAAGAATTCAGGCGCTCGCCAAGTCGCTGCCCGCGGGCTTTGAACCGGACTGGACGGAACTCGTTTACCAAAAAGTGATCGCGGGAAATACCTCCGTTTTCATTTACCCGCTCTGTGTGCTCCTGGTCTTTCTCGTGCTTGCCGCGCAGTACGAGAGCCTGCGGCTTCCCCTCGCCATCATCCTTATCGTCCCGCTGTGTTTGCTCTTCGCATTGATCGGCGTGATGCTCGTCGGCGGGGACAACAACATTTTCACTCAGATCGGGTTCATTGTGTTGATCGGGCTGGCATGCAAAAATGCCATCCTGATTGTGGAATTCGCACGGGACAGGCAGGAGCACGGCATGTCGCCGTTCGACGCCGCGCTTGAAGCGTGCAGACTCCGTCTGCGCCCCATCCTGATGACTTCCATCGCCTTTATCGCGGGTGTTTATCCTTTGGTGACCTCTCACGGGGCGGGTGCCGAAATGCGGCGTGCCATGGGCACCGCCGTCTTCTCCGGAATGATAGGCGTAACGCTGCTGGGACTTTTCTTCACGCCGGTCTTTTACGTCATGGTCATGAAACTGGGCCGGAAGAAAAAGCCGGTGGAGGAAGCGATGCCGCTGCAACCGATGGAAGCCTGAAGGAGATGACAAAGCCCGAAATCAGAAATTCGAATCCTAACGCGCTTATGAAAGCTGTTTCTTTTTCCCTTTTGCTGCTGCTTGCAGCGCCGGTGGTTTCACCGGCAAAGCCAAAGAGTGATTACAAGAAACCGGAGACCACTGTGTCGCCGGACTACAAGAATGGATCAGGATGGCGTGAAATGCGTCCGCTGGAGACACTGCCCCGCGGCGCGTGGTGGACTGTGTTCAAGGATGCGACCCTGAACAAACTCGAGGCGCGGGCCACGGCGGAGAACCAGCAGCTTCGTGCGGCGGTGGCGCGATTCGATCAGGCGCGGGCCACGGCGCGCGTCGCACGGGGCAATTTTTTCCCCCAGGCAAATTTGGGTTTGGATTTCAATCATCAACGCACCTCGCAGAATGCGCCCTCTCCGGTGCCGCTTAACGGGTTAAAGTATGAAGGAGGAAGTTTCGAGGTTCCTCTGGATCTAACGTATGAAATCGATCTCTGGGGACGAGTGCGGCGGCAGTATGAGACCAATCTGGAGCAGGCCGCAGCCGAGGCGGCAGCGATGCAAAATGTGCTGCTTAGCCTGCAGGCGGATGTGGCGCAAAACTACTTCCGTCTTCGCGCTCTCGACGGAGAACTCGCCACCCTGCGGGAAGCGGTGGGCTGGCGGAAACAATGGGTGGATGTGGTGAGAGGACAGGTAAAGGCCGGCGCAGGCAACGAACTGGAGCAGGCGCAGGCGGAGACCGAATACGCTTCCGCTCAGACAGAGGTGGCATCGCTCGGCAGCCAGAGGGCGCAATTGGAGAACGCCATCGCTATCCTTTGCGGAGCGGACCCTTCCAGATTCACCATCGAACCCACCGGCAAGGGCCTCTCGTCACCGCCGGCGATTCCTGCAGGCGTTCCCACCGATCTGCTGGAGCGCCGTCCGGACATCGCACAGGCTGAGCGTTTACTTGTCGCCGCCAACGCTCAGCTTGGCATCGCGCAGCGCGCGTGGTTCCCCTCCCTGAAACTCATCGCGACAGGCGGTTTCCTCAGCTCTGAGATCAGCAGTCTCTTTGAAAGCGCCAGCTCCAAATGGATCATTGGTCCCAAAGTGAGCCTGCCCATTTTTTCGGGCGGCAAGAACAAGGCGAACCTTGAGCGCGCCCGTGCGCAATACGACGAAGGGCTCGCGCTCTACCGGCAAAGCATTTTGACAGCCCTCGGCGATGTGGAGAACCAACTGACTGCGCTCAGCCACCTCAGTGAACAGGCCGCGGCCCAGAGCCGTGTGCTTACCAGTTCGGTGAAGGCGGCGGGAATTGCACGCGTGCAGTTCGATGCCGGCGCGGGGGCTTATCTGAATGTCATTGACACGGAAAGGACCTCACTGAGCGCGCGGCGCGGCATTCACCAGGTTGCCGGACAGCGCCTCATCGCTACCGTGGGTTTGATCAAAGCCCTTGGCGGCGGATGGCATCAATCGCTGCCGGTGGTGGTTCCGGCGCAAACGCCTGATCCGGATGCGAAGTCGTCGCCCGAAAACAAAAAACCCGGCCTGTTGAAGCGCCTGTTCACGCGAAAGGAAAAGCCTGTGAACGGTCAGAACCAATAAGAGGGCGGCGCCGCAGCACGCGGCACCGCTTACTGATCCATGACGGTTTCCATCAAGGCTTTGTCCGCGCGCAGCCTCTCCCACTCCGCACTGACCCGGCTGGCCTTGGCGTTCAGTTCCTGAAGCGCCTTGACGGCCTCAAACCGGGTGTCCGGAGCGTCCGCCTTGTAATAGCGGAAGGCTTTGCCGAAGTCCATGATGGCGTCCACGTACGCTGTGGTCCTCTTGTCGAGGCGGGGACGGAGCGTGTTCAGATGACTGATGCTGTCGGCGATTTTGTCCTTCTCGAGTTTCTCGGGTTTGCCGCTGCGGATGCCGGCAAGGAGGGCTTCCGACTCCGAATTGATGGCTTCAAGGGAGCCGGCGGGGGAAAGAACCTTGCTGTTCTTTCCCTCGGCGAATTCGAGGAGAAGTTTCGCCGACAGATGGTTCGGCGCACTCTTCAGCACCGTCTTGAGCCGTTCAATGACTTTCGGGTGGCGGATGGCATTGGCGGGATCGCGATTGGCGGTTAACACCCTCGCGATCTCGGCGAAATCCGTGATCGCTTTCTCCACCGCCGGATCGCGGGGAGTGGCAGCCACTTTTTTGGCGTCCTCGAATTTCTCCGCGGTAAAAATCTGAATGGCAAAAAGCGGGGCGGGTCCCTGCAACAGAGTGTGATCGGCCATGCTACGGCCATTTTTCACCGGAATGCAGGCGACGGAGCACTGCCGCTTGGCCGCAGCGCGCATCTTATCAGGAACACCGCCGACCGGCTGGACACTGCCGTTGGCATTGAGGTCGCCGGTTATGGCGGTCTTGTCATGGAGCGGAACCCCGGTGAGCAGACTATCCACCATGAGCGCACAGGCTACAGCGGCAGACGGACCATCCTTTGGCTGATAATGGTCCTCGAAGGACAGTTCTATTGTCCAGCCCTCCGGCCAGCCATTGTGGCGCACGCTGATGAACTTCTTCACTTCGTTGAGCGCGCCCTCCATGTCTTTGCCGACATCCTGATTGAATTTCAGTGCGCCGGGTGCAGTGCCTCCCTGCACTGCGGTGGCGTTCATCTGCGACGCCTGGCCTGCGAGCTTCCCTTCTCCCAGTTGCATCACCAGCAACCCGAAAACCGTGCTCTGCCGGCTCTTGAGCTGCGGTCCAGCCGTCACTGCAGGAGCTGTCGCGGGCGCGGGCGGAGTCTTTGGTGATTCCTTCGACTGGGCGAGAAGCAATCCTGGGGTTGCGACGAAGAGGGCGGCGATCAGAAGAGGCGCGGGCTTCATGGAAGGGGACGCAGAATGATTAGGCGTGAATCAATACAAATGCCCGCTTCAGATAGCAGGCGTCATGGAATTATGAAAGAAGAATAAAAAAAGACCGGCCTCCTTTTCAGGAGGCCGGCTTTCTAAAGAGTACTTCTGAACCTTGGTTAAGCTCAGTTCTGGTTCACGGGAGGAAGGAATCCTCCATTGGACAGACCTGAACTCGGAGTGGTGAGGTAGATGCCGCCGATTCCGACGTGGAAGAGACCGAAATCCCAGAACTCCGGTTCCTCCGGCGTTGTATCAACCGGGCCTTTGCCGGAGGGAGCAGGCTCCTTGCCGGAGGAAACCACACCCTTACCCGAGCCGAACTTATCCGCGATAGCGCGGGCGGATTCGGGAGAGGCGTCAATCGCGCAGGCAATGATGGTCGGGGTTTCGTCCGGGAGGAGGGTGGAAGCGGTCGTGACGATTTGAACAACCAGGTCCTTGTCCGCCTTGGAAGTGTCGATAGCAGCCTTCACGATTTCGCACGCGCAGGTGGGAGCTTCCTGAACTTCCTTCGCAACGACGGTGAGGACGTCATCCGGCTTGGCAGTTACCGCCGCGGTCACTTTTTTGGCTTCGGAAGCGCAGTTCTGAGCCTTGTCAGCGGCGCTGGAAACCTGGCCGAAAGCCATCGTGACGAGCGCAGCAACACCGGCCATGCTCAGGGTGAAACGGTAGTTATTCATGGTTGGGTCCTTTTGAGTTGGGTTGGGAAAAGTGCCGGATTGCCTCCGGAGGCATAAATTGACAACGAACTTTTATCCTGTTCCGCCGGGAGCGTCCAGCAGAATTTTACGTTTCTCTGAAGTTTTTGCCCGTGTGGGAGTACTCATTTTCGGGACCAAACCGTTGCAAGGGCGACACTCCACTGAAATTTTCTAAAATGTTCCCGAATCACGAAGGGCATGTCCCTTCGGTGGAGGAGTTCAAAATGCGGGGTCAATACCCCGGAAAGCCAGTCAAAAGTGCTCCCCGCCGGCCAGTGCGCAGGGGGGGTATAGGCTTCCAGCCACGTACACGGGGTGGTGAGGATCAGCGTTCCGCCCGACCGGACGAGCTGCGGCAGGCGGTGGAGCAGGAATTCGGGGGTGGAAAGGCGGCAAAGCAGATTGGCGGCATGAACGAGGTCAAAATTCCCCAGACTCTCCCGCAAATGCATGGCATCACCCGGTTCAAATTGCACCCGATCCGGCCTCGCGCCTTCAGGAAGGGCGGCCACGAGGGGACGAGCGCGGCCAGCTTCTTCCAGGCTGCTGTAGGCAAGACTGCCGGCGGTCCGAATGGTCTCAGCGGCCTGGATAAAACTCCGGGAGAAATCGATTCCTGTGACACTCCCGCAGAAGCGCGAGAGTTCGAAGGTGGAGCGGCCCACCGCGCAACCGAGGTCCAGCGCCCGGTTACGCGGGGTGGGGTCTGTCAATTCGGCAACGGTCCGAGCCGGAAAATGCAAGGCACCCCGGGGCCCGAAATCCCACGGCATGATCTCCGCGGGGCTCCCGTAGTGGAACAACAGGTATTCATTGAGCAGCGCCGTCGATTCGTACGGGTTTTCCATTGGCGCCGGACTCAAATCCTATTTCGCAAGGGCATCGAGAAGGTATTGCGCCGGCCGGAAATGCTCAATGAGGACCTCCCTTTGCGCGCCGCGCTTCATACGGACCTGCCGGATGTCAAAGTTTGGCGTTTTGTGAGGGGCGAAAAGGATATCGTCGTGGGTGGCATTGCGGCGGTCTTTGAACAGTTCGGGCGTGAGGTGACCGCCCAGATGGTCATCGCGGCCCGTGGCGAGGTGACAGGTGCCGAGGACCTTTTCATCCTGGATGTCCGCGCCGCTCACCGGAAGCACTTGAGTACCGAATCCGAGTTCGCCAAGGACACCCGTCATGGGATCGGCGGTTAGTTTGGCATTGTGAGCGTCAATGGTGGCCTGGTTCCCTGCGATGAGATCGGAACGGACGATGCGACCGCCCGTAACGGTGAGCCGCCCAAGGGTGCCGTCCTCGTATTTCATGGGGAATTCTCCCTCC
Organism: Verrucomicrobiales bacterium; assembly: GCA_035550135.1. Lineage (GTDB taxonomy): Bacteria > Verrucomicrobiota > Verrucomicrobiia > Verrucomicrobiales > V1-33 > V1-33. Next base: position 23,930 of record DASZQB010000045.1, read on the forward strand.
GCGCTCCCGGGGACGAAATAAACTTCGCCGGCCGGGAGATTAGCCACATCCGGCTGGAGACCACGGCAGAGACCGTGGCTTTTTTGCGCCTCCTGGCCGTTCAGCATGAGGCGGGCGGTGAGCACTTCGCCGGTTTCGAGGGCGAAGTCGATTTCGATTTCGTCCGCGCGGGTCATGGCGAGACGGAGTTTTTCGGCGTCGCGGCTGACTTCGTTATAATCCACCGCGAGGCCGGTGCTGAGAATCACTTCGTTGACGCCGTGGAGGGTGGCGCCGCGGAAGTTATAGCGCTTCGCCATGGCAGTAAGCGGGGCCGTGGCACTGAAAGTGGAGATGCAGAGGATAATGTCGTAATCAGGATAAATGTCCGTCTCAAGGCTCAGGACGTTGCCCTGGAGATCCCGGCACTCGTCCTCCATGTCGAGGTTGGAGCCATACGTCATCTTGTAGGCGTAAAGGTTGCCGCAGATGAGGCCGAGAACTTTCATGACGCCGTTTCGGAGCGGCTGATAGAAGTCGTTCCATGCCCGGCGCTGGATGGCGAGCTCCGGCTGTTTGAGGAACGCGGCGTCCTTCATAAGGGACAGATCCGGCAGGTCGATGAGGATGCAGATGCGGCGGTTTTGAGTCGGTTCAAAGACGGTCCGGAGCAGGCGCTCGAGGCTGAAGGGCGGATAGGTGCGTTCGGCGGGGGGGACGGACAGTGCGTTAAGGGCGGCGCTCATAGTGTTTTGAGTAGCTGGTAAACTAGGACTACGCGCGAAGACGGGTGCAAGGCACAAAAAAGCCCCCCGGGAAAGGGGGCGGCCGTGTATGCAGGAAACGTACCCTGAAGCCTTCTACGCGGTAAGAACCTCCAGCAGGTGACGGATTTCGTCCTCCACCTCTGTTTCATCGTTCACCGTGAGGAGGATTTCCTCCCGGAAGATGGTGCGGTAACGCTCACGGAGTCGATGGACGGCGGACTTGGCGGCATTTTCGGAAATGCCCAGCTTTGCCGCAGCCTCGGCGTAAGGAACCGCGCCTTTGCTTTCAACGAGGTACACCTCCAGCACGGCGAAACGCCCGGCACGACCATCGGCATCGCACTCGGCCCGGAGACGGGCGAGGACGCGCTCCAGAAGGTCCTCCGCCCAGCGTTTTTCATAAGTGAGCTCCGGAGTCAGGGAATCTGCCTGCTCAAGGCGATACCGCCCCTCTGCGGCATCGTCATCAATCGACAGATGAAGCGCTCTGCCGCCGCGTTTCTGCGTCGTAGCGGCGCGGTGTTCGTTGATGAGATAGTGCTTCATGGCTCCCATCAGGAAGGAGCGGAAGCGGCCCTTGGCTGGATCGGCGCCGCGCAAACCGTGCTTTTCGATAATGGAAGCGAAGAATCCCTGGGTGGCATCCCGCGCCTGTTCCGGATCCAATCCCTGTCGCCGAACGAAGGCGTAGAGCGGATACCAGCAGGCCTCGCAGAGTCCGCTCATGGCCCGCATGGCGCGCGCATCGCTAAGCGTGTGCGCGGCGCGGATCACCACACTCCACTGCGTGCTGGCGAAGTCGCAGTTTCCGTGCGGCCATTCCGGCGGAGACGTGTTCTCAGGCAATGGCATTCGATCGGATTTAACGCGGCCTTATTGTCGCGGAAAGCGACGCCGGTGTCCAGTCTGCGCTGAGCGATCAGGAGCGTTTAGGTGTCCGGGCTATGAGATAAAAGACCACGCCGGTGATGAGAATGGCCATGCCCCAGCGGGAGTCTTCCGGTCGTTCGTGCAGGATGACTGCGAGGGTAAATCCGATAACGACGAGAAAGATGCCGGTGGTCCACGGATAGGCCCATGCGCGAAAGGGACGCGGCAGATCCGGCTCGCGGATGCGCAGATGCACCACACCCCACACAGTGAGCAGCAGAATCAATTGCATCAGAAAGCCGGTGCGGAGCATGATTTCCCCGACACTGGACGAGAAGACCAGCAGCAGGGCGAGGGTGCTTTGCAGGAGCACGGCTGCCCACGGGACGCCGCCTTTGTTTGCCCGGGCAAGGACGCCAAGAAAGGGATAGTCCACTCCCATCTGCTGAGTGACCCGGGGCCCCGCCCATGTCATGGCGCTCACGGCGGATGCGAGTCCGGCGGTGATCAGTCCCGTCATGATCTGAACTGCAGGGCCATGGAAGGTGTACCTCGCGGTTTGATAGGCAAGGCCGTCCCCTGCGGACGCCAAATCAACCATGGGAACGGCATAAAGCATCGCTGCGTTGACGAGCAGGTAGAGGAGAGTGACGATGCCCGTTCCAATTAAAAGAGCCCGGGGCACGTTTCGCTCCGGCTTTTCCATTTCCCCGGCAATGTAACAGGCGGCATTCCAGCCGCTGTAGGTATAAAGCACATAGACAAGGCTGATGAAAAACGCGGGCTGGCGGATGAGATCACCATCCCCCGTTTGAGGCAGGAAGGACACCGGTTGTCCCGCGGAAAGAAAGAACCCGCACAGCGCAAGGGTGATGAGCAGGAGCAGTTTGGCTCCCGTGGCCATCCACTGAAATCTGCCCGAGAACATCACGGAAATGAGATGTGCGCCGGTCACCATGACAATCAGTCCCGCGGCAGCCATGCGGGCCACCGTTTCCGACTCCCCGCCAATGACGGCTGTCAACTGACGGCCAAAGACGAGGGCTGCCGCGGCAACGGGAGCAGGAAAGGCGGCGACCATGGAAATCCAACCCGCTACGAACCCAACGCCCGGATGATAGATCCGGGAGAGCAACTGATACTCGCCGCCCGAGCGGGGAAAGGCGGCGGTAAGTTCAGCGTAATTCACTGCCCCAAAAAACGACAGCAGTCCGCCCATGAGCCACAGCAGCAGAATGGGAAAACCAGAGGGCATCGCCGCCACCTGAAAACCAAGACTGCTGAAAATGCCCGTGCCTACCATGTTGCCGACGACAATCGCGACGGCAGCGATGAGAGGGACACGGCTGGAACCGGGAGTTTCGGACACGAGGATAGCGAAAAGGCGCGTTCCTTAATAAAAAGCCCGCGGCAGGGGCGCTGCCGCGGGCCGGGGAGGGGCCTGAAAAGGATGGTTAGGCGAGGACGTCGCGGTGGAAGGCTTTCCAGTCGTCGAGGTTGTTGAGGTTCACGGCGTCTTTGATGGAGCCGGTGTCCTCGATGTTGTTCTCGCCGAGAATGGCTTTGCGGGTGGCGTCGTCGTGGATGTAGCCGGCGATGGCGGCGTTGAGCTTGCGAACGGCTTCGGCGTCGAGGCTGCCGCCTTTTTTGGACAGGACCCATGCTTCGAGTTCCGGATAAGTAGGCTTCTTGTCCTTGATGTAGCCGAGGAATTCTTCGCGGTCGAGGCCGAGGCCATCGAGGACCATTTGATCATAACCCTTGCCGCAGGCGGGATAGTCATCGCTCAGTTTGCCGACAGCGCCGAGGGAGGCTTTTTGCCAGAGGCGCGGAAGATGGAGGACGCCGATGGGGCCGGCGATGCCGGAACTGATTACGGGAATGAGTTTCATAGGATGGTAGAGTTTATAGCGAAAAGAGGCCGGACACCGCGCTCCGCAGGAAACGGCCCGGGAAGGCGACACTACAGAACGCTGCCAGGGAAAATCAAGTTCCGTGAGGATGATTTTGAAAGCGGCGCAAAGACGCCCCTTTCCTCCGTTTTTTCGGCGGTGGAATCCGTGACTTTTGGATCCTCACAAATTTCTTACCGCCACCCGGAAGTAAGTTACCGGGCCGGAAACCGGTGGAGCCACCGTGACCGTGACCTTGCCACCGGCAGGGGAAGAAGTCGTGACCGCCGCCGGACCGAGCCAGGCCCCGCCGCCAATGGTGCTGGCGACCACTCGCCACGGATCAGCTTGACCCAGATCAGAACTTGCCTGCACCTCTAAGATCACGCCGGCGGGAAGAGTTTGGTCAACGGTGAAGCCGAGGCTCACCGGCGATGCTCCGCTCGCGGGTGAGGGAGACGCCGACCAGCCCGTAAAACCCGCGTCGGCCAGAACAGGCGCAGACATGGGCGGGAGCGCAGGGGTTAGGGTATTGGCGGCGTTAATGGTGGCCGTGCCGAGGGTGGCAATCAGTTCATCGGTTGGATCGAGCGTGCCATTGCCGTTGGAGTCGTGAAAAAGAGCGGAGCCGCTAACACCAGCGATTGGCGACGGCCCCAGCAGATAGCTGGATGGGGGTCCGAAAAGTCGAAGCTTGTCCTGCGCGGGATTGAAGTCCGTGATTTTCGCATAGCCCTCCACGCCGTTGGTGGCAGGGTTGCCGTCATCGTAAAATCGTCCGCTGGCATCACCGAGAATGAAGACATCCGCACCATTGCCGCCCGTGAGTTGGTCGATTTCGGCAGCGCCGCGGGCACCCTCCCCAGCACACCCCTGGATGATGTCATCGCCATTCACTCCCTCAAGCCGGTCATTGCCGCCGTAGCCCTTCAGCACGTCGGTGCCCGACCCGCCGGAAATCCAGTCTCCTTTGCTGGTACCGGTGAAATGAATGTGTTCCCAATCCACGATAATGAGGGAGTCGAGAATTGCATTGGCAGTACTGCGGCGGCGCAGAAACTGACCTTCCCACTGAACGGGCCCTGAGCTCGCATCATCCCCGGCGGAAAAGTCGAGCACCAGAGTGTCATCTCCCGGACCGCCCATGAGCTGCATTTCACCGAGACCAGGATTCAGATAGTCATTGCCGGCGCCGCAGGAGATGTTTTTCAGCGAGCGGTTGTTGAACACCAGCCGGTCATTGCCGGAACCGCAATTGAACGTCTTCAGCATTTCGAAATGGCGAAAAAAGGCGCCGTCGGCAAACTCGTGGGAATTATCCCTGCCGCCGGTGAATTCGATGGCCTCCGACTGGTTGCTGAAGTCCGCGGACAGAATGTCATTCCCCGCACCGCCATCCAGATACATTTTGGTGCCGGCAGTGGCGTAGCCAATGCCGGTGCTGCCGTTGAAATAGGAGTTCACCACCTCGTCGTCTCCATCGCCGCAATCGAATTCATCGACACCGTAGCCGGTGTTTGGCGGGCCTCCGTTGTCGATTTGCAAAAGGTCGTTCCCTGGTCCGCCCCGCATGACATCATTGGTGGCCACGGATGTGGAGGCCGGATAGTTCTTCAGGACATCGTTGCCCGGGCCGCCATCCAATGTGTTGCTCCCGCCATTGCCGATAAGCGTGTCGTTGCCGACACCGCCCGTCAAAATGTCATCACCTCCACCGCCGGTAATGCTGTCGTCCTTGCTGGTCCCGGTGACATGGAGCCGCTCAAATTCAAAGAATGTAATAACGTCTACCGCATTGAACGGGGCCGTCGTCTTGTAGCGCCGGTAATTGGTAACGCCGCTCACCGTGTCATCGTCCCCCTGCGAGTAGTCGAGGATGAGCAAATCGTCGCCAGGTCCACCCAGCAGGTAATCCGAGCCAAGCCCCGGATTGATCGTGTCATTCCCGCCGTTGAGGCGAATGTAGTTATTCGTGCGGCCGCTCAGCGTGATGTTATCGTCGCCCGATCCGGCCGCCACTCTCAGCATCCGCTCGCAATTGCGCACGTAAGTTCCGTTTGCGAATTCAAGATTCGTCGGCGCAAGATCACTCCAGACGACAGGAGCCGTTTGGTTGGATAAATCGATGGCAAAGGTGTCCAGCCCCGGGCCGCCATCCAGTTCAAACAGGGGATTGGCTCCGAGTCCGTGATAATCGCTGCCGGAGTAACTCAGAGGGAAGTCATCCAGCAAATCATCCCCGGCCCCGCCGTCCAGTACATCGTGACCGCCCACCGGCCCCTGCGCCGAAACGTCAAACGTTCCGGGAGCCGTCAGGGTATCGTTGCCATCACCGCCGCGCAAAATATCCGACCCCTCGTAACCGCCGAGAAAATCATCGCCGCCCTGCCCTTCCAGTATGTCGTCGTATCCCTTCTGCCAGTTATAGATGGTGTCGTTTTTGCCGGCACCGGTGATCTGCAGGCGTTCGACATTTGGGAAAGAATAGGAGTCCACAGTATAAACACTGCCGATGGAAACGCGGGACATCGAAGCACCGTTGGTGTAAATCCCCTGCGAGTCCGCGACATCCGCCAGCGAAAAGTCGATAACCAGGGTGTCGATGCCGCCGGCGCCGTTGATACGGTCGGGACCGGTGTTGATCGGAGTGGATGATCCGCCGCCCCGGAGCGGCCAGAAGATGTTAGGCCCGTCGTCGCCGGTCAGATCATCGTAATAATCAGTGCCGACGACGTTCTCAAAGCCATGCACCGTCGATTCCCATGCCGCGTTGCCCACTTCGCCCGTGGCAAGATTCACGACCACTCCATAGTTTTTGAATGAGGTGAGGGAGGTATAAGCCCTGGCGGACGCGTGCTCAAAGCTCACGGTGTCGTTACCCGGCCCGCCTTCAAGAGCATCTCCACCCATGCCCCAAAGATTGTGATAGGCTCCGGTGTCGGTCATCCATTTAGGAAACGGAATATTTTGCGGAGAAGGCAGCGTTGGATCCGGTGCCGGCAAATCCCGTCCTCCCCAGCCATCGACAAAATCATCGCCCTCACCAGCATCAATGGTGTCATTCTCCGGCGAGCCATAAATGATATCATTGCCTGGTCCGCCGTAAATAACATCATCGTCCACCGCCACGTGCCCCGGGGGATGGACCGCGCCAACGGTGCGCATGTCGATGAAGTCATCGCCGTCACCGCCATAAACGAGGTCGTTGTTGCCGTCGCCAAAGATGCGGTCGCTGCCCGGTCCGCCGTTGATGGTGTCATCCGGTGGAGTTGGTTGCCCCTGAACCGGCAGTTCCGGCGAGGGGCCATAGCCGCCGTGCAACTCATCATTACCGGCCCCGCCGTTGATCGTGTCGTGACCCGCATGGCCATCGATGTAATTGTCAGAGTCATTTCCGGTAAGCGTATCGTCGAAGGGAGAGCCGATGATGGCCTCAATGCTGTCGAGGACGTCACCCTCGGCATCGCCACCGGTGGAAGCGCCCGTGAGCAGGTTCACATTCACACCGGCAGAAGAGAACTGATAGGTGGTGACATCGTAGCCCGGGCCGCCGCGAATCTGGTCAGCACCGGGGCCGCCTTCGAGTCCATCGTCCCCTTCTCTTCCTTCGAGGATGTCATTTCCTTCGAGTCCGAAAAAGCTGTCTGTTTCGGAGGTACCGCGGAGGGTATCGTTAAAAGGCGTGCCTTCAATTTTTTCAATGGAAACGAACGTATCGCCCGCAGCGTCGTTGGTGGCCTCGCCGCTCACAAGGTCGATCAACACATTCTTTGTGGAGTCTTTGAAGGAGACGAGGTCATCGTCCGGACCGCCATTGAGGACATCGGCACCGGAACCGCCCATGAGAATGTCGGGTCCTGGACCGCCGAGGAGGGTGTCATTGCCGGCACGGCCGGTGAGCAGATCGTGGTCGTCACCTCCATCCAGCGTGTCATCACCCGCGCCGCCGGTCAGTTCGTCGAGGCCCTCTCCGCCGCTGAGGTCAGCGGGGGTCACGATGTCCGGGGCCAGAATGATGGTGTCGCTTTCTTTGCCGCCCTGGGCGGTGATGTGCCCGGTGATGGGGCCGTAATTCAGCGGGCCGATGTTGGCACTCGAACTTTCCCCCGCCCTGTAGGTAATGCTGATCTCCTCGTTGCCCGCTGTGCCGGCGCGATGCGTTAGATTGAAGGTTTCAGCGATGTCCTCAAGGTTGCCAACCTGGCGCATCGGGGCTTCGGGACCGATGTGCAGCAGTTCGTTGCCGAGGCGCGGACGGGCCAGCACCGGTTTGGGATCGTCCGCACAGGAGAACGAGAAATCCACTACGCTTCCGACGGGGAATTTGTACTCGAAAGTTTTCTCAATGGGATCGATGCCAATCTCGGCGTAGGCCCGAAGTGCGAAATCCACTGCGCCATCGGCCTGAAACACGCAGAGCGGTTGAATGCCAAACTGATCGATAAACTCGTCCAGGTGCACCCTGCCATCGTGATCAGGATCGGCCAGCCCGGCGTGAATATTGGCGTAAAGCCCGCCGCCGGCACCGACTTCGCCCAGCACTACATTTATTGCCAGACTGGCTTTGAAGTCGGCGTTCAATTCCGCCATCGCGATCGGCTGATTCTGAGCATTGACCGGCACCTTCACGTAAAAGCCGTAGAAGATTTCCTCCGGGTCGCCGCTGTTCGCAAACTGCACCAGACCACTGGTGTCGAACCCGCAGTCAAGGTCCACGCGCACTTTTGCCATTCCCTGGAAGCGGAACCCCAGTGGATTGGCGAAAGGGACAAACTCATCCAGCTCCGCCGGGCCGAAGGTCTGCGTGGAATTATCCATGATGAACAGGTCCACGTTTTTCCCCAGCAGCAGACCGAAGGCGGTCTCCGGCTTGTCGAGGATGGGGAACTGCAGGCCCTGCCCAAACCCGGAGTCTCCCGGGATATCTTTAGGAAAACCATCGATGGAGGTGAGAAATTCCTGCGCGAGCGGATGCTGAAGAGCCGCGGTCACCGCCGTGCGGATTTTGTTAGGGGTGATGCCCGCGATGTTGAAATTCGGCCCGCGGGGATCAGCGTTGCCAAGGTTGAAATCGCCAAGATCAATTTTCAGACCCGCTCCCGGATTGGCGGGAATGGACTGACTGATCTGAATGATCTTTGACAGGACGTCGAAACGGTCCGCCTGCTCCTGAGTGATGCTGCCATTCGCGACGCCAATCTCGAGAATGGAGGAGGGAACACCCGGAGCGATATTGTGGAGGCTGGACAGCAGCGGGATGGGATCTTTGACCGCCTTGATCACCGGCTGAAGCGGCCCGGAAACCTCCCTAACCTCATCGAGTACGGGTTTGGCAAACTTTGTCAGGAATGAACCGAGATCGAGCGTGATATTTCGAAAGGCCACCGTGGGCACGCTGCCGAACGACTCGTTAAAATCGTTAGGCGTGACGGCGGAATTGGAGAAGGACCACGCAAAGTTCAAGTCCGCCGAGATGGCGGGAAACCTGGCCGAGCCGAGATCGCTGGCGAGGTTGAGATTGATGGCGGCATTGCCGCTCAGCGTCGCATTCAGCAGATCTCCCGACAGTTCGGAAAGCCTCAGGCGGTTGTCGTTGCCACTGGGGTCGAGCAGATCGACGATAAACGTGCCGGCAAATTGTGTTGGTGCCACGCTGTCGCCGTCCGTGCCGGATTCGTCGGTTAGGTGGAAGCGTATTTTGGAAAGGTTGGCGGTGGCGTTGAGACCGGGCAGGGTGGTGGCAAAGCCGAGGGTGAAGGCCGTGGCGTTGTTGGCGGTATTGAGGTAAAAGCCGGACGAGTCCACGCCCACGCTGAAGTTCAGCGTGTAGTTGAAAACGGTGCTGGCATTCCCATCGGTCTCCAGGCCAAGGCCCGGCAAGCCGAGCCCGCCGTCCAAGCCGAAGGATAGCGCGGGAAAGGTTTTGCTGCTGTTGAGAAAAAGCTTCAGGTCCGCGGCATTGGAGGCATCGAGGTTAACGCCGGACGCCTGGCCGAAGGAGATGCCTGCGGTAGTGAGGGCGGCGCGGATGGCATCCTCCACCTGCGCCTCCGTGTAACTGGCTGAGCCGGTGAGTGTGTTCAGCGCGTTGCTCAGGGCCGTTTTCAAACCTGAGAGATAATTCAACTGCGGCACCTGCTGCTGAGCCAGCGGCAACAGCGTGCTGCCGAGCAGCGGGAGGGAATCACCGAAAATTTCGGCGATGAGCTTCGCATGCAACGCATCCAGTTCCTGCTCCAACCCCGTGCGGAAAGCACTGATCTGAGCCTGCGTCACCCCGCCTGCGCCCTGCATCGGGAAAACCTGATTTCCCGAACCCGCCGGGAGCGGCCCGTACCGGCGGGACTCGCCCGCCAGTAACAGAGGGCCGGGTGATGTCCGGCCGGCGACCCCGGAAGAAAAATCGGAGGAGCCGCCGGCGGAATGCGAAGGCCCCTCCGGCCAAATCTGCGGCACGTCTGCATAGGGCACCAGAACCGATGACGTGCCCGTGCGGGCAGCCTCCGGACTCTGCGATGGCTCGCGCAATGATTTGTCCTGAGCCAACAGCAACGGAATGCTCCGCTGCGGTGCGGGGTCAGCGGCGATTTTCGGCTCCGCGGCAGCCGAAATGTTGGAGCGGGAGCCGGTCGGCTGCGTCCGCCAAATCATCACCCCCGAACCAACGATAAACAACACACCGATCAGCACACGATCTTTGGAAACGGCAGAAGGACGGCGGGGACGATTGCTTTTCATAGGACGGAAAACCGCGTCAAACGCACTGCGGCGGCAAGCGTTAGCCCTAGTTCGTCAGTTAGTAAAAATCCTGGCCCGAAATCCGCGCGGGGCGCAACTAATTTCCGGTGTGGCGGCATTGCCGGAGGTTGATTTCGCCGGGTAGTGGAGAACCGGGGGATTGAGGTTCCCGGGCGGG
>DASZQB010000046.1:0-63081 GCA_035550135.1 Verrucomicrobiales bacterium
CCGCCCGTCAAACGCCAAAGCGGCGTCGCGCTGGCGCTTGCCACCGCACTCCAAAAGCTTCGCTGTATGCATGTTTTGCTTAACAACAATTCAGGAGGCCGATGCCCTCCTCTGTGGCGGGGCAAATGCCGAATTCAGTGATGAGCCCCGTCACCAGTCTTGCGGGTGTAATGTCGAACGCCGGATTTGCCGCCGCCGTCTCCGCGCCGCAGATGCGCACGGACTGCTCCTGCCCTTCCCCGGAAACACCTTCCATCCAAAGAACCTCATCACCGCCGCGCTCCTCAATGGGAATCTCTGACACTCCATCCGCAATGCTATGATCGAATGTGGAGGACGGCAGCGCGACATAAAATGGCACGCCGCAATCCCTTGCCGCCAGTGCTTTCAGATAAGTGCCGATCTTGTTAGCAACATCGCCGGTGCGCGTGACACAATCCGCGCCGGTGACCACAAAATCCACCCTGCCCCGCTGCATGAGATGTCCACCTGCGTTATCTGCGATCAATGTGTGCGGCACACCGTGCGCGGCGAGTTCCCACGCGGTGAGGCGCGCGCCCTGGTTTCGCGGGCGGGTCTCGTCCACCCACACATGCACCGGGATCCCGGCATCGTGCGCCGCGTAGATCGGAGCGGTCGCGGAACCGATGTCCACGAATGCCAGCCAGCCCGCGTTACAATGCGTTAGAATATTCACCGGTCCCGGACGCGCGGCGGCGATGGCTTCAATCAGCGGCAACCCGTGCTGGCCGATGGCCCGGCAGGCGGCCACATCCTCAGCGCAGATTTCCTCCGCTCCGCGACGTGCGGCCTCTACTTTCATTTCCGCCGGGGCAGCTTCGATGGAGCGCAACTGCCTCCGCACAGCCCACGCGAGGTTCACCGCCGTCGGCCTTGTTCGCATCAATTGCTCTGCGCAGTCGTGAAGATGATCCAGCGATTCACGCGCGGCCAGATACATGCCCCACGCTGCCGTGGCGCCGATGCATCCCGCACCTCTGACATGCATTTCGAATATCGCCGCGGCGGTTTGTGCGACACTTGTCAACCGCTCCGTCTCAAAACGAAACGGCAGCGCCCGTTGATCGATGATCTGTACCGCGCCCGGATCAGCGGGATCGTGCCACACTGTGTGGAAGGGCTGTCCGTTGACTAACATGTCAGCACGGCAAAAGCCGCAGCATAGTGTTCCGTGTGCGTGAGACTGACACGCACTTCTTTCACTCCCTTCTGCGCGGCCGTCGCGGCTGCGGTGCCATGCAGCACGATGCCGGGCTCGCCATTGGCCGCGCGCACCACTTCGATCTCCACCCACATGGCGCTAGCGCCAAGACCGGTTCCCAGCGCTTTGGAAACCGCTTCCTTGGCCGCCCAGCGCGCCGCATACGAACCCGCAGCATCGCCAAGGGACTCACAATAGGCACGCTCAGCCGGCGTGAAGACACGCCGTAAAAACGCCTCGCCCTGACGCTCGATAGCGCGGGCGATGCGCGCGGTTTCCACCAGATCGATGCCAGGGAGCACTGTCATGTCAGGGAGCCACCAATTCCGGTTTGCCGGTGAACGTGCCATAGATGCCGCCGGCGGAATCGCTCGGCAGAAACGGGCCCGCCAGTTTGTCGCAGTGGAACAGATACACCGTTTTGTCATCCCGGGTGAAATTCCGTTCCGGCGTGAAGGCCGCGGTGTAGCGCGCGGATGACGAGAGCCGCACTTCATCGATAGCGCCGGTGAAAAAGCCAGTGGGCTCGGACTTTGCGTCGGGATTCGCGCCGATATACAGCGGCTGCGCGTTCAGAGTGCGCTTTCCGGCCGCAGGAGTCGTCGCCGCTTGCTTGCCGTTCACATACAGTGTCATCGCCTTGCCGTCGAACACACCCGCCACATGCGCCCACTGACCGGCGGGCAGCGCCTCCGTGGAAATGGCGCTGGTGTAGCGCTCGTCAATGAAGGCATGAAACCCCGGCTCATTCTTGATGAGGTTGAGCGCGAACTCCGACTGCTCCGCCTTGGAAATGATGTCGCCGTCCGCTTTGTCGCCCGGCAGCACCCATGCCTCCACAGTGAAGGGCCCGTCCGGCAGCTTCTTGTTCCCCATTTCCACCCGCACAGCGGACTTGCCGTCCAATCGCAGGATTTTCGGTTCCGCCGTTTTGAAAAAATCCTCCGGCAGTCGCAAATTCACCGGCAGATTCACCTTCCGCACCGGCAGGGGCACCCGGCCCTCCTCCTTGATCATTTCCATTGCGAACGACACCGACGGCTCCGTGACTTTCCCGCCGAGTCCCTCCCGCACGCGCATCATGGAAAACGATCCCTGCTTCGTTTCCCCCGGTTTCAGCACGAACTGCACCCGCTCCGCACTGCTGATCCATTCCCCGGGCTCTTCCGAAGGAGTGACAGCGATTTCCAAATCCGATTTCGCCGGGTTCGTCAATTTGAACTCCACCAGTCCCGCCCCGCGTCCGTTTGCACCCAGTCCGATGGGCCCCGCCGTCAGTCCGAGGCCCATGCCGCGCAAGCCCTCCACCTCCGCGATGAGTTCCGGCGTGTATTTCTTCGGATCAATGACGGCGCCGACCGGCAGCATGGAAATCTTCACTCCCTCCGGCCTGACACTAACAATATCGATGTGGTGGAGAAATCCGGCCTCCGGATAATTCCCCGGCATGGAACCGCCGGTCGTCGCCAGCGTCACGTAGTCAATGCCATCGCGATTGCCGTCATAACGCGTGCGGTGGACATGGCCCGCGAAGACCGCGCGGACATTGCCCGAGGCCTTCAGGAGATTGTGCACATCGTCCCAGTTTGCCCCCGGGTAAGTCTTCTTCACCCAGCGCGGGTGGTGAATGAAAACGAACGTGTGCTTCAACGACTTCGTTTTTTGCAGCGTCTCCTCCAGCCACGCGCGCTGCTTGTCGCTCATCTTTTGCTGCGCCGGTTTGGTAAAATCCCGGGCCGCGCCCGTGCCGTCCCCTTCATCTGAGAACAGAACGATAAACGCGCATTTTTTGTGTTCGAACCAGTACCAGAGCGGCGCGAAGTGCTTCTCAAACAGCGCATCGTGCTCACCCGCCGGACGATTGGGACCGCGCCAGTAAATGTCGTGATTTCCCGCCACTGGAAACCAAGGCATCTTCAAGTCCTTCATGATGTCGCGGTATTCCTTTGCCATCTCCTCCCACTTCGGCGGTAAACAGTAACCGTTGATCAAATCCCCCACCGTCATCACCAAATCCGGATCGAGGAAATTCGTGTCCTTCACGGCCTGCGCCAGCACCTGCAGCCCTTCCGGCGGCCCGCCCGTGCGGTCGCCAAACACCGCAAAGTGGAAAGCTTCATCGCTTTTCGGCAGCGGGAGCTTTTGCTCGGAGTTGCGGTTTGTCTGAATGGCCGGCTGCTGCGCCATTGCAGAACCGCAGGCCAGGAAAATGGAAAGAAGAGGGAGGATTCGGGAGGTCATGGAGCGGCAGTATGAAGGAAGGACGCAAGCGGATGAAAGAGGGAATGCACCTCCGCAGGTGTGGATGAAAGACGTTCATCTCCTCTCAAACTTACTCTTACTCTTCCCCAGGCACGACACCGGTCCGTTCAGGCCCATTCAGAAAGCGTGACGAAACGCCGCAACGATGGCATAATTCCGTTCGCGCATTCCCGCGCAGGCTTTGTCCTTTCGTTCTTCGCCATTTCTGCGCCGTTCGGTATTCGCTCCCTTCAAATCACAATCCAAAATCCCATGCGCCCCGCCATCCTGCCTCCGCTGCTTGCAGTATGGTTCCTGATCTTGTCAGGGCGTTTGGCGCGCGGATTGACCGTGGCGGCCCTGGGGCCGGGCGCGGGTTCGGAGTTGATGAGTCTGGCGGTAGTGGACGGGCGGCCGGCGGTGGCGTGGGTGGCAACGGGAGCGAACACGGTGAATTATGTGAGGGCGCTGGATGCGGATGGTGCGGCGTGGGGCACACCAGTGACGGTGATTCAGGCAGGCATTACCGGGTCGTTGACACCCCGGCTGACATTGCGTGTCGTGAACGGACATCCGGCCATTTGCTTTGCGTCCTCCACCGGCGTGCGCTATATCCGGGCACAGGATCAGGCGGGCACGGCATGGCCGTCGCTGCCATTCGCGGTTTCCGAGGGCACGGGAATGGCGACGGTCATGAAGGTGATCAACGGCAAACCCGCGGTGCTGGTGAGACTCGCGGATATTGCCCGCTACTCTCGCGCGACCGATGCCAATGGCTACGTGTGGGCTCCACCGGCATTGGTGCCCGCGGTGTTGCCGTCCTCGCTCGATCTCGAAGAGGTGGATGGCCGGCCGGCCATGATTTATATCTCCGGCAGGGAATCGCTGGCACTGAAATTCCTGCGTGCGCTCGATGCGGACGGCATGGCGTGGGGCGCACCGGTCGACCTGCCCATTGAAGCCGTCATGGGGCCTTGTGCGCTGCAGATGGTGGAGGGCCGGCCGGCGGCGGCGTGCTTCACGTTCACCCAGACGTCAACGAGCTTCAATTATTTCCGCGCACTCGATGCGGATGGTTCGGCTTGGGGACCGCCGGTGACGGTGCATTCGTCGCCGCTGCCGTCGGGACTCGCGCAGATGGGGCAACTGTCGCTCTCCGTGGTAAACGGCGCGCCCGCGATGGCAGTAGTCACGCCGGTGAGCCAGTTGTTTTTTGCCCGTGCGGCAAACCCTTCTGGATCCGTATGGAATGAGGCGGGTTCGCTCGACACAGGCGGCTCGCTCTCCGGGGTTTCGCTGGCAGAGGTGAATGGCCGGCCGGCCGTGGCGTACGGAAACCTTGCCCTCAGCATGCTGCAATACCTGCGCGCGGGTGCGGGCCCGGATGGGACCGGCGCACAATGGCCTCCGGAATTGAGTGTCAGGCTCAACGACTCCGTGGTGCGGTCAGGCAGCGCGGTGACCTTCAACAACACGGCGGCGGGCTCCATGAATACCGTGACCCTGATACTGCGGAATCCAGGCCTCAGCGCCGCTGACCTCCACTTCACCGGTCTCACCCTAACCGGAACGAACGTGTCGGAATTCGAAGTTCTGACGCCGCCGCAGTCGCCCGTTCCCGGCGGCGGCACCACCCACGCGGTAGTGGCGTATGCACCCCTGACGTCCGGCCTGAAAAACGCCGAACTGCAGATCTCGTCCGATACCGCCACCGGGGTGAGTCCGTTCGTGCTCAAGCTCAGCGGGCGCACGCAGCCTGACATTTCCGTGGAGCGGCCCGGCGGCATGGCGGTGCCGCCCCTCAGTGTGCTGGGGCTGCCTCCTGTAGCCGCGGGCGGCCAGGCGAACTTCGTGTTTATTGTCAGGAACAGCGGCGTCGCGGACCTGAATTCGCTCAACGCGGTGCTCAACGGCGGCAACCCGGAGTTCTCCATCGTTCAGCCTTTGCCGGCATCGCTCCCTCCCGGTGCCGCCGCCGCCCTCGTCATTCGGCACGCACCGGTCTCCGCCGGCCCGAAATCCGCCACCATCATCATCTCCAGCAGCGCACCCGCGCCGCTCCATCAATTTGTGTTTACCCTCCGGCTGCAGCCCGGGTCGGTGGATGATGCTTTCGCACCGGCGGCGGATGAGTATTTCAGCGTGGCACTGGAACCGGGCGGTCGCATTCTCGCGGGCGGAAACGGCACCGTAGCGGCGTTCCTGGCCGACGGTTCGCCGGACACCACGTTCTTCGCTCCGGTGATCAACGGCGGGGTGCTGTGTCTCGCCGTGCAGCGGAACGGCGGCATCATCGCCGGCGGAACCTTCAGCCAGGCGGGAGGTTTCGAACGCCGTCATCTCGTGCGCCTGCTGCCGGACGGCTCGGTGGACCCCTTCTTCGATGCGCAGGTATGGGGACCGGTGAACGCGCTGGCCGTTCTCCCTAACGACAAAATTCTCGCCGGCGGAGCCCTTTCCACACGTCCGGTACCGGTGCCACCCTCGCTGGTGCGTCTGCTGCCGGACGGAACGGCGGACAACACATTCCAGTGTTCCCTGACAGATACCGTCACAGACGTCGATCTGCAGGCGGACGGCAGGGCGCTCGTCTGCAGCATCTCTTCCGGCAGCACGCCCGCGCGTCTTTTCAATGAGAGCGGCAGCGATGCGTCCCTCTCTTTCCAGTTCTCTGGCAGGATGCGCGTCGCGGCACGCCGGCCGGACGGCGTGCTCGCCGGCGCCCTCATGGATGGCGGCGTCGTGCGTTTGAATGCCGCGGGGCAACCCGCTCCGGGGCTTGTGCCGGTGCTCGGGAGCGGCACGATCGCCAACCTCTTGCTGCAGGCGGATGGTGCGTGCCTCGTCACCGGCGAGACCATCGGCGGAGCGCTGCTCCAGCCGGCAATGGGGCGGGTGCTGGCGGACGGCGGCAGCGACACCGGCTTCCTTGTGAGGGCCGACCGCGGCATCTGGAGCGTCGCACTGCAGGAGGACGGAAAGCCGGTGATTGCCGGCAGCTTCCGGATGGTGAATGATGAAAGCGTCCTGCGTCAGGGACTGGTGCGCCTGAACAACGAGCCGTCCGTCTCCATCCTCAGCCGCGAGGGAAACACAGCAGTGCGCTGGATGCGCGGCGGCACCGCTCCGGAAGTGAGTGACGTTTCATTTGAAATCAATACAACCGGTGGCAACAGCGGCAACGACCCATGGACACTGCTGGGCTTTGGCACGCGCATCCCCGGCGGGTGGGAACTCACCGGGCTGAATCTCCCGGAAACCTGCCGCCTCCGCGCCCGGGCACGCGCGGGAGGATCGCTCACGCAGGTAATGGTTTCCTATCCTCCGCCGCTCGAAGCATGGCGGCTGGCGCATTTCGGCACCGCTGACAACACCGGCGACGCCGCGAATGACGCCGACCCTGACAAAGATGGACTAACGAATTTCGTCGAATTCGCCTTCGACCTCAATCCCATGAACGCAGGCAGCAGCACATTGCCAGCTTTCACCCTGACCGGTGGCGGATTGACCGCCGTCTTCACTGCCCCGGAGGGAAGGGACGCCATTGTCCGTTACCGCGCCGCATGGAGTGCATCCCTGGCAGCCGGCACATGGACCCCGATGCCGGACCTTGGCATGGCCCCGAACCACGTGTTTCAGGCCCCCGCAGTCGGAAAGCGGGTGTTCGTGAGGTGGGAAGTGGACCTGCGCTAAGCTTTCTTACTCCTACTCCCACTCATACTCTTACTCCCTAACGAATAGAGTAAGAGTAGGAGTAAGAGTAAGAACGGCCTGCCACGCTACTCATCCTCCGACTGCCAGTCGCCGTGGCGAAGGTGTTGTTTAAGGATGCGGCGGTCGGCGCGGTGTTCGATTTGCCGTTTCTGTTTCGGAGTCAGTTCTTCGCGCAGGCGCTGCCACGGGCGCGGGCCGGCGTCTCCGGCCATGATGCACCCGAGCGGCTGGATTTCGGCGACGACATCCGCGAGCCCGAAATGCTGAATCTGCGCCTTTACTTGGGCGGCCGACTTATAACCCAACGGAGATTCGGAAAGGTCCGGCTTTCCATAAAACCACCGGATGTCGAGGCCCGTGGTAACGCTCCTGATAGTGTCAGCGATGCGGCGATCGTCCAATCGGCCGTCCTTCCCGCGGTAGGGCCTAACAATGGCGGTGCGTGAGAAATTCCGCCCTGCGCCGTGCGGAGCGAAGGAGAGATACTCGGCGTTGTCTTTGCCCAGCACCATCAAAACAGGCGCGGCCATATTCAGCGGAATGAGACCCGCCAGCGGTCTGCCTGTATCATCGCGCCATGCAGGAGTGGCGCCTTTGCCATGAAGGAAATAATCACCGCGCTTCCACACGAAGTTGTGCTCGTTGCCCATGGCCGCGATTTCCGCTGCGCCGATACGCTCCAGAAAACGCGCGTGAATGCTCTGGTGATTGGCCTTCGTCCAGCGGCTGACGTATTGCAGCGCCTCCCAGTAATCTTCGCCTTCGCGCTCGCTGTAGTCCAGCCATGCGGCGGCATCCGGCACGCCGCTGGCCACGCGTTTGGTGTGGCTCAACGCCGCGTTTTGCCCGCGCTTGTACAACTGCGCGCCGACGCCGCGGGAACCGTGATGCGTCACCAGCACCTGATAATCTAAACGCCCGCCGGCGGCATCGGTCAGGCGTTTGGCAAAATCGGTGTGGCCTGCGGCATCGAAACGGTCCAGTGCTTCCTGCGTGAAGCTGACGCGGCCAAGGTAGGCGAAGTGATTTCCGTCCCCCTGATCCGCCATGTGCATACGCGCGTGGCGCTCGAGACCGGTCAGGAAAGGATTCGTGCGCAGCACGCTTTCCTCCAGCACGGGATGGGGCACCCAGTCCTCCTCCTTGCGTCCGCCGAAGCCGAAGCGCGTCGCTTTTGTCAAGAGATCCAGTTGTCCGCCCACGGGCCGTTCACTGCGGTAGAAGGTTGCATACATGCTGCAGCAAATGTCCGCACTGTGCGCTGAGGGAATGATGGCATTCCTAACGGCTATCGCGCCGCCCACCGGGATGGTGGCTGTCGCCGTGCCCGCCGGACAGGCATCCGGCATCACCGCGCCGCGCTCGATGACCGGCGTGCGCAGCAGTTCCTTCATGAGCCGCCGCACCGCGCCCATGTTCGCCTCATCCTCCGGGCTCGTCGCCGCGATGGCCTCGGCCAAATCCACAGGTTCATCGCGCATCTCCAGTTTCGATGGCGGCGGCGGAAAATCACGGCGCAACAGCTTCAACGCATAGTCCCGATCGACAATGCCCTTCGCCTCCAGATCGCGCACCGCGTCCAGCATCTTCGCAATATGCGCCCCCGGCGGCCAGCCCGCCGCGAGGATGTCATGACCATTGAGCAAACTCATGCGGTAATGTGCTTTCAAATAGATGTGTTGTCAGCCGAAAGTATGGCGACGTCATTCGTGTTGTATGCAACCTTATGACGAGAACCCCTTTTCGGCGGCGGGGAGCTCGAAGCGCTCCCTTCCGCCGATTGCTGAATAACTTTGGAAACTGTATCAGTCCAAAAGCTTCGCTTCTGCAGGAATGACGTACCGAATCTTTGCGCCTTGAGGGCGGTCCCTGAACAGGTTAAAGCACGGCATGATTCCGCCGCCTGTTCATTGGCCTCACGCTCCGCCTCACCGGCTTGGCGGGCGGGGGGCTTACTTTGTAACGTGCAGCACATACGAAAAACGGCACCACTTTCGGGGCAGAAAACGATTGGAGGTGCTGCACCGTGGTCTCCTGGCGGTGGCGCATGAGTTTGGCTGGGGGTTAACCGCGTGGGCGGTGTTCTCAAATCACTATCATCTTGTCGCCAATTCGCCGGAAGACGCAAAGGATGCGTCCAGCCTCAGACCGATGTTGGCGCAACTTCACGAAACGATGGCGAAATGGGTAAATAAACTGGATCGCGTTCCCGACCGCAAGGTTTGGCATAATTTCCGGGATACCCACCTCACATTCGAAAAGAGTTATTTCGCGCGGTTGAATTACACGCACCAAAATGCCGTCCGGCACGGTCTTGTGCATGTCGCCAGCCACTATCCCTGGTGCAGTGCCGGATGGTTCGAGCGCACCGCAGCGCCTTTATATGTGAAGACGATTTACGCTTTCAAGACCGATACGGTGAACGTGGAGGATGACTTTGAAACGGACGGCGACTGGTAAAGAGAATGGCGGTGGAGCGAAGCTTTTGGACTGCGGCGGGAAGCGTTAGCGCCACGCCGCTTTAGGCCGCAGACAGCGCGTCAGATGAACACAGGAAGATCGCTTCGGATGGGTTCCAAAGTTTCGCGAGTGAGCCAGGCCAAACTCCAAAGCGGTGTCGCGCTAACGCTTGCCACCGCAGTCCAAAAGGGCTGCCGCCCTCACCACAGCCGTCATTATCCGTTAGGACTTCCACCACGTCTCCGCGGGCGGAGCGTAGGGGCGGAAGGTTTCGAGGGTGCCGGCCTGTTCGTTGTAGAAGATGGCGCGGTGGAGGCCGAGGGTGCTGGCGGCGGGGGAGTCGATCAGGCTGGAGGAATCGTTGGCGCTCATTTGGAAGACGATGCGCATTTCGAATTCGCTCAAGGCTTTGCGGTTCATCGAGCGGTTGACGTTGTTATAGGTATCAACTGTCAGGATGAGGTGAATGCCCAACGCGCTGCCTTCGCTGATGAGGTCGGTGAACTGGGAGCCGGTGTCGGCGGGGCCGTCGCTGGAACCGAAGCGGAAGTCATCCTCCTGGCGGAGTTTTTTGAAGCGGTGGAGGCCGTGAATGAAGACGTAAATGGCGGGAGCTTTGTCGGCCTGGATTTCACCGCTGCTGCGGGCCTTCATCTCGGTGGCGAGTTCATCGATGACGGCGGGCAGTTCCTGCGTGTGAACCTCGGTGAAGCCGTGAGGCATGGCCGCGCCAATCATGGCGATGAATTCGGCGTCCGGTGTTCCCGGGGGTGCGCTGTGAATGAAGTAGAACTTCGCCGCACCGGCGGGATATTCGGCGGCGAGGGCGTGCGCGGAGAGGGCCAGCATGGTTAGGGCGGCTTCATCGCGCTGGCCCACAATGAGAAGATGGTTGCCGCTCTGGCGGTAGAAGGTGGCTTCGGTGGGGCCTTTGATCGAGTTGGGCGCGCCAAGCCATGCGCGGCCCGCGGGAGGCGATGCGGCGGGAGAGGAACGGCGGACTTTGGCCAGGAGATCGTTTTCGGTAACGTCGGCCGGCGCGTTGCCTTCGAAAACAATCGGAGCACCGTGGGGATCGTTGCGGTCGCGGGCGAGGCCGCTGATTTTGTGCAGCCATTCATCGCGCTCGTCATCGGGCAGCCACACGACCTGGAACGGGCTGTTCCCTTCCAGCATGCCGGAGGCGTCGTTGTAAATGCCTTCACCCGGACGGGAGAGCAAACGCGGAGCGGAGTTGCCGTCGTCCATGATGAGATAGGCGTCGGCTTCATTGCACTGAAGGGCGACGCGGATGGCCATCTGGCCGAGCGTGGCGCGGGCAAGGGAGTAGGCACCGCCGAGGGTTTGTGATCCCAACAAAACATGAATGCCGAAGGCCCGGCCCTGCCTGACAATACGGTCGAAGAGCAGTGAGGCGGATTGCGCGATGGAATCATCCTCGACGAAGAATTCCTGAAATTCGTCAATGATGAGGAGCGTGCGCGGAAGATCGCCTCCGCCGGCACGCTTGAAGCCGGCGACGTCCTGCACGCCGAGTTTTCGGAAGGTATCACCGCGGCGCTTCAGTTCCTCATCCACGCGCTGGAGCACGCTGAGGGCGAATTCGCGATCGCTCTCGATGGCGACGACACGCGCGTGCGGCAGGCGCTGGGTGGCGTAGCATTTGAACTCGACCCCTTTCTTGAAGTCGATGAGATAGAACTCCACCTGCTGCGGACTGCACGCGAGCGAGAGGTTGGTAATGATGACGTGGAAGAGGGTGGATTTACCGGAACCTGTCTTACCGGCGAAGAGGGCGTGCTGACGCGTGCCTTTGCCGATGGCGAGGAACTGATGCTTGGTGGCGCCGGTGCGGCCAATGGCGATGCGCAGTTCGTTAGTGGTTTCGTTGGTCCACAGTTCGTCCTTCGCGGGAGCGATCTGCGAGAACGGCACCTGCACGCGGCTGGAGTCGATGCTCGCCTTGCCGATGCGGTGCACAAGTTCGAGGGCGAGGGCGGAGTCCGGCGGCTCGTCGAGTTTGAGAGCGAGGCCGTCGCCGTGAGGGCCGGCGGCGAGGACGAATTGATCCTTTTCGCGCGTGAGACGGATGCTGTTGCGGCGGAGTTCCTCGGCGACAAAACCGTCCGGCTGCGGGAGGCGCTGGTCCCAGTGAATGAGCGTGAAAACGCCGCAGCGAGGGCCGCTGGTGGCGATGCTGAGGAGGCGCTTTACCGCGATTTCAGTGAAGCCGGAGGGGAAATCCGACACGACGATGAAATGATATTTCTCAGCGACACTGCCGGCCTGGGCATTGTATTTCGTAATGGTTTCGTAGTCATTCCGGAGATACATCTGGATGACCTTCTCAATGTGCGAACTGAGTTCGACGAGGCGCTCCTCCATGTGGTCCCGCTGCGTCCAGATGCGGCGGTTGATGATGGCATCCTCGTAGTCCGCGAGGTGCATGAGACCGGCGAAGCCCGCGCCGAGTCCGACGGGGTCGAAGATGGTGAAGGCAAGCCTTCCCGGCGGGGTGGTGGCGAGAAGACGGAGTACGATGTGCGTGAGGCTTCCCGCCGCGGCGACTGAGCCGGCCTCGCGGGTTTCAAACAAAAGCGAGCCCTCTGCGGGAAATGTCAGGGCGAGCGGCACGGAGAACTGCGGCGGGCACGGAAGGGCGAGACGCGGTTCCTTTGGCAGCGCACCGGCGTGTTTTACCAGATCGACTTCGAGTTCCGCAAAGGCCGCCAGCGGATCGAAGACGATGGCGGGCTTCCAGTTCTCGACGAAGGCGGCGTCCCACGGCACCGAATTGCGGCTGGCGGAGGCCATGACGGCGGAAAGTTCGTGCCACACGTGGGTGGTTTTCGTGTGCCACTCCGCCTGTAATGCGGCCCAGCGCTCCGCTTCCTCCGTGTCAAAGACGGCCATCTCGTGCTGGAGCAGAGCAGCGTATTGTTCCTTCCTGCCCTCCGACTGTTCCTGCAGGGCTTTCACCTGTTCCTGGTACTGCCTCTCAAAAAGGGTGCGCCTCTGTTCCTTGGCGCGGGTGATTTTTTCCGCCACGCGGGCCACTTTGGCCGTGAGTTTTTCGCGGGCGGCGGTGACGAATTCCGACTCAACGTTGCCCACCTGATTCCACTTTCCTTTGATGTCCTCGGTTCCCTTGATCTGACGCTCCTGCGCACGCTCCCGCGCCGCCGCGTGCTCCATGCCGGCGCTTACGCCAATCGAATTATGCAGCGCCCGGGCTGAGCCAAGGGCTGCAGCGAGCTCCTCCGCAGCGGGCTTCATGCCTGGAGTGGCCGCGAAATGAATGCCGAGAACGAGCACCAGCAGACCGCCGCAAATGCCACCGACCAGAGTCATGTCCGTATTTACGCCCCATATCAGGATCGCTCCCACTAACAGAATAGCCGGAACGGCGATCCACGCGGGCAGCAGGCTGGAAAGAAGCGGCAGCGGGCCGCGCAGACTGTCGAGCTTCTCTTGCGCGGTCTGAAGTTTGCGATCCACGTCATCGAGACTGGCATCGTCCGCCGCCTTGCCCGAAGTCTTCAATTTGCCGAGCAGGGGCAGTGAGCCTCTGAGAAGACTGCGGGCGCGTTTGGTCAGGGAATCGAGCTGTCCTTTTTGCGCGTCGAGCTTGGCTTTGGTCTGCGCGAGGGTTTGGTCTGCGGCGGATATTTCCGAGGCCACTTCCTTTTCGAGCTTTTGTTTTTGCCGCTGGAGTCCGCCGAGCCATTCGCCGCGGGCGACCTGCACGCGTTTGGGAAGCTCGCGTTTCAGGGAGCGGTCTGCTTTTTCCACCCACTGTGCGCGCGAGTCATAGCGGAGTCTCGTCCTCTCATCCAGTTTACGCCACGCGGTCTCCGCCTCCGCAGTGACGCGCGTGAGCCATGCGGCGTCGTCCTTGATGCCGTTGGCGTGCTTGCGTTCGGAGGTGTAGCGTTTTTTGATGAGGTCCTTCGTGAGTTCGTCCTCCCGCATGGCAAAGGCGGCGGCAGTGCGGCGAAGGTTCTCCAGCAGTTCAAGGCTTCGGCTGATGCGTGGCTCCGGCTCGTTATTCACAGTCATGGCGCATTTTCCTTAACAAAATATCGATGTCCTCAATAGCCTGTCTGGCTCCCGCGAGCAGGTTGGGCAGCTTTTCGAGGAATTTGGCTTCAAACTCCTGAGCCTTGGCGTCCCGCCAGTCATCGGTGGTGTGCTGCCATGCGGCGGCGAGATCGCGCCATGCCGATTCGAGTTGTGCGCCGCTGCCGTGAGTATTCATAAAGCAGTGGAGGGTGAATCCGCGAGAGCATCCGCATCCGGCGGAGCGGGTTTTGGACCGCCGGATGGGCGCTCGCGCTCCAGATAGGAAGCGAGGGCCCGCAGCGCCTGATCGAGCCATGCCACGGCGAGCGGCATATCATGTTCGAGGTAGTCGCCAAGGTGATTGAGGCCCTTCACCGCGGCGTCAAAGACGCGGTCGTAGTCACGAATCCACTTTTTGACATAGCGGATTTTTTCCTCGGCTTCGGCGACGGCCTCTTTGGCGCGGCGGGCCATCTTTTCCTGAAGCATCACGCTGTCCTTGAACTTGGAGAGCTTGGCGGTGAGGAGTTCCGCCTCGGCCTGGGCGAGCTTGCGGTTTCGCTTCTTCAGTTCCTGCATCCAATGGGTGTGCTTCTCCTGCTCCACCCAATAGCGTCCGCGTTTCACGGCGTCCTCCGCGTGGCCCATGGCGATTTTGGATTTGGAAAGAAAGACGATGAGGCAGGACCGGAAATACTCCAGCGACTCCACCGACCGCACTCTTGCTTCATCCGCCATGATCGAATCAAATCAGCGCTGTTGCAGATACTCCTCGATGCGCTGGGCCTTCCGCAGGAGGAAGGGGGTGTGCTGCTCGGCGATTTCCACGAACTTCTTGAGCACCTTCATGGTGACAACAAACTCCTCGGCGAACTTCTCATGCTCCTGGTCCTGCCATGTGCCCCCAAGGGCCACGAACCGGGCATTGAGGGCGGCCGCCTTTGCCTGGGTGTCGTCATTGAAGCGCTTCAGTTCCTTTGCGAACCGGCGCACCTCCTCGGGATCCATCATTGCCTGGGCCATAGTGTGTAAATCGGTGAGGGTTTGGAAATATCAGGCTCCGGGCGCCTGCCAAAACGCCGGAAGTCAGGAATGCATTATGCGTTTCGGAACCATTGAGGGGAGATGAAGGCCCGAGGTAAAACCTCCACTTTGGCTCCAACGGGGCCGCTTCACATGCTGCTGTTGCGAACAGCATCGTTGCCGGTTTCACCGGTGCGGATGCGGACGGCCTGCTCGACGGGGCTGACGAAGATTTTACCGTCGCCGATTTTACCGGTGTTGGCGGTTTTTGCGATCATTTGCACCACCTGTTCACACTGTTCGTCGTCGATGACGATCTCCAGTTTCACCTTGGGCACGAAGTCCACGGTATACTCGCTGCCGCGGTAGATTTCCGTGTGTCCCTTTTGGCGACCGAAGCCGCGGACCTCCGTGACGGTCATCCCCTGAATGCCGACCTCGGAGAGGGCGGATTTGATGTCCTCCAGTTTGAAGGGCTTGATGATGGCTTCGATTTTTTTCATGACAGATTAAAGGTGCGCCTGGGGTTTATTTCTTTCCTTTCAATTCCTCAACTTCTTTCTCCAGGCGGACAATGAGTTCGGAAGCCTTTTTGAGGCGGGCGGCGAGGACCTTGGAGATGAATCCGTAGAGGGCGGCATAGTAGCTGGCGTTGTCTTCCTCCGGTTTGATTTCCCGGAGGAATTCCTGGTCGATGACGAGGCAGAGGGTATTGGCGCGGGCGACGACGGAGGCGGAGCGCTTCTCGTCGCTGACGGCGGCGACCTCACCGAAGATCTCGCCGGGTTTCTCGATGCGGGCGATTTCCTCGCCGTTTTTGCAGACGTCGAGGCGGCCGGTGAGAAGGATGAAGATGCGGGAGTCGTCCTGACCCTCTTTGATGATTTCGTCGCCAGGGTCGGCCTGGATGAAGTAGCTGGAGTAGAGGATGTCGTTGAGGTGGCGGCCCTGGAAGGACTCAAAAAAGGGGATGCGGTCGAGGGGTTCCGGGAGGGTGCCTTCCTCGTGGATGTATGCGAATTCTTTCATATCGGGGCCGCGGGTTCTACCATAGCGCCATGCGAATTGCTATTCCGATTCGCAGGGAATTTTATCATTGCCCCTCGGGTTTTTTCTTAGGCTCAGCCCGGCGTCCGAAAAGCTTTTTGTGGAGTTCGAGGAGGCGCTGAAGTTCCTTGATGGGAGTGGCGTGGTCGTCCACGCGGAGGTCGATGTAGCGGTCATTCTCGCCCGCGTAACCCCAGCCTTCGCGGGAAACGAGGATGGCGGCGGACTGCATGCCGCGCCTGTCGCCGCCGGCGGCCTGTCCGGCATCAAGGGCGGCAAGCATGCGCTCGGCGAGGGCGCCTTTGGTATTTTCGAAGGCGGTGGCCATGTCGTCCACGACGGCCTGTCCGGCAAGGATGTTGCCCTGGACGGCGTAGTCGGCGCCGGTTTTCCCGCCCGCCCACGCCATGCACTGGTCGCCGGTGAAAGTGGCGGGTGAGCCTTTAGGGGCGATGATGGCGACCTGGCGGATGGCGCTTTTTTTATCGGCGTCGGTGAGGGTCTTGAGGGTTTCCCCGGCGGATTTGCCCTCGACGAGGAGTTTCAGGCCGTCCGGACCGTAGGTGACATTGGCCGCGGCCTGGGTGGCGATGGCTCCGGCGCCGGCTTTGACGTATGGGACGATGGCTCCGACGCCGAGGACTTTGGATTGCACGGCGACGCCGATTTCGCCGGTGCCGGGGTCGCGGGCGACGATGGAGAAAGTGGCGACGGTGGGATCATTCGGCGAAGAGGCGGGAGGGGAGGCGTGGGTCGCAGGGGGAGGCGACGGCGCCCAGAGGAGGGCGGCGAGAGTCAGGGCGAAAAAGGGGCCGGGGCGATGAAGGAGGTGCATAAAGTGGTTTGATCTGGTTTGATTGCCGGGAAAGAAGCTCCAAAGAAACACCGAAACTCCAACCTCCAAAATGCGGTTCGGTGAGCGGATCCCGGGCGGCCGGGTCCTTTGGGAGGACTGAGGGATAATTGGTTTGATTTGGTTGAAGGCGGATGGTTGGGTTGTGATTAAACGGGGTCGCGTGGCTTAAATTGGTTGGATTTAGTCGGAGCGACCGGTTTGAGCCGGTTTTGATTTCCGGGCGCGGGTAAGACGAGTAAGAGTAAGAGTAAGAGTATGAGTATGAGTATGAGTATGAGTGAGTGCGATCACGTTGAAACGCGAACGAATCCGGCGGGCGAGTGACGGACCGGTCGAAGAGCGTCGCTGGGTTGTATGAACGCTGCCATCTCCGGTAAGCCGGTAAAGGGCCGGGTTAGCAGCGCAGCCGCTTACTGGTAAGTCCTGTGATGGAATCCTCGGCTTGCAGTGATAAAGGTGATTAGCGTAAAAGAAGTCAAATAATTTCTGGTGCGGAATGATGGATAACGGGAATTGGATAATAGATAATAGAGAATGGAAAACAGGGCAATAGGAGCGCAAAATTGCGAACAAAGGCGTTGAATGACGAAATCCGGTTCCAAGCGACCTCTGCACGGTTTCATGCCTGAAGTTGCCGCCGTTTACGGGTGCCGCCACTGCCATGGAACGGCAGGTCCGATGTCGAAGTGAACATCGCCGGATTCGTATTGAATGCCTCCGATCCGGGAACGAAGGAACGCGCTGTAGTCCCAATCCCGGTTTTCGTTGAAGTTGCGGAACAGCGGCTCGCCCTCAGCGATGTAGAGTGTTACCTCCCGACCCTTCGCAGGGTAGTAAGAGGCACCGCGCAGGATGAGGGGCGGTTCGTCCACCCAGCGCCGCTCCGCATCCTGAAGCCCCAGGTGCTGCACCACTTCACTGACCGTAAGGCCAAGGCACGCGTTCAATTGCGCCGCAGCAGGCTCCTCACGGGAAGAGATGGCTGCAGGATTTCTCCGGGTGTGACGAACGCCCTCTGCGTCCCCGCGACACCCCCACACTAACATTACGGCGGTAAGCAGGGAGAGGAATCCGATACGACGGCCAGGTGCACAGAATGTGACAGGCGGCGTCATGGAATCATGCGGGCGAAGGTCTCCACCTGATGTCCAGCGAGCCCGAACTGGCGGTCCAGGAAGGGGGAGACGAGGTGAAAAACGCCGGGGGCGGCGGGAGCAGGGAGGGAAACCCGGGGGCTGGCCTGGCGCCGGGCACGCGGTGGGATTTCATTTTATACCAGAGGGAAAGCAGCTTGGCGGTGGCGATAGCCAAATACATGACAGTGAGGGCGACTCCATAGGTCGAGACAATAACTGTAGCAGATATGTAGGCTCCGGTTTCCATGATTTCCAGACCAATCATTCCGGACCGCCGCCGGAGGTGGGAAACCGGTCGCTTCCCGATTTTGGTACGGAAGGTGCATAGGAGGGCGAAGAGCTTGATGTGCCGATAGAGGCGCGCAAGCTTACCGACCGGGAGGTCTTGCTTGTTCATGTGAGAATGTTCTTGTGGAGACCTTCCAAAATCGAGGCATCAGGCGTCAGCTGCCTGGTGCCTCCCTTTTTTTGGAAGGTCGATTGTTGGAACGCGGGTGAAACCCCCTTGGAAGTGTGAGTCCTTCGACGGGCGCGCGAGGGAAATCGCAGAGGGGATGCCACAGAAGAAAGTGTTAGATTAATTTGCCAGGGCAACTGCAATGGGGAAAAGACCGAATCTCCGAAGCGTTAACGGCATAAGAAAGACGGCGGGCGAGGATTTGGGGGCCAGCCTATAATTTCCATATGAACTTTTGCCATCTTCAAGGGCGGGAGCATCGTGCGTGATGCACGATTTTGCAGAGTGCATTTCGTTTTTTCCGCAAAGATTGCAATGTGCGGTCTGTTTGGGTTCGCCGGTCCTCCTTCTTAGGGGTTAAGAAAAAATAATGGAGCCTCCGGTACCGGGACCCGCGGGGAGTCGAGGTGAGCCACCCTGCCCCGAACCAAGCGGTTAACACCTGTTCACATTGACGCGGCAGGGTCGCTTCACTATCAATGTGCTGCACGCACGCAGAACACCCCATGAACACTCTCCATGCCCTTTGCACTCTGGCCCTGGCTCCCGCGGCCATGGGAGGCAGCCCGCCCACTCCGGTGGACAAAAATCCAGCGCCCTCGCCTGCGGATCCCTGTGCGGGGCTCATCAGTTATTCCCATGTGGAGCTGCTTTATCAATACACGGACTTTAACGGGGGCGAACTCGACGATGGCAGCGGGGCGACTCTCCGTTTTGAATATGAGGTCATGAAGCCGGTCTATGTCACGGCGGATGTGGATTACCTTTCTTATGACTATGGCCGCGGGTTTGACGGGGAGCAGTGGCGGATCTCGCTGGGCGCCGGCGGTCACATTTCCCTAACCGGGAATATTGACCTCGCCGGAGATGCAGGGTTTGTGTATTCCAATGAGAGCAGTGATCCCATTGGTGCGACCATCGCCCGCCGCGACGAGGATGGCAGTGGTTGGTTCATGCGGCCTCATTTCCGGGCGAAGTGGGGCTGCTTCACCGTGCATGCCGGCGCGTCCCTTTACGATGTGGACAGCCATAATGACGGCTGGTCAGGCTATGGCCGCCTGTATTATCAGATAACCCCCTCCCTCGACCTGACCGCCGGTGCCAGTTTTGGCGATGAAGCGGACGTTTTCTCCGGCGGGGTGAGGTGGCGGTTTTGAAGGGCCGACTGGCGGGTATGGCACCTTCAGTGGTATCCTTCAGGATTCCGCAGTCCGGGAACGTTCATAAACATTTCAAAATCGTGGCCCGAACAAGTCCGAACAAACGAATGAAGTAAACAGACGGACTGTCCCTGGCTCAAACAGGCCAAGCGCGTCTGGGGTGGATAAAGGTCCAGTCGATCCAAATGAGCGGCGTATAAACCAGGGAGCGAAAGGGAATGTGGCGGAGGTTTTCGAAGGAAGGCGCGTCCACCCAGTCCTGGAATTCGGAAACCTTGAGCAGCGCGGGTGTCCAGACGGCGTCACACGGTGGTTGAATACTCCAAGTCCGGTAAGCCGGAAGTTCATAACGGTCATAGCCTCCCGTGAACGAAAGGAAGCTGTAAGAACCCAGCCACGCGAGGACTAACAACCACAACCCATATCGCCGCAGAAAACGCAATGCCCTCATTGTTCGCAGACTTCAGGAAGCGGAGGAACTCCTCAAGGGCAAGGAGCGGTGAATTCAAAACCCGGGGAACCCGGCAATTCCATGCGCCGGCCCGAAGCCGTCCCCGATTGACAGGCGGGCGCGGTCCGCGGAGGGTTCCGGAAATGAAACCCCTGCACGACGTTGTGTTCGTGGCGGTCTGGAGGACAACCGTGGACGGGGAAGTGATGGTCGCGTTCTTTTGCGGTATGCTGATTTTTTTCGCGGGATGGGCGGTATGGCATTCCCGGCTTTCCCGCAGTGCTCCGCAAGTGGGCGGATGGAAACGGGTTCGAAATTCTGGCGAGCGAGCGCCGCGAGTTCCTGCGCGGGCCATTTTTTTGGACGGGCAGCGGGCGGGTGGTGCATTACGTCACGGTACGGGACCGCAGCGGAACGGTGCGCTCCGGATGGGTGCGGTACGGCGGCCCGCACTTCGGCCTGTTGACCAACGAGGTCGAAGTGAAATGGAAGGACGGGAGATAACGGAAGAAGCCGCGAGGCGACCGGTGCAGGTGTGCAAACCCCGGCTTATCCACGATTGAAGCAAACTTGAAAAGAGTCAGGACATCGACGACGGGGTAATGGTGCGCCGGAAGTTCATGTTCATGCTCCCTTTGATCGGGATGAATGCACTGATTTTGTATTCACTCCATTCAAGTGCGGAGGCCGGGAGCGTGAGTGACACCCAGATCGGGGAACTGACTCTTATAGGAACGATATTCGGCGTCGTTTGTGTTCTCTTTCCGGAAATCCTTGGGGGCATGCAGGGTTTCGGAGGAAGGGGAGGTGTTATGGAGCCCACACCTCCATCTATTGTCGCATGGTTTGGATGGCTCCTTCTGGGACTGCCGGTTTTGGTATGGGCATTCAGTTGAGAGACATTACACAGCGCATGATGCAATGGACTGCTCAGGCTGTCTTTTTTCCGAAGAATCTCCGCATGATTGCCAGGCCCGCTCCGGCGAGACCGAACACCACGAAGCCGCCGGATTCCGGAACGCCCGCCGCGGCCTGCACGTTTGCGGCGATTTTTCCGGAGTTGTCGCCGTTGTTGGAATCCCAATAGAACAGTTCCAATTGTCCGGAAGAGGGTGCCACGCCGGAGAAGTTGGTGCCGAGAAGCAAATAGTCCGACCCAATGCGGCCAACCAGCGAGCCGTAAGGTGCCGTGAATCCATCCTGCGACCAAGGGCCGAAGTCCATGCCGATCCACGTGCCGGCGTTTTCGCCGGATTCATCGGAGCCGGTGGCAAAGGTGTCCGTGATCAGACCGTCTGCGTTCGACCACCGCGGGAGGGCACCGGCGGACCAAAGGTCTGTCGGGTCTGCCGAAACGGAAAACGCCTGGCCGGCGGTCAGCGTGATGGTCTGCAGGCCCGACCCTCCGGAGGAGGAATTGGCCTGCGCGAAGACGTCATAGATAACGGCCTGCGACGACGTCGCGGTGAACGCGAGGGCCGCAACAGCGAGAAGGGAACGGAGCAAGGAAGTGGATTTCATCAGTGTGTTGTTGGTAATGGGGAACGGGCCTGGACTGCCCGCAGATACCAAGAGCATTATAAATACCATATTTTCTACCGCTTTCGGAATTAACCTTGTAATCCATTAGGTATCAACCAAATCCGAGTGAAAATAATTTTCCCCCCGGTTTCAGCGCCAAACGAGCGGGACAAATGTTGTAAGATTTCCCGACACTACCCCTCACGCGCCGCCGCCGGACTTTCAGTCCTCCTACCCAGACGCCAGACACCGGGGCTCACTCCGCGACTGATCCTCGAACAGTCAATTTCAGATGGCGCCCGGTTCCGGTGGACTCAATAAGCCGGGATGCCTCCGCAATTCTGGAGGAAGACAATCCGACGAAGAAACGAGCGTCGGCGAAGGTCCCCCCGCCGGTGATTCCTTCGCCTGAAGTGACCGCAGCGATAGCGTCCGCCGCATCGCGAAACGGAGTGCGGTTATCCGCGAGGCGGGCATGATTAAACGTTATCGCGATATTACGGGCATCCCGCATCGCGCGGGATTCCCGGTGCGTTCCGGAAAATCCAGCGCAACTCTGAAGACCCATCGCCAAGAGTAAAATACCGGCGGAAAGTGGACCTCGCTTCACAGTAGGCGGCCTTTGGCTGGTCCGAGCCAGTCGAGGCTCGGATTTCCCTCAAATTACCGTCGGGACCTGCGGAAGCCGGCGGCAAATGCGCCCAGCATTCCCAGCATCCATGCCGAGGGCTCGGGCACGGGGCGCACAGCGAGCGCTGCGATTTCCTGGGTGGTGAGTGCGCCGGACCAGATGGTAAAATTATCCAGTTTCGCGTCCATCCCCAGGGTTGCCATGAGGTTGTCGTTCCCGACAATAAAAGCGTTGATGTCGGAGGCCAGGGGGATGCCGCCGCCTCCTGTGGCCACCTGGGTGGTATTCCGGTAAGCGGTGCGCGTGCCGGCATTGTAAACCAGCGTGATGAGTTGCCAGTCCCCTAGCGTGGCGCCCAACGGACCGGCGATGCGATTGGTGCCGTCGCAGCAGCCCGCCGTATCGAAATAAACATTCCCGTCCGACCACGGAGAGTGGGCATTGAGGCCGCGCTGTCCACCCACCCCAACAGCAGTAGGGGAAGTGCCCCAAAACGCGGTGGAAGAGGGAGTGGAATCCAGGAATTCCCAGTAGGTGATGCTCATGGCCTGACTTCCCGTCACCGCGTTGAGAGCGGCCAAAAACGGCGCTGTGTTGGACGTCATAGCTCCATTACCGGTGTTGGCAGTGAGACGGGGATCGAAAGCGTAGTCCCCCGCGGTGGCACTGACACCGCCGCCTGAAGCCGTGCGGCCTGCCGGTCCGACAAAAGTCCCGGTAAATCCGCCTACATTGGAAACCGAACCGCCCACCGTTCCCGGGTCATCGAAGTTCCATTGCGCGGTGATGGTGGCCCCCCTAACAGAGGAAGCTCCCGCCATGGGCAGCAAAACGGCGGCAAGATAACAGGGAATCCGAGCGGCGTTTCTCTTCATGGAGCGCATTGGATCAGATTTTCATGAAGCCGCAACAATTTTGTTACTGCAATTGCAGCATGCACGGTCTTCGCAAGCCGGTGCCGTTCGACAACTCCCGCCCGGCGTCATTGCCGGACGGGAGTTTCCCCGGCTGCAGTGCCCACGCCAGCCGGATCAGTGGCCTCGCCTCGCGAGTTCAGGATGCGCGCGGCCAGTGCAATGAGGCCGCCCTGGGTGGGCCCGGAAGCGACAGTGGTTACCAGGGACCATCGGTGCCCATGACCTTAAGCCTATAGAATCTGCGCGAGCGGCCGGTGGTAGTGATGGTGAATTGCTTGAGGGTGCCATCCCCTGCCAGAGTTGCCAGCCCGGCATCACTCCATGAGTTCAAATCAGGAGAGGAGAAGACCCGGTAAAATTTTCCTGCTTTGCTCCCGAAGGTAACTTGATTTGGCTGACTGGCGTTGATGGTAAGGCTCAGGACGTCCGAGGGGTTGGCCGGATCAGTCCCCATTATTGTTTCGTCAGCGTCGCTGACACCGTCTCCGTCGGTGTCGCCACCACTGCTGCCGGTCGATTGAACGGCGGTCAATAGAATCGCCAGTCCAGCGTCCGAGCCGGTGGCGTTGGCCTGGTGCAGTGAAATGGCAAGCGTGTGCTCACCCGGCGCAAGGGTAAGGACTTGCTGCACCACCGAGGCATTGGCTCCAGCTCCCGAGAGACCGGTGCCAGTGCTGCTTCCGGCAGGCAGGCCGAGGTTTGCTACACGGATCTGATTTTCGTTGTCAGTAGCATTGGCTGCGAACTGCATGTAGGTGTCAGTAAAACCAGCGGCCATGTTGACGCTCAGGACGAGAACGCCATCCAGATAAACGAACCCTCCGTCGTCCATGATGTAACTGATGACCGGTTGGCCATAAACATTGCCGTCACTCGGAACGGTAAAGGTAGTGCGGTAATATCCGGAATAGCGGGAGCCGGAGAGCGGGGTCGTAAGGAATGTTCCGTTGCCCGTGAACAGAGCGCCCGCGGTGTTCCAATAGTCCATCACGTCAAAACCAAAGGGGGCAGGTCCAGTGCCGTGATCATAGCTGTTAGGAGTGTTGGGATCGCCCGCTGTCTGAATGCCGCCAAAGGCGGGACCGTCGTACTGCGCCGCAAAATCCGCGGCTTTCAAATACCATGTGGTGTCGAAATCCGCGTCGAACCCACCCGCCGGACGGTCCGGCATAATTCCCATTGGCTGCATATAATCCCACGCCTGGGTCCATTCGATAAGCGGAAACGGAACCACAACGGAGAGGGTCCCGGTGAGGGCCGCATCGGCGGCATCCTTTACCCCCAGGAGCATCGCGCCGCCAGGGAACTGCGAAATTGGCA
This sequence comes from Verrucomicrobiales bacterium, assembly GCA_035550135.1. Taxonomy (GTDB): domain Bacteria; phylum Verrucomicrobiota; class Verrucomicrobiia; order Verrucomicrobiales; family V1-33; genus V1-33. Next base: position 24,219 of record DASZQB010000046.1, read on the forward strand.
CCGAAGTGAATGACCTTGCAACTCCATAGGCACCGGTTTGACCGATCAAGGAACTGCCGGCGGGACCCGCTACCACCCAGCCCGCAGGGCTTCCAACCCCCGTAACCGTGACGGTGAAGTCAACGGTGTCATCTGTCAGGACTCCAGGTGTTCCGTTGAGATTCCGCCGGACACTGTTGAGCCGAACTTCGGAGATCCCGGGAGTAACCGGTTCGAGAGACAATTGGAGAGAAAGTCCAAAGTCCGTCCCGGTAGCGTTGACCTGGTGCAGTGAAACAGCAAGCGTGTGCTCGCCGGGCGCGAGGGAAAGAACCGGCTGCACCACTGAGGCATTGGCCACGGCTCCCGAAAGCCCCGCACCGGTGCTGCTTCCGGCAGGCAGGCCCAGGCTGGCCGCCCGGATCTGGTTTTCGTTGTCCGTCGAGTTCGCGGCGAACTGGTTATAAGTGTCAGCGACACCGGCGGCCATGTTGATGTTCAGAACACGCACACCGTCGAGGTAAACAAAGGCGCCGTCGTCCGCGATGTAATTGAGAACAGGCCGTCCATAGAACCTGCCGTCGTTCGGAACGGTAAACGTGGTGCGGAAATAACCGGAGTAACGGGAGCCGGAGAGCGGAGTGCTGAGGACGGTTCCGTTGAACGAGAACAGAGCGCCCGCGGTGTTCCAGTAATCCATGACATCAAAACCGAGCGGGCCCGGTCCGGTGCCGTGGTCATAGCTGTTAGGAGTGTTCGGATCGCCTGACGTTATTGCACCACCAAAGGCGGGGCCGTCGTACTGCGCCGCAAAATCAGCGGCTTTCAGATACCATGTGGTGTCGAAATCCGCGTCGAATCCTCCTCCGGGACTGTCGGGAAAAACGCCCATGGGCTGCATGTAGTCCCATGAATGAGACCAGTCCACCACAGGAAGGGGAGCCGTCACCTTAACGCTGCCGGAGATGTTTGTGTCCACGGCATCTCTCACGGTTAGGTTCAAACCATCCGGGGAAAATTCCGCCAATGGAACTCCGGTGAAGGAGCGGGCGGCGCGGTAGCTGCCCGTCTGACCGATCAGAGAACTGCCCGCAGGAGCGGAGACAATCCAGCCGCCAGGACTGCCGTAACCGTTAACGGTAATGGAAAAATCCACGGTGTCGTCTGTGGTATCGCCGGGGGTTCCGTTGAAATTCCGGCGGGCGTTGCTGACTTTGATGTCGGTAATCCCGGGAGTGACGGGCCCGGCGGTCAAGCGCATGGCAAATCCAAAGTCCGTGCCGGTCGCGTTCACCTGATGCAGTGAAACGGCAAGGGTGTGCTCGCCGGGCGCGAGAGAAAGGACGGGTTGCACCACCGAGGCATTGGCGGCCGCACCCGAGAGACCGGCACCGGTGGCGCTTCCGGCGGGCAGGCCGAGGTCGGCCACCCTGAGCTGGTTTTCGTTGGCCGTGGCATTAGCGGCAAACTGATTATAAGTGTCCACGGCGCCGGCGGCCATATTCACGCTCAGGATGAGCACGCCGTCGAGATAAACGAATCCCCCGTCATCCATGAGATACTGGATGATCGGCTGGGCGTAAACGTTTCCATCGTTAGGTATGGTAAATGTTTTCCGGAAATAGGCGGAATACCGGGAGCCGGAGAGCGGAGTGCTGAGGACGGTCCCGTTGAATGTGAACAGAGCGCCTGCGGTATTCCAGTAATCCATGACGTCAAAACCCAGCGGGCCGGGGCCGGAGCCGTGGTCGTAGCTGTTAGGCGTGTTGGGATCACCTGACGTTTGGACACCGCCGATTGCAGGCCCATCATACTGCGCTGCAAAATCAGTGGCCTTCAGATACCATGTAGTGTCGAAATCCGCGTCGAATCCTCCTCCGGGACTGTCGGGAAAAACACCCATCGGCTGCATGTAGTCCCACGATGAGTTAAAGTCGATCAGGGTGGTCTGGGCGGAAAGTTCCGCACACGGGATGGCTAACAGAAAAAGAGACAGTGGCTTGAGGGCGCATAAAGGCTTCATAAATGTGAACATCGGATGGTTGCCACCTGCTGGAAAAGAAACTCTGGAGAAGAGCCGCACTGCACAGGTGATTTTTTTGGAGGCGCCGACGATAATATGTTGAACGCGATGCAGTTCCCATCATCAGGAAACTGTTCAGTTATCATCCTGAAACGCAGGCGGCTCAGCAAAATGCTTAGAATATCCCCTAACCTATTTTAAGAGCACCTGATGAAAACAGTCAGCCAACCCTGCGGGAATTCTGAGCGTTCTCCACACTGCACAGATGAACGGCGTGGCGAATCAATTCCGCAGGACTCTTCAAGCCCAGTTTTTTCCTGATGTTCAAACTGTGAGTCTCGATGGTTTTCGCACTTAGCTGGAGGCTCTGGGCGGCTTCCTGATTGGTTTGGCCCATGCCGAACAGGCGAAGCACCTCAAACTCCCTGTCGCTCAGCCCGGCCAGTGGATTGGTGGACGGCTGCCTGCCGCTCGACTCCTCCAGCAATTGCGTCGTCGTTTCCGCGCTGAAAGCCATCCGCCCGCGGAGCACGGTGCGCAGAGCTCCGATCAGGGCTTCAGGTCCGGCATTTTTGTTGCAGTATCCCCGCGCTCCCGCACGCAGTGCCCGGCCCGCATAAAGTGTCTCGTCATGCACGGAAAAGATCAGCACGGGAAGCTCCGGCCACCGCGCCTTGATGTCCTTGGTTAATTCCAGTCCATCCCGCCCTGGCATGCCAATATCGGTTACAACGGCATCGGGCCGGAGCGACTCAATCAAATGAAGCGCATCTGAAGTCTGGTCTGCAGTTCCGCAGATCGCCATATCCGGCGTTTGGCCGATCCACATGGCGATGCCATCTCTGACCACCGCGTGATCGTCCACCAGCAGAATTCGCTTTTCCCCGTTTCGTCCAGGCGATAGTGCTTCCGGCTTCATGAGCTTCAATCTGCCATTGGTCGCCGTAATTTGAATCAGCAAAATGCTGAGTGTCCCGCAAGTGTTCAAAGTCCATCGTAGCGCATGCGCGTCCGGTCCTCTTCAAGCGCCCTGCCTTTCCCCTCATCCATGACTCCGTTGTTTCCATGGAAGCAGGCCGTTGTGGTCGTAGCGGCAGCTTTGATGGCGCTGGCAAGCCTTGCGGTTTCGGTACTCATGTCCCTGCGCCTGCAGGACCGCATCGCCGCGGTGCAGACGGCCCGGGATGTTCGCCGCCACGTGTCGAACATCGCTACAGCCCTGCGGGAAGCCGAAGCTGCCCAGCGCATGTATGTCATCACGGGAGAGGAGGCCCATCTTGCGCCTCTGACGGGAGCGCAGGAGTCGCTCCCAAAGCGATGGAACAGCGTCAGTAAACTCGCCGACAGAATGCCGGACTTTTCGCCGGACGTTCCTCCGCTCGCAAGAGAATCAAAAGATGCCCTCGATGCGCTCCAGACTATTGCCGATCTGCGAAGGAAGGAAGGGCGGGATGCCGCCATTGCAAGGGTGGTCACCGGTCAATCCTATCAAACGCTGGTGGCAATGCATGAGAAGCTTGAGGCGATCATGGAGCAGCTTGAACAGCAGATCGGAGAGGAGACCCGTTCGCTGGGCCAGGCCGAGGGCCGGGGAAGAGTCGCAGCCCTTTCGACCGGCCTCGTGGCCCTTGGTCTGGGAATGCTGGGTGTTTGGCAGTGGAGGCAGTCGCTGCTGCACTACCGGCGGGAACTCAATCTGCAGGCTGAAAAATCCCGCGCGGAACAAATGGCCCAGGACAAGAGTGATTTCCTTGCGGCCATGAGTCACGAAGTGCGAACCCCGCTGAATGCCATCCTGGGAATGAGTGAACAGCTCCGGGATACGGTTTCGGAAGGTCCCGCGGCACAACAGGCGGAGGCGATCAACGAGGCCGGGCGCGGAATGCTGCGTCTGGTCAATGACCTGCTGGATCTCTCGCGCATGGAGGCGGGGCGTTTGGAACTTCATCGGTCCGCTGTTTACGTCGGGACTCAATTGGAATGGCTGCTGAGTCTTTTTAGCCCTCAGGCGGGGGAAAGAGGAATTCAGCTGGCGGTCTCTTCCGCCAACGACCTTCCCGTGTCGGTATGGCTGGATGAGGTTCGCTTTCGTCAGATTTTGATTAACCTCGTCAGCAACGCTTTGAAATTTACGAAGGCGGGCGGCAGGGTGAGCGTTCGGCTGGAGCGATCTGAAAATGCCTCCGGAAGCGAACTGGTGGTCGAAGTCAGGGACAGCGGCTGCGGCATCCGCCCGGAATTGCAGACGGTCGTCTTTCAGCCCTACGTACAGGGACTAACGGAAAACCGGACGTCCTCTGAATCGGGCACCGGGCTTGGACTCGCCATCGTCAAAGAGCTGGTTCTGCTGATGCAAGGCAATATCAGTCTGCAAAGCCAGCCCGGGGTTGGCACGACTTTCCGAATTACTCTTCCCCTGATCGTTCCCCCATCCGATGCGCTTCCGTCTGCGCCTTCGCCTGCACGGCGCACTGGTGCGCCCGTTGTACCCGACTCAACTCCGCCGGCCGGGCCGCTGGCGGAAGAGCACGCCAACCGCTTGATCCAGATTCTGCAGAATAAGTATGCGACAGCCGCGGCCACGCAAAGCACCAGCGACGTAAGTGCCCTGGCAGACGCACTGGACCGGCTGGCGCAGGATGCCCGGTGCTCCCTGCTGGCGGCCGCTGCCGAAGATCTCCGGCGCTCATCGAGGTCTTTTGCCCTGACAACCCTCTCCCGGAATCTTGACGGCCTGCCGCAGCGTTTCGCGCCGCTTCTCGCTGCCCTGCCCTCTTCCCCGCCGGTTCCTGCAGTTCCATGAGCGAAGCGACACATCCTTTTCACGCAGGGAGCATTCTGGTAGTCGATGATCAAACCACTAACATCCAGACTGTCGGGACGCTTTTGCACTCGATGGGCTACGATGTCATGACGGCCACGAGTGCCGCGCAGGCAGTGCAAAGAATGGGAATCCGGAAGCCGGATCTCATCCTGCTGGACATGATGATGCCTGGTGAGGACGGGTTGGAACTATGCAGGAGGTTGCAGGGAAAACCACAGTGGGCGGAAATTCCGGTGATTTTTCTTTCCGCCGCCGGGGAGGTCAATTTGATAACCTCCGCCCTGGAGGCGGGTGCCGTCGATTACGTTACGAAGCCTTTTCATCGTGCAGAACTTCTCTCCCGTGTCCGGACACACCTTGCATTGAAGGCCAGCCGGGACCAGCTCCGGCGGGTGGCGGAGGATAAGGAGCAGCTCCTTGGATTGATTGCTCACGATTTCAAAAATCACCTTGCCGCGATGCAGCTGCATTCGGCTTATTTGAATCGTCACACAGCCAACCTCCCGCAGGACGCAGTGCGCTGTGTCGAGACCATTTCCCGGGAAGCCGGGCGCATGGCCGAGTGCGTGAAAGAGCTTTTGGCGAATGAAGCGGCCTCCCAGCAAAAATTGGTGTTTGAGGACGTGGACCTGGCGGCGCTGGCCAATTCCCTTGCCGCGTCCTGTCTGCCGCTCGCGGAAGCCAAGCAACAAACGCTTTCAGTCTCTGTTCCCGCTCAACCGGTAACTGTTTTCACCGATGCGGGAGCCGTTAGGAGGGTGATCGGAAATCTGCTTTCGAATGCCGTGAAATTCACCCCCCGGGGAGGCACTGTGACTTTCGCCGTCACCGAAAAGAACGGCGGAATTGATATTGTTGTCAGTGACAGCGGTCCAGGATTCTCTGAAGAGGATAAGGTCCACGCGTTTACCCGGTACGGACGGTTGAGCGCCCGGCCCACAGGGGGGGAAATCAGCACCGGCCTTGGCCTCAACATTGTAAAAAAACTCACGGAACTGATGGGTGGACGCGTCAGCCTGGAATCCACCAGTAAAGGAGCTGTCTGCTCCGTTCACTTGCCGGGCGGAGTGCGGGAGGACCGCCATTAATTAATTCGCGGGTTGCCGCGGACAGTCAATGCGCTGCGCTGCGCTGGCGGGCGGGGAGGGATTCGAAGAGGGCGGTGGCGGCGGGTTTGTGCCGGTCGCTGGCGCCATCGAGGAGGGCTTTGGCGGCTTTGGCTTTGTAGAGGCCGGAAGGAAGAGTGTGCCACTCCCGCACGGCGGTGTCGAAGTCGCTGGCGGCGGCGGATTGAAAGAGGCTGATGGAATGTTCCATGCTGGCTTTCCCGCCGATGTGTTCGCGGGTCCATGCGAGGGCGGCGGGGAGGTCGCGGGCGGCCCATTCGCGGCCATGCTGGCTGATGAAAGCCTCAGCATCGCGGGGATTGCCGGTGGAGAGGGCGTGGGTGCGCAGAAGGTCTTCGGCTCCAGGGAGGGACTTGACAGCTTCTGCGGAGTAGTACGCCGGGTAACTTTCACGGCGGTCCAGCGAGCCTGCGGCAATGATTTCCCGGCGGACGTCATCGGGGGCTGTCTTCCAGAATGAAACGGCAGCGGGGTCCACGATACCGGGATGGGTAATCATGGTTTCGAACATGGTGGAAAGAAGTTTCCCGCGCGTCTTTCCGGCGGGGAGGGAGCGGAGGAAGGCCAGGTCCTTCTCTGCCGATGTAGCGCCATCGCCGGGCAGGTAAATCCATTCCTTCCCGGCGAACAAATCCAGATTCCGTTCAATCATGGACTGGGCGCGATCCGGTGCGGTCTTCCAGAGTACTTGGAGAGAGGTCATCAACGCCTGCGCGCGGGAGGCGGAAACCGTTAGGCGGGAGGCGGCAGCGAGGGCGGCTTCCAAATCGACCTTCGCCCATGCTTTGCAAAGGGTGTAAGCCTTGAAGTGATACCCGCTGAAATCAATTCCCCCGACCGGAGGCTGAGCCTGGTGGTCTTCAAGCCATGCAAAGACGGCGGCGGGACCATGGCGGACCCAGCCCTCCGCGAACTCCCGCAAGTCCTGTTCGCCGGCGGGATTTCCGTAAGAGGCCTGACACATTCGTTCAAAAGCGTCGTCGGAATACGGACCACCCGCAGGGTCACTGCGGCCCGTAAGCTGCCGCTCGAGTTTAGCGAGAAATTCCTGCGTGGTGATCTTCGCTCGCCTAACGAAAACGGAGGGTGCGAGGGGAATGCGGGAGCGCGGCATTTCAACCGGCGGCGCATTGGTGATCCATGCGAGGGCGGCAGAGGCTGCGAACAGGCATGCAGCAGTGAGGAGAGCAGTGCAGCGTTTCATGGTGTGGCAAAGGGATCCGCGGGCGCGGGGTTTTCGGCAGCAAACGGGTCCGTGATCTCCGCAGCCTCAGCCGGGCTCAACATTCTTACGCCGATTGCGGCACAGGCGGCGATAAACTCCGGGGGCGGGTCCTCCCACATGGTGGCAAGGTCCGTCAGCGAGTACTTACGCTGATCATCATCCGAGATGGAGTTCACCCACTGCCACGCCGTTTCGGGGTCCCAGCGTCCCATGGCCCAGACCATTCCGGCGGCGGCGCTGTCGCGAGCGGTACCGTCAGGGAGAGAAGCCGCCCATTGAGAGGCCGCCGTTTCGTCGAATGAGGCCCAGCTTCTTGCCAACTCCTCGTGCGCCCGGGAGTTGTCCGGCAGCGTGGTCACCCATGCCGCTGCGGCCTCCGGGTCCAGTTCCGCCCACCGCGCGGCACACGTGCTCTGCGCGTTCCGTCCGGCATCTCCGGGAAGGGACGCGATCATGGGGGCGTATTCCGGGAGATGATGTTCAAGGGAATAAATGAGACCCGAGTCCGTCCATTCCTCCGGTTTCAACCCTGGAAGCAGCCTGTCGAGATCCGCGGTGCTGTCATGGGCGAGCGACTTGAGAACGAACGAAACCTCGCACCCTGCAGCGGCGGCTGCCGGAAGATCGTGCAGCATCGCGACACCGGCAGCGGGATCGATTTCTGTGACCCGAAAGAGCAGCATTTTCAGCAGCGGATCAGAGGCGTCATCCGTGGCTGAAGACTGCACGAGTCTCGCCACCGCAAGGCATTGCTCTGCGGACATGCGGGAGATGGGTCCTCCCGGAGCTCCAACCCCGTTAAACAAATTATTTGCCAGGGTGTCATCGGTGTCGAGCGGCGCGATGAGGCGCGAGGCACTGCGGAATTCATCGAGGAAAGCGGCGGGTTCGGTGGGCAGGTGGTTGGCTTTGAACTTGACCATCAACCCGCGGAGATTGCGGAGGACCCGCGAGTCGGCTTTATATGGGTAATGGAGAACCAGTTCCGTCGATGCTGTGAGCGCCGCCTCAAAATCGACGACGGCCAGGCGGGAGGCGATTTCCTGGCGGGCGTCGCCGCAATAACTGTCGTTACTGAAGGCGACGTTGCTGAAGTCCCCAGGCCCATGGGAGAGATTGCAGCCGGGCAATTCCCGCAGAGCCGCGCGCGGATCGCGGTGGGCAAGGCCTGAAAGCCAGCCGTTCAGCGCCTTCTGCCGGCAGTCCCCCTCCGGCAGGCTTTCCGCCCATTTGCGTGCCTCCGTGGAGTCCTGCTTTTGCCATGCAGCAGCGATCTTAAAAGCAACGGACGCCCGCACGGCGGGACCGGGAGCGTTAACCATATCCTCCAGTTCCACGGGGACCGTGGCGGCATCCGACCAAATTTTCGCGGCGGCGGCGGGATCGAGACCGGCGAGGGATTCAACGGCATACCTCCATGTTTCCAGCTTGCCGTGCGGATCGGATTTTAAATAGATGTCAGGGTGATCTTTGGCCAGTTCGCTGAGGGCGATGTTCTTCATCTCCACGGAAAGGAGTTCTTTGCCGGAGAAGAGCATCGCAGCCGTCCACTCCGGCGCTGTTTGGACCATGACGGCGATGAACGTACGCTGGAGGGACCATGGCTCATCGCGCTGCGAGACAAAGGCGAGGGCGGCGTCCGCGTCCCGCGCAATCCAGTGGCCAAAGAGAAAATAGAGCGCCACTTTATGATCGGATCCATTGTTAGGAAAAAAGGAGGGCAGTTCGTCGAAGAGGCCGGGGAAATCGGCGGAGGTGGCTTTTTTTACGCGCTCAACCCAGCGGGCGGCGGGGGTGTTTGCGAGGACGCCGGACGCGGCGGGCGAAGGTGAAGGTTGCGCGGCTGCAGACCGCCTGGACACAGTCTTTCCCGGAAGAGCACAACTCCCTAACATCCAGCCGCCCGCCATGCATGCCGTGAAAACGGGCAGCCATGGGACAATGCGCACAGACGAGGAGGACATGGTCGAAGCGACGATGATGCTACATCGAACGGGCGGGCCGGGGAAGAGGAATCGATTGGAGCAGTAGCCACGGGATGAGCGAGGACGGAGGTTTTTAGGGATAACGACGGAAGCCAGGGACCTCCAACCCCGGCAGCAGGGCTGCCATACACGACAGCGGCACCAGGCTGGACGCAGTCCACAGGCTCCGCCGCCCGCGGTCCGGAGCGTGCGAAGGAATTACGTCACCAATCAGGGCTGAATCTTTTCGCCCGGCACGCAGAGAAGTTTGTGCGCGGTGCGGATGATGAGTTTTCCGCCGGCGATGGCGGGGGTGCTGTCGCAGGGGTCGTCGAGTTTGGTGGTGCCGAGGAGTTTGAATTCCTTGGCGTTCGCCTGGACGGTGGCAACGGTGCCGTTGCGGCTGATGCAAAAAATCTTGTCGCCCGAGCACACAGGAGAACTGTAGGCCTGGTCCTGGAAGAGGCGTTCGCTCCAGAGGGTTTGACCGTCGCTGGCGCGGACACTGCTGAGGATGCCGCCGTCCCCGAGGAAGAGGAAGTGTCCATTCAGGGAAAGCGGGGTGGGCACATAAGGCATGGCCTTTTTGGCTTCCCATACCTTTTCCGCTTTTCCGTTAGCGACTTTCGCGGCGATGCTGGTTCTGCCCGTGCCGCCCTGACCGACGGCGGCAAAAATGACGCCGTCGCAGATGGCGGCGGAACCCACGGCGCGATTTCCGGGCGAAGGATTGTCCAGTTCCCAGAGGACCTTCCCGTCTTTGGGATCGATGCAGGTCAACGCTTTGGGATTGCTGGAGATGACGATGCGCCACTGACCGGGAGATTCCTCGAATGCCAGCGGCGTGGAAAACGGCGTGCGGGCGCTGGAGCGCGGAACATTCCATGCGATATCGCCATTCTCCGGCTTGAGCGCGGTGATGCCGCCGCTGCCGCCTTCACAGTCGCTGCTGACAATGAGCACACCGCCAGCGAGCACGGGCGAGGCTCCGCTGCCGTGGGTCTCGGAATAGGGGCCGATTTCCTTTTCCCAGATTCGTTTACCTTCGTGAGTGAGGGCCAGGGCGCGCATGGATCCGCCGCTGCTCCATGCGAGATAGATGCGGTCCTTATCAACGACCGGCGTGCTGCTGGCGAAGCTGTTGAACTTGTGTTTGCCGTGCGGCTGGAACTTGTCGGCCATGCGCCAAATCTCTTTGCCCGTGGCAAGACTGTAGCAAAGGACTGCCCGCTGCCCGCCTTCCGGGAGTTCGGCGGTGAGGATCACCCGGTCTCCCCACACGACGGGGGACGAAACGCCGGTGCCCGGCAAATCGGTTTTCCATGCGAAACTGGTCTCCGCGAATTTTGCCGGCAACTCCGGTGCCCGGCCAGTGGCGCTTCCGTTGGTGCCGAGGAAGCGGGCCCATTCCTGCGCCTGCGCGGCGGTGGTCAAACATAGGACGGCGAACAAGGTTCTCATGGCCACATTTGTGCAGACAACCCGGGCGCTCCGCCAGCAATTTTCCATCCGCACTGAAGCAGGCGTGAACTTTTCAGATGGACCTTTGATATTCGGGGAGCGGGGTTTAGATTATTCGACATGCCTGATAGTTTACCGCCAGCCACCGCTGCACCGGTCCGCCGCAAGCGGCGCTGGCTGAGGCGCCTGCTGTGGTGGCTCGGACTGGCAGTGTTGATGTTGTGGGTGATGAAAGTGCCGCTGCTGAACTGGTGGCTGCACCGGCTCCCGGGGGATTTTGAAGTGAGCATCACGGGGGTGAGTCCGGGATTCCGGAGTGCCAGTCTTACCGGAGTCAAAGTGGTGCACCGGGGCACAGGAAAACTGATGACGTACGCCCCAAAGGGGGAGGTGAACAACGGATGGACCCAACTAATGAAGGGAGACCTTGGAGAATTGGTGCTGACCCAGGCGGAGGTGAACTGGCGACCGGAATTTGAAACTCCCGAAGAAGAGCCGCTGCCCCTTGGCCCGCCGCCGAGCCCGCTTGTTTGGTGGAGCAAAGGCGAGGCGAGGGATTGCGTTGTTTCATGGTATGAACGCGGACATGAGATGCCGCGCCTTTCGCTCAAGGTCACGCGTCTCAAGGGAGGGAAGATGACGATTTACAACGATGGCCGCGTGGAGGCGGAGGAGCAGAGCGTGGTGTGCGATGAACTCATCAGCCGCGAGTATGCCATGGGCGGCACGCTGGAGATCGAGACGCGCAGCCCGCACGCGGAGGGCGTCCTGACGGCGCAACGCAAGGATAACCGTTACACGGCGGAAACGTTGAAGCTGAGTGCGCCTGAATTGTACATGGTGTGGCGGCGCAGTGAATCGCTGCCCGCAGCGCCGCAGGATGTGCCCGCACCGCCGCGTCCCGAGTGGGACAAGCCAGCGAAATTTCTGATCAAGAATGGCATCACTGAGCCAGGGCGCGTGATGTTCACCATTCATTCGCCGAACGCCGCGCCGGTGGAGTTTTCCGCCATGCTCACACGTCTGCACACCGCCGGGCTTCGCGCGGGAGGAGATCTTCCGTGCATATTCCCCGTGGCGGAGGCGGCGTTTTCCGGATTGAAGTCGCTCGGGGCCACGGTGGAGGCGCGCGAGTTTTCTCTTAATGCCGCCCTCGATGAGCAGACCCGCCTCCACGTCGCTTCGGCAACCGTGAACGACGCGAAGGTGACCGACAGCAGCCGTCTGCTGAGCGCGCTGGGTTTTACGGCGGACGAATTAAAGACGGTGCCTGTTTGCAGTTCCGGGATCGACGCGAAGTGCGTTAATCTGCTCATCGGCAGTCACGGCTTGAGTTCGGCGGACCCGCAGCAGTTCGTGCTGGAGAATTTCTCCGCGGTGATGCCGGGCAAAAAGGAGGAACTCGCAAAGTTTCCGCGTGCAAAGTTGAGCGCCGTGCCGGATGAGGCGTTTTCGGTGAGAAGACTGCGTTCGGTCGTGGTGGAAAAGCCGGATTTGAAAATAGACCGTTCCGAGGTGCCGGCTGTGCCAAAAACGGAAACGCCGAATCCGCCGAAGCCCGCCACCGCGGCGCCTGCGCTGGAGGGAAAACCCGAGTGGTATGGCTGGCATGCAGATGCCTTTGCAGTGCAGGAGGGACGACTGCGGATTTCCGGCCTTGGATTTGGCGTGAAAGCGCTGGGACATTTCAGCGTCCGCACGGAACGCGGAGAGGCTGCGAGTTCAATGTATCGCATTCACGTTAACGACGTGGCCCTCGAAAACTCATTCGTTTCATCCGCGCCGATGAAACTGAAAAGCGTCGTGGATATGGATGTGCATCCGGTGCAATTCTGGGAAAAAGGAACGGTGGAGCAGATCAAGATCGACGGCGAGAGAGTGGAACTGGACGAGGTTTTCCTGAAACTGTTAAAATCCGGCAACGGCAGCGCGGCAGCGCCAAACGAAGAGAAGCCCGCGCCGCGCGAAGAGCCACCGGCAGTTAAATCCGGCACCTCGTATCTTCCACCGCTGAATGCGAAACGGGTGGTGATCCAAAACTCGGAGGTGGCGATCGATAACATTGGCGACGGGCGGCGGCTGGTGATTCCGATTCACAAACAGGTTTTTGAAAATGTGCCGCTGACGGCCGACGTCGCGGAGAATGATGCGGCGCATGCCATTCATAAAGTGGAGGTGCCCGGCATTTATCTGTATGCTCCTTTTCTGGAGGGCCAAACGGTGGCGGAGCTTCCCACCAATTTCATTTATTTCTCCTTTGCCGGACTGCTGGAAAAGCGCATCGAACGCGTGGAAATGCTTTCGCCAAAGATCAAAGCGGGTGCGCCGCTGTTCGATTTCATCGATGTCATGCGCCAGCGGTTTTCGGGAGAGACCGCGGCTGCGCCCAAAGCGAGACCGCGTCCGCTGCTGGCGGCGCGGGATTCCGGCAGTTTCGCGGCAAAACTGGCATTGCAGGCGGTGCGCGCGGCGGAACCGGCTCCAGCAGTGTGGGATATTCCTATTTTCGCGGAATACGGATCGATCATTACCGCGCCGAACGGTCTGCCCTGGCCGCAGATCCCGCGCCTTCCCTTCCACAACGCGCGCGTGCGTGAGGGTCCGGACAAGGGAAAGCCAATCCCGTTTCGCCTGCACGGCACTCAAGCGCATGGCGAACTCGCGATCAAACCCGGGTGGTACAGCTTCCCGGATTACAAGTTGCGGATCTTCATGAGTGACGAGGGCCGGGTGGTCTTCAACTTCCCGCTGAAGGACCGGGACAACAATCTGGTGGAGGTGTTCCGGAATAACAAAGTGCTCTACAAGCAACTGATGATCGACAAGGTGTGGCTGAGCGTGACTTATGACAAGACGGGGATATACATCGGATTCGGAGGGGAAACGTGCGGCGGGTATATCAACGGGAAGTTCAATCTTTATCTGGACCAGGTGTATTCATGGGACGCGAGCGCGTCATTCACCGGCATCGATATGAAACCTCTAACCAGCAAACTGGCACGGGAGTACGTGCTGCTCTACGGGACGGTGGACTCGTTGAATGTGACCGCCAACGGGGATATGAACGGCCTCTATCAAACCACCGCGGTCCTGAAGATGCCCCGTCCGGGCAGGCTGCAAATTAAAAGCCTCGAAGACTGGCGGCGCAAATATATCGATGAACGGAAAGACTGGACGGATGACGCGGCGCGGATCGGCCTCGACCTCCTGAAGGACTTTGCGTTCACATCCTGCGAAGGCACGGCGAAACTCTTCGGTCAGGAGGGAAAAATTCTGCTGAAGCTGAAGGGAAAGGACGGCAGCCGCGATTACACGGTGAACCTTCACGACTACCGCCGGCGTCCTGACAAAACGCTCATTCGCTTTTGATATGTCCGCTTTTTTCCGTTTTTTGCTTTTCGGTCTGTGTGCGCTTTTTGCGGGCGGTTGCGATATCTCGAAGTCTCTTGAAAACGCCGCGAAGAATATCACGCTGAATACCAAAGATCCGCTGAAGGTGGATATGAAAGTGGACATCAATGTCTATCAGCATGATGCACCCGGCAAAGAGGCGGAAAAAAATAAGGAGAGTGAGTCGAACGACCCCGCGGAACTCACCCGCCGGAAATTCAACCGGCAGGCCGAAATCCAAACGCTGAAGAATTCGCGGCTCGTAGCCGAGACCCACCGCGGGCTGCTCTTCCTGCGTGAAGAACCCTCCGGAGAGCAGGGCGGCTATGTGCGCTATACAGTGGAAAACGAAAATTCGGATCGCCGCGCTCTCATGCTCAAAGAGGCCCGCAAACGGCACCAGGAGCTCCACGAGATCGAAAAGGAGCACTACGAAGCAAACGTGCGCAATGCGCACCCGGGCGAGTGGATCGAAGTGCCCGATCCAACCCGGCCCGACGCTTACATATTCGAGCAGAAGAAGGCTGCGCCGTAATGGCGGCGCCTATTAATCCTGGCGGGCGCGCCAGACGACGCGCTTTTGGGTATTGAGTCCGAGGGCAGTGAGGCTCTTAGACCATGTGGTGGTGGCGCCGGCACCGGACAGGATGGTGTCGCGGGCCGTCCATGTGGTGAGGTCGAAGCTGGACTCGATGACATAGCTGAGACCGGGCGTCATGGAGAAGGTGATGGTGATGGTATCTCCGGCGACGCTGAAGTTTGTGACGGCGGGCGGAATGGGAGTGGCCAGCGGCAGGCCACTAACATCTTCGAACGATGGCGCGGTGGTGCCGAGCGCCACAAAGGGAATGACGGCGTCACCGATTTCACGGCGGGCGAAAATCTCGAACCACGAGCCGCCTCCGATTTCAAAAAAGGTCGCACTGATGGGATAGTCGCCCGGCATCAGGTGGATGCGGCCGACCGTGTTGCTGTTGCCCGTGGGAATGTCCGTATAAATGCCGGCAAGATCGGTCTTATGAGCCGCCTCGTTGAGCCTCCAGTAGCCAAGAGGATTGGACGCCTGGATAAGAGTGGGATACGGTACGGCGCGGTTGGCATCGTTGGCATTGGCGATGTGTGAGTTGATGGTCGCGGCACTCAGCACGGAGCTATAGACAGCGACTTCATCAATGGCACCGGCCCACCCGAATGCATTATCACTGCGGGCGCCAATGGTGAACGGCCCGTCCACATTGGCGACGAAGGGCTGGCCTGCAGCGCTGGAGACGGCGGTTCCGTTAACGGAAAGTGTCGCCGTTCCGGTGCCTCCATCCCATTGCACCACGAGGTGGTACCATGTTCCCGGGACCGGCGCGGTCCCCCCGGTGATATTGACGACAAAGTTGAGCGCGTTTTGATTGTAAGTGCGGAGATTCCAGCCGACGTCGGACTGATAGACAAGCCAGCCTGAGCGCGGATCGGCGAAGTGCCCGTTCGCGAGCACGCAGGTCAAAACCCCGGCGGCATTTGCGACGGCGGGTTTCACCCATGCCTCGACGCTGAAGGAGTTGGTGTTGAAGGCGGCGTTGAAAGGCACCTGAGTTTTCAGAGCATCGGCCGCGGTGGTTTCGATGCCGGTATCCGCGCTGCCGGCAAGAGCTCCCGGTTTCCGGAACGCGGCAGAAGTCAGCGGACTGAAGTTGGCCGCAGCGCCGAGGCTGCCCTGATTGGCGGCAACGGTGTCCGGGCGGCCGATTCCGCCGGCACCGGTAAGATTTTCCGTTAGCGCGGTGAACTCGCTTTGCTCTGCGAGCATAAAGACCCCGCCGGCATAACCCCGGAATGGATCCGCTCCCGCAATGCCGCCGGCCGCCTCCCCGACTCCGTGGGTGGTGCGGATGATGATCGTACCGTCCGCTCCCGCGCTGATGTCCGTCCAGCGGGCAATAAGTCCCGCGGCGTTTTCGCCGGTGCTGAATTCCACCGACGTATTGGAGACCTTCTTCGCGGCGGCGGAACTGCTGTAAGTGGCACCGTCCGCGCCCATCAGCGACCAGTTGGTGACGCGGCTGGCGTAAGTGGGTCCGCCATTTCGATTGGCCGTGGCGGCAAACGTATAGTGTTTGTTAGGGTCAAGGCCGGTTAGGGTAAGGTCCGCATACCAGCCCGGGGAGTCGCCGTAGCTCATGTTTCCGGCGATATCGACGAAGCCCTCGAAGACGGCCGCGGCATCGGTGCCGGCGGTATAGCCTGCCGCGTCACCAGCGGAGTTGATGCTGCCCGTGGTGAAGAATTCGCTGTAAGTGGCGGTAACGGCGGTGTCGGCTCCGGTGGTGATGTTCTTGAGAAGGCCGGAAGGCCCCGAGCCTTCATAGTTGCGACCAATGCCGTAAACGGTGGCGTTAGGGGAATTGACCTGACCCGCTTTGAAGGCGCTGTCGTTATAGGCTTTCCACTGGAAGGCGTTGGCAATGGAAAGTCTCGAACCGTCATCTCCCGCGTAGCCGAACTGATAGTCGCCCTCGACGGGAATATGCAGGGTGGCGGTCATCCGCATGGCGTAGTTTTCATCATCTCCGCCGCCATTGCGCGGCCACGGAATGTCGAACGGGATGCGGCCCGGACTTCCCGCATTGGTTTCCGGATCGTTGACATTGATGGAACTCGCAGTGGAGGTGGCACCGACCGGATCAGCCGCCACGGCGGCTGCGATCGCCGCTTCCGCGCCGGCGAGATTGCCAACGGTGGACCCGCCGGGAAGAGTGCTTTGCACCGTCCAGTTGGCAGTGACCGTAGGCTGCGCGATGGGCACTCCAGGCAAAGGAGCGGTGTAACCAATGGGACGCCACGCGGTGGTGTCTCCGTTATTGAGAAATGCCCCGCGGGCGGCCGTGAGCTGGTAAAAAAATCCGCCGGCACCTTCCCACGTCACATATTCCAGACGGTAATAGCCCACCGGGAGGTGAATGACCCCGCGAGTGTCGGCGTCGCCCGTGCCGGCGCCAAACTGGATCATGTTGCCGTCCATGGTACCCAGTCCGCTGACGGCGGAAAAGACCGGCTCAGGCCCGCTCATGGAAAGAACGCGGAGCAGGAATCCATCGTCACTGTGATTGTTGAACGTGTAGTCGTCCTCCACCGTGATTTGCAGAATCCCGTGCGCGACGGTGACGACGTGATTGTCATCCGCGGCGGTATTGCCCGGAAAGGGAGTGGCTCCAGCCACCACGCCGCCAGGAATGTTTGTCTGGGGATCGAGAAAATTGAGCGTCTGGACCTGAGCGTCGATGGTGTTGGCGGGCGAAAGCGCCGGCGTGCGGCTGGCGGTGGAGGGATCAGTCAGGAACGCGAGCACCGAACCGAGATCCTCAGCGGCGTTGATGCCTTCGTTCAGGTAGGTGCGCACACCCCATTTTCCGTTCTCCCCTGCCGGGCCGGGATACAGGTAAGGACCGGCAAAAGCCGGTGAGGCGGCGAGGACTGCGGTCGCTGCGAACGCCTTGAACAGCCGCAGACCAGAGGGGGATTTGGTAGTCGGATTCATAATTTTTTATGAGTTTGTCTCAGCGTTAGCGGAAATTCCCTGAAGTGCCCAGCTTCATTTTGTGAAATCCGCATGAGCCGGCATCAACGGGCAAAGGCAGCAGCAGGGAAAAACGCGTTGACCGCAGCCCGTGTTCCCGTTTACCGAAGCGTCGTGAAGGATGATCCTGGAGAAGAGCACAGCCCCTACGACGCCCCTGAAGCCTCCCTCGATACGGGCGACGCAAACGGCGTGATTTCCGCGAAGGCGCTCCGGCTCCTGGTTTCGTCAAAGTGGTGGATGATGATGGCCTCAGTGGCCCTGATGGTAAACGGGGCCACGCTGGTCCTGGCGGTGTTCTACATGCTGATCGCCGCGGAAGCGGGAATTCCGACCCCTATGAAACTGCTGATGGCTCTCGTGGTGGTGGCGGCGCACCTGATCTTCCTGCCGGGACTGCGATTGATGCAGAGCGCCCTCGCCCTCGGACGGGCCCGGGAGAGCCGCGAGGAGCGGGACATGGTTCATGCCCTGCACCGGCATGAGGAGTTCTGGAAACTCCTCGGCGTCGCCTTTCTCATGGTGGGCGGGCTGATCTTTTATGGACTGCTGTTCGCCCTCCGATAAAAAGCGATGAACGAGGACCCTGCTCCCAAACCGGCCCCGTCGAGGAAGCCGATCATCGTGCCGGCCGGATCGCGCCAGAGAAGTCCTTTGCGCCCTCCGGCGGCGGCGCGGGTCATTCCTGCACCGGGTGCTGCCGCTCCGGCTCCCGGCTCGATCGTCCGCAGTCTGGTCGCCACCCGCGGATGGGCGAATATTAACGCATTTGCCTTCATTATCTTTGGTGTTCTCGGCACGGCGGGCGTTGGAAAGAGATGGCTCAAGGCAAACGAAGCCGTCAGGCAGCTTGAAATCGAAGACACGACTGCCGTCATTCTGGCGAAGGCGGACATGATTTTTTCCGCTGCCTTCGCGGCGGGCTGTCTCTACGCAGCGCTCAAGCTGTTTCGCTACTCCGCCTCCATCAGCCGGCTCCGGCAGGCTGAGAGAATGCACGAACTGGAAAACGCCCTCCGTCACCAGCGCACCGTGTGGATCGTGCTCGGCACGCTCGGAGCCATGTGGCTGCTCCTGTTTGCCTCTCAGCTTTTTTATTTCTTCACCAGTTGGAATGCGATCAGGACGGAGGAAGAGGATATTGGAGGCCGTGCGCGCGCGGAGTGGCACACGGACGGAGAGTAGCGATCGCCTGGCGGCGAATGGCGCTGCGACTCCCATTTGCGCGTTGCTCAGGAAGGGTGCAGGATGGTCGCGTTTATGCTTCCCCGGTTTGTCCCCCTCATGCTGGTTTTTTGCTGGTGCCAGTCGCCGCTGGCACCGCTGGCGCATGCGGATATCCAGGGGCCGGACAAGAAAAAAGGGCCAGCGGGCGCTCCGGCGATTTTTCCTATGACGGTCACCGCCGTGCGGGGGCAGCCGCTGGTGATCGAACTCAAGGGTGTATCCAGCGCAGGCGAAATCACGTTTAAGATCGCTTCGAAGCCGAAGCTGGGAAAGGCGGAGGGATTGCGGAGAGTTGATCGCGACAGAAGCGCCGTCACCTACACCGCGCCGCTGGATACGACGGGCAGCACCGATGAGTTTGCCTATAATGCCCAGGCCACGGGCACCCCGGTTTCGGAACCCGAAAAGGTGACGATTCGCATCACAGATGCCGCGCCCAAACTCGAAGCCCAGGATGTAGCGGACGCGGGACGCGTGGTGATGGGCCATCCCAAAGAGGTTCTTGTCAGGATTCGCAATGCCGGCAACGCCGCGTGGTCCACGACGGTGCCTGCTCCCAAAGGCTGGCGCTGGCTCAAGCCGGAAGGCGGGAATTTTGATTTGGCTCCCGGCGCCACCGGAGATTTTTCAATTCAGTGCGAGTCGCTCTCTCCCGCGTCCCTGGATGAATCCATCGTGCTCACCGGCGAGCGGAAGATGCGCTTCAAAGCCAATATTGTCGCGCCTTTCTCCGCTTCCGGCCTCGTTACGCTCAAGTGGAACGGCCAATCGCGCACGCGGACCGGCAATATTGAAATCCAGAACCTGGACCGGGAAGCGCCCGTGACCGTAAAAGTTGCGGGACCGGAATTGCTTACGCTGCCGGAAAGTCTCGCCCTGGAGGCTGACAAAAAGGGCGGGATTGCGGTAACCCTTGCAGAGCATTTTGCGGAGCCCTTCAACGGGAAGATAAAGCTCACCGGCCGTGGATGGACCCAGGAGGTGCAGGTCAAAGCCTCCCCTTCCCCGGCACTGCTCAAGGTAACGTCCGGCACTTCGCCGGATAATGAAGTATCCTTCGGCAAGCTGGATGCCGAATCCATCAAGTCGGCAAAGCGCACCGTAACGGTGCTCAACGAAGGCGGCACCGCTGCTCAGGTCACTGCGGGGGAGTTGAAAGCTTTTCGCATGGAAACACCTCCGCCCGCCGGCGGCATTTCGATAGCGCCGGGCGGTGAGGCGGACATCGTTCTTCTGCCCCCTAACGATACGATCGGCACACACCGCGAAGTCCTCGCGTTGACGGATGGAGATTCACGCATCGAACTGCAGCTTACCGCCGGTGTTCCGGATTCCGCCATTGCGGCCACTCCCGGAAATATTGCCGGACAGCAATTGAACAAGGATGCCCGGCGGCTGGCGATGCCGCGGCCTCCCCGCACGCAGAGTCAAAAGATGCGGGAGGCTGTTCAAAATATGGAGGGAGCTTATGCCTCGGACGGAAAAGAGGATCCGAAATTGCCTCGCGTGAGCGCCGTGGAACCGGAAATCGGCCCGGACAGCGCCACTTTCACATGGGATCTGCCGCCAGGCGAAGGCTGGAAGTTTTTGCTGTATTACGCCGCCATCGAGAAAAGGCCGGATGGCCGACCGGTCAAAATGCGCTATCCCTGCGGTGACGAAGTCACCTACAAAATCAACGGCCGAAAGGCCTCCGCCACCGCCACCGGTCTGCAACCCAACCGGTGGTACAAATACAGCATCCAAACGATTGCGCCGGATGGCCGGGCTTCCCTGCTGGGCCGGGAATTCGGCATTCAGCTTTCCACACCCGTGAAGTCCCATTTCGAGGAATACTGGCTGTGGTACCTCGCCGGTGGCGTGGGCGGTGCAGCGGCAGGCTACTGGCTGCGAAAGAAATGGAAAGAACCGATCAGCACGGTGACATGAGCGGCGGAAACGACGGCGAAATCCGGCATCTCTATGTCCATATTCCGTTTTGCCATCGCATCTGTCCTTATTGCTCGTTTTATAAGCATGAGCCCGGCGGCACCGATACAGCGGCATTTCTTCATTCCCTGACACGCGAACTCAAGGCTGCGGAGGAGCGGTGGCCCGGCCGCGTTCGTCCGGAAACCGTCTATTTCGGCGGCGGCACACCCACCCTGCTTAGCACGTCGCATCTGCAGCGCTGGCTGCCGGAATTCCGCAGTGTGCTCGATTTCACCAACGTGCGCGAGTGGACCGTGGAGGTCAATCCCCGCACCATCGACGAACGAAAAGCGGCCGTCCTTCTCGAAAACGGCATCACCCGCGCCAGTCTCGGAGTCCAGGCGTGGGACTTGCCCACACTCTCCGTGCTGGGACGCGACCATGCACCGGAAGAAGCGGAGGAGGCCTTTTCCATCCTTCGCCGCGCCGGCTTTCCGGTGGTGAACATCGATCTCATGTTTTCCGTGCCCGGCCAGTCTCTGGAGACATGGCGCGAGACGCTTCACCGCACCATCTCCCTTCAGCCGGATCACGTCTCAGCCTACAATCTCACTTACGAAGAGGACACTGCCTTCTTTGACAAACTCACCGCCGGCGAATACCGCCGCGATGAAACCGCGGATGGAGATTGCTTTTCCGCCGCCATCGAGATGCTGAGTGAAGCCGGCTTTATACACTACGAAATCTCCAACTACTCGCGCCCTGGCTGCGAGTCGCTGCACAATCAAAGTTATTGGGCCGGCGAAGATTATTTGGGTCTGGGACCGGGTGCCGTTTCGACCATCGATCGCACACGCTGGAAAAACGTTTCCAATACCGCGCTCTATATTTCCGATCCCTGCGCGGGCCGTGAAACGGAGCACCTCACCGATGCTCAGTGGTCCTGCGAACGGATCGCCCTGGAACTGCGCACCCGCAAAGGGGTGCGCCTGATCCATCTTCCCTTCCCCGAACGTCTCCCGGATATTACCGCCGCCGGACTGGCTGAAGTGGCACAGGACTGCCTGCGCCTGACAGAAAAAGGAAAGCCTCTCGCCGATACCATCGCCGCTCATTTATGGACATAGATGCGGCTCTTGCGCTGCGTCCGGCCCTAACGTCCACTGTGCCTCGTGAAGCCAGAGCCTCCAATCGATCCCGCTGCCGCCCACAGATGGTTTTCCGTGGAATACTTCAATCGCGTCTGGACCCTGCTCGATCAACCCACCCGCACGCCGGAGGAGGAGGAACTCATGATCTCACAGTCTCACGCTTCGCTCGCCCACTGGCGGGAACGCCCGGACTGCGGACAGCGGGAATTGTCGATCGGCTGGTGGCAGCTCTCGCGCGTTTATGCCGTCGTAAATCAGGCGGTGCCGGCAACTCACTATGCCCAATTGAGCCTCGAAGCGGCCACCGGCCAGCCTCCGTTTTTTATCGGCTACGCGCACGAAGCGCTCGCCCGCGCCGCCAAAATGTCCGGGGACACCCCGGGCATGATCGAGCACTTCGAAAAAGCGCAGTCCTTCGCCGCTCTGGTGGATGACGCCCAGGAACGCCAGTGGCTGGAATCAGACCTCGCTTCGCTGCGAAAGTAACCGCCGCTGAGGCCTTTGAACGAAATCAAGGTCTTGGTTTGACGAAAGGCGCATCCCCGGGCACTTCTCACGGGGAACTCACTTTTCCGCCTCTTTCTCATGCTGCCCGAATTGGAACAACTTCTCATCCTTCAGGATAAAGATCAGCACATCCGCCGCTTAAAACTCGATCTCAAGCGCCTTCCCGCAGAGCAGGAGCGGGCCAATGGCAAACTGGCGGGGGACACCGAAGCCGTCCGCGCCGCGAAAGAACGGGTGCAGTTGAATGAGGTCGCCATCAAAAACCTCGAACTGCAAATCCAAACCCGCCGCGACACCATCGCAAAATTGAAGGTCCAGCAGTTCGAGACCCGGAAGAATGACGAATACACGGCCCTCGGGCACGAAGTGGAACGCTACACCAAAGACGTCACCAGTCTCGAAGACGACGAACTCGTCCTCATGGAGAAGGCGGAAGGCCTGAAGGCGGATTTTTCGGAGCGCCAAAAGGATCTGGCCGCCACTCAGACGCGCGTGAACGAGGAGCTCCAAAAGATCACGGAACGCCAGAAAAACGTCACCGCTCAGTTGGCGGAGTTCGAAGGCGTCCGCAAAGGCCTCGCTGAAAAAACCGATCCGGATCTCCTGGAGCGATACGACCGCATTTTCAATCACCGGGGAGACGCCGCCATTGTGGAACTCCAAGCCGGTATTTGCCGCGGATGCCACATGAAAGTCACCCCGGCATGCATTTCCGCGGCGAAAGCCGATAAAACTCTCGTGACCTGTTCCAACTGCGGGCGGTTTGTTTACCTTGCTGAATAGGACGGCCTTTACGATTGCAAGAGGTTGAAAATGAGTCGATTGTGACTTGGATTCTTCCGGTAATATCCAAATCCGTGATATTTACGCCCACCGGCAGAAAATTTCCCTTGTTGTAACTATTCAGACGTCTATTACTTTGTCTAAGCCTTTTAGACCCTGTGACTTCTAAGACGTCTTCACTTTTCGCGCTTTCCGCCCTGCTTGCCCTGAGTTCCGGTGACTGTTCTGCAGACGCCTATCGGGTCTTTGATTGGGAAGGAAAGACGGTCCCGACGAAGCCCACAGAGGGCCCCCCGGGGCCGGGCTCCGTCACGCAGACCGTTTATTTGAATGGAGGCCAGTACCGGGATGGTGCAGCATTGTCCCCGCTGGACGTCACCGTGGATATCACCGTCCAGACCTGGAATGATCCGGTAAGGTGGAGAATTGACACCGGTTTGGGCCCGGGAACCGCCACTTACGGCTACCAGTCTCCCGATGAAGCGGAATTCAACTTCGGCGAGACCACGGGGCAGATGATCATGCGGATGGACTTTATCTTCAGCCAGCCCGTGGACAATCCGTCGTTTTTCCTGATGGACATAGACAACACCGGAGTCGATCACGGCACGGAGTTTAAGGGGACCACTCAGGGCGGCGGCACCATCTATCCCACCCTGAGCCTTACCAGCAACTCCACCGTCGCGTGGACCGGTGATGGCCCAACGCTCGATGTCTTTTCGAACGGAGCCTCCTCGTCAGACTCGGAAGCCCGGGGAGCCGCCTTTTTTGAATGGAACGCGCAAAACGTCACCAGCCTCTCCTTCGTCTGGGAAAGCGCCGAAGGCACCACCATTCGCATGAGTAACATTTACGGGGAGTTCGATCCCGCCGGGTTTACAGTCGTAGCCGCACCCGAACCATCCGCCGCTCTGCTCGGACTCGCCTTTGCCGGCACCCTCCTGATGCGCCGCCGCCGGCCTGCAGCAGCCTGACGCTTGCCCGGACGGGTGAGCCGTGCGACAGAACGCCGGATGGCGAAGGTATTGTCAGCAATGTCCGGAGGCGTGGACAGCAGTGTGGCCACGGCCCTTCTGCTGGAGCAGGGTCATGAGGTCACCGGAGCCTACATGAAAAACTGGATCAACGAGGACAACATCGCCGGCGATTGCCCTTGGATGCAGGACATCGCGGACGCCCGCGCCGTCGCCGATCGCCTCGGCATTGAATTCCGCGTGGTCAATCTCATGCGCGACTATCGCGAGCGCGTCGTCGAGTATCTCCTGGAAGGCTACCGCAGCGGCGTCACTCCGAATCCGGATGTCATGTGCAACCGGGAGATCAAATTCGGGGTGTTTTTGCGCTACGCTCTGGAGCATGGGTTCTCCGCAGTCGCCACCGGTCACTATGCGCGCGCAAGGCATGAACCAGGGCACAGCCGGGTCCTCCGCGGCCTTGATCCTAACAAGGACCAAACCTACTTCCTCGCCCTTCTCCAGCAGCACCAGGCGCAGCATGCACTCTTCCCCATCGGTGAAATGCTCAAACCCGAAGTCCGCGCCCGCGCCGAAGCTCTCGGCCTCAGCACGGCGGGAAAAAAGGACAGTCAGGGCATTTGTTTCATCGGTCAGGTGAAGATGAGCGACTTTCTCCGCGCCTACGTTCCGGATGAGCCCGGCGACATTGTCAGCATGGATGGCCGCCGCCTTGGCGGGCACCGCGGCGTTCATCTCTACACTCTCGGCCAGCGCAAAGGGCTCGGCGTTGCCTCAAACGCCTACAAGGAAGCCTATGTTGTCGTGGAAAAACGCCCCGCCACCCGGGAACTGGTCGTGGCTTTCGACCATACCGATACGCCGCGCCTCTACGCCTCCCGGTGCCAGGTCACCTCTCTCTCCTGGCTCCAACCGCCGCCCGACTTCCCCGCCAGGCTCGATGTCCAACCGCGCTACCGCTGCCCCGGCCAGCCCGCCCTGGTGGAAGACATGGGCCACGGCCACCTGCAGATCACTTTCGACAAACCCCAGCGCGCGCTGGCCCCAGGACAAATCTGCGCTTTTTACAACGGCGACGAACTCCTCGGCGGCAGCATCTTTGAGCAAGTTCATTACGAATAAGACCGCCCTCCGTTCGGATTTCGGATTTCGTCATTCCGCACTCTGCCTGGCGTTGTAAACAAAGGAGCTCCCCGCGGTCATACCCGGTAAGACCAGGTCATACCGATTCCCATTTGCCACTTTCCCCCGCCCCGGCATCATCGGCTCTGCTGTTAACCATCTTTCAACCAACAAAGACTCTATGCCCGCCAGACCCGCTCCCGCCGCTACCTCCGGAGAAGACCGCCTCGCCGCCGCCCGTGCCAAAAACCTGGACGCCGCCCTCCAGCAGATTCAGAAGGATTTCGGTGAAGGCTCCATCATGCGTCTCGGCGACAACCGGAAGATGGACATTGAAGTCATTCCTTCCGGCAACCTTCTCATCGACCGCGCCCTCGGAGCCGGCGGATTTCCGCGGGGCCGCATCATGGAAGTGTTCGGCCCGGAATCCTCCGGTAAAACCACGCTCACCCTAACCGTTATCGCCCAGGCGCAAAAACGCGGGGGGCTTGCCGCCTTCATCGATGTCGAGCACGCGCTCGACCCTGAGTACGCCAGAAAACTCGGCGTGAAACTTGACGACCTGCTCGTCTCCCAGCCCAGTTCGGGTGAAGAGGCGTTGCGCATTTGTGAAACCCTCGTGCGCTCCAATGCGCTCGACGTGATCGTGCTCGATTCCGTCGCCGCGTTGATTACGAAAGCGGAACTGGAAGGCGAGATCGGCGATTCCACCGTCGGCGCACAGGCCCGCCTCATGAGCGCCGCCATGCGCAAGCTCACCGCTCTCATTTCCAAAGCGCGCACGTGCTGCATCTTCACCAACCAGATCCGGGAGAAGATCGGAGTGATGTTCGGCAACCCGGAGACCACGCCCGGAGGCCGCGCGCTCAAGTTCTTCGCCAGCGTCCGTGTGGATGTGCGCCGCATCGGTCAAATCAAAAACAGCGACGGCACCGTCACCGGCTCCCGCACCAAGATCAAAGTGGTGAAGAACAAAGTCGCGCCGCCGTTTGGTGAAGCCGAGTTCGACATCATGTATGACGAAGGCGTCTCCAGCACCGGCAGCCTCCTCGACCTCGCCCTCGAACAGGAAATCCTCCAAAAGCGCGGCTCATGGATCAGCTACAAAGGCAGCCAGCTCGCCCAGGGCCGCGACGCGGCGAAGGAGATACTGAAGAACGATCCCGCGATCTATGCAGAAATCGAAACCGCGGTAAAAGAAAAGCTGGGGATCAAGACGGGAGGGGCATCGGGGCCGTCGAAGATTTCGGATGAGCCGATACGGGATGAGGTGTAGCATTGCCGGGCCTATCTTTTCCCTAACGGATTTCTCCGCGCGAGGCTTGCCGGTGCGCTCGCGAGGCGGTATTTTATCCGCATGAAGACGTTGCAGATGGAATATCCGGAGTCGCTCGAAACGGTTCTGAATCTGGATGAGGCCGGCTTTGCTGCAGAAGGCCGGATGGCTTCGGCGGTAAAACTCTTTGAACTGGGACGTCTTTCCAGTGGTCAGGCAGCGGCTCTCGCTGGAGTGGAGAGGGTGCGTTTTTTGCTCGATTGCGCCCGCTACGGCGCGCCGGTGACTTCCTGGGATGATGAGGAGATGCGGGCGGAATTCGCCGGACTGGAGGACGCTCAATAGAGGCCCGTAGTTTCCGAATCCCGATTTGCAGCGCGTTTGTCCTTGCCCGCCGGGAGCCGTTAGCTAGCCTCGGCGGCCATGTCGTGGAAAGTTCTCATTATAGCGCACGCCCTCACCGTTGACCGTGTTGGCAAACGGGCAATCGAACGGCTGGAGGCGGCGGGTTGCGAGGTGCTTCATGCTCGAAAGTACGGACCGCTGACTGAGGCGGAACTGCTGGAGGAGTTGCCGGGCATTAATGCGGTCATGGCGAGCATGGACAAGTTCACGCCGGCGGCGATGGCGGCGAAGGAGGCGGCGGAATTGAAGGTCATTTCGCGCTGGGGGATCGGGGTGGATGCGGTGGATCTGCCGGCGGCGGCGGCACAGGGAATCGTGGTTTGTAATACACCCGGATTGCTGAACGGAGCGGTAGCTGACTACGCGATGGGCATGATGCTCACCGTGGCGCGGCGGATTCACGAGGGATTTCTCGCGATGCGCGACGGCCTCTGGGTACCGGGCTGGGGGCCGGACATGGAGGGCACCACGCTGGGACTGGTGGGCTGTGGCGGCATCGGCCAGGCGGTGGCAAAACGGGCGGCCGGGTTTGGCATGCGCATCATCGCCTGCGATCCCTCGCCCACTGCGGAGGCGGACCGGCTGGGGATTGAGTTCGTCACTTTTGAACAACTGCTGGCTCAATCGGATTTCGTGTCGTTGCATACCGCTCTGACGCCCGCCACGCGGGGACTGATCGGCGAGGCGCAGTTGCGAGCCATGAAGCCGACCGCTTATCTCATCAACACCGCGCGCGGTGCGGTGATCGATGAAGCGGCCCTTGTGCGCGCGTTGAAGGAGGGGTGGATCGCGGGGGCCGCGCTGGATGTCTTCACGGTGGAACCGCTGCCGGCGGATCATCCGTTGCATTCCGCGCCCAACTTGCTGCTGACCCCGCACCTTGCATCGCTCGGCTACGAAAGCGGCGCGAAGGTGAGCGCCGCCGTGGCGGAAGCGATTCTCGACGTGCGGGATGGCCGGCGTCCCCGCTGGGTGGTGAACCCGGATGTGTATCAATCTCCGTTGTTGCGCGCGCCGCTGAAGCCCTGACGGTCCCGCCCATTTGTCAGGCATGAAAACGAATCCCGTCCGCGCGAAATTGAAAGCCGGTGAACCCAGCGTCGGCACCTGGCTCGCATTGCCCGAACCGATCTACGCCGGACTGATGAGCACCACGGGATTCGATTGGCTGACGGTGGAACTGGAGCATTCGCACGCAACAATGGAGGGCGCGGCGCAGTGTTTCGCGATTATCGCCGCTTCCGGCTGCGTGCCGTTGTCGCGCGTTCCTTACAACAGCGTGGAGAACATCAAACGCGTGCTCGATGCCGGCGCATGGGGCGTCGTTGTGCCCATGGTGAACAGCCGGGCGGAAGCGGAGGCCGTGGTGAAGGCAGCGCGTTATCGTCCGCTGGGCGAACGCAGTGTGGGCGGCCAACTCCATGCCGCGCGTTTCGGCACGGATGCCGGAACTTATTACGCGAAGGCCAATGACGAAATTCTCGTCGTGCTCATGGCGGAGCACGTCGATGCCATCGCGAATATCGATGACATCCTGAGCGTTACCGGCATCGATGCCGTTTTCATTGGCCCTAACGATCTTCACGCCTCCATGGGCGTGGCACCCGCCTTCGACAGCGACCTTCCTCAATTCAACGACGCGCTGAAGAAAGTCTTCGCCAGCGCCAGGAAGCACGGTGTCGCTCCCGGCATCCATGTTCCCGATGCCGCCCATGCTCAACGCCGCCGGGACGAAGGCTGGCAGATGATCGCCGTCGCCAGCGAAGTCGGTTTCATGCTCGCGAAAGCTGCTGACGCTGTGGATGCGCTCGGCCTCGGGGGTGGAGCGGCATTGGCGAAATATTGATCTGAATACGGTATCTCCAGAAGTCGCCGCTAATTGAAAACAAAGCCCCCCGGCGCAGGCGCTTTTGCCGGAAACTCTCCGTCATGTTTCTGAATCTCTGCGTCATCGTCCTCACCGCGACACAGATCATCGTGTGCCTGCTTCTTGTCCTTCTGGTTCTCATGCAGCGGCCCCGCCATGAAGGCTTGAGTCCGGCCATCGGCGGCGGTATCACCGATGCGATTTGGGGACCGCAAACAAACTCGGTCCTTCATAAGGGCACCGTTTCTCTTGGGGTGCTTCTTTTCGTCCTCAGTCTGGCCCTGTCCATGGTGAAGTCCGCTCAGGTCCACGAATGGAGTCGTCTCGAAATGAAGAGTGTTCCGGCAGCAAACCCCGTTTCTCCCGAATCCGCCCATGAGATAATCAGGGCCCCCGGGGGGGCGCTTTTCAGGTGAACGCCATTAAGCAACAACCCCTTTACAACCCCATGGGGGAGTACACCGTAT
The DNA here is from genome assembly GCA_035550135.1 of Verrucomicrobiales bacterium. GTDB lineage: Bacteria > Verrucomicrobiota > Verrucomicrobiia > Verrucomicrobiales > V1-33 > V1-33. The sequence goes on from DASZQB010000046.1 coordinate 53,467, forward strand.
CGTTTCTATGTTACTCAATGTTTTCATCGTCCTCGTGACCATCGCGCTCGTAGCGGTGTGTTTGCTCCTGATTCTGCTGGTGCTCATGCAGCGCCCGAAGCAGGAGGGACTGGGTGCTGCTTTCGGCGCGGGAGTCACCGATCAGATTTGGGGCTCCCAGACCACCAATGTTCTTCAAAAAGGCACGGTTTATATGGGCGTGCTGCTTTTCCTGCTAAGCCTTGTGCTGGCCATCATGAAAGCGTCGAAGGCACGGGAACTGACCGGGATTAAACTCGACAGCGACAAAGCCGCCGCCGTGGTGCCCGCCGTGCCTCCGGTTCCGCCCGCTGGAAACCCGGCCACCGCGACCACCCCTCCGGTCCCAGCTCCCGCTCCGGGCATTACGGTTACTCCTTCGACTCCGCCGGCCTCGACGCCGCCCATAACGATCCCCCCTGCCCCGCCTGCCGGAGAGGCACCTGTCGCTCCGCCTCCGGCGGAAAAACCGGCGGAAGCGCCTCCCGCCGAGACCAAGCCCGCGGAGCCCAAGCCAGCCGAACCGAAACCGGCTGAGACGTCCGCCGGAGAAGCGAAACCCGCCACCGCACCTCCTCCTCCCGCAGAAACGCCGGCAGTTCCCGCAGAGGCTCCGAAACCCGCGGCCACTCCCGAGACTCCTCCGCCTCCCGCAGAAACGCCCGCACCTGCCGGAGAAGCTCCAGCAGCTCCTGCGTCCAAGCCGGCGGCCTCGAAACCGGCGACTGCCAAACCGGCTGCCCCGGCCACAAAGCCCAAGCCGAAGACCACGAAAAAGGAGAACTGATCCCGGTGCCCGGCTGGTTTTCAATCCTCACGGAACGCGTGCTTCGGCGCGCGTTCTTTGTTTGGTAATCGGACGCCCATTCATGCGAGAAGGAAAACCATGTGTCCTCTTCGTATCGCCCGTGCCGCCGCCGGTGCATGGAGGTGCGCTCGCCATGCAGTATCTTTTAGAGGAACTGCGCGGCACGGACATCACAGTGCTGCACGTCGATTCCAAATTCGCAGACGGCCTCGCCGATATGGGCCGGTTTTCCCTGAAGAAGATTTTCCGCCTTGCCGGTTATCTTTGGCAAATGCTGCGGCACGTCCTCCGCGGCGGCGTAGACCTCGTGGTGCTCACTCCCACTTTCCACTTCAAACCATTCCTCAAGGACGCCATGCTTGTTTGGTGGAGCACGCTGATCCTTCGACGGCGCTCGGCGGCATGGTTCCACATGGACTATCGGGTCATGGGCTATGAGAAACGCTCGCGCCTAACGCGATGGTTCGTTCGCACCACGTTGCGCCGCTGTGAGCGGTATATCCTCGTAGCGGAACGCCTTCGCGGCTTCATGCCGGAATGGATGGAATCGGGCCGGATCGATGCCCTCCCCAACGGAATCCCCGCTCCCATTCCGCCGCGGGCGCGCCCTGAAGATGGACGCTTGCGTGTGCTTTACCTTTCCAATCTCGAGCCGGACAAGGGATGGGAGGTCCTGCTGGAGGCCGCCCGGAACCTCTGCCGGGAGTTCTCCCATGTGGAGTTTGTCTTTCACGGACGGCCCGCATTCGGACTTACGGAAGGCGAAGTTCGCCGCAGCGTCGCAGCCGATGATGCCGGCGGGCGCATCCGCTATCCCGGGCCGGCCTATGGCGAAGCGAAGTGGCAGGCCCTGGCGGATGCGGACGTCTTTGCCTTCCCTTCGTTTCACGAAGCGTTTCCCCTTTCCATCCTCGAGGCGCTGGCAGCAGGACTCCCCATCGTCGCTACGGACGTCGGCGGCGTGCCTGATGCGGTGACGGCAAACGAAGGCGGGTTCATCGTCCCCCCCCGGGATGCCGCCGCCCTGCAGAGTGCTCTGCGTCAGCTCATTTTGGACAGTCCGCTGCGCACGCAGATGGGAGCATGGAATCGCCGCCGCTATGAGGAGGACTACACGGTTGCCGCCTTCGGTCGCAAGTGGCACACGTGGCTCAGAGCCAATACTGACGCCCCCACATCCTGACGTCCGGCGGATTCAATTGCTCGATACCTCGACGCTGACCAGTTCCTTGTTCTTGCCAAAAGGCCGCCAGTGAGTCGGTCTCACGACCGGCGGCAGGCCCGAATTCGCCTCGGATGGCATGGCAATCAGGGTAAACGGCGTCGGCGGAGCCACTCTTGGAGCCACGATGTTGACTCCACAGTAGGGGCACGGCGCAGCCCGGCCGTCGTAGTTCTGCGGGTCTTTGATAATCAGGATCGTGTAGCATGAAGGACAGTTGAACCCGAGCTGGCGCAAATCCGGCATCATTTCCTTCGGCATCAAAGCGGGAGGACTCGCCTGGTCTGGCGGAGGAGGCACACTGCCCGATTCCTGCAATGACCGGGGAACCTTGAGAATGCGCTGGTTCTCGGTGCGGCCCGGCGTCCGTTTTTCGGGAGGAAGAGCGCTGAGACTGATGAAGCGCGGCCTCTCTCCGAACGACATCGGCTCTTCAACCGGGGCGACTGGTTCTGCTGGCGCTGGCTGACAGACAGGACATACTTCATCGCATTCCTCCGTCTGCACGGACCAGAAGGACTGGCCGCATTGGCTGCAGCAGCGAATAGGCGTATTCATTTAGGAAATTTAGACCAGCAAATAGTAAAGTAAACCGTAGTAAGTGCCAGAATCAATAAAATACTTCCAAAATTCAGAAGATTTCCATGTTCATCACACTGGACTCGATACCGTTCCGCTGTCCGGGTGGCCTTTCGACCTTCAGATGACTTTGCAGTCGGGCCAGGTCTTTCATTGGCACGAGTGGAATGGAGGGTTTGCGGGTCTCATTGGGGGAGAACCGGTATTTATCGCGCAACCCGCCCCGGATCTCCTCCAGTGCTCCCCGGGCATGGCGGAGAAGGCGCGAGTCTATCTGGGCCTGGACCACGACCTGCCGGCCATCGCGGCGACCTTTCCGCAGGGCGACGCCGTGCTGGAGCGGGCGGTCGCGTGGTGCCCCGGCCTGCGCGTGCTGCGCCAGCCGCATTGGGAATGCCTTGCCACGTTCATTACCTCCGCGCTGAAGCAGGTATCGCACATTCGCCGCATGTCGCTCGCGCTGCGGGAGCGGTTCGGGCGTCCCATCGCCGGCCCGGGCCTGCCGCTTCAGTATTCCTATCCTGATCCTGCGGCCCTTGCGGCCGCCGGTGAAGCCGCGCTCCGGGAATGCGGACTCGGTTTCCGCGCCTCTTACCTTCACCGCGCCGCGGTGGATTTCATGGAGGGAAAACTCGACTTCGAAGTCCTTTCCACACTGCCGGATGCAGACGCTTTGCAGAGCCTCTGTTCTCTTTTCGGCGTGGGTGAAAAGATCGCTTCCTGCGCGCTTCTCTTTGCGTGGGAACGGCACGGCGCGTTTCCCATCGATGTTTGGATCGAGCGTGCGCTGCGGGATCTCTACTTCCCGCGCCGCCGCTCGATCTCCGCGCGTGCAGTCCGTGAATTTGCACACCGGCATTTCGGCCCCAACCGCGGCTATGCCCAGCAGTTCCTCTTTCATTGGGCGCGGATGACGGACTGCGGCAGGAAATGATCCACGCTTTGTGATCTGTCAGGGAGCATCTTCACCCGGCAGGCCGCGGCGGCGATTTTGAGGCATCCGCCGTGCGCCAGAAATACCATGCCGCAAGGGTGCGATGGGGCTGCCACCGCCCGGAAAGTTCCCGCAGTTCCTTTGGCTTCGGCATGTCGGACAAGTTCATGGCCACGCGATAACCATGGCGCACTCCGAAATCGTCTGCAGGAAAAACGTCACTGCGTCCGAGCGTGAAGATGAGCAGCATCTCCACAGTCCACCGCCCCACACCCCGCACAGAGGTCAGGCGCTCGATGAGTTCTTCATCGGACAGTTTCAGCGCCTTCGCTCTGCCAGGCACGATACCGCTTGCTGTCTTCTCCGCGATGTCGCGAATGGACCTGATCTTTCCAAAAGAAAACCCGCTGCCGCGCAACTGTTCGTCGCTGGTGGCAAGAACCTGGGCGGGTTTGGGAAACCGGGAACCTGGATACAACGCCAGGAAACGCTTCAGGATCGACTCCGCTGCTTTGCCGTTCAGTTGCTGATGCGCCACCGCCCTAACCAAAGCTTCCCATGGCGAGCGCTCCGCCGTTTCCAATGAACAGGGGCCGTGCGTCCCGATTAAGCGGCGCATGACCGGACAGACTTTGGAAAGATGGGCTTCGGCCGCGGCGTGCATGGTGAAGAGGACAGCTCTGCTTTATCCTTATACCTCGCTCTCCGAAGCGCCGGTGTAAAACGCAGAGTGCCGCGCGCTGCTTCCTTTATGCAAATATCTCCCCGCCCGGTCTAATCATCGAAGTCGCAGTCCGGCGTCTCGCAAAGCGGGAAGAAAAGCTCCTCTTCCGTTGCTCCGTCCTCCCGGCGGATTCGAATGCTTCCGGCGTGAAATTGCAATAGCGCCCGGCATCTGCGCACCGCCATTCCACGGCTCGGAAAAGAGGAAATACCCCGGTCGGCCCCTTCCCCGGCAACCGTCCATTGCCGTCCTGACGGGGTAATCGTGTATCGTTCCATCACGTCCTGCCGGTTCGGCTTCCCTCATTCTTCACATCCCTCCCCGTTCCTCCTTCTGGCTCGTAGCAATGCCTGCAAAGTCCTCCTCCGGGTCCTGGCTGCTGGCCTGCCCCCGCGGATCGCCCCGCGACATCGCCTCTTTGTCCCTTTGTGCAATGTGCGGGACGATGGGATCTCCATGGCGTTTCAGCCCTTCGTCCCTGGACTCACCGGGTTTTTGATTACCGGCCTGGTTCTTTTGAATCTGATTCGGTTTCATGGTGGTTGCGGGTGGTTGACCCTTCGCCTGCAAGCCGCGAGCCGTAATTGGGTGGCGCTGCGCCCTGCGCATCGGTTTTGGAGAAAAGGTCCGCGGTCACTCCTCCGTCGTATTCCCAACGGCGCTGAGAGTTCCCTTCCGCGCACCCCGCGCATCGCGGCTTTGTTCCGCAACCTCTCGAATTTCTTCGTCACTCCGTTGAGGATCAGGGATGCCGGCCCGCGGACGATTGCTCTTGCCCCGCTGGTCGCCCCCACCCTGCCGGTTGCCCTGCACCTGAGTTTTCCTGCCGCCGGACTGTGGACGCTCCGGGATTTGTTTGCTCTGAAGATCGCCCGGCCCGGTAGTATCCGGAGCGTGACCGGCGTTGTCCGGATCGCCCGGAGACATGTTTGGGCCGAGCTGGTTTACAGCGCTCCAGCGCTCGCGGGCCATGTCACGGGGATCGGGGCGAGTGGGGGATTCAGAAGGCTTGTCTGATGACGTTGTATTCATGGAAAAGAAGGGATTCGCCCCTTCATATGCTCGAAGTGGGCCACCGCACGGTCACTCACGGGATCGTAATACCCGCGCCGCGGAGATTCCTTTGGCGCTCCAGGACGTCATGAGGTCAATTCGGAGGCGGTTCGGGTTCGTCGCGTTCGTCAGGAGGAGGAGGAGGAGGAAAATCCGGAAAGGGTGGCGGCGGCCTGCCTCCGGAGAGGATGCGTTCCCTTTCAAAGGGATCGAGAGGAAGGGCATTGAAAACGGTGCGGGCGGCATCGGGATCGATTCTTCTCCATGAATCAAAGTTGGACTCAAGGATGGATTCGCGCAGTTCGGTGTCCTGGATGGAGGCAGCCCACTTGAGAGCGGCGGCGGGATCGCCGGCAATCCGGGCGGTGGACGCGAGTTGCTGCATGGCTTTGTCTTTGGCGGGCCCGTCGGGAAGCGTGCGCGTCCATGCGGTGGCGCCCTCAAGATCGGAGCGGCTCCAGGAATCAATGAGGTTTTGCACGGCGAGAGCCTGAGCGTCGCCTGGCGGCAGTCGTTTGACGCCTCCGGCAGCGGCGACGGGATCCTGCACGCTCCACTCTGCAAAGAACTGCGGGACAATTTCGTTTTTCAACTCGTCCGGCGGATTGATCTCCAATCCCGTGCGAATCAGGTCAATGGCTGCCTCCGGAGACCTCATGAGCGCGGAGGCGGACAGTCCGGTCCATATTTCTCCGCGCATTTCAGGAGACATGGCGGCGAAAAGGGCCGGCGCGGTCGCAGTCGCGGTGGACCAAAGAAGTCCAAATCCAAGCGGCGTACTGGTGCCGACCTCCCCGGCAAGCTTGGAGCGTTCTTCGTGTGTCAGACGCCTGGCGGGCTCGATGAGAGCGGCGAACGCTTCCTTTTGTTCGTCACCGGTGAGAGTCCGCGACCATGCGAGCGCAGCGGGAAAATCAGAGGCCGCCCACCGTTCCGCCAGCGGACCGATGGCGGCGGCCCGGAACGATTCTCCCACGACATCGAGCATACCAATCGCCCGCTGCGGATCGGAGGCGGCGATGGCGACGATGCCATTCGCAATCCATGCCCGGTTTGCATGGTTGGGAGAATCCCCCTCTTTCAAGGCCCACCGGATCGCTGCCTCCGGATCTTTGGTCAGCCACACGCCGGCGAGATCAGGAGCACTCGTCTCAAAGGGATCGCTAAATGCATCCCATGCCTCAATAGCGGCGGCGGCGTCCGTCTCCGCCCACTTTTCATAGACTGGAGCCCACTCAATAGTGCGGCGCCATTCGGGACCGAGTGCTTTGGCCCACTCGATCGCGGCGCGGGGATCTCTTTCCGTGAAGACTTCAAGTATCTGCTTTATCCCGGCGGCACGGGTTGCATACGGAGCGGACTGCAGCGCATCGAACGCGCGGGCGACGTCTTTCCTGGCAAACGCGCGGATAACCGTTTCCCAGCCTGTGGCTGAGGCAGCGGCTCCCGCGGACCGCAGCAGGCCGAGAACTTTGTCAGGATCTCGCGCGACGAGACGGAAGAAAAACGAGTCTTCGTCCGTGTCGATAATGCTGTCGAGGTCCACATCGCCGGGAGGCGAAAGCATCAGTCGGAGAGCGGCATCCGGGTCTTTTTCAGACCAGGCTTCCAGGGCAGCGTCGTGAACCCGGTAGTCCATATCCGCCAGTGAACGAAGAAACGCTGCGCCATCGCTAACAGATCGTCCCAGTTCCTCGCCGGCGAAACGCGCGGCGAGTTCCCCGGCTTCGCCAATGGTGAAATCATCGAACGCATCCGTCGCAGCGGCAAGGCTGCTCCCTCGACCGGCGACGGCGGCCATGACGGCACGAAACTGTGCCATGGGCGAACCGGCGCTCCGCGTGGTGGCGGCAATGGTCGCGGGCGCTTGCGTAACCGCCGGCAGCAATGCAGAGCGCCGGGGCACAGCGTTTTGCTCCGCATTCCACAGAGGCGGCAGAAACCAGCCGAGCACTGCGCAGAGAGCCGTGGCGGGGATGAGCACAGAGGTCTTCATGGCGGAGCGGCGGACGGATAAAGCAGGGATTTTTTCTCGTCAGGCGAAAGGGAACTGGCACGGATGAGGGCTGCCGCTTTTGCCGGGTCCGTGCGGCGGAGACCCTCCAATGAAATAGTTAAGATTTCTTCGCGGGAATCCTCCGGCAGGGTGAGAGACCAGCGTGAGGCAGCCTCAAAGTCGCTGGCTTCATAAGACCATTTGGCAATGTCTGCGGCGGCGTGATTGCGCTTTTGGCCCTGGGGCAGAGCCGTAGCCCACGCTGAGGCTTCCTCCGGATTTTCGCGCAGCCAGGACTCCATGACTCCGGAAAAATCAACGTCCATCTCATTGGGCATTTTCCGCAGGACGCCGCGGGCATCAGCCGGCCGTTGGGAGAGGTCTGACAAAAGTTCCTCCACGCTGTCTGTTCCAGCCGTGCTGAAAAATGTATCGAGCCGGGAAAGGGCGATGTCCGGATATTCCGGGACGATTTGCTCCCATGCCAGAGCCGTTGCGCCTTCGCGGCCGGCGGCCCAGGCGAGCATGGCGTTAGGATCGGATTTCACCCAAGACGCAAACAGCGATGTGCAATCAGACAGGGCATTGCTGTCCGCCGGACGTGCCTCGATCCATGCGGCGACGGCGGCGGGATCACGCTCCGCCCATGTGGCGATAGCGACCTGACACGCGCTCGACGCGGTGGCCGCTTTCATGATTTCCGTTTCACCACTGGCAGGATCTTCGAAGAGGGTGCGGTCCTCCGCGGTTTGACGATTTTTCTCAACCTGCGCCGCGAGGGCGGAGACTAGCGCCTCCGGATTTGCCCGCACCGCCGCCGGAAGCAAATCGTGATCGCGATCCGGGTGCAAAAGAATTTCCGCCGCGGCTTTGGGTTCGTCTGCGGCGATATGGCGGATGAGTTCCTTGAGGGCTTCGTTAGGATCGTTACCCGACCAGGAGCTGCTGGTGGACGTGCCGGAGTCGGTGATCGTGCGCTGGAAGCCAGGAGACCATTCGGATTCGACGTGCCAGCCGAGTTGGCCGGCGAATTCGCGGGCGCTCTGGAAATCGCCCGTCCTGACAGATTCCTGCATGAGCAAAGCTCTGCCGTGCTGGCGGGCGATGCCGTCCGGCATTTGCTCGACGCGCCGCCGTGCGGCCACTGGATCTTCGCGGGCAAGGCGTTTGAAGTCCGCGGCTGAGACCAAAGAGCGCAAACTGCCTGGAGGAAGACTTTCCAGCAAAGCGGGAACATGGTCCGGGGCATGGCCCGCCAGCCATTCGAGCGCGTTCGCAAATGCGGGATCGTTGAGGCCGCCGGGCAGAGTCTTCATCCACGCCAGGGCGGCGGCGGGATCAGTCTTCACCCAGGCTCCGGCGACTTCAGAGGCCATGAGGTGGCGGATGGCACCCGGCGCTTTGTCCAGCATGGCAGCGGTGGCTGCCGGGTCGGTCCTCGCAAGGCAATCCACAACGATGCTCAAATCTGTGTCGCCGCCCAGGTTCATGCGCAGGTTTAAGAGGGCGGGATCGGCGGCGAAAAGGCTGCGGCACTTTTCGGGATTCATCTGCGCCAGTCCGTGCAAAGCATTTCCGCGGCATTGCGGAAGACTGCTCTTCGCGGCGGACCATGCGCCCTCGAAGTCAATGCGGGCCCACGCTTCGATCGCGTTGGCGATGTAAAAGGAATGACGATAATATTCCTCACGCTCCGGCTGAGACTGCGCCCAGGCGAGCATCGCTTTCGGATTCACCTCAGCCCACCGGGCCATGAGAAGACGGATGGGGAGGTCGTCTTTTTCCACTGTTTTGACGAGTCCCCCGGCCATGGTCAGAAGCTCCTCTTCGCCGGCATTCGGGAGCCACGCCATGAGCAGCCGCAGGCCTGGCACGCCTGAGGTGGAAAGCACGGCGGACATTTCCGGGCGCGGGCCGGCGGCAAAAGGCGGCACAGTGACAGGCAGAGAATTCGTGCCCGCGCGGCGAAAAGGCGGCGGCTTCGCAGAAACATTCACCGCCGGGCGATGGAAGATGAGTCGCGCACCGGAACCCGCCGTGAGCGCGGCAAGCATGAATGCTGTGGCGCGGAAGACATTCATGGCAGCAATCCCTAACCTGAGCCGAAAGTGAGGGCAAGGCTAATGTGCATGGCGGTAGAGCAGGGCCGACGCACTTAATTGCCAGGTTCTCCAGGTTTCGCATTTTAGTGGTTGTACTTTCTATAATGTGAGTTCCTTAGGCGGATGCCTGACTCATCCCGCCCAACCAAAAAGTCCGCCCCCGCGCCGGAGGTGGACGC
>DASZQB010000047.1:0-78420 GCA_035550135.1 Verrucomicrobiales bacterium
CAAATTGAGCGCTCCTCTTTGAGGCTTGAATCGGCGCTTTTCACCTTGCTGGCACAACGGCGGGGCCGGCCGGGTGAATTCCCATGAACCGCCATTTCAATACCCTAAATTGATATGAACTCACTGACTCGTTGGAATCCCGTGCGCGAACTGGAGGAATTCCAAAATCGCATCCTCAGCGCCTTCAGACCCAGTTCCGGGCAGCAGGCAAATGGCACCGAAGATCTCAACCAGGCGGCGTGGACGCCCCCGGTTAACATCTGGGAGGATGACAAGGGCTACTATCTCGAAGCCGAACTCCCGGGCATCGAGAAAGAGAATGTGAAAGTGACGATGGAGAACCGGCTCCTTACTCTCTCAGGAGAGCGGGTGTTCGAGACAACGGGCGACAAATACCGGCATCACGTTGCGGAGCGTTCCTTCGGACGCTTCACGCGTTCGTTCACGCTCCCCCCGGATGTCGATGCCGGCAAGATTGAGGCGAAGTTCAAAAACGGCGTGCTGTTTGTCTCTATCGGCAAAAGCGAGACCGCCCGTCCGCGGGAAATTGCGATTAAAGTAAACGGCTAATCCCGCAACTCCCAGCCATGATGTGATGACGCGGCGGGTGTGGTGCGAACCACCCCGCCGCCCGTGGAGTTCCCATCCCGCTCCTTTCTGCGATGAATTACTATCATCTCAGACCCCGGAAGGATGAATGGCGGCTCACTCGGGAAAACTCGGGCCGTGTGTTCGCTTCCTGCCGGGAAAGGAGTGAAGCCATCGAACGGGCCGCCGAAATCGTGCGGCTGCGCACCGGAGTTCTCCATATCTATCGTGCCGATGGCAGTCTTGAGGAAAAGAAGACCTTCCAGAGAGAACGGGCGGGGATTTGACGGAGAGTAATCATGCAGGCCATTTACTTTTCTATCCTCTACCGGTGTTGTCGGACCGAATCCGGGATGGTTCGGTTCCCAGCGCCCCGGCGGCGAAGGAACAGGCGGGCTTCGCTGAGCGGAAATCCAAACCGCCTAACGTGATACCACTATGAACACAAACCGTAAAAAGCTCGCCATCGGATTGTCTCTTGTTGCCGGCATCGCAATTGTGACCGGGGCCATGGCGGGCGAAAAAGATCAGCCCGCGGGCTTTCTCGACAAAATGAAACAATGGCAGGCGGAAATGTCGGAGACATTCCGCAAAGCGTTAGGCAACTCAAAAGAGGCTTCTTCGCCGGCGAGCGCATCGGTGGATTTGCGCGAGCAAAGCGACAGCTACGTCATTAGACTCAGCCTCCCGGGCCGCGCCATTGAGAAGGTGGATGTTGATCTCGACGGCAACCAGCTTCGGATCGACGCGCCGTCGGGCGAAAACGCAGCAAGGTACCGGCAGTCCATCACACTGCCCGGTGCCGCAGATGGCATCCCCGAGATTGAGCGGAAACCGAAGGAAGGTGTGATCGTCGTAAAGGTTCCCAAGAGTTCCGCAAAGGGCGATGCGCGGGAACGCCGGACTCCATTTCTGCCACTGCTGGATCACGAGCGTGACGTGCTTGAGAGGATAGAACAGATGCAGCGCGAAATGGACCGCATTTTCGACCGGGGCTTTCACGAGTTTCGTCTGATGCCCGGGCACCGCGACTTCTTCGATAAATCGGCCTTCGGCTCCTCAGTCGAAGTGAAGGAAGAGGGAGACAATTACGTTGTCAGGGCTTACCTCCCGGGCCGTGATAGCAACGACGTGAACGTGACCGCCGAGGGGGAGACGCTGCGGATTGAAGCAAAAAGTGAGAAGAGTGACCGCAGTGCGCCCGGGAATGTCTCCTCTAAATCGCATTACTCTCAGTTCCTCACGCTTCCAGGGCCGGTGGACTCGATGAAAATGCGCGTGGACCGGAAAGAGGGAATGCTGGTGATCACCCTCCCAAAGTCCACCGCTAAGTGAGCTTCAGGGGCGGGCATCATGCCCGCCCCGAAAACCGCCTCTCACATTTAGACAGTGAAAATGAACACCCTAGCTGAGTGGAGGACCGTCATCGAAATCACCGAGCATCCGGGCGAAGGAACGGACCACTACTTTTCGGCGCGTTGCCCGGTGTGCGGAGCTGAAGAAAGGTCCACATACTGGAATAACGGAGTCATTGCACACAAAGGTGCCATGGCGGCAGTTATCGCCCATCTGCAAAAAGAGCACGCAGAGCACATTGCACCGGGCAGTGATCCCCCACGCAATACAGGAGGGCCTGCCGGATCGGGAACCCGTCCGTACGCCCCGGACCATGGCCAGCCGAAGGATTAAGCACTCACGGCCTTCCTGCGACATTTAAGCCACCGGCAGTTCGATGGTAAAAATCGATCCTTTCCCCGGACCGTCGCTGTACGCCTTAAGCTCGCCGCCGTGCGCGTTAACGATTGCTTTGGAGATCGTAAGTCCCAGTCCAAGGCCACCATAGCGTTTTCCGACCGTGGGATCTGCCTGAGTGAACGCCTCAAAGATATGCGTGAGCGCTGCCTGATCCATCCCGCAGCCCGAGTCCGCTACTTCCACGATTAACATTTCCGCCTCGTTGCGGGACGACACACGGATCGCGCCTTTCGCCGGAGTGAACTTTATGGCGTTTCGGAGGAGATTCCAAATCGCCTGTTGCAGCCGAAGAGCATCGCCCTCAATCGTTTTGCGCTCCGCGTTGAGGTCGAGGGTGAGGACCTGCTCCTTTGCGGATGAATCCGGAGCGCAGACTTCGGTGGCGCGATGGATGATCCCGTGAAGATCGACAGGGAGGCGGACAATCTCCAGTTTGTTCCGGCTGATGCGCGTCACATCCAGCAGATCGTCGATCAGCCGCACTTCCACCGCCACGTTGCGCATGATCATTTCCAATTGTTCCTTCACCTCGGAAGACAAGTCCGGTTCCTCAAGAAGGGACTCAAGCCCCATCACGACCGGACTCAAAGGCGTCCGCAACTCGTGGCTCAAGACCGCGAAAAACCGGTCTTTGGCTTCTCCTGCCGCTTCCGCCTCCGCACGCGCCTGGGTTAGTTCTTCCAGCGCACAGCGTTCGCTGGTGCGGTCGCGCATTATCTTCAACAGGCCTACAGTTTTTCCCGCGGCGTCGCGCATCGCCATCATGGAACCGCTGCCCCAGAAGCGTGTGCCATCCTTGCGCACGTGCCAGCGTTCGTCGCTTGCCCGCCCTTCGCGCAACGCGGTGAGAGCCTCCCTTAGCGGAGCGCCTTCGGCCTTGTCCTCGGGCGTGAAAATAACGTCCGCAGATCGCCCGAGGATGTCATTCTCCTGGAATCCGAGCAACCGCTTTGCCCCTTCGTTCCAGCTTGTGACCCTCCGTTCGACATCCATGGTGAAGATCGCATACTCGCGGGCGTTTTCAAAAACCAGCCGGAGGTGTTCCTGCGAAGCATGCAGATTGCCGAGTGAAATACGGTGTTTCTCTTCAACTTCGTACAACCTCCGCCGCATCCCGTCGAGTTGCTCCTCAAACGAGAGGGAGTGGGAACTCTGAGATGGATCACGATTTTGAGATGCGTCGGACATGTTTTCCCGCGGAGTGAGAAACATCAAAAAAAGCAGCCCTGCGGTTTCCTGGGAGGCAACCCCTTGCTTCCAGGTCCGCGAGGGCTATCCGCCCACACGGGCAGACCGTGACATCAATGCAGACAGGGTGCCAGACCGCGGGCAGCAAGAAGCGCGACTGCGCTGTTGTGGCCAGCCCGTTGAATGAGGCGAAATTGCCGGTGAGGATCAAGCGGCCATCATCGATAGCTTGACTGAATACACTTCGCCGCGAGGGCGGCCCGGTGGTTGCCTCGCGGCAGAAAGGTGGGAACGGCAAGAGGAAACCGGCTAAAACCGCCAATGCAAAGCAGGCCAGGAAATCGGGCGGGGTCTTTTCATGTCCGGCATTAAATCAGCAGAAGGATTGCTGTTGGTAAACAGCAACGCAAAGGGGAGCCCCCGGCTGTCGCGATGATGGCCGGGGCCTTTTGTTTTCCGGCGGCTTCAGCTGGAAATGTATCAAGCAACTCAGGGGAACTCCCTAAGCCGTATCGATGCAGAAGAAACCTGCTGCGGCTCGCTGCGGGCCGCCGCTGCCGCGTCCGGCTTGATTTTTGAGCCATCGGGTATGAACCAAAAATCCGCGCTGTCGTTGCCCGCTTTGACCAGGAAAACAGACGGGCTGTCTTCGTTTCGCTTCGGCTGCATTTGCGTGTCCCGCATTCATTCCGGATACAGTTCGCGATTGTGCCGCCAATGGCCGAACCGCTCCCACACTTCCGCAGCCTTTCTTCCCTTGTAGTCTTTCAGCCGTCCGTGAGTGCCCGCAAAATGAAGGCGCGCTTTCAAGTTCTCCTTTGGCGGCGTGTAAACAAACCAGACAACCTGGCGGAACAGCTTCAATTCGTCTTCGGAAATCACGGAGGGGGAGAATGGCAATTCGTGAGCCATGACCGGCCCGGACATCCGTAGCTGAATAATGGGTACCCTCAACGACCGAGGCCGAGAACCGGTCAATGGAGCAGGCATGGAGAGGAGGGGCGGGCCGCAAACTTAGCAACGGCTTTGTCACGACCCATTCAGACCCGGCGGGCGCGATCCCCGCGACTTTCACGCAATCCGCCACCGCGCAGGGGCTGAGGAATCCGAAAGCATCCGTCTTGCCTGCCGACAGTCCTCAAACTTTCGGAGGAGAGCATGCGGATGCGAGAGACGATCCGCGTAGCCTAGAGTCTCATCGTGGCCATCGCAGGCCGTTACGAAGTCAGGGCACGCGTGGCCAGCATCGAAACTCCGGGCTTCTCCACATCAAAAAGCTTCTGTTGCTGCTTCTTCGGCGGCCTCCGTTTCCTCCGAGGAACCTCATTGATGCGGCGATGCCATTGGGATGGGGCAGTTTTCGCCGCGCAATCCCGTGAACGGCTTTCAGCTCATCGGTTGTTCTTTTTCGATCCGACCCTCTGCCGGCGCACCGTTTTTGGCGGCGATCCTCGCAATGACGATAAGTCCGAGTGGACCCAGCATTAGCCCCAGCAACAGACCGTCATCGCTGCGCACAACGCGAACACCTATCAAAGCGCCGACAGGGACACAGAGGGTCCCGGCGACTGCGTAGAACAAGAGAATTCCGTGAAGCATAAATCCCGGCACTGTTTTTCATATAACGAATCCTCGGGGTTCCCCGGACGCGGCAACACCCCGCCCCCTCGTCCAAACTGGACCCGACCCGGGGGCCCGGTGGCGTGTTATCACCGAGCCCCTTCTCGTTTCCAAAAGGTCCGCCGGCCTTGAACTCCGCGAACAAATTCCATGGTAGGTTCCTGACCGGCGAACCAGTTTGTCCTTAGCCTCGTTCACCTTCGCGCGAACGCCCTCGCCGCAGTTAATCTCGCCGGCGCGTCAAAAGCAGAGGATACCCCAAAGCACCCCGTGATTATGCGCTGGGGCCGGAAGAATTCGTTCGGCACCGATGGGAACGGTTCTAGCCGGCTAAAACCTTCGAATGCACTGCGCACAGTTCCTTGACGGAGGCTTCGGCATCTTGCGTGAATCCAATTCTGGGATAAGCACATAAAAGGCAAAAGTTATCGGTTTCACAGAGTTGGTGCCAGAGGTGCTCGAGTCTGACCGTTGCCCCGTTATGTCCCCGAGCCCATAGGAGAGCGACCAATTCGCCGAAAGCCCGGACGCGGCCGCTGTCTTTGCGAGCCCGGCAGAGGAGACCGGCGACAAATTCCTTGAACCGGTCTTCATCCGGCCAGCTCCCCACCATAAATTTCTCGAGCGCTTCCTCCGCATCGACGGGGATATACTGATCTCTCTCCCGGGCATCGAGATGATTCGTTTGCCTGGCTTCGAGCCCCGCCTCCAATTCATCAAGGTGAGGGCGGGTCGCGATTACAATTACGCCGTCTCCCGAGTTGATCCCTTCGGCGACGAAGGACGTAAGGGTGGCGAAGAAAACCTCATCTGCTTCATATATCTGCACCACGTGGTCACACGGAGCTATCTCGCCCCAAAAGATTTCGGACGGGTCGTCCCGGTTTACGAATTGAAAGGTGTTCATAGAGGAAAGGGCAAACCTCACCCTTTACTGTAAAGTGACCTGGTCAGCGCCTCCTGCAACTACAGGTTTCCGGGGGACCGGGGGAGGCTGATGCCAGCTGTAGTCAAATTGCTACTGGCGGTCCCCCGGCTGGGGATGGCGCAGGCGGCGTGATGGGGTCACATTTCAGGATCAGCTTCACCGTTTCGTCATCGCGGAATATTTTGAGCGTGCCGCGTTGTGTCTTCGCGTAGTCAATGGAGGCACCCTCCGCGGTGAGTTCGTCACTGAAGGCTGCGATTGGTTTCTCTTTCCCGTTCTCCGTCAATTCCCATTTATCGCCCTTTGGCTTGAGGTGGTAGGTATTCATGAGGATGGATCGCGGATTTTCCGCGTTGCCGTATCTGCTTGCATCCCGCATGCCCCGGACGGAAACCAAGCCGCCCCGCGGATGCCGCATGGACTACCGATTTACCGGCACCGCGGGTCCATCCGGACAGGGCGGACGAGGCAGCTTTTACGAAAAACGGGAAGCCAAGGTCAACGTTAATCGATGCCCGCCACGCGCGGCGTTTTTCGCGCTGTGGGCCTTTGCCCACCAGAGATGGTGAAACCTCACGGCTGTGGAGGGGGGGTGGGGGCTGAAGGTGGATCGGCAGGAGTCTTTTGCCAGCGCAGGAAGGAGCCGAATGTTCCGGCAGCCGCCCCGAGGATACACAGATAAAGGCCGATCCCCACCGAGATGGAAACCAGTTCGTTGCTCGTCGAGTCGGATAGCGTGCGAATAAACTCTATGAGAATCAGCAACGTGGCCAGCCCCGCCGCCGCGAGCGCGGAAGTGGCGATGACTTTTGCCTTGCCCGGCACTTTGATGAAGCACGAGGCGATGACGCCAGCCATGAGCAGAAGGGCCAAAATACCCAGATTGGATCGGGTTCCCGATGCCGAATGAGAACCGGGGGTGCCGGCCAACGCGACCAATTCAGGAGGAAGTTTGGTCGTGACCGAGACCCACGGGAGAAATACACTGAGGATCGCGAGACCGAGGCCACCGACAATGAGGTGAAGAGGTTGGATGTTTTTCATGGGAACTCCTGCCATCGGCTCTGATTCCCGCCTTAACAATTGAAAACAGGGTCATGGGCATGAATGCCGATCCCGGGCACTGAGGGCCAGAAAGGGTGCCGTGGGGCGGAGCGGCTGTTCGCGGTTTTTGTTAGTCCATACTGGCGCAACGCCAGCCCTCAATTGGAGGTGGAGATCGTATCCACGTTTAAGGATGATTTATTCATCGTCGGATCGACCGCTCCCTTGTCAGTAAGGCGAACCGCACCGTTGCATGCGAAACCGTTGAAGGAGGCGAAATTGCCGGTGAGGATCATGCGGCCGTCATCGATGAGTTTGACTGAATACACCTCGCCGTTGGGTCCGGTGCCCGGATTGAAGCCGCCGTCCACTTTGCCGTCCGGTTTGAGCTTGACGACCCCCTTGCGTGCGGTGCCGTGGAACGAAGTGAACGCACCGGTCAGAATGACGCTGCCATCAGTCTGGACGGCTCCGCTGTAAATCGTGCCATTGGCCCCGGTGCCCTGATTGACGAAGGCGGTATCGACCGAGCCGTCGGCTTTCAAACGCGCGAAGTTTCCGCATGTGACCGTGCCGACTTTGGTGAAAGTTCCGCCCAGATACATGAGGGTGCCGTTGGCGCCGACCCAATTGATGCTGGTGGTGTTGGGTTTCGCGGGCCGCGGGTCCAGCCCGCCGGTGCCGGAGAGAAGGGCAATGCCGGGGCTCACAGTGCCGTTATAGGTGGTGAAGTTTCCTCCCACCAAAATCAGCCCGTCACTGCGAATGGCGATGGAGCGCACCGAATCATCGAAACCGGTCCCCGGATTGAAGGTGGTGTCCACATTTCCGTCCGCAAACACCTGCACGATATTCTTGCGGGCAATTCCGTGGGATTGGGTAAAGCGCCCGCCCAAAATTTTGCGTCCGCCGTTGCTTTCGGCGATGGCCCACACCGCCGGAACGGTGGCCCGGTCTCTCAAGCCTGCATCCCATGTCAGATCAATCTCGTTCGCGGCGATTTGGGTGACGGGCATCACGCCGATGCGCCGGCCATTGCGGACCATCGTTTGCACATCGGAATCCTGTGCCGCGGCGCTCCCCTGATCAGCAGTGGTGAAGCCCCACGCATCTGACGGGCTCACGACCGCAAAATAGTTGCCCGCCGCAAATTTGCCAAAGCGATAGGTGCCGGCCTTGCCGCTGACGGTGGCCGTGTAGGTGTTAGCGACAAAAGTGTCGGTGGCGGGATCAGCCACGTTGTCTCCATTGTCGCGATAGAGCTCCACCAGCACGTCATTGACGCCCGGTTCGGTGGCGTCCTGAATGCCGTCGCTGTCCGCATCGTTCCAGACGGTGTCTCCATAGGCAACGCCCGTGGGAGACAGCGCCTGCACGCCGGGCTTGTTGGACTCCAGCGGTGTGATCCACGTGTCCAGATCATCCCGCACCGCAGTGGCTCCCACCGAATTCCATGCAGTGGTATAGGGCGTGGCGTCCCACGGAATAGCGCCCCTCCATGTGAGAGTAAGGCTGGCTCCGGCGGCCAAAGTAAGGCCGGTGCCGTCGAATTTGATGGCTCTGACCTTTGTAGGGTTGGAGGGCAAAACGCCCCAGTGGGGCGGCACACTTCCAGGCGGGTCGGGGAAGATCATTTCAGAGCGGCGGGGGTTCTGCTCCAAACTATAAGTGACGTTCACGCCCGAAGGAACGGTCGCGGCCTCTGTCAGAAGGACGGGCCACGCACTGCTCCGCGCGCCGGTAGTGGTGATTCCGATATCCCCCACAGCGGGAAGGAGATTCTCGACGAGAGGATCGCGCAGGGTGACGTTGCCTGCGTTGCTCAGCGTGAGGCGATACTCGACGGTGGTGCCTGCCTCCGCCGCAATGGTGGTGGACCACGTGGCGGTCGTCAGCGGGCGCACCTGAAGGATCGCGGTCATGCGCATGTTATCGATGGTGACCCCGTAGTCCTCCACTTCTCCATTGCCGGCGATGCCCGTGGGTCCCTGTCCTCCAATGCTGGTAAGGCGCACGCGAAGACCACGGTTCGCGCCAATGCTGGCCGTCAGGGGAACCGTGAAGGTCACGTTGTGAGTGACCGGATCGTTGGCGGTGGGAACCGTGATTTGAGTCATCAGCCGCTCCCCTCCGCTGGTGCTGTAGATCGTATTATTGAGCGTGCCGTTATTGTCGAAGTCCATCCATGCATTCAGGTAGGCGCTGGTCCCTGAGTGATTGTAAACGGTGATGGGAATGGTCACCACTTCGCCGCGGGACATCGTGGCTGGCATGATAGCGCCGTCTTCGTCATCGGTGCCGTTGGTATCATCCGCAGTGCCCGCGGAGTTGCTCAGAGGAGCGGGCTCCCCGTCCAGAGTACCGCCGAGACGCAGAGTGTTGGTGCGCAGGCTGCCCGCCGTGGCAAATTTGTTGTGATCGCCGTAGTCATTGAGCGGAAAGCCCGCAGGTGCGGAATACGGAGCCGGTGCCGTCAGGTCGGCCACATTCTCCAGCGTGGAACCCGTAGTGGTGGTGAGAATCGTCCCGTTGGTTTGGCTCAGGGTGTACCACGCCTCATTGTTGCCGAAGAGGCCAAGTCCTCCATACAGCTTTCCGTCGAGTCCGAACGCCACTCCATTCTGGCTGACCGGGGGTGTTCCCCGCAGGGTTGCTGCCGGAGTGGCCGCTGCCAGGCTGAAGGTAAAAAATTCCGGCGAGCCGTTGCTCGCATTAAGGGCGATGGCGAGCGCGGTGCCGTCCGGTTTGACATCGAAGTCCCCGTAAATATGACCGCGTCCGTTCGACCAGATATCCGCCACCTTGACGGCGGTTCCAATCCGGTAATTTCCGGAGGCGCCGGTGATGGTGATTTTCCAAAGGTCATCCGCGCCGTCCACCACGGTCCAGAGATAGCCGTTATAGAACGAGGCGCAGCGCAGGACTTTGTTGGAAGCCATGCCAAACGAAGTGAGATTGCCGGCGATGTTGTTCTTCCCTGTGAGGCGGTCCCACACGGCGAGCCGAAGGTCATTTACCTCGCCGGTGCCATAGACCAGTACGCCGTCCCCTCCCAGCGAGGGAATGAACGCGATGGCGTTTCCGGTACCGGGAAATGCCATATCGAAGATCTGCGAGCCGACTCCAGTTTTGACGTTGATCTCGTAAACGCTTCCTTCAGCGATTCCGTAGGTGAAGCCCGTCGTGCTGATGTTAACCACATAGTCCTCCACCTCGCCCTTGCCCGCGGCACCCGTCGGACCGGGATTACTAACGTCCGTAATGCGGACCCGCATGCCCCGGCCCGTTCCGGCACTGGCGGTTGCGGGCACGGTAAAGGTGACGTTCTGAACCTGCATGCTCCCATTATCCGGCACAGCAATTTGGTTGGTGATTTTTTCCCCCCCGGCCGTGGTGTAAATGACATCGTTAAGCGTCCCGTTATTGTCGAAATCCACCCATGCGTTCAGATACACCGGGTTGCCGGTCTTATTCAGCACGGAAATTGGAATGGTAACGGGCTGCCCCTGAGCGATCTGCGGAGGCACCGTCAAACTGTCCTCATCCTCGTCGGCAGTGGCATCGTCCGCGGTGGCGGTGGAGTTGGGTGTAAAGATGAGCCCCAAAACCCCCTCCAGCAGGTCGCCGAGCAGACCGCCGTTGTCGTTGTCGTCGTCCTCATCCACCTTGGCTCCAAGGCGGATCTTTCCTTTATCCACGATGCTGCTGGCAGCCGCGAAGTCTGAAAAGTCCCCGTAGTCGGATTTGTCTTTGGCGGCTAAATATTGGCCCGTAAGCGCGAACAGGAGGAGAGCGACAGGGAGGAAACGAGAAAAATGCATTAGCGGTAGTAAGGCTCAGTTTTGGCGCACTCCAAATTAAAAGGAATTTCCATAATTTCAATTGGGCATCTCCAGTTAGCCTGTTGATTTAGAGATGTTTACACCGCGCAAGTTGCACGACCCCCGGTTAAGGATTTATAGCAGGAATCATCAAGGCGGGGTATTCGCCCTATGGGCAGAACCGGGAATTTCCCTATGGAAGATCCCGGACTGGTCGGCAATTGGGCGGCGCCGGAGAGACTCTACTACGGGCGATAGGGCTTTTTGCATTTGCGAACAAACGCGTCCATGAATCGCCGCATCTCCGCGGGCACGTTTTCCATGGCTGGAATGGCCCGTTCCTGTCCATCATCCCACTGGACAAAGATCAGGCCGGAACGAAGCACGAAGTTGATTTTGCTGCGAGGCACCGCCAGGCGGTTTTTCGTGGCCATGCGCTGGAGGGTAAACCCGCGGCTGGCTTTTCCGAATGTTCTCGTCCCGTCTTCGGCATACCGCGGCAGCCGTTTCAACTGAGTTTCCCAGAGTGCTGTAAGAGTTAGCAAATATCCGTCCTCAATCACCGAAGGCGATGCGGCCCGTGAGGGATCGTTTGGAGAGGCATTTAGGTTTGGATCATTGGATGGCTCACTCATAGTCGCGCGGTGGGATTCGCTCCGCGGACGGAGTGGATACGAGCATTGAGGGAATAACGTGCGCGACCCGCGGACCCGTCCGCGTGCGCGCCTCCTTTGCAGCATCGATGCCGGGCTGTGAACGCGCCAGTCATGTTACGGCACAGCCGTCAGGGGGGATTCCAGCCGCCGGGGCGTCTTATCCTCAGACGGTCAGCGTCCACGCCCACACCGGCTGAGGGCCGCCGGAATTTTGCCCGCACCTGGAAGGGGTAAGGCGTGTGGACTGCCGGACTGGATGGTCAGGCCGCTTCCGCCCGGAAAGACGGTGCAGGCATCCCTAACTTTCGGTCAAGCTGTCTAATTAACTCTGCGACCGAGCGTGTTAATTTGCCCTGCGACTCCCACTCGCGGCAGTATTTTCCGCGTTCGGACGGCAGAGAGACAGAAGTGAGACAAATGTAACGCTCGCGGCCTGACCGGCGGGGCGAGTGGCAGTGAGGGCACGTTTCCATGAGGACGTACTAATTACCTGCCGCCCACCGGGGATTTGGACATCCGCATTCGCGCACTGTCGGCCCAGTGAAAACGGGACGAACCAATCGAGGGATCGCGGCACCTGTATTTGTTTCATCCAAACACTGCGGCTCGACCTGCCACCCCTGCACGGCCTAGACGGAGCTGTATTTTGCACGGAGCCCGGCAGGTGTAAGGTGAGTGATGAAAAAACGCGCGGAACGCAAAGATGAAATCGATTTGAACACCGTAGATGCCGCACAGGTTTTCCGCCGCTGGGTGGCATCCCGGATTCTTGGATGTCCTGGCAGCGAGATGGAAATCGAAGAACCCAGCGAACCGGGCAGTGACGACACCGCGCCGAAACGCCCCAAAAGGTATTCCCGGGAGTTTCTTCTGGAGGCGTGGGCAATGTATTCGTGGCTGGCGGAACAGAGTCCGGAAAAGCTGGCGGACGAGGTCGTGAGGGCTGTAGGAATCGTTCTGAGCGGACTTGAGGAGCTGGCTTTTCAATTGCCTCATTTGAAGGAACGTGCCCCGGACCATTTCAAAGCGGTTGCTCCGTTTTTTAAGGGACTGGATCTCATTCTGCAACGCACCGGTCTTGAAGAACTTGGGAAATTCAGGGCGTTGCAAAGCGACGAGCCGGGATTAGTCATGCAACAGGCGTTTTCCCATGCGGGTCAGCCAGCATATGCGGAGTATTTTATGCGCCGGTACTTTGCGCTGGAGCGCGGAGAGGAGGAGGCGGATCGTAAAGAGATAGGACTTATCGCGCGGTTGATTCAGAATGCGTGTGAAGGTGTAGAAGTGCTGGAGCGCCTGGAAAGACAATATCCGGACACGGTGGCGCGTGAGGCTCAGTACGTGGACCGGTGGCCGGTGCTGCGAAGAAAAAGCGACCCGGCGGTAATGGCTACTCCGGCAGGGGCGGCGCTGGGGAAGCGCTATCCGCTGGAAACCAAGGGAATTATTCACGACGCACGGAAGAATTCCATGCGGGCTTACCTCGCACCGCTGGTGGTATGGCTCACGCGTTATTTCTCTATAGATGAGCCGGACGAGTTCAAGCGGCGTGAACGAGCCGAGAAAGCATTGAGGACGCGCGACATTCCATATTATCTGCCGTTTGGAGATTGTCCGCAGGAAGCGGTGAAGGTGCTGGTGGACGCGGACGGAGTACCGGCCCTTCGGAAAGATACCGCTTCGTTGTGGGCGGGAAAGCTAGTGGTGCCTTTTATCATGGCGACCGATGCAGCAGATCTGACGCAGCTTAAAGAGCCCGTGCTAGCTGCGATTTGGAATCAGAAGCGGGTGAAAACACGCAAGGGCTTTCAAAGCCGTTTGCTGGATGCCGTGCGGAAGGAACTGCCGAGAATGGCATGCCAGCAAAGTCCCGTCGTTTAGGCGCGAAACGACGGACTTAAAAGAAATGCGGGTCCGAGGTTAGTGTGAAGATTACGCCCGGTTCGTTAGCCGCGATCAGGTTCGGACCGCGCCGGGTGCCGGTGCGGAGCATCCCGACGGGGCACCGGCGGCGGATCATCAACCCTCTCATTGTTTATGTTCATCTTTCCCACTCTTGCTCCTGGCTGGGTCCCGGTTCAATCGTCCAACCTGCGGTCGGTGTATTATGACGCGGCGGCGAACGATCTGAGAATCCAATTCCGCGGCGGCCGAATTTACGGTTATGCCAACGTTCCGCCGGAGGTGCACCGCGCCTTGATGGGCGCTGGATCGAAGGGTCGTTATTTTCACCACAATATTCGGAGCCGTTACCGGTACCGGCGGTTGCAAGGAGATTCACCGCGATCTGTTCAACCTCCACTGGCTTAACCCTTATCCACAGCATTACCATGGGACGCATTGGAAAAATCGGACGGCTGGATGTCTCCATCCGCAATGAAGTGAACGAGCGGCTGGCCGACGGCGAGCCAGGCAAGAGCATCGTGGCCTGGCTGAACGGACATCCGGACGTGCAGGAAATGCTGGCTCTTTACTTCGATGGCAAGCCAATCACGGAGCAGAGCCTTTCTGAATGGAGGAAACGGGGATATCAGGACTGGCAGCGGCATCAGGAGGACCTTGAGTTCGCGGGAATTCTGGCCGACGAGGCCGCGGAACTGGAAGAGGACCGCGAGGGCATGCCGCTATCCGACCGGATCGCGCCGGTGGCGGCGCTGGCGCTGGCCCGTCTGCTGCGGAGGCTGGGAAGTGCAAAAAAACCGGCGGAGCGGCGCGAGTTGCTGGCTTGCGTGGAAGCGCTGCAGCGGCAGAGGCTGGCGGATCAACAGGCGGCACGGCTCCGAATGGACCTGCGCCGCTGGCGCGAAGAGGAGGCGGAACTGGACGAGAAAAGCACGCGCCGGCAGTTGTGGAAGCAGATCAAATTTCACGAACTGGTGGAAAGCCGGGAGGACTGGATACGGTTCAGGACGCGGAATCTCCCTCCGGAAAGGGCTGAGGCTCTGCGAAGGTACTTTGATCCGTGCAGCAAGTACGAGCGCGGAGAGCGGGGCGGACCTCCGGGCGGACCTCCGGCCTCTCACCAGGCTGCAGCGAATGGTGTGTCCGGGAGGGAACCTCCTTCGGAGGAATCCGAGTAAATTCGATTATATCCGAGTACATCCGAGTATCCTATTCATCCGAAAATGTTCACTTCGACAAAACCAGTATTATCTCGTAGACTTCCCCGCTTCGCCTCTGGCATCTGTGGTTTTTGCCGGAAACGTGCGCCCCCTGCGCCGCTCGCGCGGCTGAGCGTTTTTCCGCCGTCGATTGTTATTTGCCGCTCTTTTTCCGGCTTTTGTGATCGTGGATGAGAACACTGATCACAAGCCAAATGCCGCCGGCCGCAGCACCGAGAAAGCACACGATGGCAAGGCCGGGATATCCAAACAGACGGAAGTTTGTTTCGACGCGCATCAAAAGCGCAGCACCCACGATGAGGGCCGCCAGCAGCAGGCCGGTCGTCACCCGGTTGGCAATCTTCTCCATGCCCTCGACCACTGTTTTCGCATCGACGGACTTCACTTTCACCTCGATTCCTGATCTGCTCACCGTGTCCATCACGCGGTTCATCCTTGATGGAAGCGCCCCGAAAAAACGCTTCACTTCGAGCAGCGTGCCGAAAAAGCTGCCTTCCGTCAGGTCCTTTCGCACGCGCTGCGACATGAGGTAGCGCACGTTGCGGCGGATGGACTCGTTGGGATCAAAATCAGGATGGAGCACTTTCCCTATCACATCCAGTTGGAGCAGCGTTTTGCCCAAAAGCGTGAGCTCCGGGGGGACCGCGAGTCCATTCTGGGCGGACGCGCGGCTGACTTCCAGCAGCGATCTCCCGACGTTGAGTTGCTTCAACGAATGCTCCCGCCGCAGCGCAATGATTTGCCCGATGCGCCGCCGGAACTCCGCACCGTCGAAGGCCTCGTCCTTTTCACTCAGCTGAATCACGATGTCCGCGGCCTCTTCGCTTTTGCCATCGCTGATGGCCATCAGCAGATGCAGGAGACTTTCCTGCATGCCGGGCGTCGTGTGGCCGGTCATTCCCAAATCGAGAAGCGCAAGGCGGCCATCATCGGTTAGGAACACGTTGCCGGGATGCGGATCGGCGTGAAAGAATCCGTCCACCAGAACCTGTTTGAGATACGCCTTGAAGAGTTCCTCGGCCAGCGGCGCGCCGGGAGCCTCCATCATGACGAGCGGCGTGACGGAGGTGATCTTCCGGCCCTGCACCCGTTCCATGGTCAGCACCGAACGGGTGCTGTAATCATCGATCGGCTGAGGGACGACAAGCAGTGGAAACTCTCTGAGATTTGCGGCCAGAGTGCGGAGGTTGCGGGCTTCGCGTTCATAATTCAACTCCTGCTGGACCGTGAGCCGGAATTCCTCCATCACGGCCGCAAACCGGTAGCGGCGCCCCGTCTCGGTGTGGCTGTCGAGGAAAGCGGCGATTTCCCCCAGCACTTCAAAGTCGTCCGTGATTTGCTGGCGGATTCCGGGCCGCTGCACCTTGACCACCACTTTTCTCCCGTCCCGGAGCGAGGCCGCATGCACCTGGCCCAGGGAGGCTGCCGCGATGGGTTCAGGATCGAATTCCGAAAAGGCCTTCGACATCCTAACACCCAGTTCCGACGTCACAATTTGCTCCACCTCGGCGAACGGGAAGGACTTTACGTTGTCCTGCAGCCGCTCGAGCGCTTTGAGCCAGGCTTCCGGAAGCAGGTCGGGGCGTCCTGACAAAATCTGGCCGAGTTTGACATACGCCGGTCCCATTTCCTCAAGGTCCGCCGCCAGTTCCTCAGGCTTCCCGCACTCCTCCGAAGGGATTTCCAGGTTCTCATCCTCCGCGTCAATATGACGAATCAGATCCCCGCGCCCATACTTCCACAGCAGCCGGGCGATTTGCCGGTAACATTTCAGATGGCGGCCTGATAATTTCATAATACTCAGTAACCGCCGCGGTTCATTGCGGGAAATGTGCCACGCATCATGCTCCCGCCTCCCTGCCCCGTTGCGGGACGAGGTGGCCCGGACGGCATCAAAAGGCAGCAAATTTTCAGAAGGCTGCCATTTGGCAATGGACGTGCAAAAGGTGCAGCAACCCCACAGAAAACTACCATGAAACTTAAATACCTCCTCTCCTTTTAGGCGCGGCCATTCTGAGCAGTTGCACCGCCGGCGGATCGGCTTCCGGCTCAGGGACCATGACAACCTCCGAACACGGCCATTCCACCACCACTTCCGGCCGCGGTATGGTTTCCGGCAGCGGCTTCATAAACCGCAACTAACCAGTCCTCCCCCGCCAAAGACCCCGGTCGTCCCCGTGATGGCCGGGGTTCTTTTTTGGCAACAAAGCATCTGAAGCAGCCTACTTCATCGGAGAATCCCCGAAAAACACCCCGAAAGTCGCCGCAGCGTTCCGGGCAGCAGCACGGCACAGTCCCTGCAAACGCATCCGGCCCTCCTCAATGGCCACTGCTTAATGCACTATCATCTCACTCCATCCCCGTCCCGCGAAAGCTGGGAACTCCGCAAAGCCGACGGCGAACTGCTCGCGTTCTTCCATAACCGCCAAATTGCTTTTGACCGCGCCTCCCAAATCCTGTCGCTGCGCACGGGATTGCTCAAGGTGCACCGGCGCGACGGCTCCCTGGAAAACGAGATTCGTTACACGCGACACGGGAAAGCGGGAGCATAATCAGGAGATGAATTCATCGCGTCCATATTGCGATTCCGGACGTTGATAAAGCCGGAGTATCACTCCGCATTCCCCCCACCATATCAATACCCGCATCCCGGCGAAGCGCCGACGCCGGGCGTTGGTACCTCGGGCAGAGGGAAAAGCCGCGCGGCCCCGCGCCGTGCGAACTTCAGCTTCTGCCGCCAATGAATTGCTATCATCTTATCGCCGCCGGTGACCGTTGGGCATTGACCCGCGATGAGGATTCCACGGCGCTCCGCGAATTCACCACGCGATGGCAAGCCATCGACGAGTGCCGGAGGATGCTGGACGGAGAAGCGTGCTCCCTTATCATTCACCGGACGGATGGATCGGTGGAGGCGATGCGCACTTATTCCGAATACGATGATTTGGAACACGCTGAAGACGAAAACTCCCGGCTTGCACCTGTTAGGGCCCTCAATGCAATTCGATCCCGTTCGTGGCAGCCGGTCAGCCGACGCCGCCACGCAAACGGTGGCACGGAACCCCGCTCCGCTCCGGTCGCCCGCCTGAAATCCCGCAGCGCCGTTTCTGCAGCAGAGCGCGCTGAGCGGGCGAAACGCATCGGCGCATTGATTCTGTCGAAAAGGCAGCAGCAGGGACTCTCGCGGACGGAACTCGCGGCCATCCTTGGAGTCTCCGCGTGGTCGATCAAAGAATGGGAAAAGGGACATTCCTGTCCGGACAAGTTTCGCCGCCAGGTGACTGAATGGCTGGGGAGCGAAAGCGAAGCGTTCTTCAGCCCGGCCGGCGAAAGCGGGCTGAGTTCCACAGGTGAAGGCGGACATCCCGCCTGACTTGTTGGAACACGTTGTCGATTCCCTTCCCTTGCAGCGCGAAATGCGGCCAGGATGCCGGTGTGCCGCTCTGAAAAAACCTGTCACACAGCCGGTATTTCTGGAATCCTGTATGTATGACCTCCACCTGCTCCGATGCCGACCTGTTGCGCCGCAGTCTTGAGGGTGACCGTCCGGCCTTTGGAGAAATCGTTGTTCGTTATGAAGGTCTGGTCCGCGCTCTGGCCTACAGTGCGTGCGGAGACCGGGCGGGCAGCGAGGACATTGCACAAGAGGCTTTCGTGACGGCATGGCGGCGACTGCGCGACTTGCGTGATGCGGGCAGGTTCCGCCCGTGGCTTTGCTCCATCGCACGCAGCGCCGCCCGGCTGCGGCTGCGGCACGCCTCACGCCGGCCGGAAGGGCATGCGGCGGCCCTGGACGGCTTGCCCGAAATTCCGGATACCGTGGCTGCGCCGGATCGAATTCTTGCGTTGCGCGAGGAGGAGCGGCTCGTGTGGGAAATGCTGGAACGCCTTCCCCTGCCCTGCCGGGAAGTACTGGTGCTGCATTACAGGGAGGAGCACGCCGCGGAGAGAATCGCAGAGGAGCTTGGCATCAGCAATCAGGCCGTGCGGCAGCGTCTGGCGCGGGGCCGTGCCTTGCTCCGGGACCGGCTGGCGCACCTTGTCGAAGACTCGCTCCAGCGCGGCCGACGCTCCGGCGGGACGTGCGCGGTCGCAGCGCTGGCCGCTCTGCCGGCGGCGCTGCCCGCCAAAGTTTCGGCAGCCTCCGGTTTCAACTCCATCTCAACCACCATCGCCGCCATGACCAAACTGCAAGCCGCCGCCGCCGGCATCGTGCTCGCCGCCTTGGCCGGTGCCCCCTTCCTCATTCATCAGCAAAACACCATCCATTCACTGCGTCATCAGGCGGATGCACCGGCTGCGGCGCACAGCCATTCCGGGAAAACGTTACTCACCAGTCCGGACACCGCCGGCAGCGAGAAGACGCCGCACTCGCTGCAGGATCTGCGCGCGCTGCTCAAGGATCGCCCGTCGCGCCGGCACACCGCGGAGTTGTGGAGGCAGGCAGAGCGGATTCCGCGGGAGGAACTGCCAGCCCTGGTGCTGGAGGCGCTAAAGCTTTCCGGCAATGACTGGCGCGACAAAGAGATTACCGCGCTTCTGATGGAACGCATGGCGCAACTGGACCCGTCCGGAGCGGCGGTGCTTGTCGCGCGGCTCGACGGCGGGGCAAGGATAACCGCCCTAACGCAACTGGCCGCCATCGCTCCCGCCGAAGCGCTTCCTCTGCTGGCGGCGCTTAAAGGCGCGGACCTCGCCCGTGTGCTGGCTGACACGGCGGCGCTGGACCGCATTGCGGAGCACGATCCAGCCACTACGGCCGGATTGCTCGCCGGAATACCGATGAACTCGAGCGCCGCCCCCCTCTTCGCCCGGCTTGCGGAACTCTGGGCCGCGCGCGATCCACAAAAGGCGTTGACATGGGCGGAGAGTCTGGACTTTGAGCAGGTCCGTTCGCAGGCGCTCATGAAACTCTATCCGGAATGGGCGAAGCAGGACCGGACCGCTGCTTTTGCCGCACTGGCCCGCGTGCCGGAAGGGGAATTCCGCCGCAGCATTTTCGATGAAATGGCGTGGGGCCTCATCTCCAACGACCTGTCTCATGCGGAGACATGGGTGCGCAGTCTGGAGGGCAATCAGCGGAGTTATGCTCTCGGTTTGTTGAGCGCTCATGTGTCAACAATCGATCACAACCGGGGCCGGGCGCTGCTGGAGGAAGCGGTCAGTTCCGGGGCCGCGCGTCTGTCGTGGCCCAGCGAAGAGGTGGGACGTGCATGGGCGCAGCACGATCCCGCCGCCGCTGGAAAGTGGGCGATGACGCTGCCGGAGGGGGACATCCGGCAGCATGCGGCGGAAGGTGTCGCCCGCACGTGGGTGGCCGCCGATCCTGTGGCCGCCTCCGCATGGATCGCCACGCTGCCGCCGGGAGTTGCGCGCAATGGCGCCACTTATTATCTCGTCGAAGGTATCAGCCGCTCCGATCCGGCCTCCGCCTTTCGCTGGGCCGCCAGCATCACGGGCGATCCGGAAAAACGGCTCTACCTTTTGCAGCGCTCGGTCGATTCATGGACGGTTACGGCACCGGACGCCGCGCGGGCAGCAATCGGGAACCTGACGCTCAGCGAGGGGGAACGCGAATCCCTGATCAGGAGGCTGTGAAGCAGCCCTTTGCCGCTCATTTAGCTTTCTCTCCCACAGCGACGAGCCCCTTCCGCGTGCGGAAAATAATCGTGCCGTCGTGGATTGCCGGAGTGGCCATGCACTGAGCTCCGAGTTCGTTAGTGGCGACGGGTTTGAATTCCTTTGCAGCTTTGATGACTTTCACCGAGCCCTCTTCACCGGTGAAGTAGAGGTGGTCGCCGCTTTGGACGGGAGACGCAGTGAAGCCGCCGGTGCCGAGGCGTTCGCGGAAGTGGTTTTTGCCCGTGCGGGCATCGAAACACGTGGCAATGCCGCTGTCCGTGCAGCAGAAGAGCAGGTCGCCGGCCAGGATGGGGGTTTGCATATAGTTGCCCCATTTGTCGAGCGACCACGCAGTATTTTTTGGCTCATCGCCGTCAGGGACATCAGAGAGGTTACCTTTGGCATCCTCTTTGATGGCGAGGATGGGCGCGAGCCGGCCGTGAGCATTGGTAAGGAAGATGAGACCGTGGGCGGCGATGGGCGTGGGGACAGGGATGTCGCCGCCACCGGAGACCCTCCAAATTTCGGCACCCGTGTCGAAGTCATAGGCGCCCATGTGCTTCCATCCGTTGACGATGACCTGACGCTTTCCGGCCACTTCGTGGACGAGCGGCGTGCTCCAGGTGGGAACGTCCGCGCGCGGCGTGCGCCAGATTTCACGGCCATCCGTTAGGGAAAAAGCGGCGAGGAAAGAACCCTTCTGCACGTCCGCCTGCACGATGACGCGATCTCCGGCAATGACCGGCGAACTGCCGTAGCCCCACTGTGCCGCCGGAACTTTGTAGTAGCCGGAGTCGAGGCGTCCCAGATCCTTTTTCCACAGGAGTTTGCCTTCGTGGTCATGGCAGTAGAGGCCCTCGGTGCCGAAACAGCTAACCACATGCGTTGCATCCGCGGCGGGGGTGGAATTGGCGTGAGAGGCCTTGGGATGCCGTGGAATGGCCGGGCTCCCGGTATGCGCCGCAATGTTCCAAAGTTCCTTGCCCGTTTTGACATCATAACACATCACGGCAAAGCGGTGCGGCGCGTTGTCGTCCGCGGATTCGATGTCGCCGTAGAGACCGGTCTTCAACTCCGCGGGTGGTGCATCTTTGCCATCGGCAGTCACGCGAACGGCGGTAGTAATAAAAAGCCGGTCGCCCCAGATCACGGGACTCGAAAGACCGAGCCCCGGCACGCTGGCCGTCCAGCGGATGTTCCGGCCCGACGCGACATCCCACTCGGCCGGAGCCGCCGGACCAGCCGTGGAACCGCTCGCTTTCGCCCCCCGGAAGGAAGGCCAGTTGGGATCATTCCCTTCGGCTGGTGCAGTCTGCCTAAGCAAAAACAAAACGAGAGCGAGAGCGGAAGCACGAGACGGTTTCATACTTCAATGGAAGCCTGGATAACCGGACGCGGGAAGTAAAAACAAACGGCCTTCACACCTCCTCCCGCTGGGGAAACGGCCCGTCAAAGGCCTCAAGGGAACGCACCGTATTGGCCGGGAGCGGGCGTTTGCGCTCGAAGATGTTGCGTCCAAGAAGCGTGGAGGTTTGATAGGAACAGAACATCATTTCCAGTTTGGCATCGATGTTGTCCACATGGTGCAGGAGAATGGCCTCGGGCGTTTTTGGCAGCACGGGCGAGCCGAATTGATATTCGCCGTGATGCGCTCCGATGAGATGCAGCAAATGCAGGCGCACTTCCTCCGAAGCAGGTGTTAGAGTGAGCCACGCGGCGGCTTCGTCGCTGTCCATGAGGCGGCGCCAGAGTTTGTTCACGAGTTCGATGCCGAGAGTGATGTGGCCCAGCAGTTCGCCGTGTTCGTTGTAGGGCATGGAAAAGCCGTTTTCCGTATAACAATTTTCCCATAGCTTGCCGCAGTCGTGGAAAAGAACGCCGGCGATCATGAGATCGCGATTCACCGTGGGATACACGCTGCACAGCGCGGCGGCGGAGCGCATCATTTGCGCCACATGCTCCACAAGGCCGCCGCGGCGGGCGTGGTGATATTCACGCGCCGCGCCGGTGCGGCGAAAGCGATCGCCGAATTCACGCAGGAACATTTCGCTCAGGCCGCGCAGACGGGGATCGCTCATGGCGGCGGCGAAAGCGTTGATGTCTGCATAATCGTTCGCCTGTTTTTCGCGGAGCGCCGGAGGGCCGCAGAGGAGCGCCGCGCGTTCGTCGTCGGTGAGCAGACGCATTTTCCACTGGCGCGGCTCAAGACCGTACTGGCCTGCGGTCCAGTCCCCGCTCACGGCAATGAACACCTGCGCCTTCAATTCCCGCGCCTGCGCAAATGCCGGAGCGTCCGACCACACGCGAAGCGTTAGGGAGTCCTCCGCATCCGCGAGCTTCAACTCCAGAAATTCCCCGCCTGACTTCGTTGGCTTCACCTGGACGGAATCCACCTGCATCATCACCTCGGCACTCACCGGAAGGGCGGATGCCGATTGCTTTACCTCGCGTATCGTCAGGACAGTCATCCGCGCCGATTAGCGGGCGGGCGGAGAAAGGTCAATGGAAGTTTGGGCCCGTGCGCCCGACATTTCGCCGCGACGTCGCCTAACAAATTCCACGGCGCGGGGTCCCATCCGCCCGCGCGGGCCAGGGCCCTACCGGCGGCGGCGCAGGCAAGCCATGAGGCCGAGCCCCAGGAGAGCCCCGGAGGCGGGTTCGGGAACGACGCCGTTGAACTGGAGGTCGTTCACACTGAACTGGCCGGGCGCGAAGCTGAAGATGCGGACTTCGTCGATGCGGCCATCGAAGCGCTCGCCAAGGTCCGGACGAATGCCGATGTTAAAATTATTGGTCGCGATGGGCGTATTGGGCGCTCCGGCGGTGGCATTGGCGACGCCGTTGACGTAAAAGGTGGTGGTGCCTCCGTTGACGACCATGGCGAGGTGGGTCCACGCGTTGGTGACCGGAGTGCTGCCGACGAAGGCGATCCCGCCCATGAGGCCGATGTAAGTGCCGCCGATCTGATAAATGCCCATGCCGGCATTGGCGGAGTTGCCGTTATAAGCGATGGCACTGGTAAGGCTGCCGTTGTCGCTCTGCACCCACGCTTCAATACCCCAGTTGTTATTCGAGGTGATCAGCGGGGAGGCCATATAACCTCCGTTGGTGAAGTCCATGGCAATCCCGCTGCCCGCGGCACCGACGGCACCCGTGTAAACAGGCGCAGTGCCGATGAGTGTCAGATTCGGAATCCCTGCGGAATTTGTCGTGGCGGCGCCTGCGGAATTGCCGGGAGTGGCACCCGCGTCCGCTTCGCCGAGCCGGAAGTTGCCAATGACCGTTATGGCGGCCTGCGACACCGTGGCCGCGGCAAGAAAACCGGCAGTCAATAACGGGAAGGACGGCGTAAAGGATTTCATGCACGCAAACTGGCGAGTTGTTAAGCCATGTCAAATACCGGATCGGACCAGCCTGGCGAATTTTCGCGAAACCCCGTCGTCGGACCCGTGGCTGCAGCAATACCCGCTCCTGCTGCGGAAAATGGCGAAGGAACGCGGTGGAACTGCTCCTTTGCAGCGGAGGTGTCGCGAGCTAACGGGCGTGAGTGCCGTCGTCGATGGTGCGGACGCCGCTTCGTTCACCGTTGCGGGACCGCCCGTGGACACGATTCCCGCGGGAGCCACGGCGGACTGGACGGTCACCTTTGCTCCCGCCACTCCCGGAAACAAAACGGCCGCGCTGCATTTCGCGGGCAATGGAGTGAATAACATTTTCGAGGTGACGCTCGCCGGCAAGGCGCTCTCCAGTCTGGAAGTCTGGAAGGAGTTTTACTTCGAGAGTTCTGTGAATGAGGGGATTTCCGCCAACAACGCCGATCCGGATCAGGACGGTCTCGAAAACCTCCTCGAGTTCGCTTTCGGACTGGACCCCGCCGTGCCGGATGCCTCCCTGCAGCCGAAATGGAGCTTCAAGGGAGACGACGTCGTTCTCTCATTCACCACTCCGGAGAACGTGAGCGGCATCACGTACGCCGTCGAATATAATACCAGTCTGTCAGCGGCGGGCTGGGCCGGAATCCCTAACAGTGCGACACTGCCGGAGCGGGTCTATCATGCACCTGCGGCCGGCGCCCGGCGGCTCTTCCTTCGGTTGCGCGTGACGGTGCCCTGACGGCTGCACTGCCTGCTCTGATCCTTATGAAAATCCGCTCCCTGGTTGCCGCTTTTATCTTGGCAACTTCGGCCCGGAATTGAGCCTTGGCGCGGGCTTGAGAAAATCGCTGCCGGAGACGGACGGCATCGCCATCGTGAAATTCACCCACAGCGGCGCACAGGGACCGGACTGGTTTCCTAACGGATCACCGGAGGCCCGCCGCAATCTCTATCCCGGCTTCATCGCCTTCATTCGCGCGGCCATGGACGACCTCGCCCGGCAGGGCTGCGAATGCACCCTCGACGGTGTCTTTTGGCACACGGGCGAAAACGATACGTGGTTCGATCCCTATGCGCGCAAGCACGCCGCCTGGATGAAGGACCTGATCGCCCGGGTGCGGCTCGATCTCAAAGCCCCCGCCCTTCCCTGGTTCATCTCTGAACAAAAGTCTGGCACGATCTGGGGGAAAAACATCGATACGGTGAACCGCGATCTCCGCGCCATGGCGCAGGCCGGTCAGCATATTTACGTGATCAGCACCGCCGCCCTGCCTCACGAACGCCACCACTTTGGCACCAAAGGAACCCTCCTGCTGGGCCAGGAATTCGCCAATGCATGGCTGAAGACGAGATAGTCCCGCATTTCCCGCAGTCCAGTCGCCGCCCGTCCTAACATCTGAACCGCACAATAACCGTAAGTAGAGTGATGGGCGAAGCCCAGTCGCTTTCGCCTCCATGGCCGCAGCAAAAGCGAGTGGCTTCGGCTCACTCTACTTACATTCCCGTGATAAATGAAATCCTAAACCGGCGGAGCCTGAACCAAAATCGAGGCATAGTGCGCCGAAGCGAAGCTTTTGGACTGCGGCGGGAGCCGAAACGCAGTGCAGACAGCCAGCCGCAGGCTGCCCGAAGGGCGAGCAACGCGAGGCAACCGACAGCGCCACGCCGCTTTTGCGCTGGACCTTGGGACGACGAAGCCCGTCCGTTTTCGCAAAAACCTCCGATGCGAACTATCCAATTTGTCCAACGCGCAGCCTGCCGTCGAAAGCGGCGTGGCGCTGTCGCTTCCCGCCGCATTCCAAAAGGGCTTCCACGCTGTCAAAGCACCCCTCAATTTCTAAACATCGCCGCAACATGATCGTTCCTCTTTAGAGAGGTGCTAAGAGAATCGCAGGGTAGTGCCATCGCCACCGACGGAGCCCGTCTCATGCAGCGGGTCCTTCATTCGAAGAATTCCGCTCCCTGTTAGGGTCTTCGTCATCGAATCCCGCGACTCCGCTGTAGCGCTTTAAGAGGCTGGGCTTTGCCGGCAGCTCTTCGGCCTCCTTCAAGGCTTCCCGTTCCTGCCGTTCCATTTCGTCCTGCCATCGCCGGGCGTGGTCGCTGCCTTTGAGTGCAAAGTGGATGGCGCCGTGAAGTCCCAGCAGTCCCGCCGCGATGGCCACAGGGTACGGCCATGGCACGCGCGGAATAAGCGCGGCGGACGCGAACAAAACACAGATCACCCAGTTCAACTGCCGCCACTTCCGGTCCTCGTCCGAGGCGGTCACTACGATGGTGATAACCGCCGCGGCCACCCACGCGAGCGGGCACAGACCAAGGCGGACGAGCTCCGGCAGTTTCGCACTGGGGATAATGGTGTGTTTGGGAAGGATCTCCCATTCATGCAGATATTCACGAAGCCCCGCCGAAACGACGCCAAAGACGATACTGCCGACGATGATCGCGATTCCCAGCGTCACCCGCAGCACCGCCGCCTGGCAACCGTCCAGCGCCGCCTGCTGGCGGCCCATCCTGGGGCCTTCGCTTTCGACTTCGACTTCATCCGTGTCGTCCCTCGCGGAGAACCGCCGCCACCGTTCCTTCAGTTTCGACAAAGGGTTTTCGGTGCTGGAGGAGTCGGGCGGTTCTTCGTTCATGGTCAAAAGCCGGATTACTCTGTGGTCACCCGCAGTCGCAGATAGAGGCGTCCGGAAGCCTCGCCAGCCGGAACGGTCCATGAGAATTGCGGGGGCTCTGCGGCATTGGGCAGGCCGGTCCATTCGTCCGGGTCCAGCGTGGTGCTCTTTTCGGCCACAAAGGTGACACCCGCTGCCCCCGCGGGGCGCGTAAAAGCGAGCGTGTAGCCGCTATCGGTTTGCTCCCACGCCGGCAGCGACGCGGAGTCCGGCTGCCGCGGATTCAGCCCGAAACCAAACTCCGCCAAATTCGTTAGTCCGTCTTTGTCAGGATCGGCGGCGGTGGCCGCGTCTCCGGCATCAGCGGGGCTGCCGAAGTTCGCCTGCCTCCATGCGGCGAGAGGGGTGAAGGCGAATGCCGCAGTACTCTCCACCAGACCCGTGGAACCGCAGCCATATCCGCCGGTGGTCCGTGCGCGGGCGCGAACGTGGCCGCCGTCAGGAAGTTCGAGGCCCGTCAATTCCCATCCGTTAGGGATGCGGCTCCCCGTCCCCAGCAGGTTCCAGGTGCCGCCTCCGTCCACAGAGAGTTCAATGGTCACGTAAAACGTCTCCGGCGATGAGCCTCCGCGCAGCCACTGAATGCGCGCGGCGGAGGGGACACTGAGCGACTGTGTTGCGCCGGTATTGTGCAGCCGCGCGACCACGGTGCGGTTCACGCCCTGCACCGTGGTGAATTCTCCGCCGATTAAAATTCTCCCGTCCGCCTGCAAAGCGGCGCCGAAGACCTCGTCGTCAGCGCCGGGATTGAACGCCGTATCCAGCGCGCCTCCGGGATTGAGCCTCGCGAGGCGATTGCGCACATTGCTGGCCAGCGAGGTGAAGGTCCCGCCCAGCACCAGTTTTCCATCCGCCTGCATCGCCATGCTGCGCACCACATTGTCCGCGCCGGGATTGAATCCGCCGTCCAGCGTGCCGTTCGCATTGAGAAGCGCCATCCGGTTGCGTGAAGTGCTGTTCACGCTGCTGAAACTGCCGCTGATAAAAACCTTTCCGTCCGTCCGCAGCGCAAGACTGTAAACCTGGTTGTTCACATTCGCGCTGAAACTGTTGTCCGCCGCGCCATTCGGCAAAAGACGGGCTATGCGGCTGTGCGCCGCCTCGCCGGCTTCTGTAAAATTGCCTCCAATGAGGATCTTTCCGTCCGGCTGCAGCACCACAAGGCGGGTGAGATCGTTAAGACCGGCGTCGAAAGTCACATCCAGCGCGCCGTCGGCGTGCAGCCGCGCCAGGCTCAATCGCATCTCGCTCCCCGCATGCGTGAACAGCCCGCCCGCCAGAATTTTTCCATCCGGTTGTATCGCAAGACAATACACTTGATCGTCGATCCCCGCGTCGAATCCCGTATCCAGCGATCCGTCCGCA
This sequence comes from Verrucomicrobiales bacterium, assembly GCA_035550135.1. Taxonomy (GTDB): domain Bacteria; phylum Verrucomicrobiota; class Verrucomicrobiia; order Verrucomicrobiales; family V1-33; genus V1-33. The sequence continues at coordinate 27,762 of DASZQB010000047.1, forward strand.
TGGAATCGCGCGAGAAACGTCCGGTTCTGCCCGCCCGCATGTGTGAAGAGTCCCCCCGCAAGGATTTTTCCATCCGCCTGCACTGCAATACAGTTCACTGCACCGTCGAGATTCGGATTGAACGCCGCATCCAGCGTGCCCCCCGCATGAAACCGCGCCAGACGGTTGCGCGTCACCCCGCCAGCACTCGTGAAGTATCCGCCAATGAGAAACTTCCCGTCCGGCTGCACCGCCAGCCCGCGCACCGGCCCAAGGTTGTTGGCATTCGCATTGAATGCTATGTCCACATCCGCAGGAGCCCCGGCTTCGAGTCTTGTAACCGCAACAGCCAGGCATGTTGCGGCACAGATCAAAGGAAAGACCGGGAGTTTCATACGGGGAACGGCTGCAAACTACTTCAGCCTGCCTCCTCAGGTAAAGCATTCGCGGAACAGCATCCGTCGCCGGCACAAAAAAGCCGCCGGTTTCCCGGCGGCTCTCGTGTGAATGGTTTCGCTTAAAACTCCGAGCCGAAGTCGTCGCCGAGGTCCTCCTCGAACTCGCCGCCGCCCACGGCAGCGAGAATCGCCTCCATCTTGGAGGCTTTCTTGCCCTTGGCGCCTTTGAGCGGACGGGGACCCGGGTCTTCTTTCTTCTGGAGGGCGCGGCGCAGCTTCTTCAGAGCGATGTTCTGAAGCTGGCGGATGCGCTCGCGCGTCACGCCGAATTCCTGGCCCACCTCTTCCAGCGTCTTCGGCTTCTGGCCGTTGAGACCGAAACGCGCGTCGATGATCTTCCGCTCACGCTCGTCCAGCACGTCGAGCAGCCCGTCGAGCTGGTCGTGCATGTTCCGGTGGGAAAGGATTTCGTGCGGCGTCTGGGCGCGGTCGTCGCCGATGATTTCGCCGAATTCCGTCGAATCGTCGTCCGAAATCGGAGCGTCGAGCGACGCCGGGCGCAGGCTGGCAGCCTTGAGCTGAGCCAGCTTCGCGCGGTCGATCCCGATCTCTTCGGAAAGCTCGTCATCCGTCGGCTCCCGTCCGAGGTCTTCGGACATGGACATCGCCACCCGGCGCATCTTGGAAATCTTGTCCACCATGTGCACCGGCAGACGGATCGTCTTCGACTGGTTCGCCAGCGCGCGCTTGATGCTCTGCTTGATCCACCACGCCGCGTAGGTCGAGAGCTTGCCGCCCTTGTTCGGGTCAAAGCGCTCCACCGCCTTCATGAGGCCGATGTTCCCCTCCGAAATCAGGTCCAGCAGCGGCAAACCGTAGTTGGCATAGTCCTGCGCTATCTTCACCACGAGCCTCAGGTTGGCCTTGATCATGTGGTCGCGCGCGAGCTTGCTGCCCTTCTTAATGCGGGCTGCAAGTTCGATCTCCTGCTCGGGCGTCAGCAGGGCGGTTTTGCCGATTTCGCGGAGGTAAATCTTGATGCCACCATCGAGTTCGAGGTTTGCCATTGGAGTGTAGGGTCGGGGACGACGATTAGGGTTTACAGAGTGATATACGTAAAAACGAGCGGTTTGTTTGCCTTAAATCTTACAGACGTTCCGGTCTGCGGCAGCGGAAAAGCAACGACCCCGGGCGTTCACGCAGTCCGGGGACACCTTGGACCTGCTCCGGGGGGCGGCTGTTCAACACTGTTTGGTCGGATGAGTCAATCCCGATTGTTCGGTTTTTTGTAAGATTTACCAGAAATTTAAGAGGAGAACAAGGAAAAACGCAATCTTGCTTTAATATTTTGCGGGAAATTTGGATCTGGAGTCCTAGAAAGCGGCATCCGTGCCAACCGGGATGGACTGACAATATCCTCTTCTTGTTCCCGCCAAACCGGACACTCCGATTCACGAAATCCCATCCGCCTGCGCCTGAATGAATTTCCATGTCCACCCCTCGCTCATGGTGTAGCTCGTCCCCGGGCCGCTGTCCTTCCATTTGATGCCTTTCCACACCTCGGATTCCTTCAAAGCCGCCGCATCTTTGGCGGCCTGAGCCTTGTCGGGCACCGGCACCGGCTTCTTCCGAAACGTCCCCGCCTTCCGGCAATACTGGAGATACTTTCCCGTGTCTTCCGCCAACCCGCCCAGCGAGTACCCTTCGCTCAGCACAAAATACGTGGAGCCGGAGAGAGCCACCGGATACAGCGGCCAGTTCTTCGCGGGCATGCTCAAGTAAGGCAAACGCAGGGCGCCAAATCGCGGCTCCCGCAGCGGTTCAGCCCCCTTTGGCTCAAAGAGCACCCGGCACATCCACCCCACCCGTTCATTCATGTGAAACGCCAGTTTGCCATTCGAGCCTCTTCCCGGCGCCAATTCCTCCAATTGCCGCACCGCTTCATCCTCCCCCAGCGCCACGAAATAATTGACCGCCTCCGCAAAATGCGCCGCCCTGAAGTCCTTCTCCTTGAAGAGCCGCGGCACCTCCCCGCAGGCAAACTGCACAGTCATCAACAGAACAGCGAGGAGTGAACGAATCATACGCAGCGGGGTGGTTGGGAAGGGAAGTAATCCAGGTTAGCGCTGCCCGCATGTAAAGTTTTTGTAGCGATCACCCGCGCAGTGTGGGCTCCACGCCCCATTTTCCCGCCCCCTGTCATCGCTGTCGGACCTGTCAGCCCTGTCAGCCCTCTCCGGGAAGCATTGGACAGGTTTTCGTTGCCCCGCAGAGGCCGTTTTGCTATACCGCTGGAAAGTTCCCCCGGCGACTTTCAGCGTAATGGAATCGTCTGAGCAAATACCTTCTGCGACACCGCTGGTGACGTTTCGGCTGGTTTGCAGCGCAGTGTATTTTGGTGCGGGGCTGTGGCAGTTGTTGTCGGTGGGATGCCCGATGCTGGAGGATGCGGGCGTGCAAGTGCCGCTGCCGGACTGGATGCTGGAGTCCTTTCACCGGAACAGGGTTTATCGCGATGGCGCCGCATTCGTTGCGCTCAGTGGATGCCTGCTGGTGCTGGTGTCGTGGTGGCTGTTTCCTTTTGGAAAAAATAGAGCGGCGGGCGTTCCAATGCCGCCGCTGGAACCTCTGGCTCCGTTGCCTCTGAAGCGCCGGCTCATGGACTGTTTTATGAAATGGATTTTCCGGCTTACGACACTCGTCATCGCGGGGCTGGGAATATTCCTCCTGTTCTATGAACTCGCGGGAGCAGGGCTCGTCGGTCTTCTGTTTCTGTTTCTGGCAGTGCGGATGGTTCTCCTTGAACGGGAGGATGCGCGGCTTCATCCGCACGGCACCGCGAAACGTCCTTTCATTGAGTTCAAGCGAACCGACCGCCCGCGGAACAAATGAGAGCCCGGAGATCAACGGCACTGGAAATATGAATCCGCCCGCTGGAAGCGTCGGCGAGTCTTCCACGGAGTGGCACAGGCTAAAAAATCACCCTCCGCCACTCCCTGCCGGCAGGCACTTGCCTTTCACTTTCGATTATCTTTCGCCGGCGGTGCAATCGACTTTCGTGGCTTCGATTTGTCTTTATCGCCATAGGTGGCATCAAAGCGATCAATCTCTGTTTGCGGAATGGGCATCTCCTTCAGGAGAAACGCTTCGATGTTTGTTTTGAAAAGTCCCACCCAGGTCGCTCCTTCGAAATCATCCGGGTACCCGACGAAGTAGTTGTGACACACCCAGCAAAAGGATGTCTCAAAGATGATCTCCTTGCCTCTAAAGAGCCGAACCGCGTGGATCGGAAAATGACAGGCCGCGCCGCCGCCATGATCATCCGCTTCGCGAAGCAGTTCCACCGTCGCCTTCCGGCACGCCGCGATCTTTTCCTTTTCCAGTTTCTTGCGCTGCAGGATCTGCGAAAAAGACTTGTATGGCATTATGGGAAAGTAGTCGTCACCCTTTCCCTCAGGCACCTTTTTGACCGGAGTGAAGCTCAACAGCATGATTTCCGCTCCATCCGCATGCTCAAGGGCGTCCGCGAGGCGCGAACGGTATTTTGCCTGAATGGCTAACTTATCATCTAAATACTTGCGTGCGGCCGAGAAGCTAAAAGGTACATCCGGGCGATCAGGGTCCGCTTTGAAGCCCTCCGGGAGGTCAAGTTTCTCGTCGCCGAAGACCACAGACGCGAAAAGAAGCATTAAGAAAAAAGTGCGCATTGGATTGGCAAATGGCTGGTTTAAAAGCCTCTCCTTTCGAAGGGACAGGGACCCGGGTGGGACCAATCAGAGTTTGAGGGAAAAGCGCTCGTGTGGCAAGATGTATCCCCGATGGCTCGACCACCCGGTCCGCGCATCGTCACCGCCAGCGGCAAATGCCGAACGGATTATTTATCGCTGCCGTTTCCCCGCCCCGGCTCTCGGCTCGATGTCAGTGAACGGCGGCCGCTCGAATGTCAGGCCATCGCCTGTCACGCGCGGATCGCCCGTGCGTTTGAGTTCTTCCATGAGCTGGTTGGCGAGGCGCTGCTTCACCGCGGCATTCGCCGGATCGCCCGCCACGTTGTGCATTTCCCACGGGTCTTTGCTGAGATCATAGAGTTCCTCCGCGGGCCGTTTCGCGAAGGCATACTCCCACCACTTGCGATTCTCCGGCTCCTCGCCGTGCTCGATGAGCCAGCGTTTGGTGGGGCAGGCATCCATGTCCGCGAAGGTCGCGAACGTATCCTCGCCCGCCTTGTTAGGGTCCGGTTTGGCCGCCGCGGGATCACCCATCGGCCACCGATCGGGCGCAAAGTTTTTGATGTAGCTCCATTCGCGCGTGCGCAGGCAACGGTGCGGATACGGCACATTGCCGGGCCGCGCGGTATCCACATGCCGCTCGCGTCCCGTGATCACAAAATTCCGCGCCGCGTCCACGATCCCGCTCTTCTCCGCAAGCAGCACCGGCATCAGACTGCGGCCCGTCATTTGCGGCCCGGGCTTTTCGCCGCAGGCTTCCAGAAAAGTCGGCGCAAGGTCCATCATCATCACAAAATCGTCCACCACACGGCCCGGCTTGATTTTGTCAGGCCAGCGCGCCGCGAGCGAAACGTGCGTGCCGAAATCATAGAGATTGCACTTTCCGTACGTCACGCCGGGCATCCCGTGATCGCCGCTCACCATCACCAGCGTCTTCGCCGCCTCGCCCGTTTGCTCCAGTTTTTGCAGCAGCACGCCCAGCGCCGCATCCACCGACTGCACCTCGCCGAGATAATCCGAAATGTCCGCGCGAATCACTTCATTGTCCGGCAGAAACGGAGGGATTTTTCCCTTCAGTGAATCCGGCTCTATCCCCCACAGCGCCTTGCCGGAGCCCGGCGCGATGCTCCGGTGCGTCTGCGTGGGGCCAAACCAATAACACCACGGCTGGCCTTCTTTTCGCGCCGCGAGGAACGCCGCAAAATTCTGCTCCACGCCCGCCAGGACGGCCTTTTGCTTTGCCGCGCGGTCCGCCGCCGCCATCATCAGTTCGCTGTAACTGCTGATCTGCATGCCCGCCGGAGTGAAATGGTTCGCCGGTGCGCCATACGGCGCGTCCGCCGGCGTTCCCGGACTCCACACCTTCCCGGAAAATCCAATGTGCCAGCCCGCCTTTTGCAAAATCAGTGGATAGGTGGGAATCGAGCGGTCCCACACCGCATTGCGCAAAATCGCCCCCCTCCGTGTTCGCCACCAGTACTGGCCGCTCAGCAGCGCGCTGCGGCACGGCGTGCAGCTCGGCGCATTCACATGCGCCCTGGTGAACAGCATCCCCTCCCGCGCCAGACGGTCGAAGTTAGGCGTCTTCACGATGGCATTCAGCGAATTCTCCCCGTCCGCGCTGCGATAGGCACTCGCGTACTTTCCCCAGTCATCCGCGAAGACAAACAAAATGTTAGGCCTTTCCGCACCGGTCGCGGTCATTTGCCAACACGCCAGAAGGAAAACGAGAGAAAGAAGATGCTTCACACCCGTCTGTGTAGCCACCGCCGCGCAGCCGTCATGCTCGAAAACGCGGATCAAACCTCAACCCGCGAAGCCGCGCCAGCGCGCTGGGGACTTCGAACACACCTTCCCGCGAGACTCCCTCAACCGCGGAGCCCCCCTGCAACCATGAAGGTGAGCGGAAGCCACAGCGGAGCCGTCACCACATCACCCGCAAACGCCGCGGGAAGCACCAGGATATATCCCGGTTTCGATCGCGCCCTCTCCTGTTTCTTCGTCTTCGGATTGAAAACCGTCCGCTCTGGCGGACAGACTTTTTCCACGACCTTGCTCGTCATGCACCCGCTCATCGCGGCGCTGACAAGCATCAACAGAAGCAGGGCTGCGCATTTGTTCATCCCTCACAGAAGCCCCGGCAGCCACGGAAGCATCATCGATAAAACGAATGTACTCATCGACTGACACGTGAGGCCTCCTGCACGCCGGCGTGCCTATGGCCCGGCGATTCGCAGGCGAAGAAAGGCGCGCGCAAGACCGCTGGCCGGAAGGGCCGCCTGCTTGAGATTCCCTTCCACCTGACTCACAGGCATCGTGCGGGCCGGGATATTTCCCTGCGATTGACCGCTGGCCAGCCACGTTGTGCCATCGGGCGACCACTCCGGAATGGCCACAGTGCCGGGGGTTGGATTGGCTTCCGGCCAGCGGAGCGTGAGCGTGGCACCAGCCGCAGTAACTGTGAGCGGCGCTGCGCCGGGTTGAAGCGGAGAACTCCCAAAGTGTGCTTCCACCACGTTTTTCAATCCGTCGCCGTCCGGATCGGCTTCAGCGCCGCTGATCGCAGGATTGGCAAGTTGTGAAGCTGAAAAGACAGAGGACCGCCACTGAGCGTAGGCATTCGCCGCGCTGTCTGACGTCCACTTCACCGTGTCCACCCATCCGGCGTCGAGGCCCGTCGGAGAACCGCCGGCTTTTTCATATGCCCATGTAATTCGGTGAGTGCCGTCACTCACGGGAACACTCTCCTGCGTCCAGTTCACATTACCGGAAATGGACTTTACGATCGTTTCATTATCGCGAAACGTGAGAACGTGGTAGGTAGGTGTGCTGGAAACCTTCCAGCGAAAGGAAAGGGTGCCGGGCCCTGTCACCGTGGTTTCCAGCATGGTTCTGAAGTTCGCTGGAATGGCACCCGTCTTCATCGCATCTGAACCATCCCATGTCGTAGCGGTCTCGCGCTGCCAGCGCGGCTCTCCATAAGACTCCCAATTCAACGAAGGTGACTCCAGCGCCTCCCCAATCAACGGATCGAAGGATGCTGTGGTAAATGTGGTGTCCAGTCCCACCGCGCCCCCGCCGCGTACCCGGTAGTGATAAAGCGTATTGCTTTCGAGGCGGGGAAACTGGAGTCCGTCGAGGTCCCGCCTCACTTTAAGCGCGGGTACACTATTAATTGTTTCGGGAAGTGCCGTGACGGAGCCCAGTTCATAGGCAGTCGTCTTTCCATAATCGAAATAAAACGTAGTATTGACTCCGCGGCTGCGAACCACTGCGTTGAGCCATGCCCGATAGGTGCCGATGTGAGTAGCCGGACTGGTGCCCGCACTGACAAACGGCTCTCCGGCACCGTCGCGATACACATAGATGTTGCCGGGTACAGTGCCGTCGCGTTTGCCAGGAGCGGCGACGGCAATGCGTCCGGGACCCATCGCCAGCCGTTCGCCAAAAAAGGAATCGGGTTCCAGCGTCGTTGGATTCGGCAATACCCCAACCTGCAGCGTCCAGGGGGAACCGGCGGCTGTACGGTCCCAAAAATAGACCGTGCCGCGCTGGGAATTGCGCGAAGGTGCACCGACAATCATCAGATCGCCCGCGGCCGCTGCGGAAGCGCCAAAGCGGGGCGACGATGAACTGCTCAGCTTTTGCGCCGAGCCCACGGTGCCCGCGGACAGGTCGTAAGCGAATGCTCCGCCCACGATTTGCGAGCTATTTGCCGGATTTCTTTCGTCAGGCGAGCCAATGACCAGAAGCCCGTCCCGCAGGTATGTGGATTCGAACCCCTGGCTGCTGGAAGACGGCGAGTCCGGCGCGAGCGTTTGCACGGGAGCATAACTACCCGGCGCGCCGGAATAGACAAAAGTGGCTCCGCTTTGACCTGCCGTCTGGGAGAGACCGCGCGCGCCGATCGTTAACCACGTGCCGTCGAGTTCCACATCCGAACCGAAATTTTTGTTAAGGCCGGCGGATGCAGGCGCTGTAATTTTCTGTGCGTGGGTCCACTGGGCTCCCGGGCCCGTTCGGGTAAAAACGTAAGCCGCGCCCGCCCTGTCCTGATTTTGCACTCCGGCCCCGGACTGCTCGGCTCCCACTACGGCAATATCGCCGCGCAAGGCCACGCTTTTGCCAAACCATTCATCCGCCTGGTCGCCGGAAAGCGTTTGCGATTGTGTCCATAAAACTCCCGGCGCCGTCCGTTCGTACACGATCACCCGGCCCGAAGTCGCAGTGACGACCGGCACCAGCAGGGTATTGCCATCCAGTGCCAGGACGCGCCCCACGCCGGTGTTGGCCGGTTCATCCGAATAACGAAAAATCTGCGTCAGGCTCCACTTCCCCGCGGCGTCACGTTCCCAGGAATAAACCGCTCCCACATCTGCCTTGCCTGGTTCATCCGTCGTATCAGCCCCCGCAACTATCGTCGAGCCGCTCATCTCCAGCGCGGAGCCAAAATGATTAGCCTCATTCGGCGCATCCGGCGCAGAAAAAGCGCCTTCCAATTCCCAGGCGGCGGTCGCAGAGTGTGAAGCTAGGAGGAGAGCCGCCGGCACAACGCGGCAGAGGTTTGTCGAAGGTGGGGTCATGTATTGTGGTAAAACGGGAAATCGACATATATACACACAACGTGAACGGACCTGAGCGATTTTTTTATTCCTTGAAGCGATTTTCGCAGATTCTTATCCGTGCGACGCAAAAAATATAGCAAGTGGAAGTGGATACAAAAATAGATATCTGGCATGCGGAGCCGGGGTCATAGACTCTTGAGGGGCCGGTCCTCCGGAATCTTTAATCCGGGCAGCGCCGGTGCAGGAGGGGAGCGCGTGAATCGAGCGGGCATTTTCAGCTGACTCCCGCACTCCGGCAGGGACCATCTTGAAACACCCAGTTAATGCATAACACTCGCATTATTAGCCTCGCTTTCATCAGCCCTGTCCGACCTGTCCTCCTCACCATCCGTCTCCTCCCTGTGCTCCTCATTCTCACGATCCCCCCGCATCCCGCGCCCACGAAGGCATCGCCCGGGCAGGGCTGAGAGAATTGCCGGAAACGGAAGTCGAGTCAGAATTTTACACCGGCAGAGGGGGCTATTGGCATGCGGATCTCGGCCTGGTGGCGCCTCTTGGAGAACGGCTTCGGCAGGGCATCACCGGCCATGCGGTCAGGGAGGAAACCGGCGCCGCAATCTTCCCTCACTGGGTGCAGAACTGATTTGGCAATGCAGCCGTGAAACGCAACTGGAAGCCTTCTCGTTCGGTTACCTCCCGGTGGAGCGCCAGCATGCATGGGCGCTGAGAGCGCGTGCTAGCCGGCGCATCGTGCCGGGTGAAGGCCTCACGCTTTCGCCATTCTTCGGGCCGGCATGGGCGCGCGTCCGTGCCATTGAGGAGGAAAGGGACCACGCGGTGAATATCGGGCATCTCATGTGGCTCGGCGGCAGTGAACTCGACGCCGGGCGCTGGAATATCACTTTGTTAGGCACTCACTCGACATACACCCGCGACCCCTCCCGCCCGGAAACCCATTGGATCTGGAGGAAATGACACACTTTGCCGCCTACGAGAATAACGAAGGATTCCCCGCAACACCGCGGCGCTGGAAGTTTCCTTTGCAGCCACCCGCGCCCTTACCCTCAGGGCCCGCTGCGCGTGGATCGACGACCGCGGGCAAACGTCATGCGTTCACACTCGCTCCGGAACTGACCCTCGGCCACCACTGCAGCGCCTTTGCCGGAGTCCAGTTTCTGCGCGGCGACAGGGAGAATGATCTTTTCGTTCTCGGGTTTTCAATGAAGTTGTAAAAACACCGCCCGCTGTGTTTCCGCCGCGCAGCGCCGGCAGACCATAGCCGTGGGGTTGCCTTCGGCGGTCTCCGCTTCGCTCCGGCTCAACCCATGGTGTTAGGCCCGCCTGCCCCCCCACCGGCGCCGCATGGCAATACCTGAATCGACGGTCGCGGTCGCGGCCACACGCTTACGGCGGCGGGGGCGGTGTGACATCGCGGACGCGGTAAAACGCGCGGATCCGGTTGGAGGCCACCATATCGACATATTGGGTTTCACCTCCGGTCGCGTGCAGTCCGTCGGTCAATTCCACCCAGGAGTTCTCTTTGAGATCGGTGGAATAATCCACGGCATAGACGCGGTTGGTGCGGGAGCGGAATTTCAGCGTCACCGATGCCCCGTTAGGGGCACGGACCGCACTGGTAATTTCAAAAGCGGCCTGAGCGCCGGGCACGGCCAGGGCGGTCATGTCATCGTCGGCCAGCGCTTTCCGATAGAGCCTCACATCATCCATCATGCCCTCGAATCCCTCCGCGCCGCTGGCGAGCGTGCCGATCGTCATCAGCCCGTTGCCGGGACTGCCCGCGGGAAGGCCCGGGCCGGTGAATTTCTTCACGCCGTCCACCCAGAGCGTCATGTCCTCCGGTCCGGTGCCGGTATTCCGCCAGGCGACGTGGGACCATTCATTGAGTGTTAGGGAATGTCCGCTGCTGATCCAGTTGCCCTGATAGTAACTCAGTGTCAAATCCGCGCCGCCTCCCACTGCCGCGCGGTTTCCGATCGCGGTCTCAAAGGCAAAACCCGCGCGGCCCGTGAGGCGCTCAAGCCCGTTGCCTTCCTGCAAACTCGTGGGCTTTACCCAGTAGCTGAGCGTGAAAATTTCCGGGGCCAGCGAAGCATTTCCCGGCACGAGAACGCCCATGGGATTTGTGGTTAGGGAAATCGCCTGTCCCCCGCCCGGGCTGCCGTCGTCCACAAACGCCGGCGCATCAAGGAGCGAACCGTGATTTGCCTTCGACGAACTGTCCCGCGCGTCGCCCTCGAAGTTCAGCCACAGCACGAGGAATGCCTGCGGCGGCGGCAGGCTCAGCGCGTCTTTGGGATCACTGCCGAAGGTCACTTCAGCGCCGTCGTCCGCGCCATCGCCGTCCGTGTCCACCACCAGTGGATTGGTGGAGCGCGTCACTTCATCGCCATCGGATAGCCCGTCGCCGTCGCTGTCGGCCGCCAGCGGATTGGTCAAACGCGTCACTTCATCGCCGTCATTGAGCCCGTCGCCGTCGGTGTCCGTCTTGGTGGGATCGGTCCCGCGCGCATATTCCTGCGCATTGGTGAGCCCGTCGTTGTCGTCATTTCCATCTGCGCCGTTCGCGCCGGTGTTATCATTAGGATCGAGTCCGTATTGATTCTCCCACACGTTGGGGAGCCCGTCGCCGTCCGAGTCTCCAAGGAACGACGCCACGCCATTCGCCGAAATGTTTGCAATCTCCTGCGGCGTCAGCAGACCGTCTGAATAGAACGCATCGTCCATGAGCCCGCCAAACCCTTCGGCATTCATATACGAGGTCCCGAAATTCATATACCCCGTCGGCGGCGCCGTCACCGGCACGCCGGAATAGGCCTGCACGCCGTTAATATAGAGCAGCATTTCCGTGGCCGAATTCCGCCACACCACATGCACCCAGCCCGTGGCCGGAATTTCCACATTCGTCACCTTCCATCCGCCGGTCCCCAGACCGTAATACGAGAGCGTGATTCCGCTCGGCGATTGGTTTCCTCCCACCGCGTGAGCATCGCCAATGGCCGTTTCAAACTGGTAGTTCTGCCGCGCCGACAACCGCTCCAGCCCGGAAGTGCCCGGCGGCACGTCCAGCAGATTGATGCTGTATCCCAGGGTAAACTGCTGCGAGCTCAGCACCGCATTCGCCGCGATGCGCACCCCTTCGCTGTCATTGTCAAAAAGCACCGACTGCCCAATGCGGCCGACGGGCACCGTGGAATCGAACGCAGGCGCCCCGATCTCCGTTCCGTTCAATCCGGTGCCCGACGAGTCCTGAAGATTTCCGTCAAACCGCCACCACCCTTTGATCTGTGCCCCCATCCCGCGCCCCGCCATCCCTGTTAGCAGCGCCACCGCCGCCGCCGGAAACAGGACCCGCCGCCATCGTGCCTGCCGGCATCGGTTCCATAAAGCAAAACGTGAACTCACACGACAGACAGGCGACAGCGTTGCAGGCATAAGTGACAGGGTGTTAACGGTTCAAACACGGCCGAAAGCGCCGCAAAAATAGCACGGACCGGTGAGGGGATGTCAAGCAGCAGCAAACGCAGGGCCAACGCACATCTCTGTTAGGCCCTTCGTGATGAGAAACGATCACGTTTGTGACGATCCTGGTCAGGCGGCCACATCGAAGCGCTGGACAAAAGTAGAGCGGTATGGCGCAGACCAGTCGCTTTTGCCCGCGTCGAAGAAAAGCGAGTGGCCTAATTAGCATCTATAGCGTCGATCCCGCCGCCGGCGCTTCTTTGCTCCGCGGATATTGACTTTGGTGCCGGTTTCGCGCCAGCATGTCAGGATGATCGCGAAATTGCTTCCGCTGTCCTGCCTCCTTCCGGCCATCGTCCTGTGTTCCTGCGAAAAGCAGACCGTCAATGAAAATGCCGCGCATTTCGCCGCCATCAAAACCGAGCTTTCCAATTTACGCAGCGAAGTCTCGTCCCTTCGTTCAAGCGTCGCCAGCGGAGCGGCTAACAGCCAGACCCGGTTCCAGTCGGAAATAAACAGCCTCCGTTCCGTTGGCTCGCGGCTGGATGATATCGACAAACACCTCCAAAAAATGACCGGGGACATCGAGGGATTGAAAGAGCCGCACTCCGCCGCCTCTCCCGCACCCCCGGCCACCCCGCCTCCTGAATCCCCGCCCCCCTCAAAAACCCTCAGGGAGGAACTTCCTTTTGGCACCCCGGTTGTCGGAAGAAAAGGCATGGTTTACAGCCCCTATGCGCCCGAAAGGGGACAGGTGGACGTGGCCGGCCTGAAGAGAGGAACACGCGTCAAATGCCCCTATACCGGCCATCACTTCCGGGCCCCCTGACAAAAGCCCTCTTTCGGGGATAGGTTGCCCTTCGGTGAAATATCCCCCCATCGGGCACCTATTGAGGTTCGGAGCCAGTGCGGGCGCAGCATCCCGGAAAACCTTCAAAGCCCCCTCAGGCCCGCCCCAAATACGTGCCGTCCTCGGTCTTCACGCTGATCTTCTCGCCGCGGTTGATGAAGAGCGGCACCTGCACGGTGAGGCCGGTTTCCATCACGGCGGGTTTATACATGTTGTTGGCGGAGTCGCCGCGCACGCCTTCGGAGGCTTCGGCCACGGTCAGGACCATGGAGGCGGGGAGTTCGATGGCCGCCACGCTGTCGTCGGTGAAGACGAGAATATACTTGCCGCCTTCGTAGAGATAATTCTTCACCGGCGCCACCTTCGCTTCGTCCACGAGCACATCGTCATAGGTCTCCGGGTGGATGAAGTGATAGCCGCTGCTGTCCTTGTAGCTGTATTCGTGATCCACCTTCACCAGGTTCACCGCGTCGAGCGACTCGTTGGATGTCAGGCGCAGATTGGTCACGCGTCCGGAGGTGATGCTGCGGATGGACATCTGCACATACGACGCCATGCGCGGAGGCGTCTTGTGCTCCATTTCGCTGATGATGCAGACGTCGTTGTTGTGCCGGACGGCATGTCCGCGGCGGAGATTGATGACGGGTGTGGAAGCCATAAAATTGGGAGGGCGGCGGATTTAGGCCTGTTTTTCCATTCTGCAAAGCGAAGAAATACAGGCGGATCGACACTCGCAAACCCCGCCCGCCCGGTCAAGTTTCCGGGTTATGAGCACGCCCGCCGCCTCCCGAGCCGTCCATGTCAGTCTCGCCGAAGCCCTGAAAAAAGGCCCGCCTCCCCCGGGGAATCTCGCCGTGCCGGTGTTCTCTCACGGCACGCTGGCCGTGGAACTCTACACGCCGCAGGGACACGATCCGCAAAAGCCCCACACGCGGGACGAGATTTACTTCGTGACGCGGGGAAGCGGACGGTTCTTCGACGGCACCGCGCGGCATACCGTGGAGCCCGGAGCCTTTCTCTTCGTCCCCGCGGGCCAGGTGCACCGCTTTGAGGATTTCTCGGAGGACTTCACCGTGTGGGTGGCATTCTACGGACCGGAGGGCGGGGAGGGGTGAGGTTTCTGCACTGCTCCCGGACTCCTGCGCATGACGTCCTGACATTTATTCCACAATCCCGCGAGGTTGAGCCCGGCTGTGAGCGGCGATATTCTGAGGCGGGCCAGGTTCTGGCGGCGGCTTGCCGGGGAAGCTGCGGCAGGCGCCGAGTGCGGCGGCGAAGAGGAGCACAAACAGGACGGGCCGTTTCATAGGTTTTGGGAGTCAGATGGTCATCGCATGGTAGCCGCCGTCCACCACGATTTCGGAGCCGGTGATAAAGCTGCCTGCGCCTTCGGATGCCAGCAGCAGGGTAGCGCCTATCAATTCCGTGGGGTCGCCGAAGCGCTTCATGGGCGTATGGCGCATGATGTTTTCCACGCGCTCGGGATTGAGCACCTTTCGGTTCTGTTCGGCGGGGAAGAAGCCGGGCACCAGCGTATTCACCCGGATGCCGAGCGGTGCCCACTCGCGGGCGAGGTTTTTGCTTAGGTTGTGCACCGCGGCCTTGCTCAGCGAATAGGTGAACACGCGGCTCAACGGCACCAGTCCGGACAAGCTGCCGATATTGATAATGGAAGCCGGACCGCCGCGCTCCACGAAGAACTTCCCGAACACCTGACAGGCCAGAAACACGGCCTTCGTGTTCACGTCCAGGATGCGGTCGAATTCCTCTTCCGGGATTTCGAGGAACGGGGTGGGTGAATTCATCCCGGCGCCGTTGATGAGGATGTGAACATCGCGCGAGCGGGCCAGCACCGTCGCCAGCAGGGTCTCAAGGCTTTGTTTGTCGTTCGCCTCCACCGGCACAAACCATCCCCTGCCACCCGCCGCTGAGATGCGCTCAAGCCGGGCCTTTGCCTTTTCTTCGTTGCGTCCCGCCAGCACCACCTCGGCCCCCGCATTGGCCAGCCCTTCGGCCATCGCGCCGCAGAGTTCTCCCGTGCCGCCGATCACTACCGCTGTTTTGCCGAGAAGCGAAAAGATGGATTCAGAAAGTGACATGCACCCGACGATGCGGACGCCCTGCCGCCGCGCAACAGGTGAACGGCGGGGTCCGAAACCGGAAACCGAAGGGTTGAGGGCAGTCAGAACATTCGCCGCCTGAGAGCCTTCGTGATTTCTTCGCCATCCGGATGTCTGGTTTCGTCAATTTCCCTGCCCGGACCGCACACGGAATCACGATCCGTGACATTTTTGGCACCCGGGGTGCATCCTGGGGCGTTTACCCCATGTCTTTCCCCGCCCTCCTGGACGCCGCAAAACGGGAAAAAGGCCTGTTCCTCAGACCCAACAACCAAAAAACTACAATGAAAACGTTTCACGGTTCCCTTACCCTCTTATGCTCCGTACTCCTGCTGACTCCAGTTCCAAAAGCGGCAAAAGGCGACATCATTGACGAGCAGATTCCGCTGGATCAGCCCATTACTCTCGGGTGGGATCCGGTCCCATGGAGCGACACTGATCTTCCGGAAAAGCAAATCGTTGGCTACATGCTGGAGTATAACAGCGAGGGCAGCTCCATTTGGAGTCGCATCGGCCTCTACCGGACACCGGAAATCAACATGCCCCGCCTGCCGGCAGGCGGTTGGCATTTCAGGGTGCGCGGCGTGCTCGCGAATGGTCTCGAAACAGACGCGAGCGACCCCCTTGCCGTTTGGCTGAAATAATACGTGCCGGATTGGCATTGGCGCAATCACGCCGTAAGTGATTGAAAAACAGACGGTTAAACCGTGAACTCCAAGCCGCGTTAAAAAAATAACGCGAAAAGGCTTGCGTATTGGGAATCTCGCGTTAAAAACGTAACGCAAACTTAAACCGTCTCCGGTCCCATGTCCGACACCTCAAAACTCACCCGGCGCGAACGCCAGATCATGGACGTCATTTTCGCGCGCGGCGAAGCGACGGTCAATCAAATCGCCGTCGCCCTCCCCGATCCTCCCACGCCCATGGCCGTGCGGCGGATGATGCATATTCTGGAAGAAAAAGGCCACCTCATCCGGCGGGAACAGGGCCGCGAAGTGGTCTATGCGCCAAAGCTGTCCAGGGAAACGGCGGGCCGTTCGGCGTTTGAGAAAGTGCTGGAGACGTTCTTTGGCGGGTCGCTGGAGGAAGCGCTTTCGGCGCACCTGCTGTCGCGCAAAGACGCAGTCACCGAAGCCGAGCGCGACCGGCTGGTCGGGCTCATCGAACAAGCCAGAAAGGAGGGCCGTTAAGATGAACCGTTTCTTTCTGATCACGTCGGCGGCTGCGGTGCCCCTCATGGCGGACGCCTCGCTGAAAAGCGCAGTGCTGCTGGTGCTGGCGGCGGTGTGTGTGCTGCTCATGCGCCGCGCCTCGGCGGCGGCCCGTCACGCGGTGTGGCTGGCGGCGGTGCTGGCGCTTCTGCTGGTGCCCGTCCTTTCCGCAGTGCTCCCCGGGTGGCGCGTGCTGCCGCAGTGGGCCACGGTGGAAACGGCCAGCGGCAAGAATCCGAATGAGGGGAATAAGGAAGGCGCATTGGCTACGGCTCCCGCCCTGAAAAACGCACCGCTTCCCCGGCTTCCAGCGCTGCCGCTTCCGGAGGCGCCGGTTTCCGACTCGCTCCCGGCTTCTCAGCCTCCCCAGTTATCCCCTGCCCCGCCCGCGGCCTCTGCGCTTGCCCCGCAGGTTTCGTCTCCCGCTTCGCCCCCTTTCACCGCGTGGCTTTTCCCGGCCTGGGCTGTCGGCTGTGCACTGATCCTCCTGCGCCTCGCGGCGGCGCATTGGGTGCTGCGCCGGGCCATGCGCCGGTCTCACGCGGCCACAGGAGTTCTGGCGGAGGCATTTGATGCGGCGGTTAAAGTAACAGGTCTGCGCCGGCCCGTGCGGCTGCTGGTGGATCACCGGCGCACCGTTCCCGTGGTTTGGGGCGTCTTTCGTCCGCGGCTGTTGGTGCCCGCGGAGGCTCAATCATGGGACGCCCCCCAGCTTCGTTCGGTGCTGATGCATGAACTCGCCCACCTGCGCCGCCATGACCCGCTCGTGCAAACGCTCGCCCAGATGGTCTGTGCGCTGCACTGGTTTAATCCGCTGGTCTGGCTGGCGGCGTGGCGTCTGCACGTGGAACGCGAACGCGCGTGCGACGATCTGGTGCTCGCCAGCGGCGTCCGCCCTTCCGAATACGCCGGTCACCTGCTGCACGTAGCCACGCGGCTTTCCCCCGCCCGCTGGACCGCCGCCTGTGGTCTGGCCATGGCACGCAAGTCCTCGCTCGAAGGCCGCCTGCTCGCCGTGCTCAGTGAAAAGCTCAACCGCCGCGGCCTCACCCGCGCGCTCACCATCACGGCCATCGTGCTCGGCGCCGCCATTGCCGTCCCCGTGGCCATGCTGCGGGCTCAGGCGGAAAAGACCGCGGAAAAAGCAGCCCGTGTTGCTGCTGATATGAAACCGAAGCACGAAACAGCGCAGGCGCTTTTTAAACAATGGCAGGCCAGCGCGCGCACCGACGGCAAAATTCCTGGAGCATTCATCGGACACATCGCCCGGGAGATGGATTATCTGTTCAAAAACCATCCTGACGAAACCCCCGCAGCACTCAAAACGCTGCGCCCGCGTGCGGATGCTTCACACGATTGGATACAATCGGATGCCATCACACTGCTCGATGGAATCACCGCCATCTCGACGGCGCCGGTGCGGCGGGCGCTGATGCCGGCGGAGTTCGAGGATGATCTGCGGAACCTCAAAGCAGGTCTGCCGCTGCCGGTGGAACTGACATCGGCGGCATGGGGCCCTCCCGCACCGAACGGCCTTCGCACCGCATGGCTGCTGGAGCCGCGAGGAGAAGAATATGCGCTGGGGTCCACACTGAAAGCACGCGTGCTTTTCCACAATACCGGCAGGGAAACCGTGATCTTCAAATCCCCCATGTGGCATGAACTCGGTCTCCGTTCCGCGCACGATGCCGGCGGCGCAGAAATCCCCGTCTCCCCCGGACCGCACGCGTCTATGTCGGGCCTCACACCCATGGTTTCCTACCGGCTTGCGCCCGGCGAATATTGCGAAGTCATGGGCGATGGAGTTTCCATCGGTAAAGCGGATGACGGATTCGTGTGGTCGGAAATCGGCGCAAAGGAGGGAGACACCGTCACGATGTCGGACACCGTGGACCTGACTTATGGATGGGCCTTTCCCGACGGACGAAAGGATTCCGCGGGGTATTGGAAAATGCTGGTTGCCGATCGTGTCGCACTCGAAGCTCCGATGCCCCCCTCCGCCGCTGACCGCGAGCAATTGATCCGCCGCGTAACCCGGGACCTTTTCGGCGAAGCGGCCACGGCTGCAGAGATCGCGGAATTCATCGCGGACAACACCCCTGACGCCCTGACAAAACTGACTGCACGTCTGCAAACGAGGCCGGGCATCACATCGTTCTCCGGCAAACTGACGGCGGGCGAACTCCATTTCCGCGTCATTGCCGCTGATCCCGGCACCGCGAAAAAACCGCGCCTTGCCAGTGAACCTAACAGTTATGTGCTGGGTGATGGCGTAAACCTGCTCGTCACGGGAAAGCGAAAGATCGCCACGGGCATCACCTATCACTACGAACTTCATGCTGACGGCGTGCGCTTAAACGTCAGTCAGGCGAATGCGGAAACGCCGGACACTAACAAGGCATACATTGTATTCGTTTCGCCCGCTGTCACCACACCGCGACCGCCTTATGAAATTGCACTGCCCGACGGCATGTTCACCTATGCCATGGCATGGGAGCGCGGCGCAGGGGTGCTGTGGATCACGCAAAAGGGACTCGTGCGCAGTTACGATTTCACCAATCCTGCGCAGGTGCAGGAAACCCGCTACGAACCGGGCAGCATCGTGAACATTCCAGCGCCATTCCGCGACGCGCTGAAAGGAGCACTCGAGGGCAAGTCCACGGCGCAGACCACTCCGTCCAAAGGAGAGAAACTCCCGCCGGAAGTGGAGCAGAAACTGAAATGGGGCGAGTCGGTGAACGGCTTGCGCGCTGCGCTCATCATTCTCCCTTCCGCCGGCGAGCCAAAAGGCAAAGACACACCGGATCTCTATCTGGTGGTGCAGAATGTTTCGGAAGCTCCGGTTCATTTCAACGATACCATCGCCGCACAGGGGCTTCGCTACGCCTCGATCCATCGCGATGAGCTCCTGCAGAGCCGCACAAGGATCGATGAGCCGACAATGACCGACGTCACCCTTCAGCCCCGCGAGGCGATTAGTCTTGTGATGATTCCACACGCAGGCAGCGAGAAACACGTGGAGCTCGCGGGAGCGCGGGGGGAAACGAGATCGAAAGGGCAACTGCTCGCCGCCGGAATGCTCAAAGAGCCGCACATGATCCTAACAGGGCAGTTGAACATCGAAAAAGCTCCCGCGGGCGCATGGACCGGAAAGCTCGTGACTCCCCTGACGGGAGGAGCCGACGCACAGGTCAATGAGCCTCCAGGGCAGATTGGTGCCGCCTCTCCAATGGAAAAGCTAAAGTGGGGTGAGCCGGCGAATGGCCTGCGGACGGCGGTGGCCTTTTTCTCAACGTCCCAAACCAAACCCAAACCGGACGACCTGCTGGAGCTGTTTCTCGCCATACAGAACGTTTCCAAAGCACCCATTCGCCTCACCGACGCCAGCCTGGGACCGAAGGACCCCTCTCGCTCCCTCTATGTCAAACTCGACGGCGAAATCATGATGGGACTGGGATCCAATAATCCCCCGCTGGGCGACCTCACACTGCAGCCCGGTGAAATCACAACACTGCGCATGTTCACGCCGGAGCCGCAGAAACCGGGCGGACACACCATCGGGCAGCTCATGACGGACGGCGCTTTCAAAGACACGCATCAAACCTTCATGATTGAGCTAAAGATCGAAAAGGCGCCCGCAGGAGCCTGGACAGGCAAAGTCCGCACCGCCGACGCGAGCGCTTATGAGGCCACCAGCCAGCCTCAGCCGAAAGACAAAAAAGCGCAGGCGCTCTTCAACATGTGGCAGCACCACACGAGGCAAAGTGGAGAGTTCCCCGGCGGTCTCATCG
This sequence comes from Verrucomicrobiales bacterium, assembly GCA_035550135.1. Classification (GTDB taxonomy): domain Bacteria; phylum Verrucomicrobiota; class Verrucomicrobiia; order Verrucomicrobiales; family V1-33; genus V1-33. Next base: position 47,884 of record DASZQB010000047.1, read on the forward strand.
CCCGTCTCGCGGAAAAGGTGAACGAATTCATCCGTAACAACACCGGCGACGCCTCCGGCGATCCCTATGCGAAGAAGATGGCTCCCATTGTGCCGCGTCTCGATTCCTCGCGCGACTGGAAGGCCTTCGAAGTGGTGGCCCTCATGGATGACATCGCCGCAGTCACCTCCATTCCTCTGGAAACAACCCTGGACAAAACCACACAGAATGCCTTTACGCCCGGTTCACCGCTGCCCGCCGAATGGGCGGACGCCCCGTGGGGTGAAGCCCAGCCTAACGGATTGCGCATGGCCTGTCTGCTGGAGCCGCGAGCCGCGGAACACCGGCTGGGCACTCCGTTGAAGGCGCGCCTTCTTTTCCACAACTCCGGAAAGGACAACGTGGTCTTTCGCACCCAGTCATGGCATCAACCCGATCACAAGGCGACGGATGCCGGCGGGGCGGAGATTAAAGTGGACTCCATTTTTTGGACCACCATCGGCAGGCCCGTCACCTTCCGTCTGGCCCCCGGTGAGTTTGCGGAAGTAATCACCCCGGGCATAGGCGTCGGCCCGGTGGGGAAACACGAGGACTGGCAATACACGCGCATTCGCGTGGGCTCGTGGGTTGAGGCAAAAGCGGGCGACGAGGTGACCATCACGACCATTCCCTTCCCCATTGGCTTCACCGACCAGGATCCCCAGGAAGTCCGCTCCCTCGACGCGTCAGCATGGTGGACCGGCTTTATCAAATACCACCTCACGCAGGATCTGCCGATCCCCGCCGACCCCGCAGAACGGAAACATCTTGTTTACCGCGCCGGCATGGAACTGTTCGGCACGCCGCTTTCTACAAAGGAAATTGATTCGTTCGTCAACGACCGTTCGCCTAACGCGATCGACAACCTCGCAAAACTCCTCGCGCAGCGCACGGACACCCGGCCGGCCGCGGGCACACTGGTCTCCGGTCCCACGAAGTTCCGGGTCCTGCCTGCTGATCCCGACGCCGCGAAAAAGCCGCGCACGGTGAGCGGCGCGGGACAGCATCTCATCGGCGGACACACCACTTTCGCCGTAACCACCCGCCTCGATGGAGATCGTATCGTGCACGACGGACATCTCTCTTACTCCCCGCCGGATGAAACCGCGCCCGCGCCGCATTACAAAATCGAACTGCCCGACGGCTACAATTCATGGGCGGCCGGATGGATTCGCGATACCACTGAAATGTGGATCACGCAAAAAGGCCTCCTGCGGAAATACGACTTCAGTAATTTCTCCAAAGTGCAGGAAACCCGCTACGAAGGCGACAAAATCGATTCCGCGCCCATCCCGCCTGCTATGCGCGAAGCCCTCCGCGCCGGGCTGGATGTTCCCGAAGCCCCCAAACCGAAGCGGGCCGCCGGGCCGCCAGCCAGCGAGGCGCGATAGTCCGGGAAAACTAACCGTTAGGCCTCCGGATTCGAATTCGTCTTCTGCACGGCGAAATCCGCAGGCTTTCCCTTGGGCCTGGAGGGCTCAGGCGGACGCAGTTTCTTCCCGTTGAGATCCTGGGGCGGCGTCACCGGAAACTCCGCGGCGTATTGCACCATCCCTTCCGTCGTGAGGGTCGCCCTCATGCCGCCGCCAAGCGTCATCGCAATACGGCGGCAAAGCGCAAGGCCGATGCCCGCATTGCCGCGATGCCCGCTCGCATTCGGATCGGCGCGCCAAAACGGTGTGAAGGTGTTTTCCAGTGCGCCCTGTGTTAGACCGGGATTCGTGTTCTCCACCGCCACGACGCATCTTCCGTCGCGAATGGCGGCGTGAATTCTGATTTCGCCGCCGGCGGGAGTGTAATTCACGGCATTTTGAAGCAGATTTGTGAACACGATCTCCAGAAGGGAAATCACCGCCACGATCTCCGCCTCCGGGTCCTCCACCTGCCACGCCACACGTAATTTTTTCTCTTCGGCGACGTCGATGCAATTGCGCCACGATTTCTTGAGCATGCGGCCCAGCACCGCCGACTCGGTCACAAACTCCGCAGCGCCGTGTCCACTCTCCAGCCGCGCGAGCAGCAGCAGATGGTCCACCACACGCTGCATGCCCTGCTGACTGTGCCAAATGCTTTCCAGCGCCTCCTCGTATTCCTCGCCCTTCCGGTCGCGGCTCAAGGCCACTTCGATGGTGCTGCGAATGGCCGCCAGCGGGTTGCGTAATTCATGCGCCGCATTCGACGCAAACTGCCGCTCATGCTCGATGGCTGCACTCACCCGATCCATCAGCGCATTGAGCCGTCCCACCACCGGCTGCAACTCCGTCGGCGCGCCCGGCAGCCCGAAACGATCTCCGCCTTCAGCCAGCGGGATTACTTCAATTTGGTCTGCGAGCGAATTCACTGGTTTTACTCCGCGCCGGATGATGAAGCGCGAAGCGACAAGCAACACGGCCACCACCGCGAGACCGATTTTGACAAGGAACCAACGAACCTTTGAGGCCGTGGCCTCAAGAGTGAGCAAATCGCGTCCCACAACCACCTGCATGTAAACATCCGGAATTTTGGGATCCTCTTTGATGCTCGGGACGAATTTCCGTGAAATCAGCCGGGCGGGCCGGCCGTCCCACAGGGTGTAGTTCATAAAAACCGGTTCGTCGCCATACACCGCCGGCCTGGGAGGATCATGCGGTTGATTGGCCGGGTCCGGGGTAACTTCCGGGTCCTTCACCCTCAGGGATGGAGAGCGCATCAGGAATTTTCCGTCAGCGGCATACCAAACCTTAACCATATCCGGGTTTTCGGTTTTGTTAATCCGCTCCCATTCAGGTTCAGTGATACGCGAGAAGACCGCTACCTGAGGTGTCTTGCGCAAGTAGCCCAAACGCAAAGTGGATTCATAAAACGCCAGTCGGTCGCGGAGCAGCAGGTCGTTCTCCTCCGCCAGATGCTTTCCGATCACCGTGTAAATAACGAAGCCGCCGCCCGCAAGAATGGCCGTCATGCTGACGAGAAAACTCAGCAGGAGACGGTTCTGCAGGGAACGGGGTGGCACGGAGAATGGCATTGCCAGGAGAAAGGTGCCGGAATTATGGCGGGCAGTGCGCCCCACCGGAAGCTAAACTTCTGACACTTTCCCGATTTAAGCTACGCTTTTCCCGGCGGAAGAGTTGTGAGGAAGTATGGAAATGCGTATGCAAAACAGGGAAAATGGAAACCGGAAGACGCGTAATAACTTCGCTTCCCCCACCCCGAATTCCAGCGACAAATATTCATGACTCGAAATACCACCAGCCGCCGCCGCTTTCTCGCCACCGCCGGAGCCGCCCTCGCTGCCCCCTCCTTCATTCCAAATCTCCGCGCCGCCTCCCCCAATGGAAAGCTGCGCCACGTTTCCTTCGGCGCTTCCGGCATGGCCAATGCCGATCTGCACAGCATCGCCGGCAGCCCGCACGTGGAGGTCTATGCCGTCGTGGATGTGGACAAAAAGAACTGGGCCGGCATCTCGAAGGAATGGCCAAACGCAAAACTCTACCAGGACTGGCGGGAACTCATCGAAAAGGAGTCCGGCAATTTTGACTGCGCCAATGTCTCCACTCCGGATCACATGCACGGTTCCATCGGTGCCGCTCTCATGCGCGCGGGCAAACACGTCTATGGTCAGAAGCCTCTGACACACAACCTCAAGGAATGCCGCCACCTGACCACACTGGCCCGCGAAAAGGGCGTCATGACCCAAATGGGAATCCAGGTCAGCAGCGACTTCGTCGAGCGCTGGGCGCAGGCTCTCATCAAGGCCGGCGTCATCGGCAAAGTGAAGGAAGTGCACAGCTTCAGCGACAAGGAATGGGGTGACCTCAATCCCGTGCCGCAAAAGAGCGATCCCGTGCCGGACACCTTCAACTGGGACCTCTGGCTCGGCCCGGCTGCTGAACGTCCGTTCATCAAAGGCTACTATCATCCCGGCGACTGGCGGAAACGCCGCGACTTCGGCACCGGCACGCTCGGCGACATGGGCTGTCATATGTTCAGCGGCTGGTACCGCGCGCTGGACCTCACTTCGCCCATCAGCGTCAAGTCCACCGGTCCCGCTCCCGGCAAGGACAATTGGGGCATCAACGGACGCGTGGAATACACCTTCCCCGGCACCGCTTACACCGAAGGCAAGGAAGTGGTCGTGACGTGGTATGACGGTCAGAAATCCCGTCCGCCCACGGAGTTGAAGGACCTCATCGGCGGCTCCAACATCCCCGGTCAGGGCAGCATCTTCATCGGCACGGAGGGCGTCCTCCTCTTCCCGCACGGAGGCCGTCCCATTGCCTATCAAAACGGCAAGCGAAAGGAGGGCGTCGAATACCCCAAACTGGACCCGCGGAATCACTGGATGGATTTCGTGGATTGCATCCGCGACGGAAAAAAGAAGCCCAGCGCCAATTTCGACTACGCCGGCCCGCTCACGGAAGCCGTGCTCCTCGGCTGTCTCGCCAGCATCTTCCCGAACCAGGCTCTGAAGTGGGATGCCGCGAGACTCAAATTCCCCGACAGCCCGGACGCCAACACCTTCGTGGGCCGCAGCTATCGCAAAGGCTGGGAAATTCCGGGCCTCGCCTGACAAATCGTCTGGCACGGCTCCAGCAGGGAAAAGGGTCCAGTCTCACCCAAAATGGACCCGACCCCTTCCCCCTCTCCTGCGGAATCCCACCCATCCCCTCCGCCACCCTCCCCGTATGTCCCGCCGGGGCGCGGCAATCAACCCGAGCCTTCCCCCGAGGAGGCGCGCGAAACAGTGGAACAGGAACGCGACGCGGGCCGCGGTCCCCGTCAGCCATCCAAAGTCGAAGAAGCACTGCGGCGGCTGGAGGATCGTGCCCTGGCCGCATGGGATCGCAGCATGGACTGCGTCCGGGAGCGCCCGCTGGAATCCGTCACCATGGCGGCCGCCACGGGTTACTTTTGGAACATTTTACCCAAGTGCTCCCTCCTCTCCACCGCCGCCAAACTGTGCGCCGCCCTAACACCTCCGGCGCTGGTAACTCTCGGGGTTTGCGCCATGAGTGAAAAGCTTCAGCAATGCCGCGAAAACCACCGGCGCCGGCGGGCAATGAATGATCCGGCGAACACAGCCCCCGCCTTCCCGCCTCCAGGATTTCCCGGAGCGGTTGAGGGATTGTAAGCAGTCGCAGAAGAGGTCCAGGGGGGCTATTCATGCAGTCGATAGCCCGTCACGTTTAATCACTTTTCTATTGTCCGGATTTCCTGGAGTGTTCCCTGACACACTCCGCTTATGGAACTCCTCGCCGTTCTGCTCATCGTTTATCTTTTGGTAATGCCCCTTGTGGCGTTTAATATTGCCAAAGCCGCCGGGCGCAGGGCGGATGAAATGGAGGCTGATCTCCGCAAACTCAGGGAGGGTGCCCGGGAGCGCCAGGACTTGTTGCGCCGGATTCGCCAGCTCGAAATACACGTCAAGGGAGCGCCGGATGACATCGTTTACTCCGGCGAGGCAAAACCCGTCTCGCTGCCACCGCCGAAGGTCCAGCCGGCGGCGCCAGTTCCCGCGCCAATCGCCCGGCCAGTGCCCATCGCGCCTGTTCCTGCGGAAACGCCCGCCCCCCGCGCTCCGGCCTTTGCGGCGGCCAAAGTCACTCCGCCACCCATTCCGGCTGCGGCGCGTCCCGCCGCTCCCGCAGCCGAGCCAAAACCCTCCGTTTCCCTGGAGCAGTTCATGGGAGTGAAACTGTTCGCATGGGTCGGCGGTCTGGCGCTGTTTTTGGGACTCGTCTTTTTTGCAAAACTCAGCTTCGAGCGCGGCTGGATTTCGCCGGAACTTCGGACAGGCATCGGCTTTGCCGCCGGTCTGGCATTGGTGGTCGCGGGCCTCTGGTTCAATGCAAAGAAGACTTACGCGGTACTGGGCCAGACCCTCTGCGCCACGGGCGTCGTCGTGCTCTATGGCATGATCTACGCCGCGCACGCCTACTACAAGTTTCCACTCTTCGCGAACCCGCTGACGGCTTTCGCACTCATGGTGCTGATTACCGCCGCCGCGTTTCTCATGGCCGTGCGTATGAGCGCACAGGTGGTGGCAGTCCTCGGCATGGCGGGCGGTTTCCTCACACCAATCGTCTGTTCCACGGGACACGACAATCCGCTGGGACTCTTTGGATACATCGCGATGCTGGACATCGGCGTGCTGGCCGTGGCGAAACGGCGGCGCTGGCATTATCTCACCGGACTTACCGCCGCAGGCACCATCATCATGCAGGCCGGGTGGTTCACCAAATTTTTTGACGCCGAAGGCTATGCTTACGGCGCAAAGACATGGATTGCGGTGGCTGTGTTCCTCGGATTCGCAGCGCTTTTCACCGCTGCACTCGCGTGGCTCTCGAAGGGGCGGGACAAGGAGGAGGAGCAGGACAAATTTCACGCCGCTTCCGCCATCGCGCTCTGCGGCAGCGCCATGGTCGCCTCTTTCGTTTTCCTGTCGCACGGCAGCATCGCGGACCGTCCGTGGCTGCTTTACACCTTTTTGCTGCTGATCAATCTGGTGGTCATGGCCGCGGCATGGGTGAAGCCGTCACTCGGCCCTGCGCCGGCCATCACCGGGCTTGCCACCTTCCTGCACCTCACAGCATGGACGTTCAAGGAACTGACACCGGACCTCCTGCCGCAGGCGCTGGTGGTTTATCTCGTCTTCGGAATGCTGCACACCACCTTTGGCGTCCTCTGGCAACGCAGGAAGAATCTCCCGCTCTACATTGATGCCGCGTGGGTGCCGGTCACGATCCTTCTGCTGCTCGCTGTTCCCGTCGTGCAACTGCGTCCGGTGCCGTTTATGGTGTGGCCGGCCATTCTGCTGGTGGACCTCGCCATCATCGCATCGGCAGCCGCCTCGCGGTCGCTCCGCCCCACTGGCGCCGCGCTCGTCCTCACCATGGCCACCGCCGGATTCTGGCTTTTCAATCTGCCGCCGCAGGATTCGGGCAGCCTGACTGCATTTCTTCCCGTAACCGGCGGGTTCGCCATGGTATTCGCCGCTGCCGGCGTCTTCCTCGCGCGCCGGGCCGGAGAGAACGACCGCGATGCTCAATCGCTCCCCGTTTTCTCCGCCGTCATGCCCTTCGCGCTGCTGATCATGGCCGTGTTCAGACTGGATGCAGCGAATCCCGCGCCGGTTTTCGGTCTCGCGCTGGTGCTCAGTTTGTTTCTTCTCGCTCTGGGCACGTTCACCCGCAACACCGCCCTGCCCCTCACTGCGTTGCTTTGCGTGCTCGCTCTGGAGGGCGCATGGCATGAAAAGAATTTCGATCCCGCACAGCCACTCGTGCCGCTGATCTGGTATCTCGGATTTTATGCGCTGTTTTCGCTGCACCCTTACCTCTTCCGCCGCCGGTTCGCAGCCTCCGCACTTCCATGGATAAGCGCCGCTGTTGCCGGACCGGGAACATTTGCGTTAGTGTACTACCTTGTAAAGATCGCGTGGCCAAACGACATGATGGGCCTTCTGCCCGCTGCCTTCGCTATCCCGGCTTTGCTCGGCCTCTTCACCGTGCTGCGGCTGCACGCTGCAGACAACCCCGTCCGCCTGACCCAACTCGCATGGTTCGGGGGCGTGGCGCTCGGCTTTATCACGCTGATCTTCCCCATCCAGTTTGAGAAACAGTGGCTCACCGTTTCATGGGCCCTCGAAGGGGCCGCGCTCTGCTGGCTCTTCCGCCGCGTGCCGCATCCTGGCCTGCCCCGCGTGGGTGCCGTTCTGCTTGCCGTCGCTTTCGCAAGGCTCGCCCTGAACCCCGCCGTGCTTTCCTATCATGTGCGCGGCGAAACCGCCATCCTCAACTGGCAGCTCTACGCCTACACCGTTTCCGCCGCAGCCATGTTCCTCGGCGCATGGTGGCTTGGGAAGGCCCGCCACCTGTTCGGAGGCTGGAACGTGCGCGCCTTCTTCACGGCACTCGGCGGCATTCTGCTCTTCCTTTTGCTCAACATCGAAATCGCCGACGTCTTCACGCCGCCCGGCAGCCGCTCTCTCGTTCTCGAATTCAGCAATAATTTTGCCCGCGATATGACCTACAGCATCGCGTGGGGCCTTTTCGCGCTCGCTCTGCTCATCATCGGATTCGCCAAACGCTCGCGGCATACACGCTATGCCGGCATCGGCCTCCTCGCCGTGACGCTGCTCAAACTCTTCTTCCACGACCTCGCGCAAATCGACAGCGCCTATCGCATCGGCGCTCTCATCGCCGTTGCCCTCATCGCCCTCGCCGCCAGCTTCCTGTATCAACGCTTCTCAGCAGCATTGAACCCGGCAGGCGATGCGGAAAAAACGGAGTAACGCCTCACTTCCGCGTCACCCGCACCCTGACAAAACGTCTGCCCTCGCCCGCAGCGACACTGAACCGCACCTGCTGCTGAACAGCCGTCTCGCTGAGAACTGCCGTGCTGACACCAGCAACCGACCAGAACGCCGCGCCCGGCGAGTCGCTCCACTCCAGCGCATAATCCAGGTCTTCCATCGCCGCCTTCGAGCGAACGAAAGTGTATTCCAGCACGCCGCCGTTTTTCACGAGTTCCGCAGGAAACGTATTGGACGTGAGGGGGTCGGTCAGAGTGGCAAACTCAAGGATGTTCGGAATCCGGTCATTATCCGGATCACTGAGATCTGCGGCTCGACCGGAATTCGTGGACGCATTGAAATAGAGCGAACGCCACCGCTCACTCGCCGTGCCGGTGCGCGCGGTCAGGTTCACTTCCAGCAGCGGGTCGTCACTGTCGTTGCTGGCGATGCGCAGCTTCGCGGTCCGCGTGCCGGTTCCACCCGGCGTGAAAGTCACCGGAAAAGTGGTGGAAGCCGCCGGAGCCACCGTGGTCGTTCCAATGGCACCAATCGCAAAATCCTCGGGATTCCCTTCTGTTCCCATCGTGATGCTCTGGATTGTAAGACTGACCGTTCCCGTGTTTTGAATCGTCATTACCCGCGTGATGGTCTGGCCTGCCACCGGCGGAATGAAATCGACCGTCCCATTCTCAAATACCGCCGCATTCTCAGGCTGCAGCAGCAGCAGCGCCGCGATGGCAGGATAGGTCACTGCGCGCGCCGTAAACACAAACGGGTTTTCGTTAGCATCATTGCTCGTCACCTGCACATTCACATCTGCGACATCCTGTGCGGCGTTCGGAGTAAAACTCAGCGTGAACGTCGTAGTGCCGCCGCCGGATACCGTGACCGCCGGAGGAGATGTTAGACTGATTTTTCCCGCGCCTGCACCCGCCAAACTAACAGATACGCCCGTGAGATCCTCTGTTCCTGTGTTCCGGATGGTAAACGATTTTTCCTGCGGCGCGGTGGTGCCCGCCACCGCCGTGCCGAGGATCACCACCGCATTCGGCTGCAGCGGGGCGTTTTGAAACTCGACTGACAGTTCAGGCGCGACGTTATTGTCGATGTACCGCGCGAGGGCAAAATCCTGCATCCCCGTGTCCTCCGCCACGCCGCCGGTCACGATCAGTCCATCGTTCTGCAGCACGATGGCATTTGCATGACTCGTGCGGCCTGTTTGAGTCGTAACGATCCCGGTATGGTTGAAGCTGGTGTCATACTGACCGTTCGGAAGCAGGCGAACCAGCACCGTTTTATTGAGAGGAACATTATTCAGCGTCCCGGCAGAACCTCCTGCCAGCAGCGTCCTTCCATCGCTCTGCACAGCCACCGCCCGTCCCGCATTGGAGACGTGCGTCGGATTCAGCACCACCTGACCCGTCGTATTGAATAAAGGATCCAGCGTGCCGTCCGGATTGTAACGGGCGGCGGCAAAGGATTCTGTAGTCTGGCCCTGTTTCCTTGCCGAGCCCGCGATGACGATGCGCCCGTCTCCGTAAGGCGTCATGCTGTGCGCTTCCGTTGAGTACCCGGGAAACGGAATCGTTATATCCCCAAAAGAGGGATCGACCACGCCACTGGGGAGCAGCTTTGTCAGCCAGAAAGAATTTACCGTTTTGGTAAAATGTGTGCCCGACACGTAAAGGGTACCGTCAAATTCATTCACAAGGGCCACCGGAGCATGGCCAGGAATCAGCAATTGGCCCGATTCGTTAAGCGTCGTGTCCAAAGAACCGTCACTCAGAAATCGATAAATCAGCGTATTCGCCTGTCCCGCCGTGAAAGTCGCTCCGGCCACGACGATCCTCCCATCGAACCGCACCGTCACCGCCGCGGCGTAACTCGAGGTCTCGCCCGGCACGCCGCCGGTAATAAGCCCCGTGCCCCCAAAGGCGGAGTCGATCGTGCCATCTGAATTGTAGCGCACCACTCCGATGGCTTCGCGCGCCCCCGAAGTGACGGCTCCCGCCACCACGATTTTCCCGTCAGTCTGCACAGCAGCACCCAGGGCGCGCAGCCCGTTCGGCGGAGAAGCCGCCCTGCCGCCGCTGCCAAAACCAGCATCCAGAGTCCCATTCGTATAATAACGCACCACCGCAAAACCCGCGGTCGCCCCGCCCGGCGGCGGCGTTCCCACCGCAATGATCTTGTTATCGCCCTGCACCGCCAGCGCCTCAAGCACCGCTCCTCCGGGGGAAAACGCCGTCCTTACCACACCGCCTGTGCCAAACGACGGATCCAAATCACCCGGCGCGGCAACGACGCCGGACGTGAATCCCGCTGCCGCGGCAACGGCAAGGGAGCAAAAAAAGCGGGAAGCCATTTTCATGAGGAGGGGAGGAGAAAGATGGGATGCAGCCACCGCGCCGGAGCACAGCGTCGCATGTCACCATGGACAAGCTTCTGCCATGCTTCAATCCGGCGCGAAACGCAAGAATTACCCGCTCCGCAGGATCGATACGTTTACGGAGGCGGCTCAGGACTCACGACCCTTTCATCCCCCGCCGCTTTTGTGTGTTACATTTCCCGTCAGATGCTTCACTTCCCTGAGGACTTCGGATGACTACCCCTTCCACCACGATTCAGGAGGACAACGGATTTCACACCACCCGGTGGACGCGGGTGTGCCGCGCAAAAGTATCATCGGACGACGGGCGGCGGGCACTTTCGGAATTGTGTGAGGCCTACTATGAACCGGTGGTGACCTTTCTGCGGTGCAGTCTGCGGGATGAAGACAAAGCGCGCGATTTGAGCCACTCCTTCTTCGTGCACATCCTCGATGGCCGGCGCATCGATTCGGCCGATCCGGAGCGGGGACGCTTCCGTTCGTTTCTCCTGGGTGCCGTGAAGCACTTCCTCGCGAACCATCACGATGCCTCCATCCGCTTGAAACGCGGTGGCCGCCAAATACCCCTTTCGCTGGACGACCCCGAGGCCATGGATGTGCAGGACCGGCGGCTCTCGCCGGATGCGGCCTTCGAACGCCAGTGGGCCCTCACGGTGCTCTCGCGCGGCATGGCCGCCTTGCGCAAGGAATGCGACCGCGAGGGAAAAGCCGCTCTCTTCGATGCCGCAAAACCTCTCCTCACCGGCGATGCCGAACACGGCGGGCAGGAAGCCCTTGCCGCCGCCTGTGGCCTGAGCGCTCCAGCCTTCCGCATGGCCGCCAGCCGCCTTCGCAAACGCCTGCGCGAGCACGTGAAGGCCGAAGTCGCCGGCACCCTCGAGGACCCCGCCATGGTGCAGGAGGAAATCCGTGCCTTGTTCGCCGCCCTCGGAGCGTGAGGCGTTAATCCCCCCTCACGGCACCACTTCCACCGAATAAAACCTTCGCACCGGTCTCACCGTCGCCTCAACAGTGAGCGAAGTCAGCCCGCTCCCGCCTGGAACAACCGTTAGGGCCTCCCACGCGTTCAGGTCCGGAGAAACCGAAACCTCATAATTCCGCGCCGGGCTTCCCCGCCATAGCAACCGCAGCGCTCCCGGAATGGTCTCCTCAAGCTGCGGCGTCTGGAAATTCGAAATGAAATCCACGGGACTGGAGCCGGACAGATATTCCGCAAGATTCGACGCACCGTCATGGTCGGCGTCCCCGGCGCTTTCGTTGGCGGCGGTGCTGAATCCATAACGCGCCTCCCAGGCATCTCCCAGCCCGTCTCCATCGAGATCCACCGCGTCATCGGACTCGCGCAATTGTGTTAGATCCGCAGGCGTGAGCACACGATTGTAAAAACGCACCTCATCCAGCCAGCCGTCAAAATGCCCTGCCGTCGTCACGCCGCTGCCCGTGCGATAGTGACCCAGACACAGCGGCGCATTCGATGTTAGGACAACGCCCGGAAAGTCGCGATTTCCCGCCAGCGCGCCATCCACATACAGGCGGACACGGCTGCCGTCCCAGGTGGCCGCCACATGCCGCCACACATTCGCCGGATAAGTCGCGGCGGTTTCAAAGCTCTGCAATCCTCCTCCCCAGTTCAGCCCCGCACCGAACTTCCCGCTGCTCAATGCATAGAGCGCGAAACCCGCCTGCCCCGATCCGTCAGGACCTTCCGCGCTGAGGATGCGCGTGATGGCGCTCCCGTACACGCCGCTGGTCTTCACCCAGGCAGCCCACGTAAACGCCGGCTGACTGCGGAAGAGCGCATTCACCGCGGTGCTCATCCCGTCGCTTTCCGCTGCCACAAAACGGCGCGCGCTGTTGGTGCGGCCCCACACATCCGGCGCTTCCACCGTTCCCTGGTTTACGGCATGGAGCGCCTGCGGGCCAAAGTCCGTTCCCGGCTGCGGCGCATTCAAAGGATAATAAGCCGACAACCCCTGCCAAACGTTGAACGGAAACGGAGCCACTTTCACCGCCACCGGCGGACTGGAGGCCGACTGCATGCCATCGCTGAGCGTCACCGTGTAGAGCCCCGCATGCCACGGCTGGAGCGCTGTAATCGGATAGGTCGCCGACGCGGCTCCCGCGATTTCCACCCCGTCCTTATGCCATTTCCACACCAGCGATCCCGTCCCCTCGCCGGCTGCCGCCAGCGCCGCAGGCTGACCTTGTCCTCCCATCGCCGCCACCGGAAACTGCAGAATCCCCGGCGGCACATAAACCGTTAGCTTCGCCGGCCCGCCAATCGCACTGCCCGCGGTGTTGCTCACTCTAACAGTGTAGTTCCCCTCATCGCCCAATTGCGCCGAACCGATCGTAAGCGTAGCCCCCGTGCCTCCAGCCACGGGGAAGTTGTCCCGGCGCCATTCGTAAACCAAGTCCGATCCCGTCGCGGCCACCGTGAAGACCGCCTCCTGTCCCCGCGTCACCGTTTGCGGCACCGGCGGCGTCTGGATAAATGGCGCACTCACCGGCGCAGTCACCGTCACCAGCGACGTCGCCGAGGGAAACTGCACATCTGTGAAGTGAATCGTTAGGGGGCTTTGCGAAACCGGAAACGGCCCGAACGATTTCGCCGTTCCGTACGGTCCGCTCGTAAGCCCGTTGCTGTCAGGAATATCCGACGACCATGCAGTGCCCGCATACGTCTGCGTCACCGTCACGTTAAAAGAAAACGTATCATCCGCACTGTTGCCCGGAGTTCCGTTGTCGTCGCGAACCGCGCCGGAGGCATTCGCCGCGATCACCGGCGCCAATTCCGTGAATTGTATCGTCACGTTGTCGATCCCCATGTAACCATCCTGCCCCACGTCGTTGGCATTGGTCCAGCGCAGGGCCAGATATTCGCCGGGCATCGCGATGATATTCGCCGCCGGCGCTTTATCCACGGTTGCCGTATCCGGCGGACGCGTCTCTGCATTCGCGGCCTGAACCGGATAGGTATATCCGAGCGAAGCATCTCCCGCCCAACCCGCCTCGGGATTGTTGACGATCAGATCCTGAGCCGTCACGACCCGCCTCGAGAATGCCATCGTCTCAGGGGTCGTATCCGCCACATTGCTCGTCTTAAACACTTCGACATCATATTTCACCCGCGTCACTTTTACAGGACGCGCTCCTGCGTTATGGTACATGGCCGCATGCGAGTAGGCTCCGTGGGCAGTCGTGGGCACTGTGCCCAGCGCCCGTTCGCTGCTTCCCGCCGCGCCGAGGCTGTAAACTCCCGCCGTCCACGCTGAACTGCCGTCGCTCACCTCAATCGGAGCCGGCACCGGCGGCGTGGCGCCATCGCGAAACATCCACCACCCAGGAATGGTTAGGCTGTTTACCCAATTGGTTCCCGCCGCGGATGGCAAACTGTTGAAGTTCTGGCTGCTGCTCATCGTACCGTTCACCGCGATCACCGGATAGTCCGCCGTGAATTGAATCACCACATCATCGATCCCCTGACTGCCGTCCGTGAACGATTCATTGTTGTCCGTCCATTTCAGCAGGCAGTACTCACCGGGCTGGATGGACGGAATCGCCGCCGCTGTATTGAAAGCAACCACCGTTCGGTTAGCCGCGGCATTCCCGTTCAGAGTCGCTGACGCCGGCGCATTCACCGGCGATACCCAGTTCGCTCCCGCTCCCACCGCCGTAAAACCCGCGCCTGCCTGCGGCTGTTCCGTGTTCGCTCCCGAACGAAGATCAATCACAGGACTGCTCGATATACTGTAATACAGCGTGTAGCGCTCTGGATTGGTGTTGGAATTCGTGCGCCAGATCTCTCCCGTGTAGCTCACCTGGCTAAGTTTCACCGGCACCGGTCCCGTGTTCCGGAAAAGCGCTCCATAAGCGATGTTCGCCAAGTTACCCGTCCCCGTGCAGGACGATCCCAGCGCCCGGTCCGCTGCGCCCGTGCTTCCCAAATTCAGCAGTCCCGGAACGCTCGTGCTTCCGTCGGAAGCCTGCGCGCTGCCGCTGGCTGTCGCACCGTTATTGATCTGCGCATACCACCCGGGAATGGTTAGATTGTCCGCCCATGAAACCGCGCCAGCGCCGAGACCATTGAAGTCCTGAGAATACGCCTGCGTGCCGCTGACACTGATCGCCGCATCGATAACACTCACCGTTTCCACAAGCCCTGCGCCCCCGCCCGGCGATCCTCCGGTTGTCCTCGCGCGCCCCCGCACCTGCCCCACCCCGGGAAGATTCAGCCCCGTGAGTTCCCATCCTCCGGCGATTCGTGTCCCCGCTCCCAGAAAAGACCACGCGCTCCCGTTCGCCGAATACTCAAACGCCACCGCGCTCGCTTCCGGCGACGCACCCCCGCGCAGCCACTGGACCCGCGAAGTCCCCTGAGTGGTTAGGGCCTCCGTCGCCGCATCGTTGTTCAGCACGGCGATCCGCGCGCGGGTCTGCCCATTCACGATAAAAAAATCCCCGCCCGCGAGGATCTGTCCATTGCTCCTCTGTGCGATGGCCCGCACCGGCGAGTTGAATCCCGTGCCAATATTGAAAGTCCCTGTGCCCTCCAGCGTGCCGTCACCGAGCACTCTCGCAAAACGCGAACGCGCAGTTCCATTGTAAGTCGTAAACTCTCCGCCTATCAGAATGCGTCCATTCGTCTGCACAGCGATCGAGTCAATCCGTCCTGGCTCGGTATCCCCATTCTCGCCGGTTCCAGTTCCCGGATTAAATGTTGCCGTCCCCTCAAGAGTCCCATCGCCAAGGAGCCTTGCGAGACACCTTCGCGGCTGATCGTTAACCGCCGTGAATTCCCCTCCCAGCAAAATGCGTCCGTCCGCCTGCACCGCCATCGCATACACCACACTCCGTTCGTAAAGATCGATTCCCGTCCCTGGATTGAACGTCGCCAAGCCCTCCACTGCTCCGGTGGAAAGCAATCGCGCCACCTTATTGCGCGGCTGCCCGTTCACCGCCGTAAATAATCCGCCTAACAAAATCTTGCCATCCGTTTGCACCGACACGCATTGCAGCCATCCTGTAACGCCCGTGCCAATGTTAAACGTCGCCGTGCTCTCCACGCTCCCGTCCGTATTCAATCGCGCGAGCCCCTTGCGCGCCTGCCCGTTGATGCTGTCGAACTGTCCCCCCACCAGAATCTTTCCATCCGGTTGCACCGCCACACAATTCACCCGCGTATTCCCCGCCGGCCCCGCCACGCCAGTCCCAATGTTAAAAGTGGCAGTGCTCTCCAGCGTGCCATCCGCATTGAGCCGCGCGATGCCATTTCGGCTCAGGCCATTCACATTCGCAAAATCCCCGCATATCACGATCTTCCCGTCCGCCTGGATCGCAAGGCAGCGCACCACTCCGTCCGGCCCTGATCCCGTATTAAAGGCGGACTCCACGACTCCCGAAGCACTCAATCGGGCAATCCTGTTATGCGTCTGCCCGTTAAACATATCAAATTCCCCGCCGATCACAATCTTCCCATCCGGCTGCGTCCCCACCGTCCAAACTACTGAACCATTCAATCCTGCATTGAACGAGGCATCCAAACTTCCTGCCGCCTGAGCGCGCGCCTTCGGGCAAATTCCTGAAAAAGCAGAGGTTACAATGGCTGTGATAATAGGAAGGCCGCGCAGGAAACGACGTCGTAAACTCATAGTTAAAGGGGAGAAAGATCAGCCTGTCCCAATTTGTCGCTGAAAACCAGCAGGTTCCGCAAGTACAGAATTCAGTTCTCCGACCTGCAGCCCCCGGAGTTTGTCCACCTACTCTTACTCATACTCATACTCATACTCATACTCCCGATCGCAAAAGTAAGAGGAACTTCCTCCCTCAGAGATCTGCAACCACGGCCAGCATTACCTGCAACTTCCAGGATCACCCCGCGCGCGCCCCGGGAAGGTGAATGGACAGTTTTTGACCATTGCCAAAGGGGAATTCCCGGGTGAATCGGCGGGGTGTCTGCTTCTGTTCGTTCGTCCCGGCGGCTGCCATTGGCGGCTCGCATGGCATTGGTCTTCGGAGGATTTGGTCTGGTGGCCTCGGCGGGGCTGGTGTGGTGGGTGCTCGCGGATGAAGCGAGGGTTTCCAGACAGCAGTTCCTGGAGGATGCGCGGGCCAATGCGGCATTCATTTCCAATACAGGACTGCCGGCATCGCCGCAGATGGCGCGGCAATTGGGCGAAGTGTTGAGCATGGAGGTGCGCTTCCGGGAAGCAAAGCAATTCATTCCGCCGCTCAGCGGACGGGAGCCATGGCAGAGCATGCCCGCATCGGTCCCCATGGAGACGGTCGTGTCGCACGCGGGTTGGGAGGTCCTGGCTGTGCCCCTGCGAAACGGTCAGGAACTGTGGCTGGCCCGACCCGCGGCCCCGGCGTGGCGGGGCATTCTGCGCCCAGGGGCACTGACGGGTCTCGGGGTTTTCTGGGCCGCGCTGCTGACGCTCGCCGTGGGGATCAGCCGCACCGTCGTGCGGCCCGTGGGCGCGCTGGCCAATGCGCTGCCAGGTTTGTCAGGCGACAGTCCGCTCGAGATACCGGCGGTGGCGCGGCGGAATGATGAGATCGGCTCGCTCGCGGAGGCGCTTTCGGCCACGCACGCGCAATTGGTTAGCGAACGGCAGCGGCGTCTCGAAAGCGAAAAACTGGCACTGCTGGGGCGCATGGCCGCGGGCCTGGCGCACGAGATCAACAATCCGGCGGCGGCAATCCGATTGCACGCACAGTTGCTGGAACGCGGGCTGCCGGCGGACTCGACGTCCGGGAAGTCTGCGCAGACGATCGCGTCGGAGGCGCGGCGCATCGAGGAACTGGTGAATCAGTGGCTTTTTCTAACGCGGCCTGCGCCTCCGCAGCTTTCGCGCGTGCCGCTGCGCGGTCTGGTGCAGGAGAGTTTGGCGGCCGCGGCTCCGGCGGCGGAGCACGCGGGAGTGAAATTGCTGGCCATGAATATTCCGGAGCACGCCGCCGTGTCCGGCGACAGCCGCCGGCTTCGCCAGGTGCTGGGAAATCTCCTCACCAATGCAATGCACGCCTCTCCGGAGGGCGGTCAGGTATTGGTGGACGTGTGCCACTCTTCCACCGGGCGCTGGGAAATAACGTGCCAGGACTCGGGACGCGGATTTTCGCCGGAAGCTCTAACAAAAGGGACGGAGCTTTTCTTTTCGGAAAAGGAAGGCGGCCTTGGCATTGGTCTGAGCGTGTGCGCGGAAATTGCCGCGGCGCACGGCGGCTCCCTTTCTCTAACCAATTCCGCGTCCGGCGGACTCGTCATTCTTCAACTCCCCGTTGCCTGACAAAAATGAAATCCCCTGCCCCGTCGCCTGCTGTATTGATTATCGAAGACGAAGCCGCGCTCGCCCAGGCCCTGCGGACCGCCTGCGAACAAATGGGACACCGCACGAAAGTGACAGCGAATGCCCGCGCAGGTCTCGAGCAGGCGCAGCAGTCCGGTGCCTCGCTGAAACTCATCGTGCTGGACATCGGATTGCCGGACCGCAGCGGCCTGGACCTGTTGCCGGAACTGCGGCGCCTCTTTCCGGAAGTGCCGGTGCTGATCATTACGGCGCACGGGAGTTTGCAAAACGCAGTCGCGGCGCGCCAGCAGGGCGCGGCCGATTACCTGGTGAAACCGCTGGACCTGACCTCTTTTGAGCAGGCGGTGAAGGGCCTGCTCCGCCAGGCATCCGCGACCGGCAGCGGCGCTCCGGAACGGACGCACGACCTGCCGGTCCTAACCGGTTCCAGCGCAGCGATGCAGCCGGTTTTCAAGGCGATCGCTCATGCCTGCACGTCCACGGCGCCCGTTCTTCTGCGCGGCCCCAGCGGCAGCGGCAAGACCCTCGCCGCCCGTGTTATTCACGCGCACGGCAGCCGGGCTCCGGGTCCGTTCATTACCCAGGCGTGCGGCGATCTTCCTCCCTCCGGCGAACATTTTTCAGGACGCCTCATGGAACAGGCCCGCGGAGGCACGCTCCTGCTCGATGAAATAAGCGACCTCCCCGCAGACTATCAGGCGCAATTGCTTCGCCTCGTCGAAAACCAGGCTCTCGCTGCATGGGATCATGACGATCCGGACGTGCGCATCATCGCCGCCACGCATCGCGATCTGGCGGGCGAAGTGACGGCGGGGCGCTTTCGCAAGGATCTCTACTTCCGGCTGAACGTCATCGAAATCGTGCTGCCCGCGCTGCGTCAGCGAATGGATGACATCCCGTCCCTAACCAAAACTCTTCTGGCGCGCATCGCCCCGGGACGCGATCTTGAAGCGGCTCCGGAAACGCTTACGCGCCTGGCCTCATGGGACTGGCCCGGCCATGTTAGGGAATTGCGAAACGCCCTCGAGCACGCCGCATCGGTGTCCTCCGGTCCGCTCCTCCTTCCCTCCCACCTTCCCTCGTCTCTCCGCGGCACTCTGGACACCGCATCCATCGACCGCCGCCTGCACAACGCACTCACCGCATGGGCCGCCGCGCGATTGAAGCAGCCCGGAATCAATTACGACACCATGCATGAACAGTTGGAAAGCCGTCTTCTCTCCGTCCTCCTGCCTCACTTTGAAAACCGCCCCACACGTCTCGCCGCCGCTCTGAACATGAATCGTAATACCCTGCGAAAGCGCCTCGGAAGGGACGACGCTTGAGGCGGGCGGGCGCTTTTATACCTCTTCCTCCCTCCATTCCAGCCCCGGAGCGTGGAAATGACTCTCCAGGCACTCCGGGTAAAAACCTATCGTTACGTTCCGGAACGTAACGATACCCCGGGAAAATCGCATAATTTGCCCGCAGCAAAGCCCCTCCCTAACCGCCCCAAAACCACTCCCCTAACAAATTTCCCGGCCCGTTTCATCCATCCTCTTCCGGCCGTCTCTCCCTTTTCCCGGTTCAATCTCCCTGATTCTCCGCTCCAAAAATTTCCTGCCGGAATCATTTGACTTCATTCGCGTTTATACACCTCCCTAAGTGCAGCCGCGGGCTCCGTAAAAAGACTTACCCTCAACGGCCACGCCACCAACCCGGCCCCTAAAAAGCCTACCGGGACCTGGTAGCGTCCACACCCCCATCCACGCGTCACCACAGGCCTTCACCGGCTTTTTGACGGCGCTCCACCATGTTCAGTCCCCATCATCACACAAAGCCAAATCTTACCTCTTAATTCTTACAACTTACCTGCCGTCCGGCCCTCAACGGCCCGTCGGAATTCTACAGCGCGCCAACACGCCCGCGTCCTCCTAACGCGCCTTGGAGCTTCAATGTTTGGAGCTTCTTTGGAGCTTGGAGCTTGGTGCTTGGAGCTTGGTGCTTGGAGCTTGGTGCTTCGGCAAAACCGGTCTGCTTCGGCGCTGGATACCCCTTCTCACAAACCTCAACCCTAACAATCAAAATCCACCATTATGAACCGCACCGGCAAAATCGCCCGCCTTCCCCTTCCCCTCCGCACCTCCATCAACCACCGCCTCGACCGCAACGATCCCGGCCGCAGGATCATCACCTGGCTCAACTCCCTCCCCGCCGTCAAAAAAATCCTCCGCGAACTCTTCCATAACAAACCCATCACCGAGCAAAACCTGTCCGAATGGCGCAACGGCGGCTACCTCGAATGGCAAATCCGCCGCGACTTCTTCGCTGATACCCGCGAATCCCTGCACGACGCAGCAGAGCTGGAAGAAATCTCCCCATTCATGGCCGACCATGCCGCCCGCCTGCTCTCCGCCCGCATCCTCAACGCCGTCCGCAAATGGAACGGCGACCTTGACGATCCTGCCCTCGCCAACCTCAAACACCTCTCCGGCCTCCTGCGCGCCATCTCCACCCTCCGCCGCGGCGACCACTCCGCCGCCCGTCTCAAAATCCAGCAGTCCATCCACGACCGCGCCAACGTCCCCGAGGACGACGCCGAATCCCCCGGCGAGCGCCGCCTCCTGGAAGGCCTCCGCCGCCTCACCTACGGCATCCCCCGCGACACCGACGCCGACGACAAGCCTCCTCCCCAGTTCATGCCGTCCATGTCGTCCATGTCGTCCACTCAGTCCATCCCGTCCGACCCGTCCGATCCATCTCCCGCTAAATCCGACCTTATCGCACCAAATCCAACCACTTCTTCCGTACCAAACCCCACCCCCTCCGAACCCGCCCCTAGTCATACTCATACTCATACTCATACTCTTACTCCCTCCGAACCCGCCCCACCCTCCGAACCAGCCTCATCGCCCTCCTCCTCCCAACCCGCCGATTCCCCCATTCACGATTCAACGATTCACGATTCACCACCCTCCTCCGCCCCCGCCCATTCCCCATCATCCCCTCCTCCTTCATCCGCGCCTCCGGCGCCCCCCATGTCCGCCGAAGAATTCAACCGCCTCCGCCACCACAACCCCGATCCCATGCCCGAATGGCGTGAAAAAATCCTCCACCCCATCCCGCCCTGGCTCACCATCCCATACGATCCTCCCACCCCCCGCCCCCTAAAATCCATCATGCCCTACCGCTGCTGAATCTTACTCATACTCATACTCTCACTCTTACTCCCTCCGAACCAGCCCCGCCCTCCGAACCAGCCGATTCACGATTCACCGATTCATCGATTCACAATCCACGATGATCCCTTCCCCATCCATTCTCCATTATCCCCATCCCCACGCTTGCTGTTTGAAGGTTGCCTTCGGCTGTCTCAGCCGGGGCTTCTCTGGAGTTTGGAGTTTGATGTTTGAAATTTCCGGCGCAGCCGGCCCTGGCCCGCTTCGTGCAAACAGCATGTTCCACCACCTGTCATCTACCAATGAAACCCTTTTCCCTCATTCTCCTTGCGGTGATTTCCGCCACGGCGTTCTCAAGTTGCGCCACGGGTCCCCGTGCTCAAACCGGCACCGCTGTCGGTGCCATCGGCGGGGCCGTTGTCGCGGGTCCCGTCGGCCTCCTGGCGGGCGGCGCTGTGGGCAATGCCTATGGCGGCGAGCGCGATCGCGGACGCCGCTGATCCTGACACGGCGCGTCCCGGCGTCAGTTGGGAATCAGCACGCTCTTCACCACTTCCCCGCGGTGCATTTTTTCAAATGCCTCGTGCCACTGTTGCAGCGGCCATTGACCGCCAATGATGGGATCGATGTCCAACGCTCCACTGTCCAGCATGGCCAGCACCCGCTCCCACACCGGCCAGTTGTGGCTGAAACTCCCCTGAAGGGTCACATTCTTTTGCACCAGCGGATCGAGCGAAAAGTTCAACGGCTGCGGCCCCCATCCCACCTTGGTGATCCACCCGGCGGGCCGCACCAGTTCGAGCGCGAGTTTCAGCGTCGCGGAAACCCCGGCGGCATCGATGATCACATCCGCGCCCAGCCCGTCGCGTTTCTGTGCCCACGGTTTGGCATCTCCCACCACCACTTCACAGCCATACTGCGCCGCGATGTTGAGGCGATGACGATCAGCCTCAAGCCCCACGATCGCCACTTCCGCCCCCGCCAGTCTCGCCACGGCTGCGCACAAAATGCCGATGGTTCCCGGCCCCAGCACGATCACCCGGTCTCCCGGCGTCAGCCGCGTATTGTTGATCACCGAATTCCATGCCACGCTGCACGGCTCCGTGAGACAGGCGCGTTCCAGCGGCAGGCTTTCCGGCACATGGTGCAAACACCGGGCCGGCACCCGCACATACTTCGTCATCGCCCCATCCACCCCATAACCGAATCCCTTGCGCGAAGTGTCCAAATTGTAGAGACCCCGGCGCGTCATGGGACTGTCCGGATTGATCACCGCCGCCGTCTCACTCACAGCGCGATCCCCCTCTTTCCAGCCCTTCACCGAGCGGCCGGTCTCCACCACGTGTCCGCTGAATTCATGCCCCAGCACCACGGGATAATTCACCGGCCAACTGTGCGACGACGTCCACTGGTGAAGGTCGCTCCCGCACACGCCTACAGCAGCCACTTCCATCAGCACATCCTCCTCCCCGATCGATGGCTTTTCTTTCTCACGAATCTCCACGGAGCCGGGCTCGGGAGCGAAGTTGACGACTGCGGCGCTGGCCATGAATGCAATGACGGGTGGTTACTGGTCCGGCAGGTCCACGCTGCGCGAACGGATTTCAATGGCGATTACCTCCCCGCGCGGCCCGAAGGCCGGTGTCATGTGCAACTGGTGGTCATGCGCCAGCGCCCACAGCAACTGCCGGCGCGTCATCGCCAGCTTGTCGATGAAGACCAGCGGATTCGAGTTGGGCGGCTTTACCCACGAATACTGCAGTCCGCGCAGTGTCTGGTGATCGAAGACGCTCATCAGCGGCACATCCATGATCTGCACCCGCACCGGCTGGTCCAGCCAGGTGTTCAACGGCTGGTAGCGCGAGAACAGAAAGTCCTGCGGCACCACCGCCTTCGGGTCCGCCGCATGATTTTTCGGCCTCGGATCGGTATAATCCATCACGGAGCAGGAGGGCAGACCAAAGAAAACGCAGGCGAGAGCGGCAAAAGTCGCGGGAAGGGGCTTCATGTGTGTTTTGGAGAAAAAGGATGGCGGCTAACGGAGGATGTCGTCTCTTCCCGCACCGCCGCGCAAGGTTATTTTTGCGGCAATGCACGGTTGAGACGCCCCTTCCAGGATTTTTGACCACCGGACACTCCTTTTGTTGAGATTTTCGGGCAACCCGCAGCGCATTATCCTTCGCAATCCCTTCCCGGATGCCGCCATCAGGTTCCCCGGGGGATGAAAATTTGAAACAAATTTCCGGTGTCGGACCGCTTCATCTGCAACGATTAGTATCCTGACCCCCTCATGAATACGACCAGTTCCCCCCCGGCTGCATGGAAACAGTGGTTCAACAACCACGGTTCCCGGCTCCTCCTGTTCGCCCGGCAGCAAACCCGCACCTCCGAGGATGCGGAGGACGTGCTTCAGGAAGCCATGCTGCGCCTTTGGAAGAGCGGCATGATCGACGAGTCCGAAGATGGCAGCAATGAGCCCTGCCTCGCTGCCGCTTTCACCCAAATCCGCCGGTCCGCCATCGACCAGGCCCGCAAAAACATCCGCCGGGCCAACCGCGAAACCCGCGCCATGGAACTGGACGGCACTACCGACACCGTCTGGTTCAAGGATTCCCTGGAACAGGACGAACGCTCCCGGCAAATCGAGCAGGCCATTCAAACCCTGCCGGATTACTACAAGGAGGTCATCATTCTCAAAATTTGGGGTGAATTGACCTTCGAGCAGATTGCCGAAACTCTCGACATTCCCATGAACACCGCCGCCAGCCGCTATCGCTACGCGCTGGAACGCCTGCGCCGAACCCTTACTCCCGCCAAGCTAGCATGAACTCTGAATTTTCCGATTCCATGGACCCTTCCCTGCTCCAGTTGGAACGTGAGTTGCAGTCGCTGACGCCTGTCGCACCTGGACGCGACCTGCTGCGCTCCCTGCAGGCCCGCATGGAGCCCGCCCTTCCGGCTCATCAGACGAACAAGGTCACCTCCTTTCCGTGGCGGCGCATGGTGGCGCCCGCCGCAGCCGCAGCCGCTGCGGTGGCCGTCTTGAATCTTGAAAGCGATCGCCGCGCCGGCACCTCCCGCGGGAAATCCGTTGCGGATATCCCGGATGAAGGCGTGCCCGTTATCAAGTGGGAGCCCATGCCCATGCGCCGCGAATACCGCCAGCTCCTCGACGCCGGTTACGTGCTCAACGAAAACCTCCAGCCCATGAGACATTACGTGCTGGACGGAATGGACCAGCACGAATGGCGCAATGGTGAGAACGCATCCGTCCGTCTCCTCATCCCGCGCCAGCAGCGTTTCCTGATGCCCGTGCAGCCGGAGTATGAACAGCGTGAGGGCCTGCAACAGGTGCGGTTTTATTGAAAGGACGCGCAGGGACTATTTCGTCGCCGCACCCTCGGTAAAGCCCCCCGCCACAAGGGCCTCCAGTTTCTCGAGGACTGCCACCTCGTCTTTGCCCTCGGCGGTCACCGTAATCCTGGCTCCGCAGCCCGCGGCAAGCATCATGAGCCCCATGATGCTTTTGCCGTTCACCTGCTCGTCGTCCTTCTCCACGGTGACCTCTGCATCCCACGCACTGCTCACCTTCACAAACATGGCCGCAGGACGGGCGTGCAGGCCGAGTTTATTGATGATCGTGAGTTCTTTGGAAACCATGCGCCGGGGGAATATCGGTTAACTGATGCGTTTCTCCTCCATCAGTTGCAACAGCTTCTTGTTGAATTCCACCGCGCTGTGATGACCGAAACTCCGCAGCTTGTACTCCAGTGCCGCCACCTCCACCATGCGCGCCACATCACGCCCCGGCGCTACCGGAATCTCGGCGTACGGAATGTCGATTCCCATCAGACGATAATACCGCTGCTCCGTGCCCAGCCGATCCATCTCCACGAATTTCTCCAGCGGCTTGAGATGAACCACGAGGTCGAGCCGCTTCTCCACCCGCATGGAGGCCACGCCAAACAGGAGCGGCACATTCACGATCCCGAGCCCTCTCACCTCCAGATGGAACCGGCCAAGTTCCTCCGCCATGCCGGTCAACTCCCGTCCCTCGGGCGCGCGAAACCTTACCTTGTCGTCAGCCACCAGACTCGCGCCCCGCTCCAGCAGGCCGAGCACCGCTTCACTTTTGCCCACGCCGCTCTCGCCTTTGATCAACACCCCGATTCCCTTCACATCCACCATGCACCCATGCTCACTGGCAACAGGCGCAAACTCCCAGTCCAGCCACAGGGTGCAGGAATTGATGAACTTCATCGTGTTCATGGAGGACCGGTAAACACTGACTCCCGCTTCGTCTGCGATCTCCAGCATATCCGGCGGCAAGTGCCGTCCCCGGCAGGTGACAATGCACGGTATATCGCTTTGGCACACCGCCCGAAACGCCTTGCGCTGAGCCGCCTCCGACAGGCTGTTCAGATAGGCGAACTCGGAATTACCGAGCACTTGGATGCGCTTGTAGGCAAAATAGAGATAGAATCCGGCCAGCGCCAGACCCGGCCGGTTGGTGGAAGGTTCGCTGATCTTTCGCTCACGGCCACCATTCCGCCCCCCGGGTTCGAGATGCAGATGCCCGCCGTGCCGGTCCACAAATTCACCAACGGTCAAATATTTGATCTGACGCACTTTGGATTTCGATTCGATAACGGACGGCGCAGGAGCGGGTTCACTCATGGGCGCATCCTAGGCACATTCCGGCTGACTGTCATCCGGTGCCGCAGCCTGATACGGGCGAAGGCAAAGGAGCACTACAGCCGAAATCACTCCCACGAGACCGCACAGCCCCCACAGAAACTGCGGGCTGAAACGATAGAGTTCCAAACCCGCCCAGGTTCCCAGAAGATTTCCTCCCAGCCATGAGAATGCCACGAATCCGCTGAACCGTCCCCGCATGTCCACCGGCGCCAACTGCTGGACCCACGCCGCGTGACGCGGGAGACACAGCATTTCGCCAAGAGTGAACAGCGCCATCCCGGCGTTCAGGATCAGCAGACTGGCACCCAGCATATTGACTGCCATTCCCAGCCCCAGCAGCAGGAAACCCCACGCCACTCCGGCACGGTAGGTCAGCCACGCCGTCATCGCGGTCAACGGAATTTCGAAGACGATGATCATAATGCCGTTCAACGACTGCGCGATGCCGTAGTCGGCTTCCGTGTGACCGTTGTCGGTGAAATAGAGACTGAGCGTGATGCACAATTGCCGGAAGACAAAACTGGCGCACAGCGTGGCCACGAGGATGCCGACCATGGGTGGACAGGCGCGCAGCGCCTTGAGCGCCGGCCCCCACCGTCCGCCGCTGCGGCCCGCGGGCTTTCCCTTTGGCAGAAAAAACCACGCCAGCACCGCAAAACACGCGGAACTGATGGCGTCTGCAACAAACAGCCAGAGGTAGCTGTGGGAGACCACCACAAATCCCGCCACCGCCGGACCGAGCGCCCAGCCGCCGTTGATTGCCACCCGAATCGCCAATTGCGCCGCCACCCGGTCCCCATCCGGCACAAGGTCTGCGATCAGCGCCTGGGTTGCCGGCTGCGCTCCCTGAGCCACAAATCCGGCCAAACCGGCCAGCGTGGCGATGGAAACGAACGTATCCGCGAACCCCATCCCCAGCACGCAGCAGGCTTCCAGAAAAAGGGATATCGACATAACACGATTCCGTCCGAACCGGTCCGCAAGCAGTCCGGCCACGAAGGAACAGAGAAATCCTCCCACCGCATACGCCGTCAGCGCCATCGCAATTTCCCACGTCGTGTAGTGATTCCGCGTCATGTAGAGCGTCAGGAACGGAATCAGGAAAGTCGCGAACCGGTTCACGAAGGTGCCGCCCGCCAGCACCCAAAAGGGCGCAGGCAGCCTGCGGAAAGCGGCAAAAATGTCTTTCATGGGAGTGACAGGGAAAAAATGGAAAACAAAAACCCGCCGGTCTTCTCAGAGCGGCGGGCGACAGCGGGTGGATAAAAAATGGTTCTTTTGTGTTTATCCCGGACTGCTGCCGCCTGCACGATCCCCGCGATTGACGCGGGCATGCATAACGCCCTCGACATTCCAAAGCGGAAGCTGGAGCGGTTTGTAAGAGGTGGAGGCGGCAGATTTCACGGAAGCTGAGGATTCTATTAAGACTTTTCTTCCTGTCAAACAAGCAGATGCGAAAACTGCGCTGGATCGTCCTAACCGTGCCACGCGGTCACTTTCCCGAACCCGTGAACTTGCGGATGCGCACCACATTCCCGTGCTGGGACTGTTCGTATTCCAAAGGATGCACCTCGATGCCGGTTTCCTTGGCGCTAACGATCAGGTTTTTTCCCAGATACAGGCCGGTGTGCCCGGCCCCGCCCTCCAGGGGAAAAGCGATGATGTCGCCAAGCTCCGGTTCTGCTTTGGCGTCACCGGAGCGAAGGTTTCGCGCATTTGTCAGGCTGCGGATGTTTTTGGCGGGGTTGGCCAGATCGTTCGCCTGCGGCGGCCAGATCGAATCTCCGTCCCGCATGGCCGGCCAGCCGGTACCAGTGCCCGTATCATACCAGCCGGTGCCTGTGCTTAAACCGCATCCTGCGCCGGCGGCGTAAGCGTCCGCCACCAGCTTGTTGCATTTGAGATTATCCTTACCAAACGAAGTCACGCTGCCGTCCACGTGCTGGCTGCGCGCGGCTTTCGCATATACGGCCTGGCGCGCAGGGATCACATACTGTCTCAGCGCCCAGTTCAAAGCGAGGAGCCGCGATGGCGGCGCCTTTGCAAGTTCCGTCACCACGGCCGCATACTGTTTCATCGCTTCGGCAATCCGCGCCTGTGCTCCCTGACGAAAGGGAGCGGAAACATCGCCAAGCTTTTCCCTTGCCGCTACAGTGGCCGCAACCGCCGCCATTTGTGAGGCGTCCAGAGCCGCCGCATTTTCCGCTCCCCGTGCCGGCACTCCGGACATCAGAGGCACCGCAGCGGCACAATACAAAAAATGGCGGCGGGATACACAACGCAAGTTGCTCATAACGGCATTGCTTTCCAAATGACGGCAGAAAGTCAAGTCTGCTTCAGGTCTGTCTCTTTCCGTCAATGCAGGGTGCAGACAGGCTGGACGCGCATCGCAATCGCCGTTAGAAGAGCGATCCTTCAGATGCGAATTCTGCCCGCCTTTCTCATCCGGCGCTTCAGCCCCCTGCTCAACTCGGTCTGGAGTGCTGAACGAATTTCGGCGGCGGGAAAAGATATTATCGGCCGGCGCGGAGAATCGGTGGCGGCGCGATGGCTTTCGGTGAACGGCTGCAAGGTACTTTTTCGAAACTTCACCGGCCCCGACGGCGGTGAACTGGACATCGTCTGCCGGCACGGAAAGGTGTTGGCCTTTGTCGAAGTGAAGACCCGCACCAGCACCGCGTTTGGCCGCCCGGCACAGGCCGTCACTCTCGACAAGCAGGGTCTCATTCTGCGCGGCGCGTCGGCATGGCTCCGCCTTCTCGGAGTTCCTGACATTGCGTGGCGCTATGATGTGGTGGAGGTTCTCCTCATCCCCGGCAGCAAGCCGCAGGTGAACTGGATTCAGGCGGCCTTCAACACTGACGAACTTGCCCAAAGCCTGCGAAGGCGAGCCCGGAACAGGAGATAGGCAGGCAACCGAAACAGGTCAGACCTCCGGCGACGTTGTACGAATGCCGGTGGACCAAAGCGAAATCCGGTCCGCCAGCAGGAAGTAGTCCTTCCCCGCGTTGTGTTCGTGACTGAATTTATCTTGATACCACAGGTCAACATGTCCGGTGGCGTCCTTGAAACCAATGTCAAAAAGGATCACCCCGTCTGTGCCTTCGATTCGCTTGCGGTCGAACTTGTCACCGGGCTTTTTGACGAAATCGTAGTCCGGTTTTCCAAACTGAAACACCATCCACGACCGGAATTTCAGCACCCGGATAATGTAGTACTTTTTGTTCTTTCCCCTGCGGTTCAAAATGGTCTCCCACACTTGCGGAATAGGCACGTCCGCCATGTTCATGGCGTGGCTCAACCGGATGGCGCACGTGTTATGGATGTCCGGATCGAGCGCTTCGCCGCCGACGAGTTTTCGCGCGTCGATTGCCTCCGGATATTTCCAGTAGTCAGGATAAACAGCCGACAGCACGCGAAAATCAGGGATGGCCATAAGGCCTTATAGCAAATATCATCCGCAGGACAATTCCGGATTGAAGGGACTGCGCCATCCCGCCGGCTCTCCGCAAAAGATTGCAGTTTGCGTGTCCTGCGCTTCGGGAAGGGTCAAGCTCTGGCATACGCTCTGCAACGTACTCAAGGCATCATAATCCCCCACAGCCATGCCCAGCACTCCTGAACACTACACGCACCCCGTTTGGCCCTACTTTGTGGCCCTCGGAGTGATCACGCTTCTTGTGATCATTATCCCCATTATCAGGGCTCGCGCGCGTCAACGGCGGCTGGATGAAGAGGCGCGACCGCCGGAGCCGCAGCTCCCGCGTGGTGAATGGCATGATGCTCTGACTCCCAGAAAATGAGCCATCTCAGGGCCGCAATCGATTCCGCAATCTGCGGCACGCGTGGTGCATCACCCGCTTTCAATGGAACTCTTTTTGCTATTTTGGTTTACGGTATCACGCCTCACGAGACATGCCCCTGAATCATTCGTGATGGCGGACCCGCAGTCGCTTCACCTCGTAACGATCGGCCTTCCGTTGTTCGTCGCCGCGTTTGCACTCCTTCTAATTGCCTGCGCGCCGCTGCTGCACAGCACACTGAAGACCGCAGAGCGGTTCCCCCTCAAAGCGAAACTGCGGACGGGAATTCGCAGACAAAAATGGTCGGAGATGAGGCGGACAGGGGCACCCGGGCCATTCGGATTTCCTGGCACGTTTCCTTTTCCGCGCATCGGCCGGTAAAGGAACCCTAACGATTATTTCGTGCCGAAACCATGCCATTCAGGGAGGGCGTGATTGAGTATTATTCGTGCATCCGGCACGAATTTTGGATTAGAAATCGGTTTATGCAGCAATGTCTCGGCGGGGGATGCGAATACCACGATTCCCCGGACGTGATCAGAAACCCTGATCCGTCCAATCCCCCCCATGAAAAAACATACCCTGAAATACTCACTGCTTCGGTGTTCACAGCCGAAGGTTTGTCTCGCCGGCTTTCTTGCCGGAGCCGTGCTTGGCCTTTCCGCCCTGCACGCCTTCGGTGCGCCGGAGCCATTCTACGAAGGCCTTGGCAAACACCGGATGACCGTCACTACGGACTCGCCAAAATCCCAGCGTTATTTCGATCAGGGCATGGCCTTCCTGCACGGCTTCAATCACGGAGCGGCCATTCGTTCATTCACCGAAGCGACCAAACTCGATCAGGAATGCGCCATGGCGCACTGGGCGATCGCACTGGCGAGCGGTC
>DASZQB010000048.1:0-24762 GCA_035550135.1 Verrucomicrobiales bacterium
CTGCACAATCACTTTCTGCCCACCCACAAACTGGAGAAAAAGAAACGGCGCGAGGGCAAGTCCCCGCTGCGCGTCTATGGTGACGCGCAGACCCCTTACGCACGCGTGCTCATGGCCGCCGAAGTCAGCCCGGAAACGAAAACCGAACTGCGCGCCCTGCACGGGCAGCTCAACCCGTTTCAACTCACACGGGAGATCGAACAAAAGAAGAAACTCATCGAAGCCAGGCGGCTGTTGCGGACTTGAAAAGCCAAAGGCTCTGGCTTATCGCCAGAGCACCCTTGAAAACGGAACGGAGGAAGCGGGAACCACGGTTTTTGACCGCCCGTTTCCTTCGTTTCCAAGGACAGCCTTGGGTAACACCCTTTTGGCGCAACGAAGCTCTCTTCGCTCTCTACCCGGGTAACAGTTGGTTTTGGCGCACTACGACCGGCACAGGCCACCCGGCCAGGAGACTCTCTACTTTTCGGGTATGGGGGCTTCCACGTTCGTTTCCGGCGGCGGTTCAGGATTTCCGGACGCGGGAACCGGAGGTCCGATGACCCCCTTGGCCATTGCCAGCCATGCCCGCGCACGGGCGTAGCCGGCGCGCTGCTTTTCCACCAGGGCGATGACTTGTGTGTGATCACCCGCTGCCTGCCGGCGAATGTCGTCCACCGGCGCGCCGCGCGGCGGGGGTTGGGCGGGATTCATGGAGATGCTGTCGTCCGCCGCCTTGTCCGCCGCCTTATCCAGTGCGGCGGCGCGCGCGGAAGCGTCCGGGATGCGGTCGATGAGCGCCAGACCGCGTGGCCAGTCGCCCCGCCGAATCACCGCGAGGGCCAGCATTTCCAGACTGCCCGCGTCAGAGGATTTGTCCACGAGTTGCGCGGCGTCCTCCATCAATTTCACTGCCTGCGCTTCGTCGGACTGCTTGTAGCTCTCCTCGGACACCAGCACCAGCAAGGCCATGCGCTCCGCCGCCGACTCGACCAGCGAGGCATCTTTGGCGGCTTCGTCGAGAATGGGTTTGGCCTCTCCAAGCAGCGGAGGGTCCAAAAACTTTCGTGTTAGGGTAAGAAGGGCGCGGCAGCGTTCCGCGGGATTCTGAATGTTGCGGGCGGTGGACAGAGCAGTCTTGAGCGTGGCGTCAGCCGCGGGACTCAGGATCTCCGGTTCTGCGGCGCGCTGGGCGTCGGCCATGGAAATGAGAGCTGCTACTTTAGCGGACGGGGAGGCCGCAGCACCGGCCTCCGTTTTGCATTCGGCGATGAGTTCCTCCGGCGGCCGCAGTTTCACCCGCATCGCAAGGGAATCGATTTCCAGTTTTCGTTTTAACGCGGTGTCTTTGATATGCTGCATCACGTCAGTTACGCAGGATTCCGCATCCGTCCGGCTGAGGCACTGGAGTGTGAGGTCCACCCACAGTTTCTCCTGCTCCGGCGCGGGCAGCGCTTCAATGGCTGTGATGGCCTCCGCGGGACTGTCTGTGAGTGTCAGGTTTACTTTGGCCCATGCCACTTCCAGCCGCACGGCATCCCCCTCGACCTTTGGGAGTGACGGCAATTCCTTTTCAGCGTCCGCCACCAATTGCTTAGCGGTTTCCTTTGCGCTGTCGCCGGTGATCGCGATGCGGCGGGCGAGCGATGCTTTTTGCAAAGCGGTCTTCGCCTCGGGCAAAGCCGCGTCAGGAAATCCGGCCTCCGCCAATTCCGCCAGGATTTCCGCGCGCACCGCACTGTGCTGCGAGGGCTCGGTGAGAAGGTCTGCAAACCTCAGAGCCCGGCCCAGATCCTCCGGATCGCTGTGAAGAAAACTTTGCGCGAGCCGTTTCGCCGCACGCTGTTTGACCACGGGATCAGAGATTCCCTTCGCAGTAACCATCGCTTCGTCCACCAGTTTGATGCCGACCTGACAAATCGCGATCTCCATCAAATCGAAGTCGATCACCTGCTGCTCCACGCGACTCTGCGGAGACGGCTCCTTCAGGGCGCGCGCCACCAACTGGCCGGCACTTTCATGCTGCCACGAATGAGGGTCCGGACGGAACCACCAGTAAAGAAAACCGAGACACAGGATGAGGGTAATGACCACTCCCAGCCAGCTCTCCTTTTTCTTCGATGTCCCCGACTTCATGCCGTGCAGCGGAGCATGGGTTCGCATTCCGGTCCAGGCCCCTCTTGGTGATGTCGCTCCCAGGGACTCGAGCCATTCATCGCACGAACAGTTCCGGCGCACTCTCGACGGCGAAAAGGTCCACCGTGGCCTGACGGCCTTTGAGTTCATGCGTCCCCAGCGGACGTACGTGGCGCGCGCCATCTTTCCATCCCTTGAGAAAATCAGAACTCACCAGCACATCGCTGCCAAGGGACCGCGTGAGCGCCTGAATGCGGAAGGTGGTGTTCACTGCGTCGCCGAGCATCGTGAGACCGCCCTGGCCGAGCTGCCCCCACGATACTTCACCAAGGTGAAGCGCCACGCCGCTTGAAAAGTTCATCCCGTAGCGCTCGAACGTCCATTTCATCTCCTCCTGAATGAGATCGCAACTGTCCCGCAGATAACGCGCTGCCGAAAGCGCCCACTTCCTGGCGTTCACGGACGTGTCTGTCCAGTAGGCCAGCACCGCATCGCCGATGAATTTATCGATGGCCGCGCCGTGCTCCGTCAGGACCTGATCGCAGTAGCCATACCAACTCCCGATTGCCTGGGCCAGTTCGTCATGCGGAATGACCTCCGACAGGCGCGTGAAGCCCTTGATATCGCTCACGAGGATAATCATGGGCACCACCTGCATGTCGGTTTGCACCTCCGGCTCCCCGTCGCCGGGCCGCTGGAGGTCGAAGCTGTATTCGAAATCGCAGATGCGGATCACATCCCCCCCTTCGAGTTGCCGGACGGTGGTGACCCGCTCGCCGTTTACATAACTCCCGTTGAAGCTTCCGAGATCGTAAAACCAATACTGCCCCTCCTCCTGCCGCCGGATCATGGCGTGTCGGCGGCTGACCCGGTTGTCCGGCAGGCAGATGGTGCTCTCCTTCTTGCGTCCGAATATGGCAATCTCCGGGAGAACGACTTCGTCGCCGTTCGCCTTGTTGACCAAAGTGGCCAGGATGTCGGATTCGCTCATGAGGGACAGTGTGCCGCCGAACCGCGGGGTGCGGTTCCGGGATTTTTCAGAGTAGTTTAGAAAATTGGAGGGCGAATGGAAAGAATGGGGTTCAAAGATCATACAGGGGACCAGGCGGGGAAAACGCGAATGGCACCGGCTCAGCGCCGCCGGTTGTCTGATTTTTTCCACGTAGAAGCGGATTTCATGCCCCGGGACCGGCCAGTTTGTTCGCGTTCCTATCCAAGCCTCAACCCTTCCTCCCCGTCAAGCCGGGAAAGGCCGCTCACCGCGACGATTTCGTAAAACGGGAGGAAAAGTCCTGAAACTTAAAGGAGAACTGCGCCATAAAGGCCCAAGAGTGGCGACCCCGCTGGAAATTTGAAATGCGCCGTTTTGTCTTAACACGTCGATGCGATAAAATGCTCGTTGCAGGTAGCCCTGGGGAGCGCAGCTTGCGGCATGAAAGGGATCAGGAATGCCGTTTTCGCAAGTGCGGCGGTTCTCGGCCTTGGACTGTCAGGGTATCTGCTGTTCACTCGCGATGAAAACCCCGGTTCCGGCTCCGGCTCGCGGGAAAGCCGGGCGATCGAGGACTTGCAAACGCAGGTCGCTGCCCTTCGGAAAGAAATTTCCCGGATGACGGGAGTGTCTTCAACGGATTCCGCCAGGGCCGGTGCTGCGGAGGGCGCTGCATCTGCTTCCCTTGAGGAACGGCTCCGCGGCATTGAAAAGTCGATCACGTCCCTTAAATCGGCGATGGACGGCGTGAACATGGAAAAGGGCTCCGCGGATCGAAATGCGCTTTTCGCTGCCGCCGAAGGGTATCTGAAGGCGGACGAGTATTTTGAAGCCGGCAAATATGCTATTGCCGGAGAAGGCTACCTGACGTTTTTGCAGCACAATCCCAACCACGCGGACGTTCGGAGTGTTCTCAAAAAGGCCCGGGACGCTTTTCTCAAAGCCGGCTATGCGGAGAAGGCTTTTTGGGTGAACGAAGAGATGATGAAGAAATTTCCGCAGCATCGCGCCAATGATCTTTGGGAACAGGCGAACCTTGAGAAAGGCGCGGGTCTTTACGACTCAGCGGTAAAACATGCGGCTGAGGCGGCGGAACTCGCGCCCACCCCCGAAGAACGTCTCTGGAGGCGCTCCTATTGGGCCTACTATGTCCAGCTTCGCGATGGCAATGACGCGGGAATTGCCGCGCTCCGCCAGGTGCAGCAGGAAATCGCGGATGCCGGCTTCGACGCCAATACAAAGATCGCAATGAAGATGCAGGAGAAACTCGTGGAGTGGCAAAAAAAGTAGCCCTGGGCGCTGCCGTCCTGCGGGGGCAGCGTTTTGTCAGGGGTTGGTGGTCTTCGCCTCTCCGCCTGTCGCCTCCACCCCTGCGTCCGCACTGGCGAGCAACGGAGACTTCACATTGTAATGAATCAACTTCGGCTCGTCGCCATTGTAGTCGAACAGAAATTCCTCCGTGCCGGAACCTTTGGCGAACGTGGCACTGTAGGTGAGTTCCAGCGTCTCGTGGCCGTTTTCGGTCTTCATATTGAGGCCGGTGCGCTCACCGCTCTTCCATTCACCCAGCTTGTCGTGCAGCATGCCAACGAACGACGTAAACTTTTCCAGTGGTACACTTTCGCGAAAAACGGGCGTCGCGGCGAGGTGCATCGCCGGAGCGCTTTTCGCGTTGTAGTCCCGGTGAAAAACCGATACGACGGCATCTCCCCGCTCACCGGCACGTCCAAAGGCGCCGACCAGTTTGTAAATGCCAAATCCCGCAAGGACGAGGATGAGTGCGACGATGATGAGTAGTTTTTTCATGGCTGTAGCGGGATATTCGCATTCGCGGCCCGGATATTACATTACTTTTCAACGCGGCCCGGAAGATCACAGCCGGGCCGGTGTTCTGCGCTCCTCAAAGAGCGAGCCAGCCGGAAGGTATTCCGAACTTGTCAGGGATTCGGCGTCTTCGATTCTCCTTCCTTCCCTTGCACCGCTGAAACTGATTTGTCGATCAGGGCAGGAGACTGCACAAAGTAACGGATGAGCAGGGGCTCATCGCCATCGTAGTCGAATGCAAACTCCTCGGTCCCCTCGCCTTTAGCGAATGTGGCGGAGCAGGTCAATTCCAGGAATTTTTTACCGTTAGTGGTCTTCAAATTGACGCTGGTGCGCTCGCTGTTTTTCCATTCCCCCAGTTTTTGGCGCAGGTTGTCGATGAAGGGGGTGAATTTTTCCAGAGGCACCGCCTCGCGAAAGGCGGGGGAGGCGGACGCGTGAATCGCTGCAGTATCATTGGCATTGTAGGCACGGTGCAAAGCCGCCACCGCGGCATCCCCCCGCGAAGCTGCCTTCATCAGGGCACCGAAGAAGAAATAAATACCAATGCCCGCAAGGACCACGACGACGCCAACAATAATGAGGATTCTTTTCATGAATGGAAGGAACACTCGCCCACGCTGAAGAAAGAAGACACCCTTTTTTCAACGAATGCGGCATGTTTCGGCCCAGTTGCCCGCATGACGGTTTTGGGAACCGCGCTTTTTGTGGAAGAGCTGCCCCCTTTGTCAACCACGCGGCGTTCCGCGAAACATTTGGATAATGCGCAGGGGGGCCAGGTTGACGCACGGCGCGGAGATGCCAGTGTAGGTTATGCTGTCGCTTCCCCTCCGCCGTCCGCTCTTCCGCCGTGAGTGGCTGCGTGTCGGCGGCCTCAGCGCGCTGGGAATCGGATTGCCCCAACTTTTGGCGGCGAAGGCTGGCGCAACCTCGCCGGGAACGCGCGGGGCGTCGTTCGGACGTGCAAAATCCTGCATCATTCTCTTTCTTAGCGGCGGGCCGCCGCAGCATGAGACCTTCGATCCGAAACCGGATGCGCCCGCAGAGATCCGCAATGGCTTCCGGCCCATCAGCACCAGCGTGCCGGGGATGATGTTCTGCGAAACACTGCCGCATACCGGGAAGGTGGCGCACCATCTCGCCGTCATCCGCAGCATGTGCACGGACATCCATTCGCACAGCACCAGCGGCGCCTGCATGCTCACCGGCTACGAGCCGCTCAGCAAAGCCGAAAACGTTCCACCCAGCCCCGACGACTGGCCAGGCATCGCCGCCGCCGTCGGCGCGCTCAAGCCATCTACACGCTCGCCGCTCTCCTCCGTGGTGCTCCCTGACGAAATCTACAATGACGGACACATCGTCTGGCCCGGACAGAACGGCGGATTCATGGGATCGAAATGGCATCCGACGCTTCTGAAGTGCGATCCCTCGCGGCAGCCCGTGCGCATCGATGGCCTAACGCTTGAGGACAGCCTAACCACCGCGCGCCTCGCCGAACGCTTCGATCTCCTTCGCCAGATGGATACTCACTTCGCCTCCGCCGTGAAAAGCGGTGCCGTCACCGAAATGAGCCAGCAGCAGCAGAAGGCATTCGATCTTCTCCACTCAGAGCAGAACCGCGCCGCATTCGCGCTGGAGCGTGAATCGCCCGCCCTTCGCGAAGCCTATGGTCCTCACAAATTCGGCCAAAGTGTTCTCCTCGCCCGCCGTCTTGTGGAGGCCGGCACGCGTCTCGTGCAGGTGAATTGGCCGCGCGAAGGGGACAAGGAAGTGAAAGGCAGCCCGCTGTGGGACACGCATGCTAACAATTCCGGCCGCGTGCGCGATGTGCTCTGCCCTCAATTCGACCGCACTTTCGCCACACTTATTACCGATCTTCACCAGCGCGGTTTGTTGTCGGAGACGCTCGTCGTCGCCATGGGCGAATTCGGGCGCACACCGAAACACAATGCCAATGGCGGACGCGATCACTGGGGCAGCGTGTTTTCCATCGCCCTTGCCGGCGCGGGCATTGGAGGCGGCCAAATTATTGGTGCCAGCGACCGCATCGGCGCGCTGCCCGAAGATCGCCCCGTCCGCCCGCGCGATCTCGCCGCGACACTTTTTCATTTGCTGGGCATCGACCCTGCCAGTGAATTCCTCGATCCTCTCCAGCGTCCCCGCCGTGTCACGGATGGCGGGGTCGTGCTGAAGGAACTGGCCGGCGCGTAAATTTGCTCTCCGTAGACCGGTCGAACGATCCGCCAAAGGCTCAAGGCGTTGAAATGGTGAGACGCGCGAAGCGGGGGGGCTTGCCGTCGGACAAAACCTCCGGAAATTCAACCCGGCAGGCCTCAATCATTTCATCCTCTGCCACTACTGCGGTAGAAGCGGTGGTGTGGTCCTCCCATGTGCTGAGGCTGGAACTAAATGAGGCGTCATGGTTAGAAGCGATCCTTTTCTGCGGGCAAAGATGAGGGCTGGCTTGTTGCCGGCAAGCACCGCCGGTCCGCCCCGCGCAGCCACGATGCCTTCATTGACCACTATCTGTCCGAGACAGGAGGTATGCGCAGCGAGCCCAAACGCAAAGCGAAGCAGATTATCTCCGCCATTGGCCGCCGGATCTGTTGGGATGCCGTTATCCATCGCCCACTGTTGAAAGGGGGTAATCAGAAAGACGGTAAAGGTTCTCAAAAAGCCCGCCCCCTCACTGTCCTGAACACGCACCTCCGGTTTTCTTTGGCTCAGCCGGCGTCGAATCTCTCACAAGACCAACCGGCAACCTGCCGGCCCGGCGTTGGCTTCTGGCGGAATCTGGTTAGAAAGGCAGCGAATCAGGGAGATCCGGCGTGCCGAAATCCGTACGCAGTTCCTGTGCTGTATTCAGCCTGGCCTCGATGTCAGCGATCACCGCATCCAGCGGCGCGTGGTCCGCTGCCGCCTCCGTGTCATTCAGCCACGCGCGGGCGAAGCGAATACTGCCGCGCACCAGTTCGCGACTGAAAACTTTGCCCGTTAGCTCCAGGTCCTCCTGTACCAGATAAATCCACATCCGCGCCGTGTTCGAATACATCCGGTCATGCATCGCTCTGCGCGCGTCGTTGGCCGGCGGCTCGC
Source organism: Verrucomicrobiales bacterium (assembly GCA_035550135.1). Classification (GTDB taxonomy): domain Bacteria; phylum Verrucomicrobiota; class Verrucomicrobiia; order Verrucomicrobiales; family V1-33; genus V1-33. The sequence goes on from DASZQB010000048.1 coordinate 8,027, forward strand.
TGCGGTTCCGTTCAATGTGGTGCAGCACCATGAAGGGATTGAATGCGGCCCATTTCCCGTGTCCTGCCACGCCCACTCCTGCAGCGTTGAACCACGGCGAAGCATTCGCTTTCGCCACCGAGGTCATCGCCACCACAAACGCATGATGCACCTTGTAGTGCTGGAGCAGACTGGAATAAAGATAGTCTCCCTCCACCGTGGCAAAAATGCTGTCGCTCAGCAGCATCGCCGGGTCGTAAACCCAGCCCATCCAGAACCACACCCGCAGGAAATTGTCATTCTGATCCCGCAATGCCGCCTGCGTGGCAGGAATGGTTGGCGCAAGATAGGCCGGGAACACCGTGGAGGGATTCGCCGCATCGGCATACAGCGGAAACCGCCTCACATGATCGCCGGTTCGAAACAAGGGGTTCCGCGCCAGCACCGTATCCCGGTTCGCCGCCAGTGTGCCCGCCACCCCCGCCAGCGGATTCGGAAATGCCAGCGACTAATGCCGCATGATGTGCTGCGCCAGTTGAACCGACTTGTATTTCAAAAGACTCCATGCCTGGCCGCGCTCGTACCCCGCCGGCTCCACGGGTGTTAGGAATTCGTCGATCCGTGTGTAGTAAGCCCAGAAATTGGCATCCGTGGGATCAGCCAAATACGCATCGTGCAGCGCATACCAAGCCGATGCCTGTCCCGCCTTCGGTTGCACGCCCATCATCGGAAGCCACTCCGAAGCGCTCAGATGCTCCGCTCCGCGCGTGTGATCCTCCGACCACCGGTCAAAGGGTATGCCCGTGCGCAGCTTTCGCAAATCCAGCGTCAGCATCTGCTCCTGCGCCGCTTTTGCCTGAGCGCGTGACTCGATGCGATCTTTTGCCCAAATCAGCTTCACCGCGTCGTTAAGATAATTCGCAAACGCCAGGTCCCGCGCCGTATGCGTGGCGCCGGGCAGCACTTCCTGACCCGGTTGCAAAGGACGGAAGTTCAACGGATGCAGTGGCCGCTCGATCCCGTAGTCCTGCCTGACTGCCTTTACCAGCCTGACAATTTTTCCCGCATCCTCCGCGCTGACGTGATCCAGCGCCCGCCGCGTGATGTCCGCGTCGCTGTAACCGATGAGCGCAAGGTCAAACGCATCCGGACTGTGACATCCCGCGCAATTCCCGTGATTCCCTGCTCTGCGCCATGCTTCCATTCCCTCCTGACGCGCCGTTAGGAATTGCGCGCGGGTCATCCGGTTCGCGTCGTTCACTCCTGCGCCAAACGCCGGGTCACCCGCCGGTGCGAGCACCGACTCCGGCCACGAAACCGTGTAAGCATGCGTGCTCGCCCCTGACCCCTCACCCATTCCTGACAATTTCCGGCTCAACCGCTCCGGCAACGGAGTCCCTGTATCCACTCCTCCTGGGAGCACCCGGTAGAATCGCTGCCGCGCTGCGCGAATTCCCGCATCGAAACTCTCAAATTTTCCCGGTGCCGTCACGTTGGCTTCCAGTTCAAATGGACTCCAGTTCATCATGTCCGCGCTGCTTTCCAAACGGTAGGCATGCCCCGCATTTCCCTCGAATCGCAATTCAACCGCCCGTCCCTCTACATTCCGGATTCGCAGGTTCGTCGCCGTACTCTCCTGAGCAGCGACAGTCGAAACCGTAAGGCAAAATAACCCAATCGTTGTTAGAATTCTCGATCCCATAACTATAATTTCCATAATCTAACCGTTTTGCCCTGCCTGCCCAGCAATTTCTCATGTGGTGTCCGCCGCGATCAGGTGCCTTGCCTCCCGGGTCCCGCCATGGAAACTCGCCTCGTATGCCGCGGTACTCCTCCCTTCTTCTGTTCCTCGCTTTGCTCCGCCCTGCTCTTCTTTGCGCCGAGGACTGGCCCCAGTGGATGGGTCCTAAACGCGACGGCGTTTTCCGCGAGCAGGATCTCTGCGCCTCCTTCCCTGCCACCGGACCCAAAGTCCTCTGGGAAGTGAAATGCGGCAAAGGCTACGCCGGCCCCGCTGTGGCCGTTGGTCGTGTTTTTCTCCCCGATCGCCTCCCTGCCGATCCAAACGCTCCCAAACCCGTTAACAAAGACGCCATCCCCGGCACGGAACGCCTCCTGTGCCTTGATGCGAATACGGGCAAATTTCTTTGGGAATACAAACGCGATACCCCCTGCACGGTCGATTATCCCGCCGGTCCCCGCGCTACTCCAACGGTGCACGGTGACCTCGTTTATTTCCTCGGGATTCATGGCCGCCTGGCCTGTCTTGAAGCCGCCAGCGGCAAGGTCGTCTGGGAGCGCGAATTCGAAAAAGACTACAAGTGCAAGGCTCCCATGTGGGGCTTCTCCGCCCACCCGCTTGTTTACAAAGACACCCTCCTTTGCCTCGCCGCCGGGGACGGTTCCTGCCTCCTCTCGCTCGACCTCAAAACGGGCAAAGAACGCTGGAAAGCTCTCAGCGTGCGTGAGCCCGGTTATTGCCCGCCGGTGCTCTGCGACAATCACGGCAAGCCGCTGATCGTCCAATTCACTGGAGATGCGATCTTCGGCGTGGATCCCGATACGGGCCGCGAGCTTTGGGACATCCCGTGGCGCGTTACGTATGGCGTCAGCATCGCCGCTCCTCGCCAGCATGGCGACACCGTTCTTGTCAGCAACTACTGGAGCGGCTGCAAAATGCTCCGGCTCAAACCTGGCGGCGCTAAACCCGACATCGTCTGGCAAACTGAAAAGGAAAGCGCCACCCGCACCACCCATCTCAATGCTCTCCTCTGCACGCCCGTCCTGCGCGACGACCATGTGTACGGTGTCTGCAGCTACGGCCAGATCCGGGGCCTGAAATGGGACACGGGCGCCCGGTGCTGGGAGAATAACGAAATTGTGGGCCGCGGCAAAGAGGTGAACTGGGGCACTGCCTTTCTAACGCAGATCGACACCACCGACCGCTATTTCTGCTTCACCGAACACGGCGAACTGCTCATCCTGCGCCTCACTCCCGAACGATGCGAAGTACTCAGCCGCGCCAAGGTCATCGAACCGGATTGCCCTGACGTGAAGGAGCGCCCCGTCGTCTGGACTCATCCCGCTTACGCGAACGGCCGCGCCTTTGTCAGGAATAACTCCGTGATCCGCTGCCTGGATTTGAAAGCGGCTCCCTAATCATACAGCCTCGCGACCCATCCGCCTCTCTGTCCTGTCCGCCCTGCTGGTCCCGTTGGCCCTATCTTTACCCCGCACCATGAAAGCGTTCGTTCTGCTCGTCTGTCTGCTGGCTTCCACTCTCTGTTCCGTCCCGGCTGCCGACAAGCCTAACATCATCGTCATCCTGGTGGATGACATGGGCTTTTCGGACATCGGCTGCTATGGCTCCGAGATTCCGACGCCGAATATTGACGCCCTCGCAGCCAACGGCCTGCGCTTCACCCAATTCTACAACACAGGCCGCTGCTGCCCCACGCGGGCTTCCCTGCTCACTGGCCTGTATTCTCACCAAACCGGCATCGGCCAAATGATGCGAAACGATCATGTCCCCGGCTACGAAGGCCGTCTCAACGACCGCTGTGCCACCATCGCCGAAGTGCTCAAGCCCGCCGGTTACTTCACCGCCATGAGCGGCAAATGGCACCTCGGCCAGGCGCAGGGCGTTACGCCGTGGGGCCGCGGGTTTGAACGCAGTCTGAACGGCCCCGCCGGCGGCTTTTACCAGGCCGGGGATAATGCGAAGCTCTTCCTCAATGGCCAGGCCATCGCCAATGACGATCCGCGTCTGCCAAAGAATTGGTACACCACCGACCTCTGGACCACCTTCGGCCTTAAGTTCATCGACGAAGCCCGCGAAGCGAAGAAGCCCTTCTTCCTCTACCTCGCGCATAATGCCCCGCACTTCCCGCTCCAGGCGCCGGCCGATGAGATCGCGAAATTCCGCGGAAAATACAAAGCCGGATGGGACACCATCAGCGCTGCGCGTCATCAAAAACAAATCACGTTAGGGATCGTCGATCCGGCGTGGACCAAATCCCCGCGCGCCGAAGCGGTGAGGGCATGGGACAGTTTGTCGCCTGAGGATAAAGATCGCTTTGATCACCTCATGGCCACCTACGCCGCTGTCGTCGCGCACATGGACAAGGCCATCGGCGATCTTGTTAGTGAGTTGAAAGAGAGGGGCGTGCTGGACAACACCCTTATCTTTTTCCTCAGCGATAACGGCGGCAATGCCGAGTCCGGCCCGCGCGGCCGCAGCCTGGGTGAACCTGACAAAGCAAATTCCACATGGTTCTGCGGCGAAAGCTGGGCCTTCCTCCAAAACACGCCGTTCCGCCGCTACAAGCACTTCAATCATGAGGGCGGCATCGCCACTCCGCTCATCGTTCACTGGCCCGCCGGTATCCCTGCCAAAAACGAATTCCGCAAACAACCCGGCCACCTTATCGATATCATGGCAACCTGCCTCGACATCGGCGGGGCCGCTTATCCCAACGAACTCCGGAGCAAGCCGGTCCTCCCGCTCGAAGGCCGCTCTCTTCGCCCGGCCTTCACCGATCAGCCCATCCAACGCGACGCGCTGTTTTGGGAGCATGAAGGGAATGCGGCGGTGCGCGTTGGCGATCTTAAGCTGGTGCGGGCGGGACGAAACAGCGCGTGGGAACTCTATGATGTGGCGAAAGACCGCACCGAACAACACGACCTTGCCGCATCGCGGCCAGACAAACTAAAAGAGCTCGCCGCCAAATGGGACGCATGGGCGCAGCGCGCGAATGTAAAACCGTATCCCGCTGCCGGTGCTGCTGGCAACAACCCGTCAAAAGCGAAAAGTGAGGATGCGAAGAATAAGGAGTAATCCCTCGTTGAGACCCGCAATTCAGAACTTCTTCCTCTGAAGTGTTGACGCATTGGCTGCTTGAAAGTATGGTAATTACAAATTATGCTTTTAATTTACGAAACGCGGGCTGCCCCCCATACTGTCGGTTATGTTGCTGAAGAGTGTAACGATGAAAGAGGAAGTTCGCTGGCGGGATTTTCCGGTGCATCAGCAACTTCAGAACACAGAGGCTGGCGTGGCCGGGGAGTCTGTGTGGCAGGCATCGCGCACCGTTGACCCAGCCGTAAAACAAGAGCCATTCCTGTCACTTTACCATTCTCCGCCCATGTGCCAGCCGGTCATTTTCTGAACCAATAAGCTTACCGCCATGCACCCTCTCACCACCTTCGCGGCCATCGCCCTTTTCGTCTGTACCATCGCGTCCCGGTCCGCCGCACAGATCCTTTTCGACCCGGGCTTTGAACAGCCGATTACCTCCGATGGGGCACCCTTTGTGGGATCGTGGGAAGGCTTCAGCGGAGGCGCCGGTGCTTCCGCGGGCAACAGCATTCTCATGCCCCGCAGTGGCGCCCAGCATCTCAACCTGTCCATTACCAGTTCCAACAACAACTTCGCCGGCGTGTTTCAGGACGTGCCGGTATCCGCGGGACTGCAATACGTGTTCGGCGGCTACCATATGACACCTTCCAGCCCGTTCGATGTCGGTTCCGAGATTCGGATCGAATGGCGGGATGCCTCCACTGAAATCTCCCGCACGCCGAATTTCGCCCCTTCTCTCACTGGCGCATACGCTCCCTTTTCTCTGACAGCGACGGCACCGGTCGGCGCGCAATTCGCCCGCGTCGTCTATGCCATCCAAAGTTTCGGTCCCGAGCCGACGAATACCGGCACCGTTTACCTTGATGATCTGAGTTTCGTTCCGGAGCCGACCTCGCTCACCCTGCTGGCCGGTTCCGCGCTGCTGCTCGCCCGCAGACGCAGGGTGTTGAGGCCGTGACCGGGGGCCCGCCCAGGCGACTCAGATTTTGCCCCACGGATGGCGCGGGCGTTTGGGATCGTCCTGATATCCCACGAGCCCATAGTCGATGAACCGGTATTCGAAAGTGCCGTTGGTGAACAGATCCACCACGCCGTAACCGGCCTCAAACTCCGGCCGGTATTTCAGCGGGCGTCGCCAGTAGTCCGCGCAAACGGCTCCCCCGCAGATGTAGTCCACTCCCAGATAGCGGCAGTGATCCACCTGATGGTAGTGACCGCTAAGACACAGTTTGATGTTAGGATGCTTGCAGAAGATAGCATGAATCCTGGCCACATCCTGGTGGACGCAGTCATTGGAAATCACCATGCCGTCAGGATGCTTTTTGGACAGCGGCTCGAAAAAGCAGGCCACACAGATGATGGGAGCGTGGGTGGCTACAATCACCGGAGTTTCCGGTGAGGTCCGTTTCAGATCCTCCTCGAGCCATGCGACCTGAGCATCGTCGAGCAGAATCTGAAATCCGTTCCAGCCGCCCGGCTGCGTGTTGTCGAGCACGATGAAATGCCAGCCCTTGTGATCGAAACTGTAGTAAGGACAAGTCAGCCCGGTCTGTTCCAGGGCGAGGGTTTTGCCGGGGAATTTCGGCGCGTCGCCTCCGCGATCCCAGCCGAAGTTAACGTCATGGTTCCCCAGCGTGTAGCGAACGGGAAGGGTGCAGTGCTCCTTCATGACTCTGCGCCAGGCTTCCCACTGAGTGGCGGCACTCTCTCGTGTGGCCCAAAAGGCATCCGTGATGATGTCGCCGGTGTGCAAAATGAAGTCAGGAGCATCTTCGAGCGCATGCACGTGCTTCAGGGCCTTCGGGTATCCCTCACCGGACAGGCAGAAGGGAATCGTGTGACCCACATGAGTGTCGCCAAAATGGACAAACCGGAAAGCCCGCGGCGGTGCCGCCGGCGCGGCTGCAGCGGCGACCCGGTTGGCAAAGCAAAGGCTGGCCAGCACTCCGCCGCCCAGAGCGCCAGCGCCTGCGAGGAGATTTCGTCTGCTGGTCATGTGTGCCGATTTTTGGCCGGTACGCGGCCGGGCGGCGTCCGTCGCTCGCACAACAACCGGGCGATGGGGCAGGTTGTCCACCGTAAATGCGCCGCGATAGTGTAAGGGAAGAATTCAAGAAAGGGGTCTCCGTTCACCCGGCACAGGTGGCCGGTATTCCGGCGGGGTTCATCCAGAAGACTCCCCATGCGTGACCGTCCAAGTCCAAAAACCCGTGGTCATACATGAAACCGTGATCCTGCGCCTCTTCATGCGCTTTGCCGCCGGCTCCCACGGCCTTTCTGACCAGCGTGTCCACTTCCTCGCGGCTTTCACATTGGAGAGTCAGGAGCACCTCATTGGCGGTGGCGGTATCGCAAATGCTTTTGGGCGCAAAGTGGAGGAATTTTTCGTGCGGCAGCAGCATCACATAAATGGTGTCGCTGATGACCATGCATGCGGCGCCATCGCCGGTGAACTGCGGGTTGGGTGCGAACCCGAGGGTTTCAAAAAACGATTTGGACTTTGAAACGTCGCGCACGGGGAGGTTGAGGAAGATCGATTTGTTCATGGGTGTAGACTAAGTTTGGCGGTTCGGATTTGGAATGGACCCGCCCATGCCCGCGCCAACAGCGCGGATTGGTTCAAGTCTCTCCTTTGCGACGAACGAAGGCGCTTCGTCCGGACAGGGAAACGATTATTTCCCGAATGCCCCGGAGGGCTGACATGCGAGTGGCAGAGGGGCTTTTGACCCCATTTCCCCTCATGTTAGTCTTTATCCGGCGAGGTCGAGCTGGAGCCAGTTACATGCGCCAATGGCAAAAACCCCACGTCACAGGTGGAACCTACTACAATGCCTGAGATTGGATATTTTCCGAGGAGTCTTTTGAGTTTGAAGGTCAACTCTCCTTGTAGGCCTCCTTCTACAATCGTAAAGAAATCAGGCTCGCCGATTACCACAATCATCGTGAACTGAGACAGCCTGCCTTCGTTCAATTCTAGATAGCCCCGCAACATCCCTTGGACATGTGGGGGAAACAGCATGCCTCGGAATTGGCGCACGTATTTAACGTCAAAGCCATGAATTCCATTCTCAGCCTCTGCGAGGTAGTCCGGAAATCCTTCCCGACTCGGATGTGTTTCGCGTATGCGGCCGCAATCCATTCGCCAACTATCTCAGTCGTGTCCTGAAGGTCCGAACGATGAGCGGAATACGATCGAATGCCGCCAGTTGAACTCGCGAGATTGTGAGTTAGGCCCCCTTGATGACTCCAGTTCACCAACTGCTTCGCAGCTGGCGTTTGTGCCACTTGTTTGAGTTCGTCAACTGATTGAGACGAAACTGTGGCTGATGAATACTCTACTGCGTGCGACAAAAATTGGTCCGAGGAGTACATCCAAAAAATCTCGACTAATCCTTCGCGGCTGATTTCTCTGATGAGCTCGGGATGAGGTCCAATTGTTTTTCCTTGTTCTCGCCACCACCAGTCGTCCTTTCGATCTCCTGTTACGAACAATACAGCTTTTATGCTTTTTTCCTTGACATAATCGATAATTTGCCTCCACAGAATTAAGTCTCCAAATTTTCGTTCATACTTAATATGGTCATGAATGAACGCCGCCTCATTTGGATTTTTTTCCTTATCGGCATCGGAAAAACCAGGGGGGTCCTGTCTTTGAATCGCTCTTCTCCTTTTGCTGTTAATCTGTCGAGATCGGCCTGATCCTTTGGTTTTGGCCCAACCCGGCTATTCAAAATCGAGTCAAGTTTTTCACGCACCGAATCCGAAGACGAAACGTCCAATTGAGAATTGTGTGCTGATCTGATCGCTTCTATCAGTTTTTCATTAGCTCTGTCGAGATCATCCAAGAGTGGCTGGGCTTCAATTCCAATTCCCCTTTTATCGATCTGAAGGGCATCCACTTTTTGTTTGAGAGCCGAAACCAAGTTGGTTGCGGCTTGCAAAGCGTCTTCCGTGAACTTCCGCTCGGTCGTTATCACCGAAAGTCTGTTGCGTTGAAATTCCAATGCAACTTGGTATGGAATCCACAACCTGCTTTTCAGGAGTTCTAGGACATTAAGGAATTCGCCACGTGCCGTAGTTGGCAGTCTATAAAGATTCAAGAGAACATTTGCGTCAAGCACGATTAGGCCCTCTGTCCATAAACGTTTGAATCCGCTTGGTTCTGGGGGATAATATTCGAAAAGAGACTCCTTCATCTTAGATAGGCGAGAGCAATTCGTCAGAGTTATTACATTAGCATACATGGCTATCGCTGTCACTCGAAACCTACATGCAAGGTTCAGACTTAACTTTGGTTAACGTCCGTGGACAGTTTTTTGCTGTATCTGGGACAGTTAGAGATTCGTTTTAATATTGATTAGCATACTGCTGGCGCATCCAAGTTGCTTGATCAGACGGAATTCCCGGAGTATTACTGAGTATGACGAAAGCCGCCCTCGTTGCCCGCCTGAAAAAGGGAATATACCGCTGAAGACTACTTCACTGGCGTCTTGGGCAGTCGTGCCAGTGCCTTCAAGCCGCGGCTCAAGCCTCGGGGGCGCAAGGAACAGCTGGTCAAGAAGACTGGCAGCACTTCGCCGCGGCGATCTTCACGGGCAAAGACGGCGAAGGCAAATTAGGCCGTCGAGTTACTTCCCGCGGTTCCGTTTGCCGAAGAAGCCACGTGGAGGGTCCTTGCGGACGTGGGCGTCCCTGCCTCTGCCACACGGCGTAATATGCGGGGGCGGGGTAACGTCGGTGGTTTTCTGCGGTTCGTCGAGGAGGCGGGTGGCGATGGATTTGAGGCCAAGTTTTGTCAGGGTGCCGCGGAGGAGCTGGCGCATTTCGGGTTTGTACCAGAAGAAGAAGCTGCGCTGGGTTTGTTTTTCCTCGGGGGTGCGGGCGACTTCGACTTTGCTGCCGTCGTAGGGGTGGGTGCCGGTGGCGTAAATTTCGGTGGCCACGGTCATGGGGGTGGGGGTGAAGTCCTGCACCTGTTCGAGGCGGAAGCCGAGGTCTTTGGTTTTGAGCGCGAGTTCGGCCATATCCTCCGGGCGCGATCCAGGGTGCGAGCTGATGAAATACGGGATGACCGGGGTGGCCGGTTTGCCGGCTTTTTTGGAGGCGGCGTCGAACTTTTCCTTGAACTTGTAGAAGAGGTTGAAGGAGGGCTTGCGCATGACCTTCAGCACGTGGTCGCTGGTGTGCTCGGGGGCGACTTTGAGGCGGCCGGGGACGTGATGGGCGGCGAGCTTCTCTATGTATTTTTCATGGCTCGCTTTCACTTCCGGCGTGGTGCCTTTGTCATGCAGGAAAAGGTCATAACGGATACCGCTGGCGACGAAGGCGTGCTTGACGCCATCGGTCTTGCGCACGGCTTCGTAGATGTCCAGCAGGGGAGTGTGGTCGGTGTCGAGATTGCGGCAGACATCGGGCCAGATGCAGGAGGGGCGGATGCATTCATCGCAGATCCACTGCTGCTTGCCCTTCATTTGATACATGTTAGCAGAGGGGCCGCCGAGATCGCTGATGGTGCCGCGGAAGTCGGGCATCTGCTTGATGGATTCCACCTCTCGGAGGATGGACGCCTTCGAGCGCGAGGCGACGAATTTCCCCTGGTGCGCGGAGATAGTGCAAAAGCTGCACCCGCCGAAACAGCCGCGGTGCATATTGATAGAGTGTTTGATCATCTCATACGCCGGGATGGGGCCGCGCTTGCGGTACTTCGGGTGCGGCAGGCGCGTATAGGGCAGGTCGAACGAGTCGTCGATCTGCCGCTCGCTCATTACGGGGAAGGGAGGATTCACCACCAGCAGCCGGTCGCCGGTGAGCTGCACGATGCGCCGGGCCTTCACGCGATTCGACTCGGTCTCGATGGCCTTGAAGTTCTTTGAATACTTTTCCCGGTTTTCCAGACATTCATCGTGGGAATGAAGCGCGCAGTCCTCCCAGTTTTTGTTTTTCGGCGGCACCTGTCCGGGAGGCAGCAGATAGGCCGTCTGCGCCACGGACGTCAGGGAGGAAAACGGAACGCCGCGTTTTAACAGGCGCACGCATTCCTTCAGCGGCAGTTCGCCCATGCCATAGACTAACAAATCCGCACGGCTGTCCGCGAGGATGGACATCTTGAGTTCGTTGGACCAGTAGTCGAAGTGCGTCACGCGGCGGAGGCTGGCCTCGATGCCGCCGATCATTATCGGCACGTCCGGGAAGAGGTCCTTGAGGATGCGGGAATAGACGGTGGTGGCGTAGTCGGGCCGGAATCCATGTTCGCCGCCCGGCGTGTAGGCGTCCTCGCTGCGGAGCTTTTTGGCCGCGGTGTAGTGATTCACCATGGAATCCATGCAACCCGACGTGACGCCGAAGAAGAGCCGCGGCGCGCCCAGCTTTTTGAAATCGCGGAGATCGTCCCGCCAGTTCGGCTGGGCAATGATGGCCACCTTCAGGCCTTCCGACTCCAGCAGGCGCCCGATAACGGCGGTGCCAAACGCCGGGTGATCGACATAAGCATCGCCGGACACAATGATCACATCCAGCTCGTCCCAGCCGCGCGCCAGCACCTCGTCACGCGTCGTCGGCAGCCAGCGCGCCGGATTCCAAACGGGATCGCGGTGGGCTGTCGGGGCAATATTTTCAGAGGACGATGGCACGAGGGAGGTTCCGCTGTGGAGCGGGGACTGTCCAGCCCGTTCCCCAAGGGAAATCCCAGCGGCGCACCCGGAATTTGATTGGTTAATCAGGGGTCTTCAAAAATCGAGATCTGGACCGTGCCGTCCGCGCGCATGGAGGCGCGGAACATGCCTTCGGTGTTGAAGGGCGTCGAGATGTTCCCTTTCGAATCCAGCGCGATCAGCCCGCCCGTGCCGCCGGCTTTAGTGAGGTCGTCTTTCATGAGGGCGGTGGCGGCGGTGGCGACGGGGAGGTTTTGATATTTGATGCGGGCGGCGAGGTCGTGAGCGATGGCGAGGCGGATGAAGTATTCGCCATGGCCGGTGCATGATACGGCAACGACACCATCCTCCGCCCACGTGCCCGCACCGATAACAGGCGAATCGCCGATTCGGCCGGGGAGCTTGCCGGTGCGGCCGCCGGTGGAGGTGCCGGCAGCGAGGTGGCCGTCTTTGTCGAGCGCCACGGCACCGACGGTGCCAATGAGTTCGCCGGCGGTGGGAGGCGCAACGAAAGCGCCGGATTTCTTTTTCGCTTCTTTCGCACGCTGCTGCTCTTTTTCTTTGTGCTTCTTCAGTTCCTCCACGCGCTCCGGAATGATGAAATACTCCGCAGGCTCGAAGGTCAGCTTCGCCTCGCGCGCGAAGGTCTCCGCGCCGCGGCCCGTCATCATGACGTGGCGCCCGTCCTCCATGATGCGGCGCGCCAGCAGGATGGGATTCTTCACGCCCTGAATACTGGCGGCAGCTCCGGCGCGGCGTTTGGCCCCCTCCATGATTGACGCATCCAGTTCCACGGTGCCCGCAGAGGTCAACACCGCGCCGCGACCGGCATTGAACACCGGCAAGTCCTCCATGGTCACGATGGCAGTGGTCACCGCATCCGTACTGCTCCCACCGTTCTGCAACACCTTGAATCCCGCGCGCAGCGCCTGCTCCAGGCCCTTCCGCGCCTCCGCCTCCTTCGCCGGCGTCAACTCCTTCCGCATGATCCCCGCACCGCCGTGAATGACGAGCGTGATTGGAGTATCGGCACAGAAGGATTGGACGGTCATGAGGGAGAGGAGGAGTACTGGAAAAAATGTCGTCTTCATAAAATGAGGTCCTGATTGGGAATGCAGCTCAGTAGCCTCTTCCTCACCGGTTAGCGGCATCCAGAGTTCTTTTGTCTCAGTCAAAGGCTGCAACGCTTTCCACTCGTCCGTGGTGAGCTTGCGTGCAATATCTTTGTCGATTTTGCCCGGATCATAACCGCCCTTCCCGTTCAAGCGAACAGCCCTCATCCGGACATCGTTGCCTTCCTTCCACACCCGCACGGCGATGGGCTTATGAAAGCTCCGCAGCCATGTAAATCGCAGAGTCCATTCACCGGGTTCCTTCTCCTTCGGCTGAAGCGACGGTTCCTTCATCACAGAAAGGTGCCTAGTATACCACCCTGCACGTCCCTTCGGAAAGTAAGCTCTGCCGTCGGGTGCAGGGACTAGTTTGAATGCGGGATCTGACTCTTCGCCTTCGCCTTTCCCGCCGGCACCGGTTTCCCCTTTTTTGACCTCAGCCTGCGGGGCTTTCACCGCATCCGGCTTTTTGGCTTCGTTCCCAACCTGCGCGGAGAGTTGCGGAACCGGAAGCAGGCACAAGAAAAGTGATAGGGAAGCAAGGTATTTCATGGCGTTCTCCCGGCACCTGAAGGATAGGGATACGCGTGAATGACGGCAAGGGATTTCGGGATAGTCCTGCAGCCGCGGATCGCATTCCGTCATTTCTCCTCCTTGCCTCCTCACCGTTCCGCGGACAATTCCCGGCGTGCCCGAATCCTCCCTCTACGCCCGCTTCGAGACTGTCCTCGCCGTCCGCCCTGACGACATCGACATGAATCAGCATGTGCACTCAAGCCGGTACCAGGACTACGTGCTGGCCGCGCGGTATGATCAGATGGCGCGTTGTTATGGCATGGGGATGGAGGAATTCACCGCCCGCGGACTGGGCTGGTTTGTGAATACGTGCCACATAGAATACAAGCGTCCCCTGAAGATGGGCGACGTCTTCCGTGTCCGTACATGGATTAAAGACTTCCGCCGTGATGGCGTGGGCATCGGTTTTGAAATCCTGCGCGAGCCCGCGGGCAAGTTGTCCTGCGAAGGCTGGGTCGATTACACTTTGGTAACAACCGCCACGGGCCGGGCCACTGACATCCCTCCGGATGTTATTGAGAAATACTCTGTGTAAGTAAGGCTGCGGTTTCGCGGCGCACTGCCGGACGTTAACAAAAAGCGCCTCCCCGTTTCCAGGGAGGCGCTGCAATGGAATCAATGAAACTGTATTACACCAGCTTGATGCCCCAGCCGGTGCGGTATTCCTTGTTGGTGTACTTGTTCGCCTCCGGGCTGTTCTTGAAGCTCATGGACGCGGCATCCCATTCGAGTTTCTTGCCGAGGCCCACATGGAGAGCGACGTTGCCGAGGAGGATGGTCTCGGTGAACGGCGCGGCGTAGGTGAAGTTGGAGCCAGGATGATCCCATGGCTTTTCGCCGACACAGGCCACGCGCCAGTCGTTGTAGTGGTCCTGCTCTCCGCCGCCGCCGATGCGCTCCAGCATCTTCGGCGGATTGCCGATTTCCTTCGCCTTCGCCACCGGCACAATGCGGGAGCGGTCGCCGTAGTCGCCGGTAACCATGAGTCCCGCCTTGCTGCCGACGTAAAGGTTGCCGGAGCCCTTGAGGGTCATCTTCTGGCCGTCCGGCATCGCGAGCAGTTCCGCAGGCACCTTGGTGGTGAGGACATCGGAGGCATCGATGTCCTTGCCGTCCCGGTTGAGCTTGCCGTCGTACCAATAGACATCGAAGGCCGGGCGGTCTTTGCCGTTAGGCAGCTTGCCGGCGGCGTAGCTCCACTTGATGATGGAACCCTTGGGGAAAGTCTCCGTGGTGTGACCGTTGATTTCCAGAACCTCCACCGAGGTGGGGTATCCCGGATTCATCGACATGAAAATGCTGTCCATGGTGTGACAGGCCATATCGGCGAGCGCACCGCCGCCGAAGTCATACCAGCCGCGCCACTTGAAGGTGTGATAGACATCCTTCTTGAACGGACGTTTCGGGGCCGGGCCGAGCCACATATCCCAATCGAGGTTTTCCGGGATGGGATCTTCTCCCGCCGGGCGCTGAATGCCCTGCGGCCAAATGGGGCGATTGGAGACACAGTGGATTTCCGTAACGTCGCCCAGCGCGCCGCTGTTCACGAACTCATAAATGCGCCGGTTGCCATCGTTGCTGTGCCCCTGATTGCCCATCTGCGTGGCAAGCTTCAGCTTCTTCACGCCTTCGTGAAGCTGGCGGGCTTCCCATACGGTGTGCGTGAGAGGCTTTTGAGTATAACAATGTTTGCCGCCAAGCATCGCGAGCACGGTAGGCATGAAGTGGTGATGATCCGGCGTGGCCACCATGACCGCGTCGAAGTTCTTCATCTCCTTATCGAAAAGCTGACGATAGTCCTGGTATCCCTTGGCGTCCGGCCAGTTCTTGGTCGCATTGCCCCACGCGTTTTTGTCCACGTCGCAGTAGGCGGTAACGATATCGCCCGCGCCCTTGATCTGGCCAATGTGCGAGCCGCCTTTGCCGCCGGTGGCAATGACTGCCAGCTTCAGTTTGTCGCCCTTGTTCTGGGCATGCAGGATGTTGGGAAAACTAAGTGCGCCGGCGGCAAGACCGGTGGACTTCAGGAAGGATCTTCTGGAGGTGTTGTTCATGGATGTCTGTAGTGGGGTCCGACGGTTTAATACGCAGGGAAGACAGGAATCAATCAACTCTGAGGGACTGTGACAATGGCTTTTCTGGTCCGCAGACAGGTTTTTCACCCCTCGCATTTCGCGCCGTTCTGTGAGGCATCCCGGGTGCCACAACTCTAACGCGGGTCCATCAGGCGGCCAAGAAAAAGGCACACTCCGGATTCGCGGTGCTGAACGGCAAAGAGAAACGGGTGGTCCGCGCGGAACTCCAGATCGGGACCGGACGCGGCAACAGGTGCGCTGGTGGCCGCGCCGGCCTCGGTGCCTTTTTCGTCGATGGCGATGAACGTTTTGTGAAAGACTCCGGAGAGGAAAAGCGGCTGCGACCCGTTACCGGAAGTCATGCGGGTGAAGTCGGCACTGGCATCGAAGGCGGATTTCATGCCGAGAGTCTTGAGATGTTTGGCTAGCGAAAGCGCCGGTAATGAGAGTTTGAATTTTGGCAGATGGATTTCGACCTGCCCTTCTTTCGGGAGTTTGGCGAGTCTGGAAAGCAATCCGGCGGAGAGCTGCTTTTCCAATGCGGCGAGCCCATCTCTTGCATTCGGAAGGATGACTAAAAACTGAAGTTCCTCTCCGCTGAGGGGAAGGGTTATGGCCGCATAGTCAGGTCCTTTGATATAGTTTCTGACCTGCATTTGATACATGAGCGGCACGGTCACGGGCGTTTTTCCGGCGACGTGAAAGGGCAGCGGTTTGGTTAACTCGCGCAGGAATTGATCCGCCCACGAAGCCTTGAAGAAGAGGGCATTGACAAGCACGAGACTGGTGTCCTTGTCGACGCCGCCTTGAGGGATGAGGTTTTGAATGCGTTTTCCCGTCCGCTGTTCCACCCACGCATTGATGTGGCTGCGGCTCTCCGCGGGGAAGAGGGCGAAGTCCAGTGGTTCCAGCGGTGCCTGCCATATGGCCCCGGCCAGACTCAGGAATGTTTTGTCGAAGGAAATATCCTTTTTTCCAAAGAGGCGGTTGGCGACGCGAAGTTTGACGGGATCGGACTTGTATTCCGGCTCCTTTACCGCTGCGGCTTTTTTTTTCGAATCCGCTTCCGCCTTTTCCAAGGTCCGCTGCAGAGAGGCAAACTGCTGCGGCAGATTGTCCGGGTTGTTGCCAAGGTGCATGACTTTGGCCATCTCCTGCCGTGTCACGCCGCCTGCGCCGCCGAAGGCCATGGTTAGGGCGGTCTCTATGGAGTAGGGAGAGAGGAGAATATTTCCAGCGTGAGAGGCTGCTTCCAGGCGATAAAGATCGACACCAAGGGCGTTGGTCGCGACGGCTGGAGCGGCTTCCGGCTCCGCTCTCGAAATTGCGGAGGCAAACAGAAGCGGCGTTAGCCCTAGTTCGTCAGTTAGTAAAAATCCTGGCCCGAAATCCGCGCGGGGCGCAACTAATTTCCGGTGTGGCGGCATTGCCGGAGGTTGATTTCGCCGGGTAGTGGAGAACCGGGGGATTGAGGTTCCCGGGCGGG
>DASZQB010000049.1:0-10860 GCA_035550135.1 Verrucomicrobiales bacterium
GGCGGCGGATTCGATATCGGCGGCGGACTCGGAGAAGAGTTGGAGGCGTTCGAGGAATTCACGGCGGGTTTGCCATTCCTGGAAGCCGCCCTGGCGCCAGTTGCAGAGGTTTTGCTCGTTGATGGGGTTTCCGTCGAAGGAATCGCGGAGGATCTGCTGAACCTCGGGGAGGCTGTTGAGCCAGTCGGCGAGGATGCGGGCGGGGACGTTGCGGTCCATGCGATGATTAATTTCTTCGCGAAGAGGGCGAGGGAGGGAGGCGATTTTTCCGAGACGAGACATGGTGGGGGGAGGTTAGGGGGTGGATTGAAATTTGAGGGGAGAGAGGGCGCAGCGCCGAAGCACCGTCGCCTGCGGCGAAAGCACCAAACATCAAGCACCAAGCACCAGAGAAGCTTCAAACATCAAAGCTCCAAAGGCGCATGGGGAGATGCGGATATGTCAGGAACGCCGCCAAGTTCCGGTAAGCTTTTTAGGGGCCGGGTTGGTGGCGTGGCCGTTGAGGGTAAGTCTTTTTACAGAGCCCGCGGCTGCACTTAGGGAGGTGATTTAACGGAAAAAAGTCAAATGATTCCGGCGGGAAAATTTTCGGAGGAGGCAAGGAGGGAGTTTGAACCGGGAAGATGGAGCGGAAGGCCAGGCAGGGGGAGGGCCTGAGAGCGGGATTTATTTTGTTAGGGAATGGGTTTTTGGATGAAATCCGTACGCTTTTTGCGATATTATTTTCGCAATTTTCCCGGGGTATCGTTACGTTCCGGAACGTAACGATGGGTATTTGCGGGGACTTGTTTCTTTGCCGGTACAGGTTCCATTACGCGAAGTTGCGCCAGGGTGTGCGGCGGCGCGACGGAGAGCCTTTTTTGGCGTGGTGTGAGAATCAGGCCTTCGCGGGGTGCCGCTCCGGCGTTCGGGGATCCTCCTGACGAACTTGCGTTTGAAGCGCAGGATGAGTTCACTGGAAGATTCTTTCGCCGCTGCGCGACTGAAGAAGGGAGTGAGGTTTTAAGCGAGTGGCCTGAAGGCACACATCACTCTGCTTTCGCGCCGTGAGCCTTCGAAGTCTTCCGCGGAAATTGCACATGCGCGTTCTGCCAGGGTTCCGGCTTTGCCGGGTTGGGAATGGGAGCGGGAACGCGGGAGGAAACTCTGCCTTTGACGGGGGAGCGGGACGACGGTTGGGGTTTGAAATTATGACATTTGAAATTGGATTTGTGCTGGTGCTGCTGGGGGTGGCGGTGGTGTGTTTTTCGTTTGAGTGGGTGTCGTCGGAGGTGGTGGCGCTGGGGTTGATGCTGGCGTTTGTGTTTGCGGGGGTGTTGACGCCGGAGGAGGCTTTTGCTGGGTTTGCGAGTGACACGGTGATTTTGATTCTGGGTCTGTTGATTATGACGACGGTGCTGAGCCGGACGGGGCTCATGGACATGGCGGGGCGGCAGCTGCTGCGGGCGACGGGGGGAAGTGAGGGGCGGTTTCTGTGGCTGCTGATGATCGCGGCGGGGGGACTGAGTTCGTTCATGAGCAACACAGCGGCGACGGCGCTGTTTGTGCCGATCGTGCTGGGGGTGGCGCGGAGGTTGAAGACTTCGGCGGGGAAGTTTTTGCTGCCGTTGGCGTTTGCGTCGATATTGGCGAGTTCGGTGTCGTTGATTGCGACATCGACGAATCTGGTGGCGAGCGGGCTGATGCAGAAGCTGGGAATGGATGCGATGGGGATGTTTGAGTTGTCGCCGCTGGGGCTGCCGATTCTGGTGCTGGGAGTGGCGTATCTGGGACTGTTAGGGTGGCGGCTGATTCCGAAGCGGGAGTATGCGTCGGTGGAGGAGGAATTGACGGCGGCGGTGTATCTGGGAGAGATACTGATCATGCCAGGATCGGGGTTTGCGGGGAAGACGCTGGCGGAGAGCCGGCTGGGTCAGGACTATGACCTGAATGTGATCCGGATCGTGCGGGCGGACGGAAACCGGTTGCGGCCACGCAGCGAGGCGGTGCTGGAGGAGGGGGATTTTCTCCTTGTGGAGGCGCCGCACGAGGCGCTGCTGCGGATCAAGGCGCTGCCAGGAATAGAGCTGAGGCCAGAGGCGAAACTGGCGAGCCTGTCGGACGAGGCGCTGGATTCGCGGGTGGTGGAGGCGCTGCTGCTGCCGGGTTCGACGCTGATAGGGAAGTCGCTGCAGGAGCTGCGGTTTCGCGAGCGGTTTGGGCTGGTGGTGCTGGCGCTGCAGCACGGAGGAAGGGCGGTGCAGAAGCTGAGCCAGGTGCGCCTAACCGTGGGGGATGTGCTGCTGCTGGAGGGGCCGCGGGGAGAACTGGCGGCGCTGCAGGATCAGGGGGCGTTTCGTTTGATAGGGGAAGCGGAGGCACCGACGGTAAGGCGGGGCCGGGCGTGGCTGATGGCGGCGATTTTTACGGCGTCGCTGCTGGCGGGGATTTTCAAACTGGTGTCGCTGCCGGTGGCGGTGATGACAGGGGCGGTGCTGATGCTGGCAAGCCGGACGGTGCGGCCGCAAATGGTGTACCGGGAGGTGGAGTGGAAGGTGTTGCTGCTGATCGCGGCGATGCTCAGCGTGGGGGCGGCGATGCAGGAATCGGGCGCGGCGCAGTATATCGGATATGCGTTAGGGCGTGCGACGGAGGGGTGGGGTCCGGTGTGGCTGCTGGCGGGATTTTTCGCCGTGACGGTGGGGCTTTCGCAGCCGATGTCGAATCAGGCGGCGGCGGCGCTGATGCTGCCGGTGGCGGTGGCCACGGCGGAGGCGATGGGCCTGAATGCGCGGGCGTTTGCGATGACGGTGACGGTGGCGTCGAGTTGTTCGTATTTAAGCCCGCTGGAGCCTTCGTGCTTGATCGTGTACGGGCCGGGAGGTTACCGGTTCCGTGATTTTTTCATCGTGGGGCTGCCGCTGACGGTGGGGATCCTGGGGCTGACGCTGTGGCTGGTGCCGGTGCTGTGGCCGTTGTAGGGGAAGGTGGGAGTCGTGGACCTACCCGGTGGCAGGGACTTGACTCACGCTTGACTCACGCTTGACTCACGCTTGACTGATTGTGATGGCGTATGAACCGCAATTCACGATCAGCCCGCGTCTGCTTTCGCTAGTGGAGATGATAGCGGCGTTGAGAGAAAGGATTCAGGGGGCGGCGGTGGAGTTGTCATGGATTCCTGCGCTGCAAAAGGACACACGGACCCGGAACGTGCATGCGTCCACAGCAATAGAGGGCAATCCGCTGACGCTGGAACAAGTGCGGGATTTGGAGGAGGGGCGCGGAGTGGTCGCTTCGGATGGCCGCTCCGGCAGGGAGGTAATGAACTATTTCGCAGGTCTGCGCTATGTCGAGAAACACGCCAAAAAGAAAAATGTCCGGCACGAAGATGTCCTGGAACTGCACCGAATCCTTGTTAAAAACGTGATGGATCAAGGCACTGCGGGCACCTATCGGACGATTTCGGTGCGAGTGGGAAGGCATCTCCCGCCGGCGGCGGCGGATGTATCGGGGCTGATGTTTGAACTGCTGGAATGGTGGAACAAGAAGTCCGTGGAATTGTCCCCTGTAATCAGTTCCGCCATCCTGCACTATCGATTCGAGCACATCCATCCGTTCGCGGATGGCAATGGGCGGACGGGCCGTGCGCTGGCGCTGTGGGAATTGTATCGACGGGGATTCGACACCCATCACGTGTTTTCGGTGGACGAATACTATTGGGAGGACCGTCCCGGTTACTACGCAGCGCTGGAGGCGGTGCGCGCCGCAGGAGAAGACCTGAGCGACTGGCTGGAATATTGCGCCGAGGGAGTAAGGCAGACGCTGGAACGGGTGTGGCTGCGGGTGCAGGCCTATCGCGTGAGGGGTCCCGAAAAACTGGTGTTGCGTCCGAAGCAGGAGCAGTTACTCAGACTTCTGGGCGAACATGGCAGTATGCTGCCGGCTGAACTGTGGAAAAAGCTGGCTGTGTCCCGGCAGGGAGCAATGGATCTGCTGCGCCCGCTGCTGGAAGCGGGACTAGTCGAAAAAACCGGCAGCAAAAAGAGCGGGCGTTATTCTCTCAAGAGGCATGAATAGCTCTTTACGTTAAGTTACCAGCCCTGGGGCGAGCGGAATTGAACACAACGAACGGAAAGTGCCGGCTACTAACGCCGGATCATTAGAAGCGTGCCCGGAGCGCGGGGATACGGGCCGAAAATGCGCGTATTGTTGCGGCTACCGTTTTGTGAGGGAGGATTTGTTGCCGGCGGATTGTTTTTTGGCTTCTTCGAGGGCTTCGATGAGAGTGGCGGGGGAGGGGATGACCTGGGGAAGCTGGATGGCGGGGCCGGTGGGGGGGATGACGAGGGCGTAGGGGATGCCGCCGGCCTGGTAGGCTTTGAGGAATTTCTCGGCGAGGGGGTTGGGGCGCGTCTGGTCGGCGAGCATGAAGATGGCGTTGTATTCCGCGAGGCGGTTTTTGAAGGCGTCCTTGTCGAAGGCGGCGAGCTTGTTGGCCTGGCACTGGAGGCACCAGACAGCCCAGAAGTCCACGACAGTGGTTTGGCCTTTTTCGCGGCGGGCGATAATGGTTTCGGCGGAGAGGGGGACTTCGTGTTTGGCGAGAGCGGCTTCGGGAGCTTCCTCGTTGGTGGCGCCCCATGTGATCCAGCCACCGGCGAGGACGCAGAGAACGGCGACGGTGAGGGCGATGTGTTTCGAGCGGGGTTTGGCCATGGGAGTGCCGAAGCGGCCATAAAGCCAGAGGGCCATGGCAAAAAAGACGAGTGCGAACATAATCATGGCGAGGCCGCCCTGGCCGGTGGCTCTGCCAAACACGGTGACGAGCCAGACGGCGGTGGCAAACATGGGGAAGGCCATCAATTGCTTGAAGGTTTCCATCCATGCACCGGGCTTTGGCAGTTTTTTGATGAGGGCCGGGAACCACGACAAAAGGACGTAAGGCAGGGCGAGGCCGATGGCGAGGGAGACAAAGACGGCGATGACGAGCCAGATGGCCGTGTCTTTGTTCAAGGCGAAGCCAAGAGCCGGGGCCATGAAGGGCCCGGTGCAGGGTGTGGCGAGCAGCACGGTAAGAAGGCCGGAGAAGAAGGAGCCTTGGTAGCCGGAGCGGTCCTGAAGTTCAGCGCCGACGCCGGTGAGGCTGGTGCCAAATTCGAAGACCCCGGCCATGTTTAGAGAAAAGGCGAAGATGAGAATGATGAGGAAGGCCACGAAGACGGGATTTTGAAGGTGGAATCCCCAGCCCGCGGCTTCCGATCTGGCTCTGACGACGAGGAGCACTCCGAGAAGTACAAGCATCGAGGCAATAACGCCGGCGGCGTAAACGAGGGCGTGTTTCCTAACAACGGCTTTATCTTCGCCGGATTGCCTGATAAATCCCAGAATTTTAAGGACAAGCACCGGAAACACGCAGGGCATGAGATTCAAAATCATACCGCCGAGAAAGGCAAAGAGAATGGCAAGCGGGACGGTGAGGGAGCCGCTCTCCTCCTTTTCGCCGAGGGGACGAACGCCCCAACTGAGGATGGTGGCGATTTGTTCATCTACATTGGCGGCGGGTTTGGCCTGAGTGGGCTGAGGCGGCGGCTGGGCCTGGGGAGTTTCGTTAGGGGCGGGTTTGGCCGGGGCTTCGGCGGCGGAGGCTGCGGGGGCGGCGCCGACGGGCAAATACGTGACGGTGCTGCCGGCGACCCATGATTTGGAGGCTTTGATGTAGCCCCACGGGGTGGCTTTGGTGGGGAACTCCTCGTTTTTCTTTATGGTTAGGACGCGGGCGGTGCCTTCGGTTTTCCATGTCTGGTTTTCGCCGAGCGCATTGGGGGCGATGGCGGAGGCGGCGTCGAAGAAATAGAGATCGCCGGGATCGGGGCTGGCGCCTTCGCCGGGCACGGCTTTGATTTCCCATCCGCCGTCTTTTTCAGCGACGGAGACCTTCCACGAGGGGACGGGCGCGGGCTGGGCTTTGCGGACGGCATCGAAGGAAGCGGCGACGGCGGGGACTTTGGCGGCCTTGTCAGCGATGGGGAGAGTGAGTTCGACGTCCTTGCCGCCGGGGACGCATTTGTCGGCCTCGCACTGGAGCCACTTGGCGGAGGCTTTGAGGGTGACTTTTTCACCGGCCTTCAGGGAGGCGGGGGCGGCGAAATCGGTGAGGATGTAAATGTCGCCATGATAGGTGTGCTGGGTGCCGACTTCCGGTGTATCGTGAATCTCCGGGATGGGCCATGCGGTTCCGGTTTCCTTGAAGCCGTTAGGGAGTGTCCACTCGATGGTGGTGGGCTGTGCGGGAAAGCCGCCATTCCGCCAGTAGGTGTGCCATGTGGGGCCGTGCTTGAGATTGAGGGCGACGGTGAAGGTTTGGCCGGGAACGATGGCGTCCTGTTCCGCGACGAGAGAGGCCTGGACGGGAACGGCGGAGGATTCAGCACCGGGAACTGCGAATGGATCGTCCTGGGCGGCGGCGACGCCGGCGAGCAGCAACGAGGCGGCGAGGCTGGCGGTGAAGAAGTGTCGAAAGCGCATGAGTTGGAGAGCTGTCGGAAAGCAGGTCGAGCGTCTTCGGAACAGGTTCAAAGTGTGTCCGGAGGCGCTGGCCGATGGTAAGACTCTCAGACGCCCCGGTTTCTTCCGCAACAGAGAGAGGGAGATGCTTTTTCCCAAGAAAAAGAATGGAAATCGCAGGTCCAGCGCCTTGCGATCCATGTTTTCCGTAGCAGGCCCGGCGTCTTCCGGTTAAGCGTGTGAATGAGCCGCTGTGCTGCGTTTTTCGCTGGTTTTGTTGTGCTTTGCGTTCCGGTGCTTCGCGCGGGGGATGGGGCGGTGCTTTTGGAGAAGACACCGAAGCCGTTAGGGGGAGTACTGGAGCCGGGGGTGAAGGAGATGCTGCCGCTGATTAAGCCGGCGGAGTCCACAGGGACGGGGTTGCTGCTGGAACCGCCGCTGGATTTGGGGTGGTTCAGGACGGAGGATTTTGCGAAGGCGAGTGCGACGGTGGGGGAGGAGAGGATTCACAAGAAATGGACTTCACCGGTGACGGGGCTGCCGCCGCATGCGCGCACCGGAGCGCAGGGACTGACGAGAGACGAGGTGAAGGAATATATGAGGCAGGTGCGGCGTCTGTTTGAGGAGGGGAATTCGGTGCCGATCTCGGACACGGGGCTCATCAGCACCCAGGAGGACGTGATTCGGCGACCGATGCTGAATCATATAGCGGCGTTCTCGAATGAGACGGTGCGTGCTTATTTGCTGGTGCAGAAGACGCTGAAGGACAAGGGATGGAGCTATTTCTCGATCGTGCAGGATCTAACGGTGAAACCGCCGCTGGATTACTACGGGCACGTCAAGGACAAGGAGGTGCAGTTCCAGGGAAGGAGTTGCTACAAGTGCCATTCCTCGGGGCCGCTGGCGATTCATCCGGCGCGGGAGGATTTGGTTAGCGATCCGCCGCTGGCGGCGGCGATCAGCAAGCACATCGCGGAGCAGCCGCTGTCGCGTTTTTATTTCCCGCCGGAGGAAAAGGAGCCGGCACCGAATTACGGAAAGCCAATGGCGCTGAAGTTCTGCTCACGGTGCCATGAGGAGGACGGGGACCGCGCGCCGCTGTTCAAGGTGCACTCACATCCCATCCGGATACTGGTGGATTTTGGCTATATGCCGCCGAACCGGAAACTGAAGCCGGAGGAGGTTGCGGAGTTGAAGGCGTGGCTGGAGGAGAAGCCGTGAGAGCCTAAAACCAAGGTACGGCAAACAGGTGTTACGGGTTACTCTTACTCTTCGGGGGAGGGGAGTAAGAGTATGAGTATGAGTAAGAATAAGATTGCGGCCTATCGCGACATCGGCGCAAAACCGCTATGACAGGGACGGGGCCGGAACGGGTGGACGGCGCAGGGATGAGCGGAGGCGGGAGACGGATTCGCCGCGGGCTTCGGGGAGGAGGAGCTTCGGAAGGGGATAGGGAGCCGGCCGGCGCGGGGAAGGCCGGGGGGGCGCTGCGGGTTCGGGTCGAAGATGGTCTCCGGGGAAACGGGTCATGCAGGGAGTCTAACCCGCGTGACTATAATTTCCATAATTATTTATCACTTTTGAAACCTTGCTGTCTTGGGTTTCGAAGGAGTGGTTTCCGTTTCGGGAGTTCTCGTGACCGCGGGAGGGAGGGTCTTTTTCGGGGCGGCGAGGATATTTTCGGCGTCGGTGCGCCATGAAGGGACTCCTGAGGAGCGGAGAAGGCGGGAGGAAATGGTAATTTCTGCATCCTCCGGGACAGGGATGAGAGGCCACGCGTAAATCTCCAGGCTGCGGCTGCGGTCACCGATGACGATGTCGGGGTTGCCGTTGGCGTCGTGATCGGAAGCAATGCGGTCGTCCGTACCAGTGAAGTAGCCATCGCCTTCGGCATCCACGGCGAGGAGGCGGCCTGTGTCGATGGACGGGTGGCGGCCGCCGTCGATATCGAAAATTTCCAAGCGGCAGGGGACGTTGGCCTGGAACTGGAAGTCCTCGGCTTTGAGGCCCGTGCCGCGAAAGTTGATCTCCTGATAGACAGGCACACCCCAGCCGGGGCGGACGCTGAAGCTGCCGGAGTTGACCACCGAACTCTGCGGCTGCTGCTCCGCGAAGGAGAATTCGCTCTTTGCGAGGGCTTCACTGCCAGGGGCGGACCATGAGAGACTGACGGTGTCCTGGACGGCGGGCTGTTCGCGCTCCACATAGACACTAACGCGTTCACCGGGACGAAGGGAGAGCGTCTTTTTTGAAGGGGCAGTGGCCGGAGGCGTGCCGGAAGGGTTGTCGGCGGAAGCGCCGAGGGTGAGCCAGTGGCCGGAGCGGCCTGAGTCCCATTTTTTGATGACGCCGGTTTTGGCGGCCACTTCGAGGGTGCCGCGGACAGTGCGAACGGTTTCGTTGGTGAGGAGAAAACGGGCGCGGCCCACTTCGCCATGCGGCGCGGAAACCCGGACGGCGGCCTGGGAGGGCTGGATGTCCACTTTCGGCGGAGCGGGAACGGCCGGGACCAGAGGGGCGATCCGGGGCGAAACGAGAGAGCGTTCCTCCTCCAGCATTTTGCGGGAATCCACATTGATCGAGCCGCCGAGTTCCTGTTCCAACTGGTTGATGCGGACCCAGACCTGCTGGAGCCGCCATGGATGGTCGTTTTGCCGGCACAGGCGCGACATTTTCAGCAGCGAACGGAGCCCCTGATTGACGAGGCCTTCGCCAAGGGAGGCCTGGGCGGAGCCGTCAAGCGCGCGCAGTGCCATGAGCCACTCTCCCTCCCGCTCCAGATGTTCCGCCCAAAAACTGAAAATGGCCGCTTCCTGACCGCCGAGTTCCCAGTCGCGGGCGCGGGAGATCAATTCTTCGAGGGCGTCGTCGATATCGACATCCTCACCCTCCTGAGAGGCGAGTTTGACCCATGCGAGTTCGGCCTCCACCCACGCGGGATGGTCGCCGGTGGCTTTGGCCTCGCGGGCGAGCGCGGCGAGGGCGTTCATGCCTTTTCGCCAATCGCCGCTGCGCTCCGCTTCATCGGCGATGATGGAAATCTCCGGAACGCGCGAAGAGCCCATGCGAAGCATGGAACCCAGTTCCGGGGGAAGGATTTGCGTTTCCTGGGCGACAGCCCGTGTCAGCGTGACACCCGTGCAGGCAAGCACGGCCAAATGACGAAGATGAGAGGGGAACCGCGAATTCATCGAATGTGAATATAACCACTCCGGTTAAAGCCATGCAAATACTCGTTGAGGCGATTTTGATCCGCGAAAACGGTGTCACCTTTTTGTGTGAGGGTGGAAACGGGGGGACGGCTGCGAATGGGTTTGGTTCTTTCGAAATGCTAGTCATCGCCGCCGGCCAGGCCCAGTTCGTGGAGCTTTCGATGCAGGGTGCGCCGGCTGATGCCGAGGAGTTTGGCGGCGGCGCTTCGGTTCTCCCCGGTTCGGCGGAGGGCTTCGCGGATGAACGTATTTTCCATTTCCTGGAGGTTGAGGTCGCCGGAGATGGCTAACGGCGCGGTAGTGGATTTTCCGCCTGACTCCGAAGACGTCTCCGCGGAGGCGCGACTGCCTGGCAGGACGAGCGGCGCGGTTCTCAGGCTGGCGGGGAGATGACGCAGCATCACCTTGCTGCCGCTGCTCATGACGACGCCGTGTTCGATGGCGGTGCGGAGTTCGCGCACGTTGCCGGGCCATTGATAGGATGTCAGCAGGTCCATGGCATCCGGGCTGATCTCGCGGGCGTCTTTTTTGTTTTCCTTTGCCAGTTCTTTGAGAAACGCCTTTGCCAGGAGCGGGATGTCTTCCGGGCGCTCGCGCAGCGCGGGCATGTGGATGTTCACGACGTTGAGGCGGAAGTAGAGATCTTCGC
The DNA here is from genome assembly GCA_035550135.1 of Verrucomicrobiales bacterium. GTDB lineage: Bacteria > Verrucomicrobiota > Verrucomicrobiia > Verrucomicrobiales > V1-33 > V1-33. The sequence continues at coordinate 10,345 of DASZQB010000049.1, forward strand.
GGAACTTTCCCTCCTCCACGAGGCGGCCAAGATTTTTGTTAGTGGCGGCGATCACCCTGACATTCACTTTGATGGGGGCGTTGCCGCCGACGCGCTCCACGGTGCGCTCGCCGAGGGCGCGCAGGAGCTTCACCTGGGTGGATTGGTCGATCTCGCCGATTTCGTCGAGGAAAAGGGTGCCGCCGTCCGCGGTTTCAAAGCGCCCGACGCGCCGCTCGAGCGCACCGGTGAAGGCGCCGCGTTCGTGGCCGAAGAGTTCGCTTTCGAGCAATTGAGGATTGAGGGCCGCGCAGTGGACGATGACGAGTTTGGCTTTAGGGCGGTTGCTGAGATTGTGAATGGCGTGGGCGACGAGTTCCTTGCCGGTGCCGCTTTCGCCTTCGATGAGAACCGTGGCGCGGCTGGGGGCCACCTGAGAGATGGTTTCGAAGACGCGCTTCATGGGCTCCGACTGGCCGAGAATGCGGTCCAGTCCGTAGCGCTCCGTGACCTGCTGTTTGAGCGAAACATTTTCCT
>DASZQB010000050.1:0-137084 GCA_035550135.1 Verrucomicrobiales bacterium
CGAACGTTGCCTTGAACCCATGAACGAACCCATTAACCACTAACCAACCTCACGGCATGTGTAAACGATGTCCTGAACCTGAAGTGTAAACGATGTCCTGACTGCGCCCGTCATTCCTTCGTCATTCTGATTTCTGATTTCGTCATTTCGTCCCCCACCTTTCCCCTTTCCCGCCCCCCAATCCCCTCCACCCATCCCCATCCATGCCCTCTTCCTCCCCCTTCACTTCCGTCGCCATCGACGCCGCCCGCCAGGCCGGCGCGCTCATCAAAGCCAACTACGGCGGCGTGCTGGGGGTGAACGAACTCAAGCAGTACGACATCAAGCTCGAGATGGACGTCCGCGCCCAGGAACTGATCACCGCCATCCTCCTGCGCAGTTTTCCGGACCACGCCATCTACGGCGAAGAGGGCATCGCCGGCAATCAGCAGAGCAACCACCAGTGGATCGTGGACCCCATTGATGGCACCGTGAACTACTTCTACGGCATCCCCCACTTTTGCGTCAGCATCGCCCTGCGCGTGGACGGCGAGATCATCCTCGGCGTCATCTACGATCCCATGCTCGATGAACTTTTCCTTGGCCGCAAAGGCGAGCGCCCCACGCTCAATGGCCAGCCCATCCAGGTCAGCGGACGCAGCCAAATGGCCGACGCCATGATCACCGTCGGTTTCAGCAAAACCCGCGAATCCATCGATGCCGGCCTCCGCCGCTTCAAAGACCTCCTTCTCCAGGTTCGCAAAACCCGCATGTTAGGCAGCGCCGCCCTCGGCATGGCCTATGTCGCCGCCGGCCGGCTCGATGCCTACATCGAGGAAGTCATCAGCCTGTGGGATGTTGCCGCCGGCATCATCATCGTCGAAACCGCCGGAGGCCGCGCACGCCTGTTTGAAAAAGACGCCCGCGCCGAAAAATACTCCATGTGCGCCACCAACGGAAAACTCCCCCTCGAATGGGTGGAAGCCGAAATGAGCGCTTCCACGCCCACCAGCAAGTCATGACACGCTCCGGCATTGGTTACGATGTCCACCGCCTCGTCGAAGGCCGGAAACTCATCCTTGGCGGCGTCGAGATCCCCCACCTCAAAGGCCTCGATGGCCACAGCGACGCCGACGTTCTTTGCCACGCCATTGCCGATGCCCTCCTCGGCGCCGCCGGCGAACCCGACATCGGCCACTTCTTCCCTCCCTCCGACGAATCCATCCGCGGCATCAGCAGCCTCGAAATTCTCCGCCGCGTCACCGCCATCCTCACGGAAAAAGGCGCCCGCATCAACAACATCGATGCCACCCTCGTTGCCGAGCGCCCCAAAATCCTCCCCCATGTCCCCCAAATGAAGGCCAACATCGCCGCCGCCACCGGTCTGTCGCCCTCCCAGGTTGGCATCAAAGCCACCACCAACGAAGGCATGGGCTTCCCCGGCCGCCAGGAAGGCATGTGCGCCATGGCCGTCGCCTCCATCGAAATGCCGGCGTGAGCAGGATGGTTCGTTTCCTCCCGCAAAAGAACGAAAGTCGATGCACCGCCCTGCACTTTTTTCACGTCGAAATCCTTTGACAAATTTCGCGATAATCACCGGAGTTCCTTATGCCCAAATCACGTCCGGCAACCAGATTTCCACAGCGTTTCGTTGGGTGCTTTCGCCGCCGCGGGAAGGCGTCCCGGTTGGCTTTGCCGTCCGTCGTAATTTGTCTCGCTGGCACGGGAGATTTCATCCCCTTTCTCTCGACTTTAAAAAAATCCCTCCGGTTCCTCCGGCTAAATCAAACCAAATCAAACCAAATCAAACTTCCAAAACCCACCAAGCTCTTCAAATTTCAAAAATTCCCCTTTCCACCCCCTCCGCCGGGCGGGTTTTTTTCCAATTCTGAAAAGTTTTCCGCACTCCCATCGATCAAAAAATCAACCTGAGCGACTGCCGGATTTGAACTGGACGCCCACCTGAATGCGTCAATACTCGCGCGGCGGATTCGTCGCACCGCACCCCCTTACACTTTTCAATGCCGGAGATCATCGTTCCATGCCCCAGTTGCCAGGCCAGCCTGCTCGTCGATGAGCAAAATGCCGGGCACGAAGTGCTTTGCCCGGGTTGCGGCGTGCGACTGACGCTTCCCACGGACGTCAGCGGGAAGTCCACAGTGACAGCGACGCCGGTAGCGGAGGCACCCGCGCGGCGCAATCACCCGCTTTACCGAACCGGCCATCTCGGCCCGCTTCCCGAAGACCCGGAGGCCGCTCCTGTTCCGGCCCAAAACCGTCCCGCGCATCTGCCTTCGCGCCGCGGGATCAGTGCGGAGGAGGAAATGCGCCGTCTCGCCGCTCTTACCACCGATCCTGGAAGCTTCGACCTCCACAATGTCGATACCAAAGGCCGTGCTGCTTTCCCGTGCCCCGGCTGCAACCGCCCGGTCTGGATCACGCGCTCGGATTGGGGCCGCGTGCTTGTGTGTGCAGGCTGCACCCGCGAGGTCATCGCCCCCGATCCCTCGAAAGGCACTCCAGCCTCGCTTGTTCAGGATGAGCCGCAGCCGGAACAGCGGCAGAAAACGGTTCTTCCCGGGCGGCGTCAGCTGGAAAACCTGCCCCTCGGAGAACAAAACGCTGCAGGGCGCCCCAAGCGCCAGGGAGGCCAACTCCCCGCGGCCCGCACTCCAGCACCGGAACCCCCGCCTCTGGTGGAGGATCGCCGTCAGACGAGGGTCGCCGCCATCGAGCCGATTCCCGCGCGCGGCGATGTCGAAATCACGACCGCCCTCCGCAAGGGTCCGCCCGCAAAGCGAACCGTCATTCCTGCAGAACAGGCTGCGGCCGCCGCCGAGTTCGGCGATGACAATCCCATCCCTCTCGCTCCGTCCGGGGAAATGACGAAACCGTTGCAGCGCCTCAGCCCGGAGCGCGTGCCGAATTTCACACCAAAGCACGAGACGGATCACTCCGCGGAGGTTGCCGGCAACTGGGGAGGCGTTTCCGCAGACTCCAACAGCGTCGCCTTCCGCCGCACGCTTACCCTTGCCATTTTGGTTCTGGGTCTCGGTGCCGTCCTGGTCACCGCTTTCATGCTGCGCTCCCACTTTTCGCCGCCGAATCAAATTACTGTGAACCCGGCAGCCGTGGAAAGTCCCACCAAAAATGTGGATACCGCAAAGGGCACCCTTGAGCGTTTCTTCAGGGCCACCACCGTAGAGCAGATGGCCAAAGAGGTGCGGCACCCGGAAAAAACGCTGCCGCGGATGAAGAGCTTTTACGCCCGCACCGGGCCGCCGCATCTCGAGTTCGAATTCACCGATTACTGGGTCGAACAGGATAATTGGCAGAACAGCGGCGTGGATTTTATTTTTACCAACCTTGCGATCGATGGAACGAAAGCCGCTTCACTCGAAGTGCCCAAAGACGGCAGTCCTCCTAAACTCGACTGGGAGAGCTTCGTCGCGTGGTCGGAAATGCCCTGGAGCGAATTTCTCAAGACCACCAGCGAGCGCCCTGCCGCCTTCCGCGTTACCATCACACCCACGGATTATTACAACGGCGCGTTCAATGATCGCACACGTTACCATGCCTTTCTGGTTAAGGATGCCGGCAACTTCGGTTCCTGTTACGCCTATTGCGCCGTCAACTCAGACCTCAGCTTGAAGATTCTTGAGAACGTGCGCGAAGCCCGCAAAAAAGGCCTCGTTACGATTCCTGCAGGCAGCGATGTGGAGCAGGGCGTGGCCCGCGTCATCCTTCGCCTGCACTTCATTCCCGAAGGCAAAAAATTCAATCAGGCCACCATCGACGACCTCATTTGGAACGACTGGCTGGAACCGTAACCGGCGAAGCCGGCAATCTGCGGAGTTCTTTTGTTAGTTACTTTCGCGCAAAAAAGTCCGCGAGAGCTTTGATGTCTTCACCCGCCGCGTCGGGCTGAGTGGCCCGGACGGCGGTGCGCTGGAGCGCGCACAGTTCGGTGATGCCCTTTTTTCCAAGCGCGAGGAGCTGGGTGAACTGGTCGGCGCTGAACGTTGACTCTTCACCCGCCCCCTGAAGTTCCACGAATTCGCCGTCTTCCGTCATAACGAAATTCGCGTCCACCTCGGCGTCTTTGTCCTCGAGATAGTTAAGATCCAGGAGCGCTTCATTCTTGAAGATGCCGGCGCTCACGGCGGCCACCATTTTCGTTAGGGGTGAGCGGAAGATTTTCTTCGCGGCCACCAGTTTATCGAAGGCGATCGCTGCGGCCACGCAGGCGCCGGTGATGCCCGCGGTGCGGGTGCCGCCGTCGGCCTGGAGAACATCGCAGTCCACCCACATTGTGCGCGGGCCGAGCACGCTGAGATCCACCACGGCGCGCAGGGAGCGGCCGATAAGGCGCTGGATTTCCGAGCTGCGCCCATCAAGCTTTCCCTTGCTGATGTCCCGCGCTTTGCGCTCCTGAGTGGACGCGGGAAGCATGGAGTACTCCGCGGTAAGCCAGCCGCCGGCCACGTTTTGTTCCTTCATCCAGCGCGGCACGCCCTCCTCGATCATGACCGTGCAAATGACGCGCGTGTGGCCAAAGCAGCACAGCACGCTGCCTGCCGCGTTCGGCACGATGTGAGGAATGAAATGAATGGGGCGCAACTGGTCCGGGACTCGTCCGTCGGTTCTGCTCATGTGGTGTCCATGTACAGGTTTTGCGAGCCTGGCAAGTCTTTCCGGACTCTCTGGTTCTGAACTTCCTTCTGCGAACCCTGCGCACGATAAAAGGATTGTCCTGTGCGCGCGGGACGGTTATGGCCTGACACATTCAAGCAATGAGCGACAGTTCGAGAAAGACCGAAGACGCCCCAAAGGTGAAGCCCAGGCGGGCGGCCGGAGCCAGGACGCTGTGGAACCGGTTCGCCATCGATCCCCGTTCGCTGGCGCTGTTTCGCATCGTGATTGCATTGGTGCTGCTGACGGACCTGGCGATCCGCGCCACGGACTTGAAGGTTATGTACACAGACGATGGGATGTTTCCGCGAGCGGAGATCTGCCGCCTCATCACCAGCGTGTGGAACTGGTCCTTCCACTTTGCGAGCGGCTCGCCGGGGTATCAGGCCATGCTCTTCGGCATCGCAGCCTTGCTCGCAGCAGCGCTCATGCTGGGCTATGAAACGCGAATTGCGGTAATCGGTTCATGGCTGATGCTGATCTCGATTCATCACCGGGTGCCGGTGATCAACAGCGGGGCGGAAATCCTTCTGCGGATGCTTCTCTTCTGGGCGATGTTTCTGCCGCTCGGGCGAACGTGGTCCCTGGATGCCTGGCTGGCAAAGCGGCGAGGTGTCGCGCCGGCGCATGGGGGGGAGGAGCCTGTGGTGTTTGTGGGCTCGACGGCCATTTTGCTTCAGATGGGGCTGATGTACTTCTTCTCCGCATTTTTCAAAACCAACTCTCAATGGACGGGTGGCACGGCGCTCTCCGGTGTTTTTGCGCATGACTTTTACAGCTCGCCGGCGGGAGTTTATCTTTTGCAGTTTCCGGGACTCTTGAGCGTTTTGACCCGTGTCACCCTGGCCGTGGAATGGGCGGGTCCCCTTCTGTTGTTTTTTGCCAGGAATGCATGGCTGCGGGTGGCGGGCATCGTTGTGCTGACGCTCATGCACATTGGCATCGGAATCTGTCTGGAAGTGGGTCTGTTTTCGTATGTGGCCCTGGCGGGCCTGACACTTTTTCTGCCGGCGGCGTTTTGGAACAGCCGGCTCTTTGCACGGCTGCGCCGGTCACCGGAACCTGTCAGCGAGAGGACAGCGGTGAAAGGAGGACCGCCTCTTCACAGCACGGCCCAGCGCGTATGCATGGTGTGTTTGATTTATGTCATCCTCAGCAACTTGAACAGCTTTCAGAGCCGTCCGCTCGCTGCTGTCGCGCCGGAAAAGTGGGTGCCTTTCTCGCGGGGACTTGGCTTGGCGCAACGCTGGGGAATGTTTGAAGCTGTCCCGTCAAAAGACGGCTGGTATGTAGCAAGGGCGAGGCTGACGGATGGCTCGGAGGTGGACCTGCTGCGCAGTGGCGCGGCGGTCGATTGGAGAAGACCCGCATACCCCGCCAGGCTTTATCCGAATCACTACTGGCAAAAGCTGTTCCGGGAGATGGCCTATGAGGACGAGCAGGGATTTCAGCTTTTTCGCGCGCCGGTAGCCCGGTATCTCTGCCGCGCTTGGAACTTCAGGAACGGCCCGGAAAAACAAGTGGTCGAATTCGACTTCGTTTACTGTATGGAGGGAACCGCCGGCACTGCAGATGGATTATCGCCGCGGATGTTTCGCGAGCAGCTTTTGCATTTGGATTTGGATCAGCCCGGCGAACGTTAGGGTTTCCCGGATTTGTAGCGTTCCAGGTCCGCGGTGAAGACCTGCCTCTCTTGGGCGGGCGCGTATTCCAGCGCTTTCTGCTGCCATTTGATCGCGTCGGAAAAACCGCCGGTTCCCGCGCAGGCGGCAGCAAGAGAAGCAAGACTGGCGGCGAATTCGGACGCAAGATCCGCCTGTCCCTCCTGTTCGACGAGCCGGGCAAAAATTTCCCGCCCTTTGTCCAGGTCACCGAGTCCCGGATCTGTCTTCCCCAGGCTTAGGAGAGCCTGGCCGCGGTTTCGGTGACTCACAGCCTCGACGATGGCGGCTGTTCGGAGCCCATCCTGTTCTGAAAGCCGGACGCGTGTGAGGACGCCGGGGCCTTTTCTGGAATAACTCATCGTCACATCCAGCCTCACGCTGATAGCGCGTGTCATTCCGGCGCTGGATTGGCCTTTAAAGTGAGTTAGAACATCCAAAGCACTCGTGAAGTCGGCAACCGCCGCGTCCTGTTCTTTCCCAGCGGCATGGGCCGCGCCGCGGTTGTTGTGGTTCCGCGCCAGTTCGGCAGCCACATCGCCGCTGCTTTCCTGTGCGATGAGTCGGCTCTGGAGTTCGATGGCTTTAGTGTAGTCCTCTATCGCCGCAGCCGGTTTCCCATGGGCGAAAAGAGTGTTGGCCAGACGGGTATGCGCCGCCGCAAGGTCGTTGGCAAAGGCCTTTTGATCAGTTTGTCCGGCAAGGATTTCCACGGCCTTCTGTGCGCGTTCGACCGCTTCCTCCCACTTTCCCTGAGCAAAGAACCCGCCACTCAATTTCATAAGGCTCTCCGGCAAATCGCCGGCACCCTGGGACCGGTTCTGTTCGCCAAGCCGAGTCCGTATGGCGAGCGCTTTTTCATAGTGACCGACAGCGGCGTCGAGGTTTCCCTGGAGAAGAAAAGCATCGCCGCCCCGGTTGTGGCTCATCGCGAGTTCACGCGCGAGTTCTTTGCGCCCCCCGATTTCAATGAGGCGAGTCAGTATTTCGGCGGCTTTTTCGTAGTGCCGGGCAGCGGCATCCGCTTTCCCGCGCGCGAGAAGTGCGTCCCCTCTATGGCTATGGGTGCTTACCAGGCCGCTGTATGCAGCCCATGCTTCGGCAGTATTTCCCAGTTCGGCCAGGCATTCGGCGGCGCGCGTTTTCGCAGCCGGATGATCCGGGTCAAATTGCAGCGTTTTGCGATAACAGTTCAAAGCTTCCCCCCATTGGCGGAGGCCGAAAAACGCATCGCCGCGAACCCGGAAAACGCGCGGGGCGGCATCTGTCTTTTTCCCGTCTTCGTCAGTAATCGTCGTCAGGGCATCGGCGAACCGCTCCCCGGCGTTTGCCAGCGTGGCGTGACTCAGCCGGATCTGGAGGCTGTCCTCATCCGACAATTCGCTCCGGCGATATTCTGAGTCGAATCGGGTGAGCAGAGTTCTCAGATTGCCTTCCGGGGTTGTGGGAGCGGGAGGGGAAGCCGGAAGCGGACCTGCGGTGACGATTGCTTCAGAAGCAACTGCTTTCGCTGGTTCCCGCCCTTCGTACAGGATATCCTGAAGCTGGTCGCGTGCCTGCGTGATACCATCCAATGCCGAGAGCAGCATGGCGTGCTGCCTTCCCTTCAAGCCCGCCGCCAGAAGCAGAACTCCCAGACAAACGGCGAAGACCACTTTTACGGACGCCGTGTGGATCCATTTCCGGCGCGAGGGACTACTTGTCCTCATGTGAATATCCGTCGTCGCCATGGATGCCGATAATCAGTGGAGACTTTCTCTCAAGATCGATTCCTCTCCTGCATCAGGGAATACCTGAGCCGCGTGTTCGTGGTTCTACCACACATTTTTTTCATTCAAGTATTGACCAAAAGTATCGGTTCCGCTAGTAAATGCCCGATTAAGTCCCTTTTTCGACAGATTTTGGGCTCCACATTTTTTCTTACCTCAACGCAACCATGAAAAAACTATCCGCCAAAGCGCTCCTTGTGACCGCCGCCAGTCTTGGGTTCGGTGCCAGCGCTCATTCCGCTGTTTACACTCAGAATTTCACCTTTGCCAACGGCACCACCAATCTGGGTGATGGATCGACTTTGACCACGGCCGGAGGAGTCCCGGCGAGCATTCAGAATAATCAACTGGAGTTGACCAATGCGGCCAACCTCAACACCACCAATAGCTTCAACATCCCGGCGCTGGCGAACTCCGCGCTCGGTTTCTCCGTGAGTTTCGATATTACGATCACGGACACCCCCGGAGGCAATCCGCCGGCTGACGGGTTCTCTTTCAGCTACGGGAATTTTGCATCGACAGCGGCTTATGGAGAGGACGGTCCGAACGGGAACAGCATCAGTTGGGTGGTGGATACCTGGAACAACAACACTGGGGATCAGGGGGTCCGTTCGCGGGTCAACGGAGCCAACGATTTTGTTCAAAACTTTGTCCCGCTTACCGACGGCCAGTCGATCACGACGCACATTGACTTGTCCTGGCATCCCGTGAATGGCATGAGCCTTTCCATCGCAGCGCTCGGAGGCCCGGTCTTTACGAATCGTCCGGTGCCCGCGTTTACCGGAAACAACGCAAATATTTTTGGCTTCGGTGCCCGCACGGGTAACGCCACAGAGACGGTGCTGATTGACAACCTCTCCATCACCACCGTTCCGGAGACGAGCAGCGCGCTGCTGGCTGGTATTGCGGGTTTGGGGCTCCTCGGAATCCGCCGCCGCCGCAGTTAATTTCCGAATCAGGATTTTACGAGAGGCTCCCGGGAAACCGGGAGCCTTTTTTGTTGGTGCCTGATTCCTTCCTGGAAGGCCTGCTCAAAAACAAAAAAGGGCGACCGCCTCAACGATCGCCCTTTTAAAGAGTTCCGTGCAATCTCTCAGGCTTTCCGGCGGCGGCGAGCGAGAAGGCCGAGGCCCAAGCCCGCAAGCAACGCTGATCCCGGTTCCGGAACGATGGTTCCATTCAATTGAATCTCGGCGACCTGCATGCTGTTCACCGCTGGCTCGTTCTTAACAGTCGGGAAGATGATCGCGTAATTCGCGTATGCCGTGGTATTCGCGAAATTGACCGTAGCAGAGTTGGCAGCATTCAAGACGGCGGCACCTCCTGCATTGCGAAACTCTCCTTCATTCACCCCAGGCAATGCGATCGCGCCCGTAGAAATCAATGTGAAAGCGGAAAGCGGCATCCCGGCCCCGTTGAGAGGCTGATTGGTGCCGTAAACGGAGTAAGTCGCGGGATCGCGTCCGACAGCGTCGTTGGCAGTCCACACTTGAAGGGAGGTAACCACTGAAGAATTACCCGGGCTGATCATCACGCCGGTATTCAGCTCGGCGAAATTCAGATACTTTTGCCCCACTCCGTCGATGATGTGGTCGGGGCTTTCATTCGCGGGAAAGGTGTTGTCCGTGTAAACGTTATTGCCTCCATCGCCACCCTGAGTCGCGATGATGAAGTTGGTTCCATCGCTGCGGATTCCGAAGGTGGTATTTCCGGGCGAGAAAATGGTAGCCGCCTGGACCGCCGCAGGGAGGAGGGAGAGGAGGAAAAGGGATTTCAACATACTTTCAGGTGCAGGGTTCGATACAATTATTGTGCTATATGAAAGGGGCTCCGGGCTTGTCGAGAAATTTTTTTCATTTTCCCCCAATTTTTTGTAAACGTGTGTTCAGCGCCCTCCCGCCGTAAGCCACTGCCCGCCCGACGCCGGGAGTTTTAAGGGAAAACCGGTGACCGGCAACTCCCGCGCGAGCCTTCCGGACGTGTCGTACTCCATGAATATGGCCTCAATCAACTCACCCGAGAGCGTTCCGGGTCGGGCGGGACGGATTTCCAGACTGTAACCGGCGGACCGGCCCAGTGCGGACAGGTCGTGGCCGGTTTCGAGGGGTCCGCCATCCGGAGCGGCAAGTGATCCTGGGCTGAGGTGCGGACCGGGAGTCCGGAGACTGGTGAGTGAATCCCAAAGGGTGCCGTTTCCTCCGGTGGCCGGGAAGTGGCTGAACATCCACGGTTGCACTGTGCGGCCTTTTCCATTCCCGGCAGTGACAATGATGTTTTGGCGGTTCGGTGCTCGCATCCTGAGCCTCAGGGTTAGCCGTGGCTGATAAGGTGGTGCGACCTCTACGCGGGCCACGCTGCCGGACCATGGCCACTTTGATGCGGCATGCTGCCGGTAAGGCATCCATGCCCGGCCGCGGTCTCCCCATGCTCCGCCCCACGGATTGACCACCAAAAACGCGCCACGCTCGTGGTCGATGAGCGAAATCCGGCCGTCGCCATTCAAGTCCACATCGTTGGTAATCCGGCCATCCTTGTTGAAGTCGAAGCCGATGCTGTCGTCGAAACCGGCGTACACCATGGCATGACCTGGACCGGTGCGGCCCCACTGAGCCACAATTCTCTCCCGCGCACGGGGCCCGCTCGTCTGCAGGGGGCGCAGCAGAGTGCCTTTGATCTGGAAATCACATGCCAGCGGGTGTCCGGAGGCCAAAAGCTCTTTTGCCCGGGAAATCCCGCGCTCGTCGGTGACCGGAAGGATTTCCCATGATTTCACCCGGTGCTTCATGGCGCGGAGATAACGGTCGTAGCCATGCATGAGCGTGCGGCTGTACCGCGGGAAATCCCCTTCCAGCGGCACGCCCGCCTCCCTGGCAAGGATCCAGCCATCGACAACATGGGAACGGCCAGTCCTCTCGCCCGCGAGCATTGAATAAGCAAGATAGGGAGAAAAACGGCGGGCGGGCGAAGCGGAACTCTGTTGGAGATTCCGGTTCCGCTCCGCAGTGAAAAGATAATAGAGCGCCACCTGCTGCGAACAGGAAAAGCTCTGCTGGCGGGTGATCGGCGGAAACCACCTTTCTCCGGTCAAATCCACGGACTCCGGGCCGGAGCCAAACAGCCCGGCAAAGACACTGGCAGTCAGTCCAAAAAGTGCGCTCAGAATCAAAAGGGGAAATCGCAGGGGCATGCGTGCGGAAATTGCGCCAGAGAGGAATCACTGTCCAGCGCCCTCAAGCGCGACTCCGCGAGTTGACAATCCCCGGTGATTCCTGTTTCCTCGGGCTCACCCTCCTCATGAGTACCGAAGACGAACGCATCATCTGCCGCACCACCCCGTGGTACCACAAGCGCCGCATCGCCATGATGATTTTGGTCTTCGGGCTTTCCATCTACTTCTTCTACGATTGGAAGGTGGGCTATCCCTTGAAACGGGACGCCGCGGAAAAGATGCTGGAACTCAAGAAACAGAACCGGGAGGCGGAGTACGCAGCTCTTGCGAAGGAGAAAGGATGGCCGGAAACGCCGAATATCGACAAGGACTGGAACTACGCCATCGGAGAACAACTGGTCTCGGGCATCCTAACGGGAGTTTTGGGTGTGGTGATGCTGTTTTTTTACATCCGAACCGTCCGCGGAGCCCTGACGGCGGACGCGGACAGTTTTGACACGGTGGACGGCCAGCATGTGCCCTTCGCTTCCGCGTTTCGCATCGACCGCCGGAAGTGGGACCACAAGGGGCTGGCGTATGTCTTTTACAAGAACGACAAGGGCGAGGAAAAGAGGGCGGTGATCGATGACTTGATTTTTGGGGGGGCAGTTAAAGTTCTTGACCGGCTCCAGGCGAATTTTAAGGGCGAGATCATTGATCTCGAAAAAGAGGAGGAACCCGCCTCCGCAGAGGCGCTGCCGGAGAAGACGGACAAAGAAGCGGAAGGAGAGTCGGAGGCATCTCCGGCGCAGTAATCGCCGCTGTTCACTCATCGAGCGGCAGGTCCGCCAGACGCAGTTCCGTTTCGCCGTGCATTACCTCGGCAAGGATGGGCACGTTAGGGAGGCATGTCCGCAGGACGACCGCGTTGGAGATGCTGGCGGTGTCCCGCGAGTCCTCCACGTGATTCAGGATGATGCCGGCGCATTTCAATCCCCGCTGCTGAATGCTGCGCACCGTCAGGATGGTGTGATTGAGCGCTCCGAGGCGGTTGTTGACGACGACGATGACCGGCAGGGCAAGCTCCGCTGCGAGATCCGCCACCGAAACGGAAGACGTTAGGGGAACCTCCCATCCGCCGGCGCCTTCGACAAGAATATCCGCGTGTTTTTCCGTGAGGCACCGCCACGCGCTGCGCACCGCCTCCAGCGGGAACGGTTTGTTCTCCAGCATTCCTGCGGCCATGGGGGAAAGGGGCATCCGGTAATGAACCGGATTCACTTCCTCTGCGGACAACCCGGGTTCACCCGCGGCAAGCAGGTCCGTTACATCCTGACGGCTCCCGCAGCACACGGGCTTAAAGCCCACCGCGGCGTGTCCCGCAGCGCGCATGGCGCGGAGGAGGAGACAGGTGATGTACGTTTTGCCTGCGCCCGTGTCCGTTCCCGTAATGAAATACCGCATGGGCGAATACGGAGACCGCATGAGCGAACTCATGCGGTCGCGTTGCTGTCCGAAACCCGGGTCAATGGTGGCTTCCGTTGCTGCCAGGGGCCATGATGCCGTTGCCGTTGAACCCGCTTCCCAGTGCTATCATTCCGTAGTCACCGTCTTTTCGGCGGAACAAAATATTGAGATCGTGGCTCTGTTGATTGTGGAACAGAACAAAATGGTTCTCGCTCAACTCCAGGGCGGTGATCGCTTCGTCGGGATAAAGCGGGCGGATACGGTAGTTCTCCGGATGAATGATCAACGGCGCCACGTCGTCATGCTCATGGTGCTCGAAGCCTTCGGACGCATAGACGTGCTCGTCCAGGTGCCGGATGCTGGCATTGGTGCGGGGGCGGTGATTTTTGAGCAGCCGCGTCTTGTACTTTCTCATGCGGCGCGCGATCTTGCTGATGGTCTCATCAATCGCGGCGTAAAGGTCATCGCAGGTACTGCTGCATTCGATGGTAATGTGATTCGCGCAGAAGAGAATGATTTCGGCGAAGTGGCGGTGATGCGTTTGCACATCGAGGATGATCTTAGCCTCAATGATGCGCGGGTAGTCGAGGTGGAGACCGTCGATCTTGCGTCGCGCATAGTCACGGATGGCGTCGGTGATTTCGAGATGACGTCCGGTGACAGTAATGTGCAGGTCCACGTTGGCAGTTTGCATGTTGTCTCTTGGTTCGGGTTGGGAAAATCCACGGCCGGCCTAACACCGGCGGAAAGTGAAGGACGGATTGCGTCCGGAAAGTTGCTGCACCGATCCACCCGCCGCTCCCCGTATCCCGGGCGGCGGTGCCGAACACCTCGTTTTTCGGCAATCATTTCTAGGTCAATTATGTCACATGCTGAAGCTTTCGCCAAGATAAAGCTGACGGCTCAGCGGGTCATTTACCAGAAAGTCGCGCGTGCCTTCACGGCGCACGCGGCCCTCATAAATCATGTAAGCGCGGTCCACGATGGAAAGTGTCTCACGGACATTGTGGTCCGTGATTAAAATCGCGAGGCCGGCTTCGCTCAAACTTTTCACAATCTCCTGAATTTCACTCACTGCGATGGGGTCCACACCGCTAAACGGTTCATCCAGCATTAAGAGGCTCGGCTCCGTAACGAGGCTTCGCGCGATCGTGAGCCGGCGTTTTTCACCGCCGGAAAGAGTGATCGCGTGATTGTAGCGAAGATGAGCGATGCCGAACCGCTCCAGCAGTCCGTCGAGCCGCTCCTGTTTCTCCGCTTTCGGCAATTTCATGGTCTCCATGACACCCATGATATTTTCCTCGACTGTCAGCTTTCTGAAAATGGATTCCTCCTGGGGCAAATACCCCATGCCGAGCCGGGCCCGCTGATACATCGCCATGGTGGTGGCGTCCTGGCCATCGAAAAATACTTTACCGCCATTCGGCGCGACGAGTCCCACGATCATATAAAACGTAGTCGTCTTCCCTGCACCATTCGGGCCAAGCAGGCCGACAATCTCCCCGGGCCGCACCGTGATGTCCACGCCATTTACCACACGGCGTTCGTCGTAAATCTTTAACAGTCCATGGGTGGAAAGCAGAAAGTCGCTGTGGGGAACGGGTTCCGGTGGGAGTGGATTTTTTCCGTTGGGTGAAGCCATGAATCAACGGGGTGCGGGAGAGGGGGCGGAGGTTGCGGATCTTACCGGGCGGGCGGGAGGCACCGGTGTCGCCTGGTCCTTCGGCACATCGGCGATGGTCAGTTCTCTGTCCAGAGTCAACAATTCACAGCCATCTGCCTCCGCCTTTTCCGTGCGGCTGAGGCGGATCACAGATTCCTTTGTCGGACCGCGCAGGAGATATTCCTCCGCTTCCGCTTCCGGCCAGTCCTTCAGAATGAACCAGCCCGTGCGGTCCTCATAAATCAAGTGGCCGCATCGGCCCGCCTGCACGTGTCCGGTCTTATCCACGAACATGAATCGCACCCGGCCCTGAGCCACAATGCGTTCGATGGGGGAGTTCTTTTTCCCGGCCTTTATCGGGTCGGCATTGGATGCTTTGTTGCTTTTCAGGGCACCGCCGCTTCCTGGTGCCTGTCCTTCCTTGAAGAGGACACTGACGTTGTCGGCGTCCAACACAAAATCTGCACGCCGAAGCCGTGCTGTCCCGGTCAAAACGAAAGTCCTCGTGCGCGGATCGGAGGCGGGCAATTCGACATCGGGATTTTTGGGGTCCCGCCGCATTCCGGAAACCATCATGTCCGCGCTGAGGGGAGCGGTTTGAAAAACCGGCGATTTCCGGATGGGAAGCGGGTCAGCCGCGGTGATATTGTCGAAATTCCCGGGCAGCTGGTTCAACTCTTCGGGCGCCGGAGCCGGCGGAGTGTCGCCTTCCTTCGCGTTGCGCTCACGCATGGCCTCTTTCGCTTTTTTTGCCTCCGCCTCCAGCACTTCTTTCGATTCGCGCAGCGTATCCCTGACCGAGTTTTCAAGCTCCTTCAGACCATTCTTATCGGCACCCTCCTTGATCTTCTCCAGCGTGGCTTTGGCCTCATCTTTCGACGGCACGGTTTTGGATTTTTCGAGGCGCTCGACCTCTTTCCGCGCCGCATCCTGTTTACGCAATTCCTTGTCGAGGACGGCTTTTGTTTTCTTGAGAATTTCCTTGGCGCGTTCGTCCTGTTTGACGCGGTTCAAGGCGCTTTGCTCCGGTGAATGAGCGGGTTCTTTTTTGGGATCAGCCGGTTTCTTCTGCTGTGCCTGAAGCACCGTCGCGACGGCAACGGAAAGAAAGAGGATCAGGGTTTTGGTCATGACGGTGGAACAGGTTGAGGGAAAGGCGGTCGGTGGGGCGGTGTGCGGATGCCGCCAGGGTTACTTCGAATCTAACGGCGGCGGAGGGGTTTTCGGCGCGGAGGTGGCTGATTTTGAGTCCGCCGGTGCGGGATTTATCTCCTCCATTGCTTCATCATCCATGTAAAGCTCCACCCGGCCGGCATAAATGGTGAAGCCGGTGGAGAGGTCATGGATCACGCCTCCACAGTGGATGCTTACCTGCCTGCCATCAACCGCGATTGGCGCGGTGCTGCTCACGAGGTGGTTCTGGAGATCATAAACCGCGTCTTTGAATGAGACCGTCTGCGTGGGAGTGTTCGGTCTTTTGGCATCGCCATAGGACGTATAGACCGCACCTTCGAACAGGATATGCGTCTCGTCGAGGCGGGTGACCCGCTTGCTCTCGAACAGCGCTTCCCGCAACGGGGCTCCTCCGGAAATCCGCTCGCCGTACACCGGATAGGTGAGACCTTCATGGGGCTTCCCGCCCGGGGGCAGCATCAAATTGAGCCGTTCCATCATGACCGGATCAAGACCGCGGCTCTTGCCGAAATCCCACTCCTCCTCCACTTCCGGAATATCCTCCTCGTCCGGGGGCGCGGGCGCCGGCGGACTGCCGGACTGCTGCGCAAGGGCGGCGCACGTTGTCAGGCAGGCGACAACAGCTTGAAAAAAGCGGGCCGGTCTCATCGTCGGAAATCAGGTGTTGGCCAGAATATGGAGCGCTTTCAACTTTTGCACCACTGCGGGAAGTTTCGCAAACGGCACCATGTTCGGTCCATCGGAAAGGGACTTCGACGGATCAAAGTGGGTTTCGATAAACACGCCGTCGCAGCCAGCCGCCACCGCCGCGCGCGCGAGCACAGGGGCAAGGATGCCATCGCCGCCGCTGGTGCCGCCGAGCCCCCCGGGCCGCTGTACCGAATGTGTGGCATCGAAGACCACCCGGTAACCCTGGGCGCGCATCCAGTAGAGGGAGCGCATGTCCGCGACGAGCGTGTTGTAACCAAAACTGGAACCGCGCTCCGTGAAGAAAAAACGGTCGTTGCCCGACGCCTGAATTTTTTCGGCAATGTTTTTCACATCCCACGGGGCAAGGAACTGGCCTTTTTTCACGTTTATCACCCGGCCCGTCTCCGCCGCCGCCACGATCAAATCCGTTTGCCGGCAGAGGAATGCGGGGATTTGCAGAATGTCCACGAGCCCGCCGGCGATCCGGGCTTCCTCCGGCGAGTGGACGTCGGTGGTCACGGGAACGCCAAGTTCCTTTCCCACCTCTGCCAGCAGGGCGCAGCCTTCCTCACATCCCATGCCGCGGTAGGAGGAGATGGAGGTGCGGTTCGCCTTGTCGTAGGACGCCTTAAAAACGAACGGCACGCCCTGCCCCGTGGTGAGTTCCTTCAGAGCGCGGGCAAGTTCCCAAACGAAGTCCTCCGACTCCATGACGCACGGCCCGAGGATAAATACGGGCAGCCGTCCGTCCATCGTCAGAGAACCAATGGGAATGTCGGGGAGCGAAACGCCGGGAGGCACTGTCATAGCTGTCTTCACCTGACTCCGAATCCGCCGCCGGGGCAAAGGAAAAGTCCTGCTCTCCCAGAGGAGCCTGGAAGCGGAGCCGCATATTGACGTAAAGGAGGGTCGAGCCGAAATCTCCACCCGACCGTGAACCCTCCGCTTATGATCCGTCTGGCAACGATCGTTTCTCTGCTGATAGGCAGTGGCGTTCTGCCTGCTGCCGCAAAACCCGCGGAGAAACCCGATCCCCGGTGGTGGTCTCTCCAGCCGCTGAAGAAGGCGGCGGTTCCGCCCATGCCCGCCGGCGGACGCAACGAAATCGACGCCTTTCTTTCCGCCCGGTTCACGCCCGGACAGCAAGCCTTTTCACCGGAAGCTCCAGCAGGCGTGCTTTTAAGGCGCGCGGCTTTCGACCTAACGGGACTTCCGCCCACGCCGGAGGAACTGGCTGCTTTTGAGAAATCAACCGCACCGGATGCCTTTGAAAAGGAAGTGGACCGGCTTCTTGCATCGCCGGCCCATGGCGAAAAATGGGCGCGGCACTGGCTGGATATTGCGCGCTATGGCGAGAGTGACGGCTTTGAATTCGATAAGCCGCGACCGGAGGCATGGCGCTATCGCGACTGGGTGATCCGGGCATTGAATCAGGATTTGTCCTATCGCGAGTTTGCATTGAAACAGCTCGCCGGCGATGTCCTTGAGCCGGACAACGCTGATGCCGTCACGGCTGCTTCGTTTCTCGTGTGCGGTCCTTACGATGACACTAACAGGATCACGCAAAGCGAGAATCTGCGCAACGTGATGCGTCAGGACGAGTTGGAGGACATCGTCGGCACTACCGGCCAGGCATTCCTGGGCCTGACCCTGCATTGCGCACGCTGTCATGATCACAAGTTCGACCCTGTCAGCACGCGGGAATACTATCAATTCGCTTCCTGCGTGGCGGGCCTGGACCGCGGCAACCGGGACATCCCTGGCGCCAGAGGCAGCGTTTTCACCGTGAAGCCAAAGGAGGCTCCGGTGGTGCAGGCACTCGACCGGGGCAGTCCGCTCAAACCGATGGGGGCCGTGCGCCCCGGAGGCATCGCGGCGCTGGCGGGAGTGTCTCCGGATTTCAAGCTGCCGGAGAACGCATCCGAGTCCGACCGCCGCCGCGCGCTGGCGCATTGGATTGCGAATCCTGACAATCCGGTTTTTGCCCGCACTATCGTGAATCGCGTATGGTACTGGCACTTTGGCCGCGGCCTCGTGGCCACGCCCAGCGATCTCGGAAAGAACGGAGGCCATCCTTCGCACCCGGAACTGCTGGACTGGCTGGCGGTCTGGTTTCGCGACCACGGATGGTCCTTGAAAAAACTGCACCGGCTGATCCTAACGTCGTCTGCATGGCGGCAATCCTCTGCCGGCAGCGGTTCCGCGGTACTCTATGCCCGCATGGACCGCCGCCGTCTCACCGCGGAGGAACTGCGCGATGCCATCCTTATGGTGGCCGGCGCCCTCAATCCCGCCATCGGTGGCCCGCCGTTCAAGGATTTTCGCATGGAGAATAAATTCAACACCATGCACTATCACCCGGAGGATGGTGACAGCCCTGAAGTAAACAGGCGCTCCATTTACCGGATGTGGGCTCGCGGCAGCTCGCAGCCGCTGCTCAATGCCTTCGATTGCCCTGACACTTCCGTAAGCACTCCGGTGCGATCCGCCACCACAACTCCGCTGAATGCCCTAACGCTCTTGAACAGCCGGTTCACGTTTACCATGTCCATGCACCTGGCAAAGCGGATTGAAAAGGAAGCGGGCGAGGACGCCGCTCAGCAAATCACCCGGCTCTTTTTGCTGACGACGGGCCGTGCGCCGGCCACGGCGGAGCGTGAGGCCTGTGCAGCCACGGCGGCTAAGCATGGCCTGCCAGCCGTGTGCAGGGTGGTGTTAAATTCGAATGCGTTCCTGACGCTTGAATGATACGTCCAGCATTCGGCTGGCTTAAGCAAGCAAACTATGCACCACATCCCCGCTGACATTGGTTAGGCGGCGGTCGATGCCGTTGTGGTAATAGGTCAACTTGTGGTGGTCCAGGCCCAGCAGGTGGAGCACGGTAGCATGAAAGTCCGGCCAGGTTACGGGGTCCACCACGGCGGTGTGGCCGAACTCGTCGGTGGCTCCATACGCAAAACCCCGCCGCAGCCCGGCGCCGGCCATCCACACACTGAATCCGTGAGGATGGTGATCACGCCCGGGGCCGACTTTGCCGGACTCGCTTTGCGCATAGGGCGTGCGGCCAAACTCCGACGTGAACAGCACGAGGGTATCCTCCAGCAGGCCGCGCTGGCGCAGGTCCTTGAGGAGTGCGGCGACAGGGCGGTCGATGCGCGGGGCTTCCGCGCCGTGGTTTTCCTTTACGTTTTCGTGCCCATCCCAATTGATGCGCGGAGAACCGAAAGCGCCACCGCTGAACAACTGCACAAAGCGCACACCGCGCTCGAGGAGCCGGCGCGCGAGGAGGCAATTGCGCCCGAAGTCACGTGTAACCTCCGCATTCAATCCGTAGTCTTCGCGAGTGGCGTCCGATTCTCTTTGAATGTCCGTCACTTCCGGCACAGCAAGCTGCATGCGGGCGGCAAGTTCATAACTGCGCATGCGCGCCTCCAACACGTCGTCGCCGCCGGTGGCCGCAAGATGTCCTGCATTCAAACCTGCGAGCAGTTTGAGCGAGTCGCGCTCGTGTTCGGCACTAACATTTTGTGCCGGTGTCAGATCGCGCACCGGAGCGCCGCGCGATTGCAGCGCCACACCCTGGTGCCGGGCAGGGAGAAAGCCGTTCGCCCAATTGGCCACGGTGCCGGCGGGCAGACCGCGCGCATCGGGAAGCACCACGAAGGCCGGAAGGTTCTCGTTTTCACTGCCAAGCGCATAACTGATCCACGCGCCCATGGCGGGAAACCCATTGAAGCGAAAGCCGCTGTTCTCCTGAAAGGTGGCCGGGGTATGATTCGAGGAATCCGCGACCATCGAGCGGATGACACAGAGTTCATCTGCCACTCCCGCGAGATGCGGGAACAATTCGGAAACCCACAGCCCGCTTTGGCCGCGCTGCTTAAAACTCCAGTCCGGTGCACGCAGGGGCCCCACTTTTCCAAAGAACGGATCGAGTTTCTCCGTGGAGGGCATGGGCTGTCCATGGCGTTTGATCAGTTCCGGCTTGTAGTCGAACGAGTCCAACTGACTCAGCCCGCCGCACAGGCAGATGTGAATGGCCCGCCGGGCCCGCGGACGAAAGGCCGGCACCAAGTTCTCCGCCTTTGCCTTGCCTAACAAGGATAATGCCGCCGCGCCGCCAAGCCCGCCGCCAACCCACGACAGGAATCCCCGCCGCGAAAGAGCGGAAAGGCAGGGCGGGCGAGGATTCATCGCAGGCAATGTAACCGGCGGCGGCTTCATGCCAAGCCGTCAATACACCAGCACGCCATGCACCGGCACGCCCTGCGGGAGCACGGAGCGGCCGTTGAGGAAGCTGAGTTCCACCAGAAACGTCATGCCGGCCAGTTCGCCGCCGAGTTCTTTTACCAGCTTGGCGGCGGCCGCACTGGTGCCGCCGGTGGCAAGGACGTCATCGATGAGCCACACGCGCTCCCCGGAAAGGACGGCATCGCGGTGCATCTCGACGGTGTTTTCACCGTATTCGAGACTGTAGCTGGTGCCGACCGTTTGCCAGGGCAGCTTGCCTTTTTTCCTGACAGGAACGAATCCGGCTTTGATCCGGTCGGCGACAGCGCCTGCAAAGATAAAACCGCGGGCGTCGATGGCCACGATCTTGTCCACGCGCTGGCCGGCTATGGTTTCGATCATGGCATCAATGGTTAGGGAAAACAGGGCGCCGTCCGCGAGAACGGTGGTGATGTCCTTGAAGAGGATGCCGGGTTTCGGAAAATCCTGCACATCGCGCACGGCACCGTGGAGGAGTTTGAGGGATTCAGGCGTCATGGCAAAATGGGAATGGCGGGGAATGGGTCAGCGGGATGCGCCCTGCTGATCGATGAGGTTATCGATGGCGGAAATCGAAACGGGGTCCCGCTGATAACGGCTGTTCGGCTCAGCATAGACAGTGTGTTGGTGTTTCGCCTGTCTGAACTCCGTGATTTGCCCCTCCTGCTTTATCGGTGTGACGGCCCGGGGGTTGCTGGCGCCAGGAGCCGTTTCCTTAACGCCGGCGAGGCGGCATTCACCCCGTTTGGCGAACACCTTTGTCACCGTGAGAGTGTTTCCGTTGTGGCTGACGTAATTGAAGTAATGGGCTGTTCGATTGCTGCCAAGATACATCCACCTATCAAAACCATAGTCCCGCGTCCATTCCCCGGTGTCCGCAGGGAGGTGGTGCAAATCCGTCAGGCAGCAGGAGGAATTGGTCTTCGGACGGTGGCTGGCGCACGCAGTGAGCATGAAAGACACAACGGACAACCAGAGGAACGTTTTCATTCGAACACCTTCGATATCTCAGGTCATCACGCGATTTCCTCCGCTCCGAAATAAGGCCGCAGTGCGGGCGGGATTTCCACGCTGCCGTCCTCGCGCTGATAGGTTTCCAGCAGGGCGACGTAGAGGCGCGCGAGGGCTGTGCCTGAGCCGTTGAGGGTGTGGCAGAAGGGATTCGCCTTCTTCGCCGCCGGGTCCTTGTAGCGAAGCTTCATGCGGCGGGCCTGGAAGTCGCCAAAGTTCGAGCAGCTCGACACTTCGAGATAGGCACCCTGCCCCGGAGCCCAGACTTCGATGTCATAGGTCTTCGTGCTGCCGAAGCCAATATCGCCGGTGCACAGTTCGATGGTGCGATAGTGCAGGCCGAGCAATTGAAGTACCTTTTCCGCATCCGCCGTGAGGCTCTCCAGTTCCGCCATGCTGTTTTCCGGCAGACAGATTTTGACGAGTTCCACCTTGTCAAACTGGTGCATGCGAATGAGTCCGCGGGTGCCTACGCCCGCCGCGCCGGCTTCGCGCCGGAAGCACGGCGTGTAGGCAGCATAACGGATAGGAAGCGATTCCGGTTCCACGATTTCCTCACGATGGAGATTCGTCACCGGCACTTCCGCGGTGGGCGCAAGATAAAGACCGTCCTCAGGGCAATGATAGAGTTGATCGCCGAACTTCGGCAACTGCGTGGTTCCGATGAGCGAGTCCGCATTGACCAGAAACGGCGGCAGCACTTCGGTATAACCATGCTGCGTGGTGTGCAGATCGAGCAGGAAATTGATCAGCGCCCGCTCCAGTTTCGCGCCTTTGCCACGATACACGACGAAGGCGCTGCCGGTGATCTTCACGCCAGCCTCGAAGTCCACGAGACCCAGTTGTTTGGCAAGGGTTACGTGATCCTTCGGTGTGAAACTGAACTCCGGCGGCGTGCCCCAGCGGCGCACTTCGGGATTCGCCTCGGCGTCCGCGCCAACAGGGCAGCCATCGTGCGGCAGATTGGGAATACTTAGCAACAGGCCTTCCTGCGCGGCGTCGAGTTCCGCCGTTTCCTGACTCAACGCATCGATCCGGCTTCCGATCCCGCGCATCTCCGTCTCGATGGCACCGGTGTCCTCCCCCTTTTTCTTTGCGATGCCGATTTCTTTGCTGGTGCGGTTGCGCTCGGATTGCAGATGTTGTTTTTCGGTTTCTGCAGCCCGGCGTTTTTCATCAATGCGCAGGACTTCGTCCACCGACTGCCACACGTCACCGCCGCGCAGTTTGAGCCGCTCTTTGATTCGGTCCGGGTTCTCCCGGATGCTTTTGATATCCAGCATAGAGGGCCGACTCTGCCGCGGGTGTCAGGAGCGGCAAGGCGATTTTGGGGGCCCGGGACGGCATCCACCACCCATTCTGCCCGGCAAAATATCGTGCAAATGCGGAAAGAAAGGACTCGCGCGCGGAACGTATTCCGGGCCATCCTGCCACTTCATTCTGATCCATTCCCATGCGCGCGCTTCTTCTCCTGTTCACCGGACTCCTCACCAGCCTAACCGTTCGCGCCGCCGAAGCGCCGCCGGATGGGCGGCTCGGGCCGCTGAAGGATCTCAATGGATATTTTCCCTTCACGCCGTCGGCCACGCCGGAGGCATGGAATCAAAGAGCGGCGGCATTGCGCACACAAATGCGCGTGGCACTTGGACTTCATCCGCTTCCGGAAAAGACTCCGCTGAAGCCCATCGTTCACGGAAAGATCGATTGCGGGGAGTACTCGGTGGAAAAGGTGATCCTTGAGTCCATGCCGGGCTTCTATCTTACGGGCAGTCTTTACCGCCCCGCGAAGAGCGACGGCAAAGCCCCGGCGGTTCTGTGCCCGCACGGTCACTGGGCGAATGGCCGGTTCTACAAGAATTCGGAGGGAACGATTGCCAAAGAAATCAGCAGTGGAGCGGAGGCGTTGCCGGGCAATGCAGGGAGTCCGCTGCAAAGCCGCTGTGCCGGTCTCGCTCGTATGGGCTGCGTGGTCTTTTTTTACGACATGCTGGGAAATGCAGACAGCATCCAGCTCAGCGCGGATCTGGTGCATGGCTTCAAGAAGCAGCGGCCTGAAATGAACAATGACGCGGAGTGGGGGTTCTTCAGCCCGCAGGCGGAAGGACGCGTGCAGAGCATCATGGGGCTTCAATCGTGGAACAATATCCGGGCGCTGGATTTCGTCGAATCACTGCCGGATGTGGACCCGAAGCGCATTGGTGTTACCGGCGCGAGCGGCGGCGGCACGCAGACGTTTATCCTCTGCTCCATCGACCCGCGGCCGGCGGTCAGTTTTCCGTGCGTCATGGTTTCCACTGCCATGCAGGGCGGCTGCACCTGTGAAAACGCGAGCCTGCTGCGCGTGGATACCGGGAACGTTGAGTTCGCCGCCCTCTTCGCGCCGAAGCCGCTTGGCATGACCGCCGCGGACGACTGGACGAAAGAAATGGCCACCAAAGGTTTTCCTGAACTCCAGCGCCACTTTGCCATGATGGGCGCGCCGCAAAATGTCTTCCTCCACAACCGCACGGAATTCGGACACAACTACAATCTGCCCAGCCGCATGGCTATGTACCAATGGATGGCAAAACACCTGAAGACCCCGCAGCCGGCACCCGCGGAGGAAAAAGCCTTCCGTGTCCTAACCACTGCGGAGGCCAGCGTGTGGAATGCGGAGCATCCCGCGCCAAAGGCCAGTGATCCGGATGCCGAACGCGCGCTCCTCAAGCACTGGGCCAAAGACGCGGAAAAGCAAATCACCGCAAAACCGCAGATCATTGACGAAGCGCTGCCGGTTCTGGCGGGGCGCACGTGGGAACAGGCTGGAGATTGTGAGTGGGTCCTCGATCAGCGGGAAGAAAAGGACGATCGCCTGGTGATGACCGGCTGGATCGCAAACCGCACGCACAATGAGCGGGTGGCCGCCGTCTGGCATTATCCGAAGAACTGGAACAACAAAGCGCTGGTTTTGATCGGAGGCGATGCCGCCGCACTGGATAAAGCCGTAGCCGCAGGCGCAGCGGTTTGCGTGCCGCAACTTTACACGGAACCGGCTCCCGGCTCGGCTTCACTGGCGCGATTTGTCAAAGGCGACCGGGACTTCACTGGCTATACACTTGGCTATAACCACTCGGTTACCCAGCGCCGCGCTCATGATGTCCTTACCATCCTGACTTTCATCAAAAATCACGAGCGCAAGCCGTCGTCCATCGACCTGCGCACCGCCGCCGATACCGTGCCGGAAACGGCGCTGGCGCTGACCCAGGTGGAAAAGGGAGTGGTTAACGAGGCCATTCTGCCGCCCACGGATTTCCGCTTCGCGTCCGTGAAGGATATCCACTCTCCCCGGCTTTTGCCCGGCGCGATCAAATACGGAGATTTGCCAGCCATCCTTCAGCGTGTGAAGGCGGAAAAGGTGACACAGTAATATGCTTCCGGGGCAGTGCCCTTGCGCTCCGCAAGAGGTAGCGGGAAATGGACTTATGTCCGTCCGAATCCGTTTCACTGCCGCTTACACTACCGGCATCGTCCTCGCCAAAGTTGGAAATCCCCAGCGGGATGAGCCGCTGCAAACTTCACGCGAGGTATTCAAGATCGCTGAACCGGATCAGGAAACGCTGACGGCACTTTTTCTAAAGCCGTTCAAGAATCTCACCGGTCACCGCTTCTTCCATCACACATCACTGGACCGGCACGAGATGAACAATTACGCGAAGTCGATCTTCGCTTCAGAAGGCAATTTGCTGAAAACGGGAACGGCCATCGCGAAGCTGCTTTACTCGAAGTCCAACCATCCGAACATCAAGTCAGGCGACCTTTGCATTGCTGCGATTAAAGACGTCGAACTGGAAGGCCAGGCAGTGCAGGGGATCTGCATTCTCAAGTCGGAAAGCGTGGTTCCCTTTCTGAGCATTTCCGCCAAAGACGGAGATCTCGAATTGCACACGGAGCACGGAATCAATCCGGAGAAGATCGACAAGGGCTGCCTCATTCTCAATCACTTCGAAAACAAAGGATTCTACCTGCTCATCTTCGACCGCGCCGGAGCGGAGTCGAAGTTCTGGATGCGGGACTTTCTCGGCGTGCAGGCAGTTTCTGACGCTTCCTTTTTGACGAACACCTACGCAAAAATGGCTGTCGAATTTCTCGAAGAGCAACAGCCCGCAGAATCCTCCGAAGTTGAAGAGCGTTGCACCGCGGCGGCGGACGCCATTGAGTTTTTTGAGGAGCATGAGGAATTTCAACTCGAAGAATTCGAGGAAAAGGTTCTCAAAACACCGGACATGGTGGAGAAGTTTGCCAGCCACCGTTCGCGTGTCGAAGAGGAGCAGGGGCAGCCGCTGGAAAGATCATTTCCCATCTCGAAGAAGGACGTCTCGAAGGCGAAGAAACGAATTGGTGCGGTGATGAAACTCGACACCGGCGTGGAGATTCACCTCAAGTCCCTTTTCACCGGCCAGCGCGATCCGGTATTGGAACGCGGTTTCGACGAGGAACGGAACATGAAATTCGTGAAAGTGTATTACAACAAGGATTTGTCAGTCCTTTGAGGAAAGGCTTCAGGAATCTCCGGCGGCTTTCTTTTTCGCTGCCGTCTTCTTTTTGGGCTTCGGTTCGGATTCGACGGCAGTGCCTTCGGCCGGCACCGCCACGGTCTTTGCCGCGCCCCGGAGTTCGAAGCCCTTCGTCACGTTCTCCTCGATCAGCTTTTTCACCAGTGCCTCAGCCCGTGATTCGGTGTGGGCGAAAAGAGTTGTCACTTCGAGCGGCGTCTTGCGGCCCGCGGAATAGTCCGTCCAGAAGATGACATAGGGAAACGCGCCCGCCGTGGATGGGCGACGGGTGACGACCAGTTTCCTCACGGCCACGGCGCCTCTGGCCTCCTTTGTGTAAACATCACGGCGCAATACTTCGAGCGCGGGAAGATGGCGATTGATGAGTTCCGGCGAAATCAATTCCCGGCCATTCAGTTGAGCAAGGCGGACCGATTTCGGGTTAAACTCCTTGTCAGGGCGAATGCGGTGGAAGGTGGGGAAAAGCAGCCGCGGGCAGGCAGCAAGACCGTCAAAGCTCCATCGCGAGTTGTCCCATCCGAACACCTGTTGCCCGCTCGCTTCTTCATCCGCCGGAAGCATGTCCTCCGCTTCGATCTCGACCACAAATCCCGGGCGCACAAAGGTGACCGGCCTTCCGTCGCTGTCGCTCATCGCGAGCGGTGCCGCCGTACGGTGGGAAGAAAGCCGGTTCAGCCAGTCCACACGGTCCTGATCATTGAAACCCGAACCCACCCGGGCGATGGACTGCAACTGCATGCTGCCGCCCGATGACGGGTAAGCCAGGGCCGTGAGCAGGGACATCATCCCGTGATTGCCCTCGAACTCGCCTTCTACAAATCCCACCACCGCCGTGTCGATGGTCAGCCGGGGCTTGAGCTTGCAAACTTCCGGCCTGTCGAGCCGCCGGATCACCATTCCTTCGAGGCCGCCTGCGGTGCGCTCGTCAAAGAGCCGCGGCAGGTCCGCGCCGGAAATGACGCTTCCCTCAGCACGGTGAACGAGACGATTCGCATCCGCGCCCGCGAGGTCGCCCAGCAATTCCCAGGTCGCCAGAAAGTTCGACTGCTCTGAGCGCAGATCGCGCCCGTCGTGCATGACCACGTCGAGAATGGCGAGCCGGAAGCGCGCGGCTTCCGCGGGATCAGTGGAATGGCTGGCGCGATTAACATCTGCGCTAATGCAGCGGCGGCCATCGATTGTGTCGCGCAGATAAAGTTCTGCACGAAACAGAGCCTTCTTCGTGCCGCATTCCTTCAGGCGCACCGCAAATTCCTGCAGGCAGGGAAGCCCCACCCGCACACGACCGGAGGGGGCGTTGAAGGTAAAGATGTTGATGTCGCGTCCCGCTTCATAGTACACGAAAACGCCTTCGCCATCGTACTTCGTCGTTTCGAGCACCCGGCTGTCAGTGCCGTAACGTGCGGCAAGGTCCGCCGGTTTGATACCGATGAAGCGATTCGAAACTTCCGTTTCGTACTGCTCCGCAACCTCCATGAGCACGCGATCCGTCACTCCGCCGCGCGGGGCGAAAGAGTAATCTCCGCTTTTGTTGGTTAGGCGTGTCGTATCAATCATGATGCTGTTGCCGGAACCGCCGGCTTTTTGAGTTCCTGGTCCGACAGAAGCAGCACCAGGCGATAGCGCGCCGCATCGCCGCTTCCCTCAGCCTCTCCGTAAAGAAACGCACGGAACGGGAGCCCTCCGTCCCGCAGTACCAGGGGTCCAGCGCCTTTGGGGCCTGCGCCAAGCAATGCCATGGACTTTTCGTCGTGAAGAGATTTTGCGAGCGAGTGCAGGAAGTCGAATGTCAGTCCGTCCGTGTGGACCAGTTGCTGCATGCTTCGAAACACAAAACGAGTGAGGCATTCAGCGACCGGCATGCGCCGCGCGATCTTCAACGGGGCGGTCGTGTCCACATTGGCACTGCGGAACACTTTGGACCTGCGTTCTTTTTCCTGGCCTTCCGGCGTGAAAACGATTTCCACCTCCCGGAATCCAGTGGCGATTACCGGCTCCCCAGCCGCGGGATCCAGGTAAACAGTAGTGGCATCGCGGATGAGGCGGCCCGCCGACTGGAAATCCAGTTCCGGATCGCCGTCTATCAATTGCGCGGCGTCCACGGAGGTGAGCGCGTTCTGCCCGTTAAGAGCCTGCACGCGTTTCACCTTTCCGGCGGCAGTAGTCTGCTCCAGCGGAGCCATCGTCTTTTCGGCCGGTGGTGCGGAAAGCGCAACACGCGCGCCGCGTCCTTCGTGTTCGAGATGAATGGTAAGCACGGATTCGGCGGGGTTACATCATGCTGAAATCGAGCGGATCGCCGGCATCGTCCGCCGCGGCATCCTGGGCATCGAAGAAATCATAAGCGATGGTACGCTCCACCATCGGGCAGGCCTTGAGCTGGCCCACGAGCAGGAAAGCGCCATCCTCTCTAATCAGGAGCAGAGCATCGCGCGGACGCGCGGATTTTCGATAATTGAATGTGCCGCGGTAGAGCCCGGTGTTCATGCCCTGAACCTCCAGCGGATAAACGTCGGAGGTCACAAATCGCGCCAGTGTTTCCAGCGGCACGGCTTCCAGACTCTCGCCGCTGTCAAACGAGCTCGGGCGCAGTTCCAGCGTTTGACCCGCGGACTGGATGGCCGGGGTTTCGGAGGGGGAACCTTCGGGGTCCATCGAAGTCATCGCGATCTGACTTTTCCGGAACATGGAACCGTCCGGCAGCAGCCATCCGCGCTCCAGTGTCCGGCCATCCTGCTCGACGATTTGGACCACCCGTCCATAGAGATCGTCCTTGCTGATTTTTGACTGAAGATCCGCGGCCACTTCTGTGCCGGCGACGTTGAGCTTGAGTGATTTGGAGGCCATGAATGGGAACCGCTGCCCCTGCAGAGCAGCCGCTCCATGCTGGCTGAATGAGCAGGGCACCGCAAGTCCGAACCGTCATACACCGACGATGCGATTCCGTTTCACTTCCTGCGCCTCAGGCCAGCAATTCCAGCATTTGCTTCGCAAACTCCGGTCCCGTGCCGGTCTCCTCATGCTTGAAGTAAATGAACGTCTCCCGCCACTTCTTTTTCTGTTCCTTCACAAATTTGGCCCATCGTTTGAGGTCTGCCGGCGCGTAGTCTTCACGCCTCAGCCGCAGATAACCAAAGTCCGCCGTCGCAACGGCTGGCGTGGCGAGGTCCTCGTTTTCCGCAAGGCACAGAGCCGCCCGATGTTCCTTCAACGAAGAGAAGACATCGTCGGAAAACCATGATTCATGCCGGAATTCGAATGTGGCGCGCAAGTCCGCCGGCAGGCTTCCGAGAAACTCTGATAGCAGCGGCGTGTCTTTCTTGAAGGTCGGCGGCAGTTGAAACAGCACGGCTCCCAGCTTTTCGCCGAGCGGACGGATGGCCGCGGCGAGTGCTTCCACCGTGTCCATGCAGCCGCGGAGTTTGGCAAAGTGCGTCACCCGCTGCGGCGCCTTGAAACTGAATTTAAAACGCTCCGGCGTTCCCCCCGCCCAGCCTTCGATGGACTTTGCGCTCGGAATCTGGCGGAATGAATAATTAATCTCCGTGCTCGCAAAGTGCTCTGCGTAAAAAGGGAGCATCGCACGCTCCGGCAGCTTGGCCGGATAGAATTTCCCTTTCCATTCCTTGTATTGAAAGCCCGAGGTGCCGATCCAGAGTTTCATGGCCGGCGATGCTGAGGCGGGCGCAGTGTGTTTTCCAGGGAGAACAGCGGGGTCCTTCACATCTTCCCTTGAGGGATGCAGGGAACCGGTGGTGATGAATCTCAACGATGTCACCCTCCCGCCTGCAATTCCGCCTCGACGCCCGCTGCCCGGACAGCCGCGCCCGGGCGGCGACGTTTCGCACGCTTCACAATGAAGTGCAGACGCCGCTTTTTATGCCGGTGGGAACACAGGCCACCGTCAAAGCCCAGCTTCCGGAAACACTGGAGGCGGCCGGCTCACAGATTTTGCTCGCGAATACCTATCACCTGCTGCTCCGACCCGGCACCGAAGTGTTCAAAAAACTGGGCGGCATTCATAAATTCATGCGCTGGAACCGTTCGGTGCTCACCGATTCGGGCGGCTATCAAATTTTCTCGCTGCCCCATTCCCGTGCCATGAGCGAGAACGGCGCGACATTCCAAAGCTACGTGGACGGAAAGACCATCCTCCTGAGCCCCGAACTGAGCATCCGTGCGCAGCGCTCCATCGGCAGTGACATCATGATGGTGCTCGACCAGTGCATTCCATCCACTGCGGATGAAAATGCAGCGCGTCAGGCCATGGAAATCACACACCGCTGGGCCGCCCGCAGCCAGGCCGCGCGGGGGGATTCCCCTCAGTCGCTTTTCGCCATCGTGCAGGGCGCTCTCTATCCGGACCTGCGAAGGCACAGCGCGGAATCCCTAACGCAAATGCCCTTTGACGGATTCGCGATCGGCGGCCTCGCCGTGGGCGAAGAGAAACACCAGCGCGAGGACATTTGCGACCTGACTGCCGAACTGCTGCCGCCGGACCGCCCGCGTTACCTTATGGGCGTCGGCACGCCACTGGATTTGCTGGAAGCGGTGCATCGCGGGGTGGATATGTTCGACTGCATCATTCCCACGCAGTTGGCCAAACGCGGCTCTGTCTTCACCTCACGCGGTCTCATCCAACTCCGGCGATCCGTCTATAAGTTCTCGGGTGATAAGCTGGACCCGGCCTGTGACTGTCCAACGTGCGCCCAATACTCCCGGGCCTATTTGCACCACCTGACAAAAACCCAGGAGGTCCTCGGCTGGCAGTTGATGGGGCAGCACAATCTTTATTTCTATCACCGGCTCATGCGGGAAATCCGTCAGAGCATTCTCGATAACCGCTTCACAGCACTTTATCGGGAGAACCGGGAATGGCTCGACCTTGAGGACATGGACAACCCCAGCGTTGCGAGGGCACTGCCGCCTTCCCCGGCGCGCGCATTGACGCTGGGTGAGTATGAAGTGCATACTGCGGCTGCGGGATTTTCCAGCATTCGTCATCGTGCTTCCGGCGAGCTTATGCACTCGCACACGCCTCCTATCGAGGAGGCAAGATCGCTTTACGTGGAACAGTCGCAGTTGGCGGCGCGGCTGACAGAAACGGCCGCACCGCTCGTCATTTGGGACGTCGGCCTCGGCGCCGCCGCGAACGCGATGGCCGCGATCGAGTGCTTTGAATCCCATGCCGTCGCGGGACCGGTGCGGCCCATGCAGATCGTCAGTTTTGAAAACGATCTCGATTCCCTGCGGCTCGCATTGCGGCACAAATCAAAATTCCCCTACCTTCGCCACGGCGCGCCGGAAGGCTTGCTGGCGCGCGGCACATGGGCTTCGCGCCGCTTTCCGGGGTTGAGCTGGCAACTGGTGCAGGGCAACTTCCAGGATTCGCTAACAAATGATCTGCCGCCGCCGGACCTCATCTTTTTCGATATGTTTTCCAGCCGCACGCATGGCGATGAATGGACCGTGACGGCCTTCCGCAAACTCTTTACCGCCTGCAGCCACCGCTGCGTGGAGATGTTTACCTACAGCACATCCACCGCAGTCCGCACCGCACTTCTGGCTGCTGGATTCCACGTTGCCAAAGGACGCAGCGCCGGAGTGAAGCAGGAAACCACGATCGCCCTCACTCCTGGCTATTGCGTCCCCTGCCGCTATCCATTGCTGAATGGCGCGTGGCTCAGCAAGTGGCATCGCTCACACGCTCAATTCCCCGAGGGAATGCCGGAAAGTGAGCGGTCGGCGTTTGCACGGCTGATCACGGAACATCCGCAATTCGCTGAATCGTGACATGGAAACAGGTTCCGATTCCCGGCATTCCGAATCCAATGCTCCGCCGCCCGCGCGGTGGCTCATCCGGATCGCCGAAACCTTCGCTGACAAAAGCCGGGAAATCCTCGAGCGGCTCGGATCCGGTTCAGTCACGAAGCTGGGAAACGAGTATTACCTGATAAAGACCGATCGACCGCCGGACATCCACGGCCCTGATGCCGGGATGTACGTGCAGTGGAGCATTCCGGTGGAGCACAGTTGGCCATGCTGCCCGCAGGAGATGGAAGGGTTCATCGAAAAGGCGGCGCAGGCGTTGTGGCGAAAATTTGGTCCGCGGAATCCGCAGTCGATTCTGATGGGTCAGCTTCATCCCGGCTCGCCGCTCAAGTATTATCGCACGCTCGCGTCGAACCTGCGGGGCCGCACGCTGCAACTGTTTCCTCCGTTGCGGGCGGCTTCCGCCGAGGCGCAGGACAGCCTGGCCGAATCGTTGTTTTGCCTGGTGGGCAGCGAGGGCCTCTTTTGCGGCATGTGCAGTCCGCGCCGTGCTAACGGTTTTTATCCAGGCGGGACAAAGTACATCCGTCAAAACACGCCTGACACGATCAGCCGCGCCGGGGCCAAGATCGCGGAGGCCCTGCATTATTTGCTCCTGTATCGGGCGGCGATCCCTGCAGGATGCCACTGGCTGGAACTGGGCGCGAGCCCCGGCGGGATGACGAGTGAACTCCTGGCGAGAGGCTATCGCGTCACGGCGGTGGATCGCGCACCGCTCGACAAGCGGCTGGAACGTCATGCGGGGCTCACTTTCCTGTGCGCCGACGCTGCGGCATTTCATCCACCGAAGGGGATGCATTATGATGCCTTGCTATCCGACTTGAATGGTGACGCGAGGGACTCCATGGGCCATGTGATTCGCGCCGCGCAACACTTGAACCCTGGCGGAATGGTGATTTTTACGCTGAAACTGGCAGGCGCAGAAACGCCCGGTGAAACGATCACCCTGTTCCAGTCCGTAGTGGATATCGCCGCCGGCGCAGGCCTGTCTCTGCTGGCCCGCACCCACCTCACCTACAACCGCCAGGAGTTTACCCTCTTCTTCCGCACATAAACCGGCACCGGAGCGCGTCCGTCATGCAAAAATCCACATTTACCGCCCATAATCCCTCCTTTCCATGGCGCTGCTGTCTTGCATAATGGAAAAAACTCCACTCACTACGCCCCCACGTCCCGATGAAACCCGCCTATGAAAAACTCGCCGCCAGCGCGGAGGACGGCATCCACTGTAACGTGGTGCGCGGCAACAGCTTCGGCTGTGTCTGGCACTGCCATGCGGAATATGAAATCACCATGGTTTTGAAGGCCCGCGGGCATCGTCTCGTGGGTGATAATCTCACAAGCCTGAAACCCGGGGATATGGTGCTCGTGGGCTCGAATCTTCCCCACGACTGGCAAAATGACACGCATGCTCCCGGAGGCATTCAGCCGGTGCACAGCATTTGCATCCACTTCCATCCGGACTGGCTGGGACGCGGCTGGCTGGACCTTCCGGCGATGCAACAGGTGAAGCGACTGCTGGATCGCGCGGCGCTTGGTCTTCATATCACGGGACAGACCCGCGACGATGTGGAGGCGCTTCTCCTCAAATGCCCGGACCAGACCGGACTGCCGCGTGTGATCACCGTGCTGGAGATTCTTCAGCGCCTTGCGGTCAGCAAGGAAGTTACGCCCGTGGCCAGCCGGGGATTTGCCCCGGAACTGGACCCGCGCGACGAAGAGCGCGTGAACCGGGTGGTGCAGCATATTCAGAAGCATCTGGACGAGACGATTTACCTCGAGAACCTCGCGGCGCTGGTCCATCTTAGCCCGGGGGCCTTCAGCCGGTTCTTCAAAACGCGCACGGGGAAGACGGTTCCTGGTTTCATCAATGAGCTGCGGATCGGACGCGCCTGCCGCCTGCTGGCGGAGACGGATCTTCCGGTGACGACGATCGCGCTGGGCTGCGGCTTTACCAACCTTGCGAACTTCAACCGCCAGTTCCTGCGGCTGAAGAAGATGCCGCCGCGGGAATGGCGGAGGAGGTTTGCAGGCTAGTTTGGCGGCGTGGCAGTGGCGCGCACCCGGAAGTAGGCGCTGGGCGAAAGGCTGAACTGGAGCTGAGTGATCTCGGCGCTGGAGCCGGGAATGACGCCGCTAACCGGTATCCATTCCTGGTCCTCCCCGAGCGAAGCGCTTTGCTCGATGAGATAGGATTGGCCGCGTCCGGTCCAGAATGTCAGTGCATAAAGACCGGCCACTCCGGGAACCGGGAAGAAGCTGGTAATGGTGGTTTCCTTCAGTGTGCAGGTGCCGGTGAGGCCTGCCGCCGGAACGCTGGCCCCGCTGGCCCCGGGGATATGCAGATCGAACGTTTCGTCGCCGTCGGAAAGATTGTCTCCGAGGACGGGGACGGCTATCCAGAAATTGCGGTCTCCGGGAGGAATGACGGAGGTATTGGAACTTTCGGTGTAGTCAATTCCAGCGGTTGCGGTGCCGGCGGCGGTTGACCACTGAAAGGTGACCGGCGCTCCGCTGGCGGCTGACAACCGGACCTGAAACCACGCGAAGAAGTCGACATCTTCGGTGCCTTCGGTAACAACGGTGTTGGTCACGGTCATTGACGGCGCGGGGTCATCATTGAGGATCGTACCCGTGGCGCTCTGGCGGGTGGGAGTGCCGTTGGTGGCGGTGCCTGCGACGATGGACAACGATTCGTTGTTTTCGTAAAGGGTGTCGCCTTTTATCTGGATGTTGATGGAAGCTGCGGTCTCCCCGGGGAGGATGGTGAGGGTTCCGCTGGCGGCGGTGAAGTCGGAGGCATCAGCAGTATCTGCGGCTGTGTTCCATTCGAAACTGACCGGGCTGCCGGTGGGGGACGGGATCGTTGCGGTGAAGGTCATCACGGCCGTGTCGCCGTTGCCTTCAGTCAGGCTTGCGTCGGCGAGGGTGATGGAACGGGCGTCATCGTCCTGAATGGAAATGGAGGCGCTGCTCTGGCCGGGGGCGGCGACGGCGTTCACCGGGGTTCCGAGTTGCACGGTGAAGGATTCATCCACTGCCGGCCAGCGATCCACGAGGGCGTCGCCAATGATCGGAATAGAGATGGTCTGACTGGCGGTGCCGGGTGCGAGGACAACCTCACCGCTGACGGCTGTGTAATCGCTCCCCGCGAGAGCCGTGCCATCCATGGTCTGCCAGGGCACGCGCACCTCCTTATCGATGGCTCCTTCCACCAACTGAACGCTGAGGTTGGCGACACTGGTTCCACTGTCTCCCTCAGGTACCGCCACTTCCAGAGGCACGATGCGCACCTGGGCCTGGTCATCATTTTGAATGGTGAGCGTGCCTTGCGGATGGTGGGTATCATCAATGAAGGGAGAGCCGTCGGGATAAGTTTTATCGGCGTGGTCGTACTCGAGGATGACGGTTTCATCGAGTTCGTAGCCGGTGTCGCCGAAGACCACCAAATGAACGTCGGTTTCGGTGCCGCCGGGGAAAAACTGCGCACGAACAAAGTCGTCCTGTTGGAAGTCACCCTTGTTGTAGTCCACCACTCTGGTGGCTGTGCCCCCGACAATACGGAACAGCAGAAACGGATTTACCGGGGGAAAGCCGTACTGAATGGGACGATCAAGAGTAACCGGCAGGGTCACCAATTTCGTTCCGCTGTCGCCCTCAACCACCGTGGCGTTGCCAATACTGACGCGAGGGAGATCGCTGGGAGCGATGACGATGAGAGCGGTGGTCACCGCGCCCAGGTCGGCGCCGTTGATCACCTGGAGAGTGATGCGTACTCTTTCCGACGGTTCGGAAAGATCATCATTTGTGATCGGAATGAGCACGTTTGCCGACGTTTCGCCAGGCTGGAACGTGACGGGGGCCGGTGTGCCGACATCGGCGGCGTCTCCGTTGGGTTCCGGGAAAGCATCACCCGGCGTGACGACTATCTTGACTGTGCTGGCGATGGAGAGATCGCCGCCGCCACGGGTCACTGTGACAGGAAACGGGGTGCCCTCTACGGCCCGCACTTCAGGGGCGGGGAGGGTCAGGCTCACAGAGGGCAAGCCTCCGATCGCTTTACTGCCGATGTGGCTGGTGTTGCCCAAATTGTCCGTCGCCATGGCATAGTAGAGGGACCCGGATGGGGGAGGGCTTGTGAGCGGAATGGAGTAGGTCGCATAACCCGAGCCATCGGTGGTCACGCTGGCAGAGCCGATGAAAACCGGAATGCCCGTGAGCACATTGCCGTCCGTCGCGCAGGCATTGACCTGGATAGTGCAGGTTCTGTTTGGCCTGGTGTCCAGCGTCCCGGTGGCTTCCGAAGCACTGATGGCGATAGTCGGGTAGTTCATGAGCTCATTGGCTCCGACGTCGCTGTCATTCTGGTCGTTGGCCGGAATGGAATAACCCGTATAGTTAACGTGGCTGGCCCGGTAGGTATTGGTCAGTATGATCCATTGTCCGGCAACAGAACCGGGTCCTCCCGCTCCCGGAGCGGTGGAGCCCATAAGCGCAATGCGGTTCCGGTCCAGGCGCACCTGTTGAGGAACGGGAGGTGATCCGGTTGGAGATGGCATCAGCGAGATTCCTGCATAGGTGGCGATCACGGTATTGGGTCCAAGGTGCCCGGTGCCTGCATTGGCGATTCCGCCGATCTCGATTCCGCCGGCATATCCCTCTACAATGATACCGCCATCACAGGGAAGAAAGATGCCAGGGTCCGGCAGGGGGACCGGAGATTCGGATGCGGGAGTGTAAGCCTGTCTGAGGCCTACGAAGTTTCCATCCATCCGGAGACCGGCGAGACCGCCCGGATCGGTACTGATGACCCGGATGCCCTCCTGCAATCCCCCGATGACATTGCCGGAAATCTGCGCTCCGGGACTATTGACTACAGTGATGCCGGTGTTGGTATTGGTGACCTGAACGGCACCGGTGTTTCGGATCATATTGTCCCGCACGCGAAGATTCTGTCCTGACGCGTAGATCACCCTGTTTCCAGACTGGAGCAAAGAATTGTTTTCCAGGATGGCTCCGGAGCAATTGCTAAGACCGATGAGGCCATTGTTGGAGGCACCGGGAATCGTGGCGTTGGGAGCTGTGTCTCCCGCGCGATTGCCGCGAAAAACAAGGTTCGCGGAATTGGCCGCGCCGAGGATATTGAACACGCCGTCGAAGGTATTCACTGCGCCGGTGGAGGCATCCGACTCGATGGTGATATTATCCGAGAAAGCGGAGGCGGAAATCGTGTAATGGCTGGCAAGCTGGAGCATGCCGGTATTCGCAGGCGGGAGAAATTCGTTTCCGCGAATGATGGATCCGGTGGCCGGAGAGGCTGCGGTGCCCCGGATCAAGAGAGCAATTTCAACGGCGAACCGGTTTCGCATACCTGTGCCTCCCCCGAAGAGGTTGTTGGGGCTGGCGACCACGATGGCGGTCTGCGGTCCGGTGAACGAGCAGGCCTTCACCAGATGTGAACCTGTGTCCTTCAGGTTGAGAGCGCTCACATCGCCGGGGACCGGAGGCGGGCTAAACGGGTTAAAATCCGACTGGAAATCCAATCCCTGGACCACGGCGCCTTCGCCTTCGACGGCGAGCAGGCTTTCGAATATTAGAGCATCCCGAAAGTTCCACCGCAGCTTTACCCGCGTGCCACCCGGCTGGGTGAGGCCATCGAGTGTGTCGCCCTTTAGAGCGGGTAATGGTGTCAGCAGTGTGATCTCCGGCGGAACGGCTGCGATGTTGAACTCGATGGTGTCTTTCCCGGAAGCCGCCGCGGCATCGGAAATAGCCTGGCGAAGCGAGCCGGGTCCCGAGTCATTCTGGCTGGTGACGGTGAAGGTGGCCGCAGAGGCGGTCGCGGAGAGGAGCAATCCGGCGAAGAAAACGGTCAGGGGACGGAAGAACTTCATAATGCGGTGGAGCGATAAATAATAGCATGTCGGGTCATCGGGTATTCGCCGCACATGCACGTGCCGGATGATGGGGGCATGAACTTTTCAGTGAAAAATACCCGGCAAAAAATTTCGAAAATCTGTTCATTTGCACATCCGCAGGATAGGAAGACGGCGAATGGATGAGGAACCCATGCACGCCGCACGGTTGAAATCCGTTGAATTCGAGGACGCCTTTTCCAGAGGGGGAGGCGGGGGCGGTGTTATGCCGGAAACACGGAGCCGGGACAGGGCCGGAGATGCGGCGCTGCTCCAGCGGATCGGCGCGGGTGACGAGTCAGCCCTGGAGGCGTTTCACAAAACGTATGCCGATGTTCTTTATGGTGTCGCTGTGCGCCTCATGCATTCCGAGCACGATGCCCGTGAGATCCTCGTGGAAGCCTTTCTGAAAATCTGGGATCGCGCCTCTTCATACGATCCGCGGCTTTCATCGCCCCTGACATGGGCGGTGATGCAATTGCGCAGCCTGTGCTTCGACCGCATGCGGCGCATCCACCGTTATGCGGACCGCATCGACCGCGCGCGGGCCGCGAATGAATGCCTGGCGCTTCACGGCATGGACGGCCACGCCCGTTACCGTGAACTGCGCGAGCAGGTGGAGAATGCTCTCGCGCGTTTGCCTGAAAATGAGCGCGAGTGCGTGATCCTGGCCGTTTTCAGCGAGATGACCCACGAGGAAGTGGCCGGCGCGCTTTCGCAGCCGGCCGGAACGATCAAGAGCCGCCTGCGCCGCGGCATGGACAAACTCCGAACCCTTTTACGCGATGCCCTCCAACGATGAACAACGCGAAGCCGTCCTGACGGGGGTGCTGACTTCCCCGCCGGCATCAGTTCCCGCGGACCCCGCGATGCGCCGCTGGGTCCATGATGCCTGTGAAACGACGGCCTCACTCCTCCTCGCGAGTGCTCCGGCGGTCGCCGCGCCGGAGGATTCGTGGGATGCCATTCACTCCACTCTCGTCCTGCGGCGCCAGCGCCAGGCCTTGCGCAAAAAGCTGCGCACCGTGGCAGCGTACGGCGGCTGGGCAGCAGCGGCGTGTCTCGCCGTGGCGCTGGTCGTGCAGCGCGGTGAGCCACAGTCCTCCGGAAGCGAAGGCGGCGGATCAACCACGTCTGTTGTTCCTTCCAAAGGGCGGACTTCCAATCCTGACGAAGACATGGCCCACACCGGCAATCTTTCCGGCGACAAGCCTGGAACCGCAAATGGAAGCACAGATCGCAGGTCCCCTGGGGGACTGCACAAGCAGATCCGTCCCGAGCAGGACTATCAGTTGGTGCAGTCCCTTGACCGCCTGCGCGATGAGGTAAGCCGGCTCCGCGCGGGAGACGCGGAACGCTACGAAACCCGCAACGGCGTCGCCCGTGTTGTCGTCATGGAACTCAACGGCCAACCCGCCGCGGGAACACCGGCGCGGCAGCCGCGGCTCACTTCTGACAAGCTCAGCGATATCGTGGCCGCGGGGCTTTCCGGCAAGGCAGGCGATACCCCGCCTTCCTCTGAAGTCCCCCCCGGCGATGGCTCCACGCCACCGGAAAAACGGCCCATCACACTTCGTCCGGGAGACACATGGAACGGTGAGTTTGTCGTGCCCGCCGGTGAACCGCTGCCCGATTTCAGCCTGCTGAATCTGCCTCCGGGAGTGTCCATCCGCTACGGCAGCCTCCCGGTCCAGGATCCACTCTGGGCGGAGAACTTCCATCCGGTGAACGGCATCGCCGGCAGCTATTACGATGTCAGGAATGACGTCATCTGGTCGCCGTCGAATGATTATCCCGGGGAATTCACGGGACGCCGGCCTGGTGCGGAGTTTAACAAAGACACTTACACCTTGCAGCCCGACAGCACACCGCCACCTGCGGCAGCCAGTCCGGAAAGCACACCGCTGAACGGCAGCGGCAGCTACAGCGCGTGGACCATCTTCGATGAAACCACGGGCCGCGGCTCGATCATTGTCGAAGACATGGCACCGGCACCGGAGGGCATGGTTTACCGTCTGTCATTCGAGGACACGGCGCACGGGCGCACAGTGCAGGTCGGTGATTTGCCGGAACTGAAAACCGGTTCCGGGCGCGTGCAGTTTGAAATGGGACTGCCCGGATATGCTCCGTCCAGTTGGCAGCTTCAGCTTGTGGATAAAACAACCGGAGCCGCCACGCCGGTCCTGCGGGGACCGGGCTCGCGCTGATCACCACATACCGAAGCCGCTTCCCCTGCTGGCATGATGTCCGGACGCCGCGTTGCCAGCCTCATGGCGCTCGCGGCCCTTGCCGTTCCAGCCGCTGCCCAGTCGCCGGCATTCACTGCCAGTCCGGTGGATACCTTGGTCACGGAGGGTGAAGCGCTGATACTGCGCGCCGTCATCAATCCGCCACAGACTTCCTGCGCGTGGCTGCGCGACGGTGAAGTTGCCGCCGCGGATGCGCCTTTCAGCCTAACATTGAATGGAGCGAAGACGGAAACTCACAGCGGCATCTGGTACTGCGCGGTGGCGCACGGGCAGGACACGATCCTGAGTTATGGGGCGGAGGTCCAAGTGCTGCCGCGCCATCCATGGCCGGGCAGTCTCCGCGCTCTGCAGCCTCTGCCGGAAGCGACACTCATACGGGCACTGGCAGCGGACGGCGCGGGCCGCAATTATGCTGCGGGAATTATCGGCGGTGCTGAGCGCATTGTCAGGCTCCTGCCGGATGGTTCGACGGATGCCTCGTTTTCGTCCATCACCGCAGACGGGGAAGTGAGGGCGCTGCTCGCGAGCGGCGACCGTCTCTGGATTGGCGGACGTTTCACTATTCTAAACGGCTCGCCTGCGCTGCGCCTTGCGTGGCAAAACGCAGCCGGTGTCCTCACTGCTGTACCGGCGGATGCCGGAGTGAACGCCCTGGCGGCGCACACTGGCGGCGCGGTGCTGGCCGCCGGTGAGTTCACACAGATCGCAGGTCAAACGCGGCACCGGTTGGCGCGCGTGCGGCCGGATGCCACTCTCGATCCAGCTTTCAATGCCGGTGACGGCACAGCGTTTCATTTGTCAGGACAATGGCTCACGGCGCTCGCCGTCAATAGTGACGGCGCCATCTATGCGGGCGGTTCCTTCAGCATCCCCGCGTCGCCTCA
This sequence comes from Verrucomicrobiales bacterium, assembly GCA_035550135.1. GTDB lineage: Bacteria > Verrucomicrobiota > Verrucomicrobiia > Verrucomicrobiales > V1-33 > V1-33. Next base: position 40,977 of record DASZQB010000050.1, read on the forward strand.
GGCACGGCAGCGGCTTGTGCGGCTGCGCGGCGGAGGCACGGTGGATTCAGGTTTTGCGCCGCTGGCGCCGTTCGATCGCGAAGTGCGGGCGCTGGCCCTGCTGCCGGACGGATCTGTCATTGCCGGCGGCGATTTCACAAAGCCTCAGGCGGGGCTGGCGCGGGTGAAGGCTGACGGCACGGTGGATGCCGCCTTCATTCCATTCCTGACGGTCGCGGCACCCGCATCTGTTAGCGTGCGCGCGCTGCACATCCCGGCGGTGCCGGCGGGAAGAATTCTGGCGGCCGGGCGATTCTCCACGGTGTCCGGCCTGCCACGGCACGGCATGGCCCTGGTCCAATCTCAGAATGGACAGGCCGATCCGTCACTCCTTCCACCGTCATTCCGGCGTACTGTTAGCAATGTACGGGTGCCGGCCACTGTGATGGCCGTCCTTCCGCAATCATCCGGGTTCATAGCGGGCAGTGATGCCGATGCCTCTGTGCCCGCATTTGCCGCGCTGCATAGCGGAACTCCGGCGGAGCAGCCATCCGTGTATTCGCTGCCGCGTCCGCGCACAGTGACCGCCGGCGGCCCGCTCTTGCTGCGCGCCGGCGTGCGCGGATGGCCGCGCCCGTCGTATCAATGGATGCGCAATGGCATGCCTGCGGGTCCCGCCGGTGAATGGTTGGCAATACCCGCCGCGCAGGCCGTTAATGCCGGCGAATATTCCGTGGTCGCGACGAATGCGTCCGGCTCTCTGCAAAGTGAAAGCGTTAGAGTAACCGTCGTTCCACCGGAATACCGCGGAGAGCAGCCTCAAGGCTTTGCATGGACCGGACGCGATGCAACTATCCCGGAGCAGGGCGGAGGATTGCGTGCGGAGATTGCGGTGCCGGGGAATTTCATCGCCGGACGCATTCGCATTCACCTCACGCTGCGGCATGAGGCGCTCGATCATCTGCGGCTCACTCTTCTGCCGCCTCTTGCCCTCGCGCTGCCACCGGTGCCTCTGCTGCGCACGGGCGACGGCTCCCGCGGGCGCGATCTCGACGGCGTGACTTTTGTGGCCGATGCGCCGCCGTTCTCCGCCAGCCCGTGGCCGCATATGGGAGCGTGGCAGCCGGATGATGCCGCCGCCCTTCGCAACCTCGCCACTCTTCCGGCAAACGGGACATGGACGCTGGTAGTCGAAGACACCTCGGCTTTCGATGGATTTACCGGAACCCTAACCGCGTGGATGCTGGAGTTCCGGCGCCCCGCCCCGGTCCCCGCATGGTCCTCGTGGCAAACGTGGCGCGGCCTCCCCACGGTTCCCGGCGGCGATGCCGACCGCAATGGATACAATGATCTTACCGACTACATGCTTGCCGCCGACCCGCCCGGTCTCGTGCCGGAGTTCGCCCATGGACGGTTTCTTACGATTCACCGGCGATGGATCGATGGCGGCCTCGTTCATCGATATGAAGTCTCCACAGACCTTCAGCGCTGGGATGCGTTTGTTCCCCCGGCCGGCGGGGTAATCCGTTATCCGGACGGCACGGAACTCCTAACACTTCAGCCGCCGCCAGGCTACCGCTTCCTCCGTGCCCTCGCCAGCCCGTTGACCGGGCAGTTGGGCCGGCGCTGATTGTTAGGGCAGTGCGTTGCGGAGAAAGCGGAGGAAGTTGCCGGAAAGGATGCCGGCGATGCCCTCCTCTGTGTAACCGCGCTCTTTTAGCAGGCCGGGAAGTTTCGTTAGGTCGGCGATGGTGTCGAGATCCTGTGGGGATTGTTCGGTGCCGAAGGCGCCGTCGAGGTCGGTGCCGATGCCGGAGTGGCGGGCATTCCCCGCGAGCTGGCAAACGTGGTCGATGTGATCGACAAAGTGCCGCAGCATGACACCGCTGGATTGAGGCGTGGTGGTGCCGCGGATCCAGTCCGGGACCAGCATCCATGCATCGAGAGCGGCGCCGATGACTGCGCCGCGCTGAATGAGAACTTTCAATTGTTCGTCGCTGAACTGGCGCATGTGAGGAACCAGCGCACGGCAATTTTGATGGCTGGCCCACATGGGTCCTTCGTAGAGGTCCATGGCTTCCCAGAAGCACTCGTCGCAGAGGTGGGTGACATCGAGGATCATTCCGAGGCGGGAGATTTCGCGCAGCAGTTCTTTTCCGTTAGGAGGAAATCCGCCGCTCGCATCCGTGCCGAAGGCATAAACGCCGGGACCGTAATGCGCGGGACCGATGGCGCGCAGGCCGTCGGCATAGGAACGCTCAAGGTGCTTCAATGTTAGGAGGGAATCTGCGCCCTCCAGAGAGAGGATGTAGCCGACCGGACGCGGGCCAACGCTCTCGCCGGACCAGAGTGTAAGGTGTTGCTCCAACCCTGTGCGGTCGCGGATCTGGACCATCTCGCCGGCTTCCTCCATGGCGCGGTACCATGCCAGTTGGCCCTGCGTCATCGCCCATGCCTGGGCCTGCGAGCGCCAGCCGAAGACCGGGCTCCATGCGTTGTGCTCCACGCGGGCGATTTGAGTGGCCACGCAAAGACCGATGTTGGCGGAGCGCATTTCCGGAAGGGAGACGGTGCCGCGGCCGCGGTCGGCTTTGTCCGTCTTGCCGGCTTCGCGCCTGCGCAGTTCTGCGACGGGTTGCGTGAGGTCGCGGTTCCACTCGATGGCGTTCATCGAGAGGTCAAGGTGTGCGTCAAAAATCAGGCTCATCAGAAAAGGCGAAGCACGAAATCAGCAACGAGCGTGAGAAGCAGGCCGGCGATGCCGACGATGGTTTCCGTTACCGTCCACGTGCGGAGGGTTTGGCCGACGGTAAGACCGAGGCAATCTTTGACGATCCAAAATCCGCCGTCGTTGAGATGGGAGAGAAAGAGCGAGCCGCAGCCCACCGCGATAACGAGCAGTTCCACATTCACGCCGGGCATGGTGGAAAGAAGCGGCGCGAGCACGCCTGCGGCGGCGGTGATGGAGACGGTGGCAGAGCCGGTCGCGACGCGGATGAAAGCGGCGACCATCCAGCCAAAAACGAGGGGAGGCAGATGAAGCGTCTGGGCCATGTGTCCCAGAGAGGTCGCTACACCGCCGTCACGGAGGACCGCAGCAAACCCACCGCCGCCACCCACGACGAGAAGGGTCATGCCAATGGTGGCGACGCTTTCCTCCGTGAACTTCAGGAGCTTTCCTTTTCCGTGGCCGCAACGGGTACCGAGAGACCACATGGCAAGAACCACCGAGACCGCGAGGGCGATCGTGGGATGGCCGATGAACGAGACCGCAGTCCGAACCGGATTCTCCTTTGGCAACACCAGTTCCGCAACGGTCGCACAGAGCATCAGGGCCACCGGGAGCAGCATGGTGAAAAGCGTGATTCCGAAAGCCGGTGCGCACTGGACACCGTCGTACACGCGGACAGGAACGTCGGGAGGGCTCGCCGTCACGCGCTTCACAGCCCACCGTGCGAAAATGGGGCCGGCGATGGCGGCGGTGGGCAGGCCAATGACAAAACCCCATACGAGCACCATCCCGGCGCTCGCCTTCAGTTTTTCAACGGCGATGACAGGCCCGGGGTGCGGCGGCATCAGCCCATGCATCACAGAAAGGCAGGAGAGGAGCGGAATCGCCAGCAGGAGGAACGGGCGTTTGGTTTCGTGCGTCAGCGTCAGGAGGATCGGCAGCAGCAGCAGAAGTCCGACCGCAAACCACGTGGTGAGGCCGATGGCAATGGCCAGCGCCATGATGCACCAGCCCGCACGGGAGGGACCGAAGAAAGCATTGAATCGCTTCGCCATGACTTCCGCCCCGCCGGACTCCGCGAGCAATTTCCCCAGCATGACGCCAAGACCGATGATTCCCGCCGTTCCGCCAAGGGTGTTGCCGAGGCCGGTTTGAAAGGACTTCAGCACTTCCAGCATGTTCAGGCCCGCTCCGGCTCCCAGCAGAAGAGCCGAGGCCAGCAGGGCGATGAAGGGATTGACCTTCAGCCATGTGATGAGCAGGACCAGAGCACCGATGGCGGCGACGGCGAGGAGGATGAGTTTGGTATCGTCCCAAGTCATGCAGTCCGCCTCCCATGCCGGTGGTTCTTTGAAGGCAGGGCCGCCGGGAAAGTATCGATTCCGGGGCGGAGTAAAAGAAAAGTGGTTTGATTTACTTTGATTTGGTTTGATTCGCGCCCTCCCGCATTGGACGAATGATCCTTTTCTGATTTCAGCGGAGAATTCAACCCGTCAGGGAAAAAGCCGGGGCGCGGCTGCCGGGTTAAGGGGAAGGGGTGAAAAATCATCAACCAATGCATGAAGACACCTCGGGGATTAAACCCCCTTCTTGTCAACTCTTTCCGCAGGCGAAACTGCGGAGGCTCACCGGTTTACCGGGCCTCGTGCAGTTCAAAAATGGCTTCGATTTCCACGGCGATGTTGCCAGGCAGCGGGCCCATGCCCACGGCACTGCGCGCCCCGATACCGTCGTCCCCCCAGATGGCCGCGAAGAGTTCGCTGCAGCCGTTGATCACTTTCGGGTGATCATAAAAATCCGGAGCGGTGTTCACCATGCCGAGGACTTTGACGAGTCGCTTTACGGCATCCAGGCTGCCCAACTGGTCCCGCAGCGTGGCGAGGATCGCGAGTCCCACTTGTTTGGCGGCGGCCTGGCCCTCCTCTAAGGAGAGGTCGCGTCCCACGACGCCGGTGATGAGGGTCTTATCCGGCTTCAGCGGTCCATGTCCTGAGACGTAAGCCATGCGGTCCACGACAACAAGGGACTTATAGACTGCCACCGGTTTCGGTGCCGGCGGCAGGACGAGGGATAGTTGGGCGAAGTTCTGTTCAGGTGTCATGGGGCCACAGAAGAGATGCTGGACAGCCAGTCAACAACTGTGAGCCCCTGGGTGAGGAAAATGACGAAATCTGATGTCCAAGCCAGCAGCAGACAAACTTTTCAAGGCCCTCCTGCATCAAGAATCACTATTGTGTGATACGATTCCGCGTCGTTCCCCGCACAGTGTTCCGAATATAATTTACCCTGGTCGAATTATGAATAACGAGGAGGAGATTTTCGATGCCGCCAGCCTGTTGGTGGCGGGGGAGCGCGCGGTCTTTTTGGATCGAGCCTGCGCCGGCCGTTCCGCGCTGCGCGAACGGGTTGAAGCGCTGCTGCGTTCTCACGACGCCACTGGTTTCATGGAGAACCGGACTGCCACCGCCGGTTTGTCACCCGCAAGTTCCGCAGCACAGACCGGCGAGCGGATAGGACGTTACCACCTGCTCGAACAAATTGGCGAAGGCGGATTTGGAATCGTCTGGATGGCGGAACAGTTGGAGCCTGTGACGCGACGGGTCGCCCTCAAGATCATTAAGGCAGGCATGGATTCCACCGAGGTCATCGCGCGCTTCGAAGCCGAGCGCCAAGCCCTGGCTATGATGGACCATCCAAACATCGCGAGGGTCTTCGATGCCGGTGCGACGGATCAGGGGCGTCCCTATTTTGTGATGGAACTGGTGAACGGCATTCCGATCACCAAATTCTGCGATGAGCAGGAATTCACGATACGCCAGCGTCTCAAACTCTTTGAGGATGTGTGCTCCGCCATCAATCACGCGCACCAAAAGGGGGTGATTCATCGCGACCTTAAGCCTTCGAATGTGATGGTGACGCTCGATGCGGACCCCCCAGTGGTGAAGGTCATTGACTTCGGCATTGCCAAAGCCACCCAAGGCCGACTGACGGACCGCACTTTCTTCACGCGATTCGAACAGTTCGTGGGCACGCCCGCCTACATGAGCCCGGAGCAAGTCGCGATGAGTGGCCTGGACTTAGACACCCGGAGCGACATCTATGGCCTCGGCATTCTGCTTTACGAACTGCTCACCGGGACGCCGCCCTTCAACCCCAAGACCCTCGTCTCCTCGGGTTATGAAGAAATGCGCCGCATCATCCGAGAAGTGGAGCCGCCGAGGCCCAGCACGCGGCTTGGCACTGCGGTGGCCAAAGACCAGAGCCATTTGGCAAAAGCACGCCACATTCATCCGGACAAACTCCGGCGTCTTGTCGAGCCCGACCTCGACTGGATAGTAATGAAGGCGATCGAGAAGGACCGCGCCCGGCGCTACGAAACGGCTAACAGTCTAGCCACTGACATTTCCCGCTATTTACAGTGCCAGCCTGTCCTCGCCCGTCCTCCTGGCAGAGGTTATTTGCTTTCAAGGTTCATCCGGAGGCACAAGTTCGGGTTCACCGCGGGGATGGCAATCTCTCTGTCCTTGATAGGCGGCATCGCGGGAACCATTTGGGCGCTGGTGGGGGAACGGGAGGCGCGGGAGGCGGCCGAAACTCACAAAAACCGCGCAGAAGGAGAATCGGCGCGCGCCATGGCTCAAGTGCGCGAAGCCAGCCGGTCCGACACCGCCACGGCGGGCCAGCGCTTCGCCGAAGGAAAGTGGCAGGAGGGCGTGGCCTACCTGGGACGCGCCATTCGTTATGATCCTGCGAACCAGCAGTCACAGCGGGCGCTGTGGCTTGCGCTGCGGCACGGGGAGCGCGACGCGGGTCGCCTTCCCGTGCATGTCCTCAAACACGGGAGCCGGGTTTACTGCGCGAATTTCAGCCCCGACGGCACACGGGTCGTCACGATCAGTGCGAACAAAACCGTACGCGTGTGGAACACAGCCACCGGCCAGTTGATGATCCCTCCGCTTCAGCACAAAGCCCGGATACTGGCCGCAAAGTTCAGTCCGGACGGCACCCGCCTTATCACCGCAAGCCAGGATAATCCGCATACATTAAGCAGAAACACCGGCAAGCCCCCGGGTGCCGCAGGCTCCAATTCGTTGGCTTTTGTGAATGAGTTAACGCTTCACGCATGGGACCTTGCCACCGGCCAGCGGATCGGCCTCCCGGTTCCGCTCGAAGGAGTGTTCGACGGTGCTGACCTCAGCCCGGACGGCACGCGCGTCATCACCACCAGCCTTGACCTTGCGGCGCGTCTGTGGGATGCGACCACAGGAAAACTGACGGGCACTCTGTTCCATTACCCCTCCGATATCTGGAATGTGCGCTTCAGTCCGGATGGCACCCGCATCATTACCGCGCATTTGGACAAGACCGAGCGGATATGGGACGCCACTAACGGTCAATCCGCGGGCGCTATTTTCAAAGACGCCTCCTTTGCCGGGCACAGGGCCAGCCTCGGCCCTGATGGAACCTGCGCCGCCAGCGCAAGCCAGGACGACACTGCACGATTGTGGGACACCAGCACCGGCAAGGCGATCGGCACCGCGCTCCAGCACAAAGGGAGTGTTTGGCACGTTGACTTCAGCCCCGACGGCACACGCTTTGTCACGGCGAGCAGTGACGAAACCGCACGGGTCTGGAGCGCGGTCACCGGCCAGCCTCTCGGCCCTCCGCTGAAGCATGAAGCAGAGGTCAACCAGGCCAGTTTCAGCCCGGACGGCACTCTCATCGTTACGGCAAGCGAGGACCACACTGCGCGGATTTGGGACGTGACCGCCGGTCGTCCGACCGGCGTTCCTCTGAAGCACGAAACGGGAATCTACGATGCGGATTTCAGTGATGATGGAACCCGTGTCGTTGGAAGGAGTGCATATCAGCCGATGATGTGGAACGCGGCGACGGGTCAGCCGTTCAGTTTTCCGTTCAAACACGACGACGGTCCCTTGCCTGCGATTTTCAACGCCAGCGGCTCGCGTTTTGCAGCCACGGGCGCGAACAATACCATTCAAGTGTGGGATGTTGACCTCGCCCGGCCCACTGGCGTTCCGCTTCAGTTGGAAGGCCGTCCGTCAGCCCCGGTTTTCAGCCCCGACGGCACCCGCCTCCTGACATGCGCGGGGCGCATTTCACGGGTGTGGGATACGGCCACGGGCCAGCCAATCGGCGCCCCCATGGAGCACAAAGAAGGGATCACCGGTGCACGTTTCAGCCGCGACGGCTCTCGCATTGTGACGACGACCTGGGGGAATGCTGCGCGAGTCTGGGACGCGGCTGCAGGTCAACCCATCGGCGTTCCGCTCCAACATAAACAAAGGGTCCTCAGCGCTGAATTCAACCCTCAGTGCACGCGTGTCGTAACAGGCAGCGAGGACTATACCGCACAGGTTTGGGACGCGAGCAGCGGACGTGCCGAAGGTTTGCCTCTCGCGCATGAACACTGGGTCAGAGGGGCAGCATTCAGCCCGGATGGAACCCGCATTGTGACGGAATGTTCCAAGAGCGCACGGATTTGGAACGCGACGACCAGCCAGCAGATTGGCGCTCCGCTCAAACATGAAACCTCACTTATGAGTGCTTTCTTCAGCCCCGACGGGCTCTACGTCATCACTGCGAGCAGAGATCGCACCGTACGCATGTGGGACGCTGCTACGTGCCAGCCAATCGGTCCACCTCTCAAACACGGCTACGACGTCTATACAGGAAAGTTCAGCCAGGATGGCGGGCGGATTGTCTCAAGAGCGGAATGCGGAGGGGCCTGGCTGTGGGACGCTATCACCACCGACCACATTGACCCCGGGATCGCCGAAAATCTTGCCGCATTCAGCGCGGGCGCACGACTGGACCCCTTGCTCGGAAGTCTCGAGCCCTTGTCTGCGGACGAGCGCCTCGCCCTTTGGCAGAAGCTGGAACCTGCGCTGCGGTCGCTGCCGGATTGGCGGTTCGTCGCGGGCCAACAGTTCCGCAGCGATCCTACCGCCCTGGTCTCTCCGCGCATGACGCTAACAATTCGTCAGGCCGCGTCCATACTCATTGAAACAGATGCCCCCATTTACATTCAAAAAGCGCTCGAGATCGATCCTGGCCACCCGGTCCTGCCACTGGCGTTTGCCAGGATCGAAGCAGAAAAAACCACCGCCCATCCCTCCGGCCCGGTCCGCGCGGCCTGGCTAATAAACTACGGAATGAAGCGGCTGCCGACAGAGACGAGTGCAGCCGATTTGCGGCTCGCTGCGCGTATGGTTGGCCGGGTCGCAAAAACCTTGCCTGACCAAAAAACGGTCGCTGTTGCTCTGCTTGACCGTGCAGAAAAACTGGAGCCCGGGGATACCGCCACGCAGGCGCTCCGCAAGTCACTGCAGCAGGTGAAGTGAATCTCTCTGACTGTTCGAGTGTTGAGGTCGAGGGAACTACTTCTTCGGCAGCGCGCGCACCTGTCCCACGGAGATGCCGCCGTCCACGAGGAGGGTTTGGCCGGTGATGTAGGCGGCGCCGTCGCCGGCGAGGAAGAGGAGGGTGCCGTCGAGGTCGCCGGGCTGGCCGGGGCGTCCCAGTGGAATGCGTTCGCTGAGGTATTCGACCCACTCGGTGTCCTCGTACATGACGCTGTTCTGGGCGGTGCGAAACCAGCCGGGGGCGAGGCAGTTGACGGTGATGCCGTGCGGCCCCCAGTCGGAGGCGAGGCTCATGGTGAGTTGTTTCACGCCGCCGCGGCTGGCACCATACGGGGCGAGACCGGCATAACCGGCCACGCAAGTGACGGAGCCGATGTTGATAATGCGGCCATAGCGCCGCGCGATCATGCCGCGGGCGACGGCCTGCGCGACGAAGAAGGTGCCGCGCAGATTTGTGTCGAGCACGGTGTTCCAGTCATCCCATGTCACTTCCAGCGCCGGTTTGCGGCGGTTGCAGCCGGCGTTGTTGACGAGAACGTCGATGCGCCCATAAGCGCCCTCCGCCTGGGCTGCGGCGCGTTGAATGCTGTCGTAGTCGCGGACATCCAGCGGAACGCTGACGCACTTTCGTCCGAGGGGGAGAATTTCCTTTTCTGTCTCCGCGCAGTCCGCGGCGTCGCGGGCGGAAATAATGAGGTCGTAACCGCCGCGGGCGAGGGTAAGGGCAAAACCTTTGCCGAGTCCGCGGCTGGCACCGGTGACGAAGGCCACTTTGTTCATCGGCGGATCAGGGTTTGAGGATGACTTTGATCAGATCGCCTTCGGCGGCGTGGAGCTTGTGAAACCATTCTGCGCCCTCCTCCAGGGGCCGGATGGCGCTGGTGAGCGGTTCCACCCTGATGCGGCCCGCGGCAATTTCTTCGAGAGCGGCGGGATACTCTCCGGCGCTGGCACAGGAGCCGAAAAGAGAAATCTCGCGCGTCACAACTGACTGGAGGGGAAAATCGATGCGCTGAGCGAGGTTGCCGACCAGTCCGACCATTCCGCCTTTTCGCACGCAGTCGATTGCGGTTTGCACGGCGGCGGTAACGCCGACGCACTCCATCGCGACATCCACGCCCTCTCCGCCGGTCAGGGCGAGGATGCTTTCCTTCACCCCGCCGGCTTTGGCGGGAAAGGTGCCGTCAGCACCGAGTTCGCGGGCCAGTGCGAGACGTCCTTCGCTCAAATCCGTGGCGAAAACCTGTTCACATCCAGCCGCTTTCAATGCCTGCAGAGTCAACAGTCCGATAATGCCTGCGCCGACGACCAAGGCACTTTGGCCGGGCCCCGCCTGGGCGCGACGGACGGCGTGGATGGCTACGGCGGCGGGCTCAACAAACACCGCCTGTTCGAACGTGACTCCTGCGGGCAGGCGACAGACCACGCGCCCCGGAACACTAACATACTCAGCAAACGCCCCGTGCTGGCGGTAATCGGCGCAGGAGACGCCAAGGATTCTGCGATTTTTGCACAGATTGACCTGTCCTTCCATGCAATATGCACAACTTCCACAGTAGAGCGTGCTGTCAAAAGTAACCCTTTCGCCTTGCTGCCACGCGCCCGCGTTGGCCCCGGAGCGCACGACAATGCCTGCCGCTTCATGGCCCATAATGACCGGAGGTATCCGGCGGCCCGTGCTGCCGTCCATACCGTGAACGTCGCTTCCGCAGATGCCGCATGCGGCCACTTTTACGAGGATTTCATCATCGCGGATTTCAGGCTCCGGTGCGTCGCCAAAGGTGAACTGACTGCTCCCTGTGAGGGTGAGGGCTTTCATGCGGCACACCTGGTGCAAAGGAGAGGGGTTGTCCACTGGATTGCGCCTTCCAGCGTCCGTTACCGACCATAACAAAATAGCTGGAAAAAAAGAGTTATACCAAAACCTTCACGAACCCTAACAGGAGCGGGCGCTGAAACATCGGCCAAAACCATAAAAACCATAATATATGCTATTTTGATAAGATTCTTTTCTGAAAAGGCCGTTGACGCTTAGGGCAATAAATTGGTATATCGCGGCACACCATCCCCTGGCCACAATCAGCTAAAAAGAAAAACATAATGGATAAAATCAGCAGAAGGTCATTTGTGAAGAGGACCGGAGGGGTGACGTTAGGCAGTGTCCTCGGGCTCGGGATTCTGCCGTCGGTGACGCGCAAACTTCACGCGACGGATTCGTCAATCTTTGTTCCCGCGACTCTTCCGGGTATGAAGATGACCTGGGGCGAGACCGAAATGAGAAAGACAGGTGCCTATTTTGCCGGCAGCCTGGAAATCGGAATCGTGATGGATGCCGACGCTCCAAAGGATCAGTGCAACCTGACGGGGACAATGCATGCTTACCGGTACGGTGTATACCGCGAAGTGAGAAACGGCTCCTCCTACAGTGGAGTGGCGTGGGATGACGGCTACTACATTTGGCACTGCTCAAATGGAGCCGCGACCCTGAAGAGCGCCTATGGAACCGCTTCAGGTCCCATGCCGATCAAGAACAGCGCCGGTGCCAGCATCGGATCCATTTATCTTGAAACCTCCGCGGCGAGCAGCCCGCAGTTGTATGCGTCTGCGAGAGTGCACCAAAACGGCGCTTTTGGCCCGACCGAACAGGTGGGACCGCTGAGTTACCAGCCGGCTTGCTGCACCATTGGTTAAGACCTTCGCTTTGCCGAAATTGAGGGTCACCCTGCACGTGCGGGGTGGCCCTTAAAATTACCAGAAAGCACGCAAAACCTGATTTTTCGGCGACTTAAAGTTTCGGAGAATTGTGAAAATTAGGATGATGCACTTCACGTGATAGCGTAGAAATGCGTCGTGAGATTCCGGTTCCCCATCTGCCTTGTCGCCGGCCTGCTGCTGCTGTGGCTTCCGTTAGGGAACAGACTGTGGGCGCAGGACCCGAACGAAAGAGCGGCGCGGCTGCTCGGCCCCCTCGCGAAGCGTCCTTCTTCAGGGCTGCTTTTTGAGCGGTTTGTCAATGCCTGGCTGGAGACGGATACCCTTGACGGGCTGGAGAAATATCTTGCGGGACGCGTTGCCAGCGAACCGTCCGCGGCAAACAGACTGCTTCTCGCGCTGTTTTATGCGCGTCAAAGCGCACCGGTAAAGGCTCTGCAGGAATTCCGGGCTGCGCTCACTCTTGATCCGGGCAGCGCTGACATTTGGTATCAGAAAGCCCGATTGGAATCGCGCATTCTCGATTTCGACGCGGCCATCGCTTCGCTGGGGAATTGTCTGGCGGCAAAACCGCCGGCACCGCTTTCGGTTCAGGCCGCTCAGTTGCTGGGACGCCTGCAGGCGCGGGCGGGGAAGCCGGAAGAGGCACTGCAAACCTGGCGGACGTTGATGGAGGCGCAGCCGGAGAACGAGGAATTGCGGGAGGACGTTCTTGAACTGCAAATTGCGGAAAGCCTGTGGCCGGCGGCTCAGGAAACGGCGGCGGCGCTGGTGGAGAAAACGAGCGATCCGTACCGCCGCGTCCTGCGCCGAATGCGTCTCGGGGATGTGTTTGACCGCTCAGGCCAGCGTGAAAAGGCGCTCGATACGTTTTCCTCGTGCCTCGCGGAGACAGGGGAGGGCTCCTGGCTGGAGAAGGAAATCCTGAGCCAGATGGAAAGACTTTTCCGGCGCGAGGATGATGTGGCGGGCCTGAAGGCCTGGTTTGGCAGGCTTCTCATGGCGCACGGGCGGCGTCCCGGTTTGCAACGGGCACAGGCGCGTCTCCTGATGGAGACGGGCGAAACAGACGCCGCGATCGCGTGCGGGCGCGCCCTGCTGGCCCTCTCGCCCGGTGACCGGACGGTTAGGGAGGAATTCATCGCTCTGCTTTCGAATGCGGGACGCGCCGCGGATGCCATTCCTCAGGTGGAAGAACTGCTGCGCCAGACGCCTAACGATTTTGAACTGCATTTGACCCTGGCCGATTTGAAACACGCGGTGAAAGACACTGCCGGTGCTCTCGCCGAATTGCGCCTGTATGGGCAAAAGACGGCCGCACAGGAAGACAGCACGCTGCGTGTGGCGGGACTCATGGATCGCTATGGCGCCACCGGTGAAGCGATTGAGACGCTGCGAACCGCGCTCAGCCGCAATCAGGATCAGCCGGACGTCCGGTTGATGATGGCATCGCTGCTTCATCACTCAGGAAAAAGAGACGAGGCACTCGCCGAATGGCGACGGCTGGCACAGGGAGACTCCCTGCCCGCGGTGCAGCAGACAGCGCGCGCGATGCATGCCCATGGCGAAGCGGCAGAGGCCTGGCAAGTAATGCAGACGGCGGCGCCGAAGGCGGCCAGCGATCCCGTTTTTCTGACGCAGCTCTGCTCGCTCGCAGACAATGCTGAACGCGCGCGGGCGGCGGTTCTTTCCGCGCGGCGTCTGGTGGAGTTGGCTAAATCCGCGACCGACCTGAATCATGCGCTCGATATTGCGCAGCGCGTGGTGCGACTGTCGGAAAATGCAGACGGCATCATCGCCGAACTTGCGCAGTCTGCGTCCACGGCACAGGGACTGTGCCTTCTTGCGACGCTGCGCGAGGCGGCGCGCGACACCGGCGGCGCGGATGCGGCGCTGGAAAAAGCCCGCGCTCTCTCACCGGAACTGGCACTCACACAATTAGTTAGGCTGTGGACGATGCGCGGCGATTTCGCGCGCGCCGCCGCTGAGGCGGAACAGCTTTTCAACAGTCCTGGGGGCAAGCAGGGATACATCGCCGAAATGCTGGCCTCGCTGCATCAGCGGGCCGGTAATCCGGAGGTTGCGCTGAAATGGACCCGGGAGTGGCGAAAGCTGATGCCGGGCGCTCCGGCGCCGGCATTGAATGAAGCGAGAATGCTCCAGGCCGCGGGGCGCTATTCCGAGGCACTGACGACGCTCCGGAGTGCCGCGGGACGATTCGAGGGCAACGACGATATCCGCGCGTGTCTGGCTGCCGCGAACCTGCAAAGCGGGCGGTCCGCCGAAGCGCTGCGCCTTTACAGCACGCTGTATGAGGATGCCACCGATCTCGCGGCGAAGATGCGGTGGGTTCAGGCGTGGGGACAGGCGGCGCACGAGACCGGCAGACTCGAGGAACTGGTGGCTCAGTTTGAAGAACGCCGACGCGAAAACCGGCAAAGCATCGTGCCGCTCATGGCTCTCGCGGAATTGCACCGCATTGCCAACGACTACGAAGCGCGCCGCCGCGCGCTCACCGAAGCGGCCCGGCTCAAACCTGAGGACCTTGAAATCACCCTTGAGATTGCGCGCCTCGAGGCCCGCGAGGAAAACTACGAAGCCGCGATCCAAACCCTTAAGCCGGTTCTTGCCAAAGACCGCTCGGGGAAAGCCGCCGTGCTGCTGGCCGACCTTCTCTTGACCACCGGCCGCGAGGAGGAGGGGTTGAAACTGCTCCATGAAAATGCCGTCCAGTCGCCGGAGTCAGTGGAAAACACGGTGATTACCCTTGCGCGCCGCGGTGAAGAGAAGACAGCGCTAACGTTTTTGCGGCCTCGGCTTCCCGCGTGGCCGGACGACTGGCGTCTGAGTTTTCTTGCGGCACTGCTCGAATGGCGCACGCACCAAATTCCAGAGGCCACCGAACGTCTGCTGTCACTGGCATCTGTGAGTGCGCCACTGGCGCGCGCGGGCAGCGTCGCGTCTTCACTTTCAGTGCCCGGCTACGAGGAATCTGTGATTCGGATTATGCCTCCGGAGACGCAGCGGTTTCTCCGGCTGGCCCAGGCGATGGAGGCGGACAGTGTATCCAACATAAGGAGGTTCAATTACAACGAATTACCGTCCGATCCGGTGGAACTGCAAAACCTCTCCGCGGCGCTGCTCCTCGTCATCGCCCGTTCCTCGTCTCCGGAGAAAGGCGCAGAGTTGACGGCGGCGCTGGAGCGCCGCGGGTTCAGTTTTGCCCGTCTCATTCCCGAACTGCCGGCCATGCGGGGACTGATCCTTGAAGACAGGTCGGAGGATTTTTCGCTCCTGCGGCGGGAGAATCCGGACAGCCGTCCTCTGCTCGCCGTGGCGGCGCTGAACGACGCCTACCGGGATTGGAGCGAGCCGGCGGATCCCGCGATGGCGGAGCGTGCATGGTCCGCCTTCCGCGAGAGCGCGCCGGAAGCGGCATTGTTTTTGGCACTTCCTGGCGCGGGGCAAAAAGCGGAGCCTGCCGTTTGGGAGCAGCAGGTGATGGCGGCCCTTGAATCGCAGGGGCAGGCCTCCCCGCTTTTATTGCGCGCTTTGGTGCGATGCCTTGGTTTCGCTTATTCCGATGATGATTGGGACCGGCGCACGCAGATGCCTCCTGCATGGCGAAAGCGCCAGCTCATACTTGTGCAGCAATGGCAAAGGGCCCTGGACGACAGCCAGGTGGCACCGGGCTTTGCCCGGGACCTGCACGAAGCTGTGTTCCGCGGAATGGTGCGGGAATATTCCAAATCGAAGGACTATGCTTCTCTGGCAGCGCTGCTGGATGCGGAATGGCGCTGGCAGGAATCCAGGCCGCAATCCCCTGCGCGCCGATCCGTCTCGAGCGACGAGCCTCTCGCGCAGCCGCTGGGTTTTCCGCCGGCGATCGTGCCCGGTGTCGCTTCGACGCTGCGGCATTTTGCGGGAGAAACCGCAGGGCCCACGGCTCCGCTGATGCACCGTCCGGAGCTGAAATTTCTTCTTTTGGCGAAATCCCCGGCGGGAGCCACGCGCGCGGCGCTGGACGAAATGCTGAAAGCGCAGACCGGAACGGCGGCGCCATTCGTGCTGGCCGCTGCATGGGAGGAGAAGTCGGGGAATTTTGCGGCGGCCGCGGAAATGGCGGCAAAGGCGCTCTTTCTTCCAGTCACTCAGGAGGTCCGGCGCGCTCTCGATGGTGCGCTCGTATTCTGGGCGTCGCGCAAAGCAAAACCTGGCGACGCTCTCTATTTGGCCGGTCGCGAAGCGGCGCTGCGGCTGCGCCGTGACGCCGTGACCAGCGATCTGCGAACGGACCTCGCGAAGCTGATGGACACGCTGGGCCTGACAGAAGAGGCCGACCGCCTGATGCGGCAGGGAAAGAGCCGTGAAAAACAAACCGCGGGCACCGCGATGGAACGTGCAAGGCGACTGCTCGAGGAGGGCCGCCAAAAAGAAGCGATGCCCGTGCTGCTCGCCGAACTTCGCAACTGGGCACGGCAGAGATCAGCGGGCGGGGCCCTTATTTCCGGAACGGAACTGAAGTTCTGGCGCACACTTGTACAGGTCCACGGCCTGCTGGCTGAGGTAATGCGAGCGATGCTTCCCGTGAACGCCACTCCGCAGCAAATGGCGGAGTATGGCGCCGCCTGTGAAATCACCGGGGACTTGAAGAATGCGCGGGAATTTTATGAGCGGGCAATCGCCGGCGGAGTGAAAAAAAATCTCCGCCGGATTCTCGTGCCACTTTTGGTTCGTGAGGATGCCGGCAAAGCAGTCGCTCTATTGCGTGAGATGCCGGAAGCATGGACCGAAGATGGATACCTTCTGTGGGCCAAACCGTTTTTGCAGCGGGTGGACCGGATCGACAGACTCGAAGAGGTTCTTGAGTTTGGATCCCTTGTGGAACGGATGATCGATGTGATGCCGGAGAATGCGGCGGCGGAGTTCCCCGTCGATTCGATCATTGGAATCATGGAAGGCGACTGCCGTGCCGGCGAGATGCACACAGTGTCGGAATTGAGCGAAGGAAGTAAAGTGGCGGCTTATTGGGACCGCCCCGCTCCCGCTGCGGAGACCGCACGCATCGAGGCCATGACAAAGGAGCGCATCGCAGTCATCGAGCGGATTTGCCGCAAGCTGCTGAACCGGCCTGGCTGCGAGCTCGAGGCGTGGGGACAACTTCGATTCCTGCGGATCTATCAGAAAAAAGATCCTTCGGAAATGGCGGCGGAGGGCATTGCCATTTTGGTCCGCGAACTGACACCCGGCCTGGAGAGAACGGCCAAACGCAGCAACGAGTCGGGCGACGAAGTGCAGACGACACTCAATTTGCTGATGCAGGATACTGCAAAATCCGGGCACACGGCGGACTTTTCGCGTGACGTAGTGCCGGCCATCAAGGCGACATTTTCACTCGCCGCGGCCGAACGGCTATTGGAAAACTGGCCGCTGTACGAATCCTCCGCGGAGGGGTTTGCAGAAGCCGCCCGCGCCTTGCTAAAGGCCCGGGGAGTCAAGGCGTGGAGCGATGTTACGGACGCGGCGATGGAAAGAGAGCTCGGAGCTGAGCTCGCTCCGGATTTGCTCAGGCTGTGTGCAGCGGCTGATAACAAAGAACTGGAGCCGGTGGCGTGGCGAATTCCAGCGTGGGGTCAGTTGATCGAGAAAATACAGGGCCGTGCAGCAGCCGAAGCGTTCATCCGCGCTGCTCTCGATGCACTGCTCGGCCCGATCGCTGAACGTCCCGATTCCCTTAAAAATGGCTCCGGCAATCAGAGGCCGGAGTTGTTGAAACGAATCCTGTTCCCTTTGATCGATGCAAAGGAATGGATCGCCTTTGCAATGCGATATCTGCGGGACGAAGTCCTGCCGTATCTGCCGGAAAATTCCGCCGGGCTATTTGATTCGCGTCAGGATTACATCATTGAACCGGTCCGGCAACTGACCGCATTTTTGGAAAAGGATGATCTCAAGGGCGCGCGCGCCTGGCTGGACTCCCTGCCAGTGACCGAGGATCTGCCCGGGTTTTACGGAGGCAGCGGAATTATGATGACGCTGGCTAATACGCTGGCCCGTGTGCCGGACGCAAAACTGGATGCCCTTGGGTTTGGCGGCGATCGGTCAAAACTGACCTTCGGAAGGCAGGCGCTCCTCGCGGCGAGAAGCTGGTACGACGGCTATTGCGACGCACTGTCAGGCTGGCAGAGCCGTCTCGAAGCGCTGCCGGAGCCGCACAAACGCAGAATCCTAACCGATCTCCGGTCGTTCGAAGGATCTCTCGACGAAGACACCGATCCGGGCAGCCTGGCCTTTTATGAATGGCTGTGCGGAGAAAGCATCGCCCGCGGAAAAGAGGAAACGAAATTCTCCGTCGAAAAGTTCTTCAAGGATGCTGACGCGAATGCATTCGCCGACGCCGGTGCGCTGGACCGTGAAGTCAGGACCCTGCTTTTCCGAATGGCCCGCGAGCTGCATCCTCGGGGTCGCGAGGTGATTCGCCGCAGTTGCCGGATGCTCGCGGCATTCGGCGATGACAAAGCCCAAGACGACCTCGTCAAAATCGCGGTCAATCTGGTCGCTAATCCTCAACCGCAATTGAGCCCGCGGCAGGTTGCATGGCTGACGGGAGTCCTCGCGGAGGCGCTGCACGAATCCGGGGCAGGCAGTGAGTTTTACAAGTATTGGCGCAGCAACACCGGAGCAACGTTGCTGGACGGGCCAAACGGCTCGATAGCGGACAGACTGGAAAACTTCGTCACGCTGCTGGGGCCGGTGCTGCACCCGGGTGAGGCGCGCCTCCTGGTTCTTTGGCTGCTGAACGACCGCACCCTAACCAGAAAAGACCTTGCGGACGGACTGGGCTGGATCAGTAAAAACGGGCGCCGTTTTCCATGGCGGGAATTGGTTCTTGAAATGGAGACCGCCCTTCGCTTTCTGAAAGCGTCGGACGGAGGAACGGGGAGACGGAACGTACTCGACGAAGCGAAAATCCCCGCTGAGCAGCGACATTATCTGGAAATCCTGCGGGATGCTTCGCTGCCGGTGCGCCTGCGGCTGACCATGGCGCTTTCCCTCGCTCACATCGGCAGCCCCGCCGTGGAGCCGCCGCTGATGCTGGAATGCGCGCGATTGCTGCGCCATGCCCTGGAGGAGCGCGGTTCCATAACCACCAAAGAGGAAGCGGAGGCTTTCGAAGTGCTGATGGAGGTCCCGCCTGCCGCCCGGGACGCGGAGTTGGTGAAGGCGCTCGTGTCGCATACCACGCTTTCGCGTCTGAGGAGCAACGACGGAATTCGCCGGGAGCTTTCGGAAGGACTTTCTGCACTGATGGACCTCGCGCTGAGTTGCGGTGATACTTCGACAGTCGACCGGCTGCTCGAGATGGATAACGGTTATCCTGATTTTTCAGCGGTCACCATTCTAACCCACCACGGCGAAGGAAAGCGTCTGGCGGAACTGATTCGCAGAGAGCCTGACGTCCTGCAGAAAATCGACTATACGACTGCGAGATTCGATTCCACTTTGCAAACCCGACTTCCAGAGGTGCTGAACGATATAGCTGACCCCACCTTGCGCTTCGAGGCGTTCGCACTTTTGAATGCACTTCGTGACGCTGATTCGGAGGCCCCGGAGACCAAACCGCCGTCAAAGCGCATGGAGGGTATTTCCGCCACGTTCGCGGCAACGGAGTGGAAAAACCTGGAAGCAAAGGACCGCCTGCTCAGCGGAATGATTAAACTGGGGGACTGGGCTCTTTTCGAGCCAGGCCTTGCATTCTCCGCCGCGGTGGATGAGTCAGTTTCAAGAGTCCCTGCAAGCACACTCCTCAGCCTCGATGAGACTGCGCGAAAAAGGTGTATGCTATTTCACTTCACGGCGGTCTATAAGGCAGCTGCCGCCGGGAATTTCGAGCCGCTCCGGTCCACGCTTGAGAAAGTCACCGATATTTCGGGAGACGACGAAATGGGAATATTTCCGGAGAACTTATTCGATTACGCCGGGCGGGCGATCTTTGAAAGCTGGCCTAACCTGTTAGAGCCGGACCGTGCCGCCGCCTGTGCGGGATGGCGCGCCGTGATGGCGGATGCCGTGACGCGCAACCGCTGGGCGGAGTGGCGGGAGGCGCTGCAATTTGGAATTCTCCTGCACGCCCTCGCCGAAAAGATGCCGGAGTTGTATGGGTGGCACGCCGCCTTGCCGGAAACGACGAGGTTTCTGATGAGTGTGGCGCTCGCACACAGGGATACGGAAAGTATTCTGCCCAACAACGCCAGCACGTTTGCCAGAATTGCAGGCACTCCCGAGGAGAAGGCGGCAAGGCGCGCGGCGGTGTTCTCAGCTCTCGTCGAGAATCCTCTCGGCGGCAGTCCTCCATGCACTCTCTATCAGGACTTCATGGACATGGATGGCGCCACGGAAGTTGAATTTCTGAAGCTGGAGAAACCTCTCACCCGCGCGCGACCGGACGATGGATGGCTGGTGGTCGCGTTCGCCAGGGCGCGCGCCGCCACCGGAGCATGGGATTTGGTTTTGGAGCGCACGTCCGCGGCTCTGGCCAAAGGGAAACCGTCTCTCGAAACGGCGTGGGCTCCGCTTCTTGAACTACGCACGCTGGCACTCGAAAACACCGGCCATCCGGGCGCAACGACGGCAGAGATCCGCGCCCTGCAGCGGCTTCCCGAGCCCAGCACAGGAGATCCCGCCGGTATCCGCGCCCGCTCCGCCGCATGGAGACTCCTACGAAGACTGGCGCGGTAGGAGCCGCAGCGGGGCTTGTCAGAGGCTGGAGCAGCACCCTCGTAATGGAAACGATCCCGTTTACGACGATCCTGGCGAAGCGCGCCCCTCGGAGTGCTGGACAAAAGGAGAGCGAGTGTGCCGCAGGCCACTCGCTTTTGCTCAGGCTTCGTGTGGCCAAAGCGACTTGGCTTCGCCAAAGTCGCTCTACTTTCCGCCAAATGTTAGGGAACTGTCGCCGCTTCCTTTTTCCAGCCGAAACCGAGGGCTTCAAACTTTTGCCGGGATTCGGCAGTTGTCAGAGCGGCGGTGAGGCGCGCGGCGAGTTGAGGGAATTTGGTGTCTTTGCCCACTGCCAGCGGCTGCTGCGCGATGGCGCAGGGCATCGAAATGGGCATGGCCTCAAGCTGTTGGGCGGAGCCCGCGGCGTTACTGATGTAGGTGACGGCGGCATCCAGCCCGCCGGCGAGAAGTTGGTTCACCAGCAAGTCTCCGGCAGGAGCCTGAACGACGACGTTCTTTGTCACCGCATCGCGCCAGCCGCTTTCTTTTAGTGTGGTCTGCGTGATGACGCCCAGCGCGCATTGCTTCTCGTTGCCGACACCGACGCGAATGCCGGATTTGCCGAGGTCTTCCAACGTGCGGATTTTGTGAGGATTGCCTTTCTTAACGAGGATCACGAGTTGATTGGAGGAAATCTCCTTTGCGTTAGGGAAGAGATTGGAAACCTGATCCATGAACGAAACATCGCAGGAGAAAAACACATCGGGTACGGCGGTCTGCATCTGCGCCACCAGTATGCCGCAGCCGTTGTAAACGCGGTCCACGCGGCAGCCTTCGCGCTTCTCGAATTCGGAAATGGTTTGATCGATGGCGGGGCGCAGCATCGCGCCGGCATAGACGGTGAGCGCCGGTTCTTTGACCCATGCATCGCCTTTCGGAGCGGTGTATCCGTGTTTTGTCAGGATGGGGCCGCCCTTTTCCGGCGAGGACAGCCAGCGCAGAAACCGCAGAGCGGCGGTCTGATGGGAGCCCGCGACACACACAGCGCCCGCGACACGGCCCTTCACGGCAGCCAGCTCCGGCAGTTCCACTTTTTCCAGACCAGCCGTTTGCAGTACGGTCACGTCCCACACGAATCCGGCATCCGCCGCGCCGAGAACGATATCATTGGCGGCATCCGATACCGTGGGCTTCATGGCGACCGCGCGGGATGTTAGGGATTGCCAAACGGCGAGTGACAGCGCCTTGGAAGTGAGATTGCTGACGGCCGCCAGCTCCGGATTCGCCAGCACCACGCGCACGCCGTCCTTTTGCAAATCCGCCAGCGAATGCACACCCGCGGGATTTCCTTTCTTCACCGCCACCACGCCATTCATCACCGTTAGATCCACCTGCTCCGCAACGAGATTTTTTTTCTTCGCGATGTCGATGTAACTTACATCCGCCGGTAAAAAGACCGCGCCCTTTTTGGAAACCTCCATCTTCGAAAGCAGCGTCTGCGATCCCCCAAACTCCAGCCGCACCATCCCCAAACCCTCCGCCTCATAAGCCCTCGCCGCCTCCTCCACCGGCACCCTCAACCCCGCCGCACACAGCACTTCGATCTCACTCTCTTCGGCCTTCGCGGTATCCGAACGCGAACCGCACGAGGACAGCAGACAAACAGCGATGAGGGAAACGAATCCCGTGACACGCACAGACTGAAGAAGTGTGCAGCAGAAGTAACTCATAGCGGGGAGACACTGGAATCAGTTACCTTCCGCCCGGCCTGAAGCGGTGCAACGCGAAACCGGGCGCGCAAGGCGGCCGGAAGCGGCGGAGAAATTTGCCGTTCCGCTGGACGATGCCGCCGGCTGAGCGCATAGCGGTGAAATCATGCCGCCGCTCACAGGGCTCAAGCTCACGTTTCTCGGCACCGGCACCTCCACAGGGGTGCCGATGATCGGCTGTGACTGCGCGGTATGTCTTTCCGCCGACGGGCGGGACAAGCGTCTGCGCTGCGCTCTGTGGATGCAAACGCCGGAACTCCAATGGGTGGTGGACACGGGACCGGACTTTCGGACGCAGTGTCTTCGGGCGGGCATCCGGCATTTGGACGCGGCGCTCATCACGCATCCGCACACGGATCATATCATGGGCTTCGATGACCTGCGTCGCTTCACGTTTGGTGAAGATCAGGTGATACCGGTGTATGCCTCCGCCGAAACGCTCGCGGCGCTGCGCCGCGTGTATGACTTCGCCTTCAACGGGACCAACCGTTATGCCGGGTATCTGAAGCCCGAGCCCATGGAGGTGAGCGGTCCCTTTCAACTGGGCGGGACGGTGATTACGCCGCTGCCGGTGGAGCACGGGCGCGTGATGACAACAGGTTTCCAGTTTCAGCACCAGGGCGGAGCGCGAATCGCGTATCTTCCGGACTGCAAGGCGATCCCTAACACTACGCTGACGCTGATGGAGGGAGTGGATGTGCTCATCGTGGATTCGCTGCGCCATCGGGTGCATCCCACTCATTTCAATGTGGAGGAAGCGCTCGCCGCGGCCCGCGACGTGCGTGCGGGCTCCACCTGGCTCACGCATATTTCGCATGAACTTGGCCACGAAGAACTGGAGAAGGAAGTTCCGGAGGGCGTTCAAGTGGCCTATGACGGTCTCGTTTTGGAGTTCTGAAAATTGCAGAATCTGTGCCCCGGGGCAAGACACCATTTTTACAATGCGGAACGCGACGGGAAGGTCAATGCGGGCTAAGATGCGGTCGCTCAGAAACCTCAACTGTCCCGTGTCATGCGCTCCAATCTGTTTATCGCGCTGCTGTTGCTGCTTTTGAATGTTTTGTCAGGTCCGTTCGCCGCCGGTCAGTCGGATGAAGGGCGAAGAAAGCGCCCGTTTCCGCCGATATTGCCTCCACCGCCGGTGGTGTGGGTGCGCCCGGAGTTGAAACCGATGACGTTGGGTGCGGCGAATATCGACATCAAGGTGCGCGGACATCTGGCGACAACGCGGATGGAGCTGGCGTTCCACAATCCCAACGGCCGGGTCATTGAAGGAGAACTCGTGTTCCCGCTTGGTGAAGGCCAGAGTGTATCCGGTTATGAACTGGAGGTGGATGGCCGAATGAGACAGGCGGTGGCTGTGCCGAAGGACAAGGGGCGGGAGATTTTTGAAGACGTGGTGCGGCGCGGGGTCGATCCGGGTCTTGCGGAACTAACCAAAGGGAATGTCTTCCGCACGAGGCTGTATCCGATTCCGGCAAACGGGATCAAGAAAGTGGCGGTATCGTTCGAACAGGAGTTGGCGGACACAGGAACGGGATTTCGTTATGTTCTGCCGCTGGGGTGGAAGGAGGAGATAGGGAATTTCAGCGCGCGCGTGGAGGCGGTGAAGCAGGAGGGCATTCCGATCAGTGATGCGGATGGCGGCGAACCGCTCACGTTTACGAAGTGGAATGACAGTTTCACGGCGGAACTGAAGAAGGAGAAGTATGTCCCGTCGAAGCCGCTGGCTTTCACCGTGCCGAAGCAGCCGAACAGTCCACAGGTGTTCATGGTGCCGGACCGTCTGGAGCCGGCACAGGGCTGGTTCACGGCGCGGGTGGAGCCGGTGAGTCCGCCGGTCGGGCCGGCCCCGGCGATTGCCCGGGCCGCGGTGTTTTATGATGCGTCCGGCAGCGCGCAGCAGCGCGACCGCGAGAAAGAATTCAGCTTTCTCAAGACCTGGCTGAAGAGCTGCGGTGCGACGTCCGTGGACCTTGTTATTTTCCGCAATGAGGCTGATCCGGTGCAGAATATCGCGCTCAATAACGGGGATGCTGCGCCGCTGCTGGAGGTGTTGCGTGCGGCACCGCTGGATGGGGGCACGTCGCTCGGCGCGGTGAACGTTTCCGCCGTGCCGGAGGCGCAGATGGCGCTTTTGATCACTGACGGGCAGTCGAATTTCGGATCACCCGCGCCGAAGCTAACCCGGACGGATGGCAAGGCCATGCCGGTTTTCACGGTCCACGCGGCGCAGTCGGCCAATCACGCGATGCTGGACCGGATAGCGCGCACAGGAGCAGGGCAATCTGTGAATCTTCTAACCACCGGTGAAGCGGATGCGCTGCGGCTGCTCGGGGGAGGGGTATTTCGTTTTCTGGGAGTCAAAGTTTTATCAGGCTCGGCGACGGAAACGGCACCGGCTTTGCCTGTGGCCGTCACGCGCGGCTTTTCGATAGCGGGCCGTTACAAGGGAAAGTCGGAGTTGGAGCTAACGTTTGGATACGGGACGAGTGTGATGGTGACGCAAAAGCTGATGCTCGATCCAGCCACCGCGCTGGAACCGGAACGCGGTGCTTTTGTAAAACGGGTGTGGGCGCAGAAGCGCATCGCGGAGCTGCTGCCTGAGCCGAAAGAGAATGAAGCGGCGATCACTCAACTGGGGAAGGACAACGGGTTGGTCACCCCCTTTACGTCGCTGCTGGTGTTGGAGCGGATCGAAGACTATGCGCGCTACCAGATAGAGCCACCCGAGCCGGAACTGCGCGAGACGTGGATGAAACTGGCCGGGGAAATGAAGAAGCAGCCACCGCCGCAGCGGGATCAGGATTACCTGCGCGAGCTTTCGCGGCAGTGGAAGGAATTCCGCGAATGGCATGCGAAACGTCACCCGTGGCTGGAAACGGTGCTGGCACCGGCGGCGCAGCGCGAGACGGAGGTGCTGGCGCGGCTGGTCGGTCCGTCGGGAACATACAAAACGCTAACGGACGCTGATCTAAAACTGGCCCGTTCCATCTCTGAACAGGCGCAATCGCTGGCGAGACGATGGCTCAAGGAAGGGGCGGATAACACCACCCGTGCGACCTGGGAGAAGGAGGCCGTGGAGGTGATGATGCAACTCGATTCGCTGCGGCAGAAGCGCCTCGCCGCAGCGCCGGAAACCGGAACCAACCCGATGCCGGAATCCGGCGCGGACCCGTTTGCCAACGGGGGAGGCCGGGGATCCGGGCGCGCCGGGGGAGCGCCCGCACCTGCCGCTGCCGCACCCCCTCCACCCGTTGCGGAGCCCCGGCGCAGGGAGGCACCAAAACCTGACGTGGCCGGCGGAGAGAGTGATGCGTTCGCTACGGGTGACGGCGCACGAGACAGCGCGAAAAAAGCCGCCGAATCCGGAAGGGATACCCCGCTGCCGCTGGAGTCACGCATCGAAGTCAAGCCGTGGAACCCTGACACGCCCTATCTGAAGAAGATCCGTGCGGCAGCGGATGCCTATGCCGCCTACCTTGAGGAACGGAAGGCCAACGCCGCCAGTTCTGCGTTCTTCCTCGACTGCTCGGATTTTTTCCGTGAGGAGAAGAAGGACGAGCGGCTGGCACTGCGCGTTCTTTCGAATCTCGCGGAGATGGATTATGAGAGTGCTCCGCTGGTGCGCATTCTGGCCTATCGACTGCAGCAGTTGAACCGTTTCGAACTCGCGGTACCGCTGTTTGAGGAGGTCCTAACAATGCGTCCGGAGGAACCGCAAAGCCGCCGGGATCTGGCGCTGGCGCTCAGCCGTCAGCCTCAGCCGGATTTCATGCGCGCCGCCAAACTTCTTTGGGAAGTCGCCAGCCGCCGGTGGGATGGACGGTTTGAAGGGATGGGCATCATCGTGCTGCACGAACTGAATGCGCTTCTCGATTCTGTACCGGCGGCGCAGCGACCGGATACGAATACGCTGGGGATTCCGGGGGATTTGTTAGGAAGTCCGGCGATCGATCTGCGCGCGGTCCTAACGTGGGATGCAGATGCGACGGATATCGATTTGTGGGTGACTGATCCGGCGGGAGAGACGGTGATGTACAGCCGCAACCGGGGTCAAACCGGCGGGCGCATTTCCAATGATTTCACGGGCGGCTACGGGCCGGAGGTTTTCACAATCAGCCGCGCGCTCCCGGGCACTTATACCGTGCGGGTGAATTACTACGGCAACCGCCAGCAAAAGTTCTCGGGCGCCACAACGGTGCAGGTTGAGTTCCAAACCGCCTATGGCACGCCGGCAGGAAAGCAGCAGGCCATTACCCGGCGGCTGGCGGATCAGAAGGAAGTCATCGAGGTGGGCAAGTTTTTGTTCAGGCCGGTGGCGGTTCCCTAACCAGGAATTTCCTGCTGAAAATAACGTGGCTGAGGTTTTCAACTTCCGCCGTGCAACCGCACCTAACAAATCGCGCCCGCGTCTCTGCAGAGTCTTCACCCAGAAACGCGGAATGCAACCGTCAGCAGGGTCCTCTTTGGGCACGTTTTCACGCCGGAAGTTGCAAACCTCAGCCACTTGCCGGTTCCATCTCATGTGTTAGAGTCGCCCGCATCACTGCGGTTTTGCCAGATACTCCAGCCACTCTTTGCGAGCGGCATTCCGTTTTTCGAGCGGCCAGTAGATTTTGAAATCCGGGCCCTGATAGCCCGAAAAGACGGCGTTGTGCACGCCTTCCAGCAGCGCATCGCAGGTCCGCACGTTCATTGTTTCGCCGGGCTTTACGCCGACCGGATCGTCTTTGACGATGCCCCTGCCACTGGAACCGCGTTTCCACTCGACCCAGCAGTAATCGGGTTTGTCCGCATCGATTTTGAGGGTGCCGACGACGGTCTCAACGGATAAAGCCGCCGCGAGCGCCTTGCGAAAAACCGGTGCCTGGAGAAGACGGGCATTGCCATATTCGTCGGCCATGGAGTACCCGCATTTCGACAGATGCCATGGGGACTTCCGGTTCAGAAAACAATACTCCAGCGCTTTCACGCACTCCGGGATGTTCTGCGATTCGGCGAGAATCGCGAAGAATTCGCTTTCGGACATTCCCAGTTTCTCCGCATTGGAGGTTTGCGCGAGGTGCAGAAGCAGGGCACCGGTCCCGGGCGTCCGGCGTTCGGCAAAACATTCCAGGATTTTGATCAGACGCGATAAATCTCTGTCCTTCGGCCAGCCATTGGCCGCAAAGGCAGTCCGCCAGCGCTCGAGTGCCGCTTTCAGTGCCGGATTGCCGGCGTCTTTTGTCAAACAGCCGGTCAGGCAAACGAAGGCGGTCGCGTTTTCACCCGGCCATGCATTGCGCGGCGCCGCATTCAGGGCGGCCAGCGTTCGTTGTGTCAGGCATTTTTCAAAAGCGCCGCGCTGTTCCGATGTCAGTTCGTCGAAGAGACGTTTTCTGAAGGTCGAATGATTCCGGTTGGCGAATGCGCCGCCCCAACCGTCGTCGTTGTCAGCGGCCGGATGCAGCAGGCGGGCGGCACTCTTGATCCATTGTTCCGTCCCGGCGCCATCGGCCTGAAGGATGAGCAGTGCCCGCTCTGCCGGTGCGGGCTTTTTGCTGTCGATTTCCCTCAGCGCCGCGGCTTTGGCACGGGCGGCCTGATTTTGTTCCGCCTGCCGCGCCTCGACTTCCGCGGGAGTGAAGGACCAGGCCGCGACATCACGTTTCAGACGCGCCTGCAATTCCTGGATGCGCCGGTCCATCGCGGAGCGGTCGCCGGTACAGCGCGCGTTGGTATCGCCAAGCGAGCGGCAGATCGCTTCCCAGAAATTGTCGCAAAGACGGTAGTCGAGGAGGTCATCGTCTTCCGGCTTTTCCCAGACGCCTTCGCCCTGAATGAGGTAGCGTCCATACCCCGCCTCCTGGCGGCTCAACATGGGAACGAGCGGCGGCACCGGCAGTGGAATAAATCCATAACAAGACGCGGCACCAGCAGTCAAACATTCGAGCGAAGCATTACGAAAGTAAAGTTGCAGCGTTTCCTGCCGGCGGTCGGGCCATGCCGCGAGCGAAGTGCGGAAAAAAGCATCGGCCGCATAAGTTCCCTGACGGTCCTTCTTCCAGCGCGTGATGAGGTGTGTCAAGTGTTCGTAATCCGCGGGATCCTTTCCACCGCCGAAGGCAGCCGCGCCGGCCCGCGCGAGCGCTGCATCGCCGGCGGAAAGGACAATCTTTTGAACCTCCGCGCGGATTCCCCCGTGAGGCGTCCATGCCGTGGCGCTCAGCAGATAACTGTCAGCGGCGCCCTTCGGCTCCCGCAGTATTTTGAGAATTTCATCGGGCGTCTCCTCCGGGAAGTAGTAAAGCATGCGCACCGCAGCGCCCGGAGAACCACGACGGAAATCCTCGCGCAGCCATGCGAGCAGGCGCTCGCGCGTGGCCTGTTCTCCGGCGGGTCCCCAGATGTTGCGCACCGCGGCCGCCAGCACCGGCGAGTGCACCGGGCTGTTGATGACGAGGCAGCCCGTGGGCTGATAACGCACCGCGGTATATCCGCGGTTGGTGATCATGCCGATCGCCACAAAACAAACGTCCCCGACGGTGACCGGATGCTTATCCGTACCGTCGTCTTGACCGCGTGCCTTTTGTTCCTCCTCCACTCCTGCTTTTTTCAGGGCCTGCTGTTCCGTCTCATTGTAACGGGCACTGTCCATTTCGACGCCATACCACATGGCGTCGATAAAGCCGGAGGCACTAATGACGAGTTTGGTCTCGCGTTTATCATCGAGATGCCGGAGCAGCGATGGCAGGGCTTCCGCGCCGAGCGACACCAGTTTCGTGAGCACGTCGTTGCCGTGCAGCGATGGCCTCGGGGCAATAATGCCCATCTGGAATGAAAACTGGCCCGCCACCGGCGGAAAATCGCTGCCGCTCACTCCCGAGGATATCCCCACGCCCTCCGCCTCCAGTTCCGTCAGCCGGGTAACAAGCGCTTCCGTCGATGCTTCCGCTTTCTTTTCCTGGGCTCTGCCCGGAAGAGGAATGATGGTCGCAATCATCAGGCAGACAAGGAGCGCGGGGAACATCTTCATGACGGAAAGTGGGACTCGAAATGGACGGAAACGTTCAAGGTTCGGGTATTTCCTGGCGGTATGAGTTGGGCCGGAAGCAACTCTACCGCGTCCCGTCTCTCCTCCACTCCACCAGCACCACGCAGGGCGGACGCATGGGCAGTTCCAATGCTCTCTCCTTTCCCTGCTTCGCGGCCACGGGTTCCAATGACTTTTCAGCGTTCACGATTTTCACTTCCACGCTGCCTTGGAACCACGGCGGAAAATTTGTTAGGGAAAGACGGGCGGACTCCGGCCCTCCCGGATTGGCGATGAGCACTGACGCTTTCGTTTTCTCCGTATTGGTTCCCGCCAGTACAGCGAGTTTTCCAGGAACGCCGCCCGTGGTGGAAAGGCGCTTCGGGGTCTCAAGCATTTGGGCGAAGGCTTTCAGGCCATAGTAATTCCGGGTGGGAGCGCCGACTTCGGTCATAAGCCCGAAGATGCCGGTTTCTCCGTGGAAGAAGTTGGCGACGTCCACGGGAGCGTCCTGAAACTCGATGAGCGAAGCGGCGATAAAGGCGGCTCCGGCGGTTCCGGACATTTGTTCGACGGCGCGCTGGCGAAGCTCCGGTGCGGCCCGCGGGGAGACGACGTCCCATGAATTCCCGGGCAGATAGTTCCATTCGTTGAGGTGACTTTCCGTTTTTGTGAAGCCGCGCGCATCCAGCAGTCGCCGTACAGCTTTGGCGCGGGCGACGAATTCGGAGGGGTCGCCGGCATAACAATGCCATGAGAAGAAATCCAGGGGCAGGGAATGGCCGCGGCAGAGGTCGAGAAAGGCGGAGCATAAACCCGAGGGCTGCAAGCTCGTGCCATCGAAGCTGCCGCAGGAACCGAAGCCGGGGCCTCCGATTTTGATGGCTGGAAACTGTTCCCGCAGCGTGCGGGCGGTGGCTTTGTAGAGTTCGAGAAACTGCGCATCCGTGCCGGTCCACATGACGGGTCGGTTTTCGGGTTCGTTCCAGATTTCCCAATAACGGATACCGTAGCGGAAGCCTCCGGCCCAGCCTTCATTGTAGTGCCGCACGATTCCTGCGCACACGGCTGCCCAGCGCGCCGGGTCTTTCGGCGGATGCACATGGCGTTTTACCTTTTGGTGTTCGATGCTCTCACCGAGGCGGTAGATTACTTCCGCTCCCGTGGCGCGAACGGCGGCGATGTATTCATCGGTGGAGCGAAAGTCGTAGTTGTCAGGAAGTGCCGGGTCGGCGTCAGGGTTAGGAAAAATCGCGTGGATGTCCACGACGGCCGGGTTCGGAAACTGACAATCGTGGAGCCGCGTGAAGGGGATGCGCAGTTGCTTTTGGAGGTCCGTGACTTCGATGAGGCCATTGGCGGCGAGGGGGCCTTTGTTAATACCGTGGAGGGCACGCAGGTCCGGCAGCGGAGAGGCAAAGTCCACGGTGACGGAATGCGACTCCGCCGGACACGGCATTGAAATGGCCAGGAAGATGGCGGAAAGCAGGCGCAACATGGGAGAGGTTATACGCCGCAGGGGCCAATCCGCCAGGTTTGTTACTTTCGATATTCCCCTTCAAATTCGGCCGCCAGTCGACGCAACAGGGCGCTGCCTTCAGGGCTTGTGGAAACGGTGTGGATCACCGGCGCGGGCCGGTCCCGCGGGACTCCCTTGCGGATGCGGGCAAGGATTTCCCGCTGGGTCAGGCTGCGATTTCCCTGCCGCACGACAGCACTCCCGTCGCTGATGAGGATGACTTCATCCGCGTTGTTTTGAAACGAGGCGAGCAATCCGGCATCCACGCGCGAAGAGCCGCTGAGGGAATCATCAGAACCGCCGACCGGAGCCGGGTCGCGAAGAAGGCGTTTCACAAAAGCGATGGCCGCCCCCTTGTTTCCAGGCGTCGCAGGAACTTTCAACGGCGCAAACGAAACGGCGCGGCGGGCAAAACAGACGACATTAAACGGGGTGCCCGCCGTGAGCCGCGAGAGACCCTCGCGGAGTTCCCGTTCGATGACGGGGCGTGATTGCCGCACGCTCCCTGACAAATCCAGGACGATGACCGCATTCGTCAGCGGCGAAGCGTTTTGCGCCGCGGCGGGAGGACGGCGTTTTTCGCAACACAGATTTATCATGGCGCCTGTTCCCGAACCGGTGCCCCAGCCGTCTGTGCCCTCACCTCGAACGATCCCTGAACCATGACCGCCGTTCCAGCCAGAGCCCTGAATGTCCGGAAGGGTCATCCTGTCCGTTCCGCTGCGCGGGACATGCAGCATTGAAAGTGAAATGGCAGACGGCAACGCCGAGGCGATGACTTTCACCCGGTGCCGGGCGTCTGCCGTTCGCAACTGCGGCCTTCGTGCACTTACAGCACCGCTGGAGCCGCCGTCCGAGGGCTTTATCAGTGCAGTCTCCGGCTGTTCGACAACACCAGGCCAATATCGCCACACGAGAGTCATCGCTGCGCCCGCCATCCAAACATGGAGCATCACACTGCACGCAAGGGACCCCATTCCCTGCTTCTTCCACCAACTGATATGCGAGGGTGCGGGAAGGGCAGGGAGGCAGCGTGCAGTGTTCATGACAGGATGTCCGGCGACGGCGGCACAGGCAGGAACGCGCCGTCTGTATTTTACCTGGGAAAAAATGTCCGGGGGCTGTGTGACGATTGACGCCCTCATACCGCCGGTATAGGCAGCGGCTTATGAGTGATGCCGATTCCTTCCAGCCCATTGCGGAAAAGATGCGCGCCGCCGGTTTGAGCGGCGCCGCCGTGCGGGCGTTTGAGGGGAACTATCGCGCACTCCAGCGGAATGAAACGGGACTCATCGGGGAGGGGGCCATCGTTGCCGTTCCGGAATTGCCGGACGTGAAATCCATGCCGGCGGTGAGTCCTGAAGCGTTTCAAAATCTGCTGAGAAAAACGGTGGTGATCAAATTGAATGGAGGCCTCGGAACGGGCATGGGGCTGGAGAAGGCGAAAAGTCTGCTCACCGTCAGGGAGGGGCTCACGTTTCTTGATCTGATCGCGCAACAGATTCTGCATCTGCGGGAGGAGACGGGAAGTGGAAGTGTTCCGCGGTTCCTCCTGATGAACAGTTTTTCCACATCGGAGGACACACTGGCGTTTCTGGAAAAGTATCCGGCCTTGGGCGGCGCCCATGAAGTGGAGATGATGCAAAACAAGGTGCCCAAGCTCGTCACCAATGATCTAACCCCTCTGTCGTGGGCCGCTGATCCTGAGTTGGAGTGGTGCCCTCCGGGACACGGTGATATTTATGCGAGTCTTGCCGGAAGCGGCTGGCTCGAACGCCTTCTTTCCGAAGGCATCCTCTACGCATTTGTTTCGAATTCGGACAATCTCGGGGCCACGCTCAATCCCGCACTGCTTGGTTATTTCGCAGAGAGCGGCGCTCCGTTTTTGATGGAAGTGACGGCGCGCACCGAGGCAGACAAGAAGGGGGGGCATCTCGCCCGCCGCCGCAGCGACGGGCGGCTCATTTTGCGTGAGAGCGCGCAGTGTCCAAAAGCGGATGAGGAAGCGTTTCAGGACATCTCAAAGCACCGCTACTTCAACACGAACAACCTGTGGATCCGCCTCGACCGGCTAAAGGAAACGCTTGATGCCAATGACGGCATGATTCCGCTGCCGATGATTCGCAACGAGAAGACTGCTGATCCGCGCGATCCCGAAAGCCCGCGAGTGTATCAACTGGAGACGGCCATGGGCGCGGCCATCGAGAGCTTTGCGGGCGCGGGTGCGATTGCGGTGGGACGCGACCGGTTCGCACCGGTGAAGACCACCGGAGATCTGCTCATCATTCGCAGCGACGCGTGCCGGATTACGCCGGATCACCGGCTGGAGCTTGTGCCCGAAAGAAACGGAGAGCCGCCCGTCGTAAACCTTGATGCACAATATTACAAACTGGTGGACGGACTCGAAACGATGCTGCGGGAAGCCATTCCGAGTCTGCGCCAGTGCGAGCGACTAACGGTGACGGGACCGGTGGCGTTCGCGCCGGGAGTGGAGGTGATCGGGAAGTGGGAGATTAACAACACGAGTTCACAGGAACAGGTGATCGAGGCGGGAGTTTACGGAAGCTGAGCCGCAACTATGCGGACGAAATCTGCTGCGGTTGCTCGCGCCCGCCGGCGCGGCCCTTCGGGCTGCCTTCGGCAGGCTATGTCGCTCCGCTCCATTGCTGCGAACCGTCATTGCGGCGTTCAGCTTGTTTTTCGGGCCATCGAGTATGAATCCATGCACTCAGGCCCGAAAACCGGCGCTGTCGTTGCCCGCTTTGCTAAAGATTACAGGCGGGCTGTCTTCGCTTCGCTTCGGCTGCACTGACGGCCCTCGCAGCGCCTCGCGACGATTTCGTCGGCATAGTTACGGCCAGGCAGGCGCTGCCGGGCTTTTCTCCTCAGTGCCATCCATCCATGCGAGACCGCGTTCGGCGGCATCTTCGCGTTCCTCCTGCTCCCATTGTTCGCGCTTCGCCTTTGTGAAGAGGAGGCCGCGGATGTCTTCTAGGATAGCATAAACACAGGGGACGAGCACCAGCGTATTTACGAGGTTGCTGAGGCATCCGAATGCAAGGCTGATGGCGCACGGCACGAGGAATTTCGCCTGAATGCTGGTCTCGGTAACGATGGGAAGCACGCCGATGAAGCTGGTAATGCTAGTAAGCATGATGGCCTGAAAGCGCGCCACACCCGCTTCGCGCGCAGCGCTCAGCACGCTCCTCCCGGAACGCCTGTGACGGTTCACGTATTCGACCAGCACCAGGCTCTCATTCACGACTACGCCGCTGAGCGCCACGATGCCAATCATGCTCATGATGCTCAACTCCGTGAACATAACGATATGTCCTATCACTGCGCCCAGCATGCCGAACGGGATCACGCTCATGACGATCATCGGCTGAATGTAGCTGCGCAGGGGAATGGCCAGCAGAACGTAAATTCCAAAGAGTGCGAGCACACCGCCCATGGCGATCTCCGCCATGTTTTCGCGCTGGTCCTTCTGCTCGCCTTCGAATGACCACTGAAGGTCCGGAAATTCCTTCTTCATTCTTGTCAGGACGCCCGCGGGCTGCTCCTCAGGCCACATGCCCATGGAGGCAAAGAAGCGGTCCACCGCGTTGGAGGGTGGTGTCCACGGTTCGCGCGTGAGCGCTGCCACGATGACGTTGGGATCGGCGCCGGGGACGCTCTTGTCCACGTCCGCGCTGATGGTTACGGCGCGTTCGCGGTCGCGCCGGAGGATGAAAGAATACCCGCGTCCCTCCGCCGGAGCCGCCACTTCGCTGAACGGCACCTCTCCCCCTGCGAGCGTTCGGATCTTCATGGAGGACATGTTTTCTATCGAGTGCCGTTCCGCTTTGGGATAGCGCACCATGACTTTTACTTCGTCGCGTCCGCGCTGCAGCCGCTGCACTTCCTCGCCGTAGAATGCCTGGCGCACCTGTTTCGCGACGTCGGCGAGGCGCAGGTTTACGGATTCCGCCTGCGGAAGGATATTCAGTTTCAGCTCGCGTTTTCCCTCGCGATTGCTGTCCGTGACATCGGTCGCCCCTTTGATTTCGCCGAGTTCTTTTTTGATCAACTCCGTGGCCTGCTGGAGACGCTTCGTATCCTTGCCGCGGAGGAGAATATCGATGGCGTTGCCGGCATTCGCGGTATTGGCGACATAGGTGAGTTCGACGGTTCCCGGAATGGGGCCTGTCAATTCCCGCCAGCGGGCGATGACAGTATCAGACACGACGTCGCGGTCGGAGGCCGCCAGGAGTTCCAGCGTGACTTCACCGATGTTGGAGGCGTCGCCCGCGCCCACGGGATTGAACCCCACCTTGAAGGGCTGCGAGCCGACGGTGGCCAGCATGTGTTTGATCACGGGTTCGCCGTTCAGTCCTTTGTATTCCTCGTTGAGCTTTCTCGCCGCGGCTTCGATGCGGGCCACCGCCTCCTGAGTGGCGCGCACTTCAACGCCAGGCGGCAGCGTCAGTTTGGCGGAGATCACCTCCGCCTCCACGCGGGGGAAGAAACGGAAAGGAATCCAGTTTCCCTTGATGAGCCCCACGATGGTCATCAGCGCGGCCAGAAATGCGGCCACCGTCGCATAGCGCCAGCGGAGCGCGAAGCCCAGGAACGGGCGGTACACCTTTTGGATGAAATGGTCCACATGCCGCGTCATCGCCCGCTGGATGCGCACGATGAAGCGGACGATGACGTTCATCTGTTCCAGGGGCTTTTCCGGCTTAAGATGGGAAAGGTGCGCCGGTAGAATAAGATTCGTTTCAATCAGCGACACGAGCAGGGTCGGAATGACCACCCATGGAATGTTGCGCCAGATCTTTCCGCCGACGCCACTAACACCCAGCATGGGCATGAACGCGACAATGACAGTGAATACACCGAAGATGGCGACCACCATCACTTCATAGGTGCCGCGCGGAGCCGCCAGTTTTGCAGGCTCGCCCTTTTCCATGCGCGCGTGGATGTTTTCACCGACGACGATGGCGTCATCCGTCACAATCCCCAGCACGACGATAAAGGCAAACAGCGAGATCATGTTCACCGTCACGTCCACCATGGGCAGGAAGATGAGGCCGCCCGCAAAAGCGATGGGAATTCCCATGGCCACGTGGAAGGCCAGCGCGGGACGCAGGAACAGCGACAGCATGATATACACCAGGATGAAGCCCTGCCATGCGTCCTGAAGCATGAGATCGAGCCGTCCCTTCAGCAGCAGGCTGAGGTCATTCCAGACCTCGAGTTTGACGCCCTGAGGCAAATGCTGAGGCGCGTCCTTAAGCCATTCTTTCACGGCAGCCGCCACTTCCAGGGTGTCTTCATCACCGGTGCGGAAGATGTTGACCACCACGGCGTTCTTCCCGTCGAAACGCGTGAACAGGTCGATGTCCTCGAATCCGTCCTCCACGCTGGCGATCTCCTTCAGAAGCAACCGCGTGCCATCCGGACGTGTCAGGACCACGATTTCCTCGAATTCCGGCGCTGTGTATTTTCGCGCCTGGGTGCGAATGAGTATCTCACCGGCGCTCGTTTTGATGGAGCCGCCAGGAAGGTCCAAAGAGGACGCACGCACCGCATTGGCCACCTGGTCGAACGTCAGGCCGTGCCGCCGCAGGGTGTCTTCGCTGACCTCGATGGAAATCTCGTGATTCTTCACTCCCGCCAAGTCCACCTGAGTGACGCCGGGCAATGCCTGCAGGGCATCCCGCACCTGTTCACCGATGGCCCGCAAGTTCTTCTCATCCGTGTCCGCGCTGATGGCCACGCTCATCGTTTGCAGCCGGAGGGGAATCTCCTCGATCACCGGTTTTTCTGCGAACTCCGCAAAGTTGCGGATGGCATCCACGCGGGACTTGATCCGCCCCAGCACAGCCTGCACGTCAAAACTGGTGCGCACTTCGGCATACACCACCCCTGAGTTTTCTCCGGCGCGGCTGGTGATCCGCTTAATGCCATCCACGGTGGCGATCGCTTCTTCAATGGGAATACAGACACCGGTTTCCACTTCCTCCGGTGCAGCGTTAGGATAAAGCACCGTAATGGAGATGACGTTCGTCGAAACCTCGGGAAAGATTTCCTTCCGCTGACGAAACCACGTGACAATCCCGAACGCAATAAGCGCCCACATGAGGAAGTTCGCGGCAATCCGGTTGCGCGACCACCAGTGAATCAGGTTGTGCATTGCCGTCCGTTAACATGTCCCTCCCGGCGCGCAAGAGGTTGACTATTTCCTGGTCTGTTTCACAGTCACGATGTTCCGGCGCATGGAATGCGGTGAAATCCCGCGACAGTATGCGCTGCTGTAACCGGCTACAACTCTCCAGGAGACGGTCTGCGAAGACCGTTTCCGCAAACCAATCCGAAGGTCCGCAGGGGCCTGCGGGTGAAGGCGGAGGGAAGGCTTGAAGCCGGGAGTCAGAATACTTCGCCGGAGCTGCTCAACAACGCCCGCCTGCGTGTGCAGGGCCGGGCGGCCTTATCGACACCAATAAGAATGAGACTCCATGAACAAAACTCCGCTGACCGTTTTCGGTCCTCTGCGGGTGGCGCTGGCACTGCTGTGCAGCGCACCCTTCGCCCGCGCCGTTATCTCCTTCGCTGACATCCGCCTTTGGGCGGGAGCGCCTGCGGGTGCGGGCGTGAATGAAGCGGCCCTTGTTATCGATTTCCACGACGGCTCGCCGGGAGTGGTGTGGGGATTCCGCTGGAATGCGGGTGAAACGCGCACCGGGCAGGATATGCTGGGGGCTGTTCTCAGCATCGATCCCCGGCTGGCAATGGACAGCACGTTCTTCCCCAACAGCATCTCGCTCGCCGACCGAAGCCGTGCTTTTTCAGACAATGGCACGCCCGGGAACTTCATGGACGATAGCTACTGGGGCTACTGGGTGAACAACGACGTCTTTTATCATCCCACGGACTTCAACCTCAACTCGCACATCGTGCCTCCGGCGACAGAGGTGATTCCGCTGGGCAATCCGTATGGCACTGGTCATTGGGTCGAAAGCAGCACGGGCGCCGCTACCCGTCCGCTGGTGAACGGCTCATGGGACGCGTGGTCTTATGGTGTGTTTGGAACGCAGGCTGGAGAACCTGTGGCCGCAGTGCCCGAGCCGGCGGGAGCCACTCTTGTTTTGCTAACGGCGGGAGTGATTATTTTCCAGCGCCGCAGGATCATTACCGGAGTTGCCGTATGACTCGCTTCACTCTT
Source organism: Verrucomicrobiales bacterium (assembly GCA_035550135.1). Classification (GTDB taxonomy): domain Bacteria; phylum Verrucomicrobiota; class Verrucomicrobiia; order Verrucomicrobiales; family V1-33; genus V1-33. Next base: position 79,016 of record DASZQB010000050.1, read on the forward strand.
TGGGTTGCCATTGGCGCATGTGCCGTGGCGCGTGTCAGAGGGGACGGTGGTCCTTACCCGCCGGGACCTGCTTCCCCGGGCTCCGACGCCATTCCGGCAGACAGTGTCCTTTTCAAAAGCTGGGCCCGATCCATGGCATCTTTCGAGGCAGGCCCGCGCCGCGCGGGCGCTGACTCCAGCTCTGCGAATTACGGTTCAATCGACAGTGTATTCGGGCCGCCGGATGCGGCAGGCTCTGAATATGATATGCCTCCCGAAGAGGGACCGGTGCTGAGTCTCGGAGATGGCGGTCGCGTGACACTCCAGTTCTCTCCGCCCATTGCCGACGGCGAAGGCGCTGACTTTGCCGTTTTCGAAAATGGCTTTGCGGTTGGAAGCTCGGGCATCTTTGCCGAACTGGCCTTCGTAGAGGTGAGTTCCAACGGGGTGGATTTTGTGCGGTTTCCCGCGGTGTCCTGCACGCCCACGGCTGCGCAGACCGGCTCCTTCACGACACTCGATCCGCGGAATCTGCACAACCTCGCTGGCAAGCATCCCGCAGGCTACGGCACGCCATTCGATCTCTCTGAGCTGGTCGCCGCCAATCCTGCGTTGAACGCGGCTCGCATCACTCACGTGCGCATCGTGGACGTCGTCGGCGACGTAACAGGCGGGCTTGGCAGCCGCGACAGCAATGGCAACTGGATCAATGACCCGTTCCCCACCGACTTCCAAACCTGCGGTTTCGACCTGGACGCGGTGGGAGTTATTCACCAGGCACAGGACGGATGGCAGGAATGGGTCGCCGCCTCCTTTGAACCCGCCGTGCAGAATGATCCGGCCATCACCGGTCCGGATGCAGATCCCGAGGGAGACGGCAAAACGAATCTCATCGAATACGCTTGCGGCTTTCAGCCCGCCGCAGCCGAGGGGGAGGCGGCACTAACGGTTAGTTCCGTGCAGTCTCTGGTCGTCCTTCAGTTCTCCCGGGACGCGGCGCGGTCCGAGGTGTCGCTCATCCTGCAGGACTCGCCGGATGGTTTGGCATGGTCCACGCTCGCTTCCAGCACCGGAGGCGGGGCGACGACAGGGACGGGTGTGGAGATCGTTGAAAGCGGTTCGCCGCGAACAATAGTTAGTGTCACCGCGCCGCGGACAGAGGCTAAGCGGTTTTACCGGCTCAAAGTGACAAGAGGATGAATGCGAGCCGCACCCAACGGAAAGCACCGCCTGCCTTCACTCTGGTGGAGCTAATGCTTTCCGTCGCCATCGTCGCCGTGCTCACCGCAGCTGCGATTGGCGCGTTTTACTGGGCGCGGACGCGCGCAGCGATCTCTACCTCGTCCAGCAACCTGCATCAACTGGTGGTCGCCAACCTTGCCTATGCCGCCGATCATGGGGGTTATTATTGCCCCGCTCAGGAGCCGCGAAACCTGCGCCGCTGGCATGGGAGCCGGGCTTCGACAGAGGAGGAATTCACGCCGGAAGACGGCTTCCTCACGCCCTATCTGGGGAAAGACAAAAAGCTGGAAACCTGCCCGCTATTGTTGAAAACGCTGGGAAAGAAGAGCAGCTTCGAAGACGGGGCGGGAGGTTATGGATACAACGCCACCTACATTGGCGGCCGCCCCGGTGATATCTATTCTCCCGTGGCGTCACTGGACGTGGAAGTGCCGGGGCGCACGATCATGTTTGCCACGACCGCATTGTCGAAGGAGGAAGGCATTCAGGAGTATCCCTTCGCCGAGCCATGGTTTGCTCCGACGGAAAAGGGGGGCCATGCATGGGACTTGCAGCCGAGCGTCCACTTCCGCGCAGAGGGAAAAGCGATCGTGGCATGGTGCGATGGCCGTATCAGTCTTGAGAAACCCGCCGGTTTCAAGGAGACGAACTACTATGGCGGCAACAATGAAAAAGCCGGCATCGGATGGTTTGGACCGGAGGCGTCGAACGGATTTTGGAATCCCTATTCCCCCGCCGCCCTCAATGGCTGGAACCCGCTGCCGGAAGAGCCGCCCGGCCAGTCCGGCGGGGAGTCCACATCCGTTTCGGAAAGTGCTGAGGAAAATAGATGAATCTTCGGAAATCCTGTTTTCTTCCAGGGGCTGCTCATTATACTCGCGCCCCATCCACCCATGGCGTGCGAAACCACCAGCATCACTCAGGATCTCCTCGCTTCATATGAGGAACTCGGCGGCATCAATCATTTGGACGGTGCCAACCTTCCGTCGAAATGCGCCATCGCTTCACTTTGCAGTGACTTGCTTCAACTTCTGTTTCCTGGTTTTTTCGAAGCCGAAGCCATCCACCGTGAAGAGGTGGAGGCGAGAACGAAGCAGCGCATTGCCGACGTGATGGCGCGGCTGGAAGTGGAGATCCGGCCCAGTCTTGCTTCCCAAAAAAATCCTCCGGCGGATGTGCCGGGGGAGGCGCACCGCAGCGCGTGTCATTTCCTGCGCAGTCTTCCCCGCGTGCGTGAACTGTTGAAGACGGACGTGCAGGCCGCGTTCGACGGTGATCCGGCGGCGGGAAGTTATGATGAAGTCATTCTAGCCTATCCAGGTCTCGAGGCTATTGCCATCCAGCGTCTGGCGCACGTGCTCTACGAGAGCGGCGTTCCGCTTATTCCGCGCATGATGACAGAGTGGACGCATTCGAAAACCGGCATCGACATCCATCCCGGCGCGGAGATCGGAGAGTATTTCTTTATCGATCATGGCACGGGTGTAGTGGTGGGTGAGACGGCGCGTCTGGGGCACCACGTCAAGCTATACCAGGGAGTGGGTCTCGTGGCCCGTTCGCTGGCGGCGGGACAAATGCTAAAAGGCCGGCGCCGGCATCCCTGCATCGAAGATTATGTTACCCTTTATGCCAACGCCTCCATCGTGGGCGACATCACGATTGGCCGCGGCAGCACCATTGGAGCCAACGTTTTCCTTACCGAGAGCGTGCCGCCCGATTCCGTGGTTGCTCTCGGCGAACAGAAGAATGAAGTGAAACCCCGCCGACGCTCCGTTCCCGCCGCCTGATCTTCTCCTCTCCCAAGGTATGGCCACCCCCAAACGCAAATCACCGCGCCAAAAGCTGGCGCCCGCATCGGGCAACAACCCGGCGTTTTCAGTTCGTCCTCCAAGCGAATCCCTGCCCGCCTCCGGAAGAGATGAGACGCTCACTCAAACGGCGCGCCGGTGGTGCGGGGAAATGGGCGCTGAGTCCCTGGCGCAACGCATGGTGGTTGTCTGGAATGCCCGGCTGAAAACCACCGCCGGCACTGCCTGCACGCGATCCGCTATGGTCGAACTCAACCCCATGCTGCGCACGTTCGGTCCAGCGCAGGTGCGGCGGACGCTGAAGCACGAAACTGCTCATCTCATTGCTCACTGGCGTGTGGGCCGGCGCTCCATCCAAACCCACGGTGTCGAATGGCAGCAGGCCTGCGCCGATCTCGGCATCGCGGGGGAACCGGCGTTTCATGATTTGCCGCTGCCCCGGCGGCGGATGCCGCGCAAGTTTGCCTACCGCTGCCGGAACTGTGGTTTCACTGTCCAGCGCGTGCGCGCGTTTGACCCCTACACGGCCTGTTACAAGTGCTGCTTGAAATACTCGGCCGGAAAGTACCACTCGGATTTCCTCTTTATACGGGTGCCGTTCCCGCCGGCAATTCGTTAGACATTCTGCCGTGGGAGCCTCTGCAGCATGAACCGTCCCGCAATCACGAGGCCGGGATGGTGTGCAGGACTCATGATGGTCATGGCGCTGCTGTGTTCCTGTCAGACCAGTTACCACGACCGCAAGCCCCTCAGTTCTCCCGTTCCGGCAAATCGCGAGGATACGCGCCGCATCGATCGTGTGCTGGCACGTTTGCTTCCCTGTGTTCCGCGAAATACCTGCCGGCAATACGGGATCATCCCTTCGGCCGTGCCCAATGCATCGATCGACTCCCGCGGCACCCTGAGACTTACCACCGGGTTGCTGGATTTTGCCAACACGGATGATCTTCTCGCATTCGCTTTGGCGCACGAGTTTGGCCATGCAGTTCTCAGGCACCCGCAGCGCCACCTGCGAAATCGATGGCTCCAGTTCATCCTCACCAGCGCGGCGCTCTGGGCGGCGCATGAATGGACGGATTCAAAGTCCGGGGCGGCATTCACCGGAGCAGGCGTTTTTCTTTCCACATCGCTGTTTGGCACCCTGCCTGATACGAGGCGGATGGAAAAAGAAGCCGACAAGGCGGCTAAAGACATTATCATTCGGGCAGGATACAGTCCGGATGCGGGTGCCGCGTTCTGGAGTCGTTACGCCCGCGCCCGCCCGGATCATCCGCCGCCCCGCTGGCTTTCTCCGCACCCGCCAGATGAAATGCGCGCGCACTTGTTGGCTCCCTAACAGGTCCTTGCCGCGATTACGGCGGTTTCCGTTCGTGAGTTTATGGGTGCCGCCGCGCTACAACCATCGCATGAAGCGACTCCTGCTTTTCCTTCTCACTGCCGCGCTCGCCGGTGCGCAGACCACTCGACCCAACATCGTTTTCATCTTTTCGGATGACCACGCGGCTCACGCCATCAGCGCGTATGGCAGCAAAGTGAACCAAACCCCTCACATGGACCGCCTCGCCAAAGAGGGGATGCGGTTCGATAACTGTTTTGCCACCAATTCCATTTGCGCTCCCAGTCGCGCTACGGTTCTGACTGGAAAGTACAGCCACAAAAATGGTGTGCCGGTATTCAATCGCTTTGATGGTTCACAATCCACCGCTCCCAAATACCTTCAGAAAGCGGGGTACTACACCGGCATTGTCGGCAAGTGGCACCTCGGGAGCGATCCCACGGGATTTGATTACTGGGAGATCTATCCTGGTCAGGGCACGTATTTCGATCCTGTCCTCTACACGGCCGGCGGTCAGAAAAAGTACACCGGGAAGTATGCCAGTGATGTATCCACGGAGCTGACGATCGAGTTCATCAAAAACCGGCCGAAGGACAAACCGTTCTTCCTCTTCTCAGGCCACAAGGCGCCGCACCGTCCATGGGAGCCCCATCCGCGCTACGCAGCCTTCAAGGACAAAGTCATCCCGGAGCCTGACAATTTGCGCGATGACTACGCAGGCCGCACGGATGCGCTGCGTGAAAACCTGCAGAGCATCGCCAAAGATCTCACCCGTCGCGACCTCAAACTTACGCCGCCCGCGGATCTGAAAGGGCCGCCCCGGAATGAATGGCTTGGCGTCAAACCCGCTGAAGTCGAGGTGAACGGCAAGACCCTGACGGGCGATGAACTCGTGAAGTGGAAGTATCAGCGTTACATGCAGGATTACCTCGCCTGCGTGCAGAGTGTGGATGACAGCGTGGGCCAAATCCTGGACTATCTCGACCAAAACGGCCTGCGCGAGAACACGATCGTCATCTACTCAAGCGACCAGGGATTCTTCCTTGGCGATCATGGCATGTATGACAAACGGTTCATGTACGAGGAATCGCTGCGCATGCCGTTCATCGTTCGCTGGCCGGGCGTTATCAAGCCAGGCAGTGTGCAAAAGGCCCTCGCGCTCAACAACGATTTCATGCCGACTTTCCTCGCCGCCGCCGGGGTGCCTCTTCCCCCGGATGTGCAGGGGCGCAGTCTGTTGCCGCTGTTCAAAGGCGAAACGCCGTCTGACTGGCGGCACAGCTTCTACTACCGGTACTATCACGATCCGGGAGATCACCACACCGCCGCGCATCTTGGTGTGCGCACCGAAACACAGAAGCTCATCCATTACTGGAAGAAGGATCAGTGGGAGTTCTATGATCTCACCACCGATCCGAAGGAAATGAAAAATCTTTACAGCGACCCTGCGCGCTCCGGCGATGTCGCGGCTCTCAAGGCCGAACTGGCGCGGTTGAAAAAGGAGGTGCAGGACAACGACGAGTTTGCTGACAAGCAGCCTCCTGGCGGTGTCGATGGATCTGTTGAAAAACTCCGGGGCAAGTGACCTGCCTCAAAACAGGACGGTCAGATATTTCACCAGCGCCCACGCTGACGCCGCAAGCAGGAGCACGGCGGTGATCCACCACTTCCACTTGATGCCGTGCGGTTTCAACCGGGACGGGCCGCGGCCTCCGAACTCACGCTTCACGAAGTCATCGTAATCGAACTCCGCCGCGTCTTCCGGAACGTCCACACCGTCAAGATAGTTATCCTGTTCCCATTTGGCGCCTTTGCCGGAGATGCATTGCGGGCAGCCGCGGGAGCCGACACGCACTTCGGCGCCGCAGGACGGGCAGGCGTACCAGTCGGCGTCTTTGGGAGAGTTGAGAGGGTGAGCCATGGGAGGGAATCCAGGGGGATTATATATCAGCGCGTGGAAATTGCCGACCGGATTTTGCCGTTTCCGGAATGACATTTTAGTGACATCCACCGCACCATGCAACGTTTTCCCCTGAACCGCAAAGGATGGCAGAGCATCGTGCTCGTCGTCTCGGTGATCGCGGTGGTGGTGATGCGGTTCAACCGGACCACGCCTTCGACTACGGATCAGGGCCCATCCGCCCCAGCAAAAACGGAGAGACGCATTCCTCAGCATCAGGGGACATGGCAGCACCTCACCGGTTGCACCCTCGTCGAGGAGGACAGAAACAACGACGGGGACAGTTTCACGCTGCGGCATGGAGGTGAGGAATTCACGTTCCGGCTTTATTATGCGGACTGTCCGGAAAAGCGGCGTCATCAATACAATGGAGACCGCATCGCCGAACAGGGGCAATACTTTGGCGGATTGAGTGAAGCGGCGACCATCGCGGTGGGCCAGGAGGCGCGCGACTTTACGCTGGCCTTGTTGCGCAAAGGGCCGGTGAGCGTGGATACACGCTGGGAGGAGGTGTATGACTCGGGGCGCCGCTATGCGTTTGTTAGTTCAGGAGGCGTGGACCTTGCGGAGGCTCTGGTTGGCCGCGGGCTGGCGCGGATTCATACCAAAGGAGTGTCGCGGCCAGGCGGCCTTTCCATCCAGGATGAGAAGGCGAAGCTCCAGCAACTGGAACGCGGAGCCAAAGCCAAACGGCTCGGCGCGTGGGGAAAGAAATAGGCCTTCCCGGAGAACCTCACTTGCGCATGATGGCGAAGGGCCGGCGCGGGGAATGCAGCGGCATGGAGGACGGTTCGATGCCCGCGCGCCCATGAAGCTGGTCCCACGTGAGATAGCGGCGCTCGATGATACCGCCTCCCGCCTGACAAATCTCGTAGGAAATCACCGGTTCCGCCCCGCTTGTGTCGATGTCGAGAATCATCCAGAGGCTGCCCTCGTCATGGCCGGTGAAGCGTTCAACATTTGGAGTAAGGAGCGCGTTACGGCTGCCAAGTGGGCTGCTAACCAATTCCACAAAGCGGCCGAGAACATGATAGCCGGAACAGAAATGCCGGTCACCACTGAGCAGGATCACACCCTGGATCTTTTCCTGTTCGATCCACTTCAAGAGAGCGTCCCGCTCCGTCCGGTACTTGGAATAAGAATCGACAGAACCGAAAGACTGCCACTCACTGCCGTTCGCGAGCAGCTTCACGCTGGCTTTAGAGGCGAGCAGTTCGCGCTTCAGCCATGCGATTTGAGCCGTGCCAAACATCGTTTTGTCCGGGCCATCCTTCGCGCCATCCGGGGAGCGATGATAACGTCCGTCCAGCATGAAGAACTGCACGTCTCCGCGCTGGAACGTGAAGTAGCAGCCGGGGTTGTCGGGTTCGCCGCAGCCGGGATTGGCCCAGAATTCACGGAAGACCTTGAGGGAATCGCCTTTGCCCTCCTGAGTTCCGTCCGAATTGTTAGGGCCGTAATCATGATCGTCCCAGATGGCATAAATGGGCCGGTGGGAGCTCATTTCGCGCCATCCTGTGGTAAGGCGGTGAGCGGTGTAATAGGTGCGGAGCTTTGGGATTTCAGTGGTGTTGCCGTAATGGTTGTCACCGAGCATGAGGAAGAGATCGAAGCCCCCGCCGGCGAATCCCATGTCGCGGCGCGCGGAGAGTTCCCCCCACGCGGCGGCACAGTCCGCCGGCATATCACCGACGCAGGAACCGAAGGCGATGCGCTGACGGCTCTTTGATCCAATCGCTGGGGCCGTGGTAAAAAACGGGAACGGTGCGACATTTTGCGGACGGCCCTCCAACAAAATCCGGTAGTAGTAGCGGGTGGAGGGCGCGAGTCCGTCAACTATCGCAATGCCGGTGCAGGCGGAATCTTCACTCAGGGCGGGGCCATTGACCTCACGCGCATTTTCCAGCGCGGGTGATTCCGAAACACGGACGTTCCACGGCACCGGTGCGGTGGCTCGAATCCATACGCGGGCTTCGGAAGGGCCGACATGTCCGAGCATGGGTCCGGCCATGAGGTAAGCGGGGCCTGGCAACACCGGCTGAAGCGCGAGTGGAAATCTCTTTAAGGAAAAGCCGGAGACCGAAGCGGCCGCGGGTGCCGGCGATTCTCCGGCAAGAGACTGCGCGGCGGTGCCGGCGGTGACGAGTGCGAGAAATTCTTTGCGGGTCATGAAGGGAGACTGGAACTAAAGAACGAATGGGACGACTCCAACGGTTTCAATTGTGCTGTGTTTCCAGGATAATTCCCGGGAAATATCGGCAGCTTTCGGATGAAATGGAGATTCATTGCTGCGGAAGTGATGGCGCGGATTACCGTAATCGTGGTGATTGAGGGCATGGTGAGCGAGCGTATGCGTGCGCCTCCACCAACCTTCAGCAGCTCTATGAAAATCCTTCGCTTTGTCCTTCCCGCCGTCTGCCTCGCCTCGGTGACTGTGCTCTGCACCGGTCAGCAGGATAAGAAAAATGACTTCACCGTGTCTCCTGACAAGGTGGAGAAAATCAAAGCGGCGCTCCCCGCTGCGACTCCGGCGCCGGTGCAGAAAAAACACGAAGTTCTGGTCTTCACCCGCACGAAGGGATTCCGGCATGGATCAATTCCCGTGGGCGTGGAATGTATGAAGCAGCTCGGCGCGAAGACAGGCCTCTTCAATGTGACGCACACGGAGGATCCGGAGGTCTTCGCCGCGGACAGCCTGAAGAAATTCGATGCAGTCATCATGCTGAATACCACGGGCAGGATCTTTGAAGGGGCGGCATCCGGGGAGGAAGTGTTAAAGAAGAATCTGCTGGAGTTTGTAAAAAACGGCGGCGGGCTTGCGGGAATGCACTCCGCCACGGACACCTACAACGACTGGAAGGAATATAATGATCTGATGGGCGGTTCGTTTGAGAGCCATCCCTGGGGATCGGGCGATACGGTGCGGGTGAAAAATCTTGACCCGCAGCATCCGTTGAACGCCGCGTTCAAGAATGAAGGGCTCACTGTGAAGGACGAAATTTACAAGTTCCGCCCCAAGACGGCCCAGCCCTCAGGCCGCCGGATGCTGCTGGCGCTGGATCCCAACGGCACGGACATGAAAAAAGACGACGGCAACAAGGACGGCGCACCGGACCGCGATTTCTACCCTATCGCGTGGCTTTCGACGTCGGGAAAAGGCAAGACTTTCTACTGCTCCCTGGGTCATAATGATGAGATCTACTGGAACCCAACGGTGGTGCAGCACTATTTGGCGGGTATTCAATATGCCCTGGGGGAATTGCCGGCCGATGCGACTCCGAAGGCAGTGGCTATGGTCCTGAATGACGGACGTTTGGTGGCGGGGAATTAAAGCGTCTTCCGTGGCGACTTCCCGCGTTAATAACGGGAAGCATTTTTTCTCCACTGTCTTGAAAAAGGCCCTGTGTTTGTTTTGTTTGCAATCTGCGGTCAACTCTTCCTAAATGCCGTCGGCACGGGGCCGTTACGGATTCCTTAATGGATCAGTGACGGATTTGTGCGTGAGGTCCCCAGTTCGAGAAGCACCCGAAGCAACCAAACTGAACCCGATGAAAAGCATCAGCACCACACTCGCCGCGCTCGCTATGGGCGTGATTACCGCCATCGCCGGTCCTGGACCGGTGATTGATAAAAGTCCCGCGCCCGCTCCCATGGATCCGTGCGCCGGACCGATCAGCTACAACAACATCGAACTGCTCTACGCCCGCACCGATTTTGACGGGGGCAATATCGATGACGGCAACGGAGGAATTCTTCGCGGGGAGTACGGGCTGGGGCCGAACTTTTACCTGACGCTGGGTGCGGAGTACCGGAATACGGATTATGATGTGGATTATGTGATTCCCGGCGCACTCGCGCCACGGGGGGCGATCGGAGGCGCCACCTATTCGGCGGACCTCGATCAATGGGAACTGCACGGCGGCATTGGCGCACACTATTCGATTACGCCGCACATCGACATTGCCGGGGATGCGGGGGTACTGTGGGTGCACTCCAGTGTGGACTATGATCTGCCGGCGGGAGTTGCCGGCGACGACAGCGACAGTGACAGCGATACAGGCTGGTATGCGCGTCCGCACTTCCGCATGAAGTGGGGCTGCCTCACAGCCCATATCGGGGCAGAGTACCGCGACGTCTATGACGAAGATGAGTGGGCGGGTTTTGCGTCGGTCTACTATCAAATTTCCCCCAAGTGGGATCTCACGGTGGGATACCGGCACGGGGAGGACACGGACTCGTTTACCGGCGGCGTTCGCTGGCGGTTCTGAGATCGCATATCAGTCAGGGAAATTGTGATTCACGGCCGGCTTTCCGGCGGGCAACCCCGCCAGGAAAGCCGGTTCTTTTGTCGCAAAATAAGATACATGCCTGCAATCTTGATCGTCATTCCCTGCTATCGTGAGCGGGAGCGCCTGCCGCAATTTCTGCCGGAACTGTGCCGGGAACTTGCCGCGCTTAATAATGTTAGGGCGCGGGTGGTGGATGACGGTTCGGGTGCGGAACAACAGGGATGGCTGGCGGAGTATGTGGAGCAGATGCGGCGGGAGTATGCGTTTCTGGAGCCTGCGCAGTTGAATACGGAGAATTTGGGAAAAGGCGGGGCGATTTACTCCGCGTGGGATCGCTCCGAAGGAGCGGGGCTGCTCGGATTTGTGGATGCGGATGGGGCCGTGCCGGCCTCCGAAGTGGCGCGGGTGGTCAAACGGGCGAATGAACAGCCTGGCAAAGCAGTGTTTGCGGTGCGCACAGGACAGGACGGGACAAGCGTGAAACGGACGCTTCATCGAAAGCTCGCCGGTGGAGTATTTCGCTGGCTGGTGCGGCGATTCTTTCGCTTTCCGCTGCCGGATACGCAATGCGGATTGAAACTGGTGCCTGCGGCGGACTACGCTGAGATACGGCCTGTATTGAAAGAAAGGCGGTTCATTTTCGATGTCGAACTGGCGTGGCATCTTCTTCAGCGCGGGGTGTCGATCGAGCCGGTGCCCATTGACTGGACCGAAAGCCCCGGAAGCCAACTGCGTCCGGCGAGTGCGTGGCAAATGTATCAATCAGTGAAAGCTCTGCGCAGGCGGCTGGGGGACTGGATGAAAAGAGCGGAATGAGCGGCGTCCCGACCTTCCATCCGGCAAGTTGCATTTCGCGGCGGGTGCTCTAATGCAGCGGCGCAACCAGCGCACCGTGGACGACCAGCCGCACATCGCATTCCTTTTTTCCGAATACCCCGCCGTGCCGCCGGCTCTGTGCGATTCGGAAATGCAGGCACTGGAGGCGGCGGGATTTCGGCTCACGGTGGCCTCGCTGACGGTGCCGAATGATTGTTTTCAACGGCTGCGGCCCCCGGCGTTGAAGGCGGAGATTTTGTATCCGCCGCCGCGCGCCATGCGGGAAATGCTGCGCTCCGCGCCGCCACAGGACGAGAGCTGGCGGGCGATGACCGGCGTGGCCGCCGAACATGCCAAAAAATATCCCCCCGGCATCGTGGCGGCGGGACTTGAGCGGACTGCATGGTTATACGCGCGGGAGCTGCGGCGCCGCGGGGTGCAGCATGTGCATGTGCGATCTCCCGCCGCTCTGCCGGCGGCGCTCTATCTGAAGCGGGCGGGACTGCCATTCAGCTTCACCGTGGAGTCAGTATCGTCCGGTGAAGACGCACGCGATGACTTGTTGCGGGAGTTGCTGGAGGAGGCGGAGTTTGTCGCCGCGGCCGGGGAATCCACGCGGGCGGCGCTGACCGCAAAGGCACCGGCGGCAGCGGACAAAATTCACCGCGTGTATCCGGGGATCGACGCCAGCCGTTATCACGCGGCGCTGTGCGGTGATGCCGGCATCCTGCGGCTGGTGTGTATCGCCGCGCCCGGGCAGGAGCCACACATCTCACTGCTTTTGGATGCGATGGCGAAACTCAACAAGGCTGCTATCGACGCAGAACTTTGCATTGCAGGCGATGGCCCGTGGCGCACGTCAGTGAAACAGGAGATGGCGCTCCTGTCTTTGAACGGGCATCTCCGTTTTTGCCGGATGCCGGATCACGAGGAGGCGAAACGCCTCCTCGCAGCATCGGACGTTTTTATCCATCTGGATGCAGCGGGCGGGGCGGAGCTTTCGCCCCGCATCATGGAGGCAATGGCAACGGGCCTGCCCGTGGTGGCTCTCGCGCAACCGGGCACGGAGGAATTGATAGAGGACGGCAAAACGGGCTGGCTGGTTTCTCCGGATGTCGAAGCGCTGGCGGAACGTCTGGCCATTCTAGCCGGCGATCCCGCGCTGCGGGCGGAGGCGGGCCATGCCGGTCTGGAGCGAATGCAGGAGGTGTTTTCGCTGCGGAATACGGCGCGCCCGCTGGCGGATCAATTCCGAAAAAGCATCGCCGGACGCTTCGCTCCCGCGATGGCGCCGCAGGCGACCGGTGTTCTTTGTCTGCTTGAAAACTGGCCGTATGATTCCGCTGATGTCATCCTGACGGATGAACTCAGGTTCCTTCAGGGACAGGCCGGCGTCGATTTGATGGCCGCAAACACAGGTCCGGTGGAAGCAATGCGGATGTCGCCGGAGAGCATGGAGTTTCTTCCGGATGGCGCGGTTCTCGAATCGGTGTGGCGTCAGGAAAGCGGCCTTGCCGATCGTGCGGCGTCGCTTCGCAATGCGTGCCCGTGCACCCCGGGAGAGGAATTTTTCCTCGCTGCGCGCCGGGCCGTCTATCTCGCCGCGCTGCAATCCGCGCGCGGGTGGACACACATTCATGCGCTGCGCGCCTCGACCGTGCTGTGGGCGTGGCTTCTTCACCGGCTTACAGGTGTCAGCTTGAGCGCTGCGATTGAGCCCGGCCATTCGCAGGCGCCGGAAACTCTCACGGAAATGGCGTCCGCCTTTTCGTTTGGCTCGGTGGCGGACGGGCGTATCGCCGCGGATATTCCTAACGTTTTACATCCTGCTTCGACCGCGGGTTCGCGGCGGCTGTTCGGATTGCTTCCAGCGGTGTCCAAACAAGCCCCGGAGGACCCTGCCGCGGTTTGGAGCCGATGGCTGAATCAGGCGAGGGAGAGGCGTTAGTTTTGTCAGGGCTGCGTTTTCTTGTCAGGAGGCTTCCTGTCTGCCGGAGGAGCGGCCGGAATTTCCACGGATTTTGTCGATTCCCTGACTCTTCCGCCGGTCCCGGGTACGGGACGGTCCCGCTGGATGGTGAGAAACTGATTTGCAGTGGCAAGACTCACCATGGGGGTTTTTTGAAACAGGGAGAGGCTGCCCTTAATACGCACTTTGTCGCCGGCCTGGATGTCCTTCAGTGGATCGATGCCGGGAAAGACGGTGGCGACGCGATCCGCTTTGCAGACCGCGAAGAGCGGAGTGCCGGCAAAGTGAATTTTGACATGATTGAGCGAAGCCATGCGCTCCACTTGCGCGACAGTCGCTTCAAAACGGACGGCCTTCCCCTGATTAGCGTCGAGGTCCTCTTGCGAGAGCGTGATGGTTTTATGGGTATCCGGCGGCGGAGTGACCGGACCGGGTGCCGGAGGCGGCGCGGGTGTGACAGTGGAGGCCTCCGGAATTCTGGGGGGAGGGATGATGACCATTTTTCCGGGACCGTCCACATTGAGCATTGGCACGCCGGGTTCGGTGTGAATGATGCGCCCGGTCACTTCGACAACGAAGTCCCCCGCGCGAAACATCCTGACGAGTCCATCGCGGGAATCGGCGCCGGCAGGCAGGTAACTCCAGGGAACGGAAACAGTGAGAGGGCATTCTTTTGCCGTGAGCACAAGGACTTTGGTTTTTTCCTCGATGCGCGACTCCGTCACCGTGAGTTTCACCTGCACGCTCTTGTTAGTGTTCGCGTTTTGTTTTACGAATTCCGGGGTGAGCGGCTCAGTTTTGACTTCGAAGGGATCTTTGCCTGCCGGCGTTCCGGCAGGCACCGCGGGCGGAGCAGGATTGGGATTCGTTGCGGACTTGAGAGGATCGGCCTTGGTGAGCACTCCGCTGGAGTGTTTGATGATAGTGCCAAGGGCGGGCACGGGATCGGATTTTGAGGAGTGCGCGTAAAGTTTGACCTTCTTTTTTGACAGGATATTTCCGAGTTCCCGGACGATGGCCGGCTCCGCCTCGTCGTCGAAGTCGCAGAACCAATAGATGGCGTCCACTTCCATGAGGTCGATGAGACCGCGGAAGGCGGCGAAAGTATCGCGCTCCCACGCCACCATATGGTAGTGAATGTCGTTTTGGGGAATGCCGGGAAGGAACCACCTTTGGTCGAAGGGATTCCGTTCCTCCAGCGGGCTGGCATAAAACCACTCGGCATACGGGCCCCATGAGGCGACCTGCTTTTTGAGGGCGCAGCCGTCCACTTCCACGAAACGCGCGCCGGGAAACCGCGCGGTGATTTCGGCGCGCACGGCGGGCAGGGCCTTGCGCATACTGGGACTGACATCAAGGATCACGCCCAGCTTGCGCGCGATGACTTCGATTTCGTAGATGAACGCCGTGGTTTCCTTCGGCAGTTCGACGGGCTTTTTGCCTTTCGGAAACTCTTTGTCCCATGCAGCAGCGGCGGGCTTTTCGGCTTTGGCCAGAATTTTGCGGGCTGCCTCGAGTTCCGCCAGTCCCTTTTGCATCCATTTGGAAGTGTGGCCTTCGCCCATGCCGCCCTGGCCAAAGCGGATCCAATCCGCCGCGTTTTTAGCCGCAGGATCAAACGCGGAATCGATGAAGGGAATTGCCACTTCGCCCACCGGTGCGTTCGCCGCCTTGAGCCGTGCGATGCGGGCCTGGATTTCCGTTCGCATGCGAGCGAAGAAATTCAGGCCCGCTTCGGCCCGCTCGCCGGGTTCCCATTTCCCGTATTTTTCCCTGGCAGCCAGTGGAAGGCCGGCGAAGAGAAGCGGAGCGATTGCCAAAAGAAGAACTTTTCTAAACACACGCGCACCTGCCACGAAAGGGAAGCGGGAGACTCTCATCAGGGATTTATGTCAGGTGCCGCACACGCTGACAACCAAAATTGACGCCCGCCCTGCCCTGAGCATCGTCAGCGCCATGAATCGACTGGAAGGCAAAGTGATCATCGTCACAGGGAGCACCTCGGGAATCGGGGAGGCTATTGCACGGCGCTGCGTGCAGGAGGGCGCCCAAGTACTCATTCACGGACTCGTGCGCGATGATGGCGAGCGCGTGGCGGCGTCTTTGGGTGGGAAGGCGCTGTTTTACGAAGATGATCTGGCGGACCCCGCATCCCCGGCACGGATCGTGGCCGCCGCCGTGGCGGCCTTTGGAAAAGTGAATGGTCTGGTGAACAATGCCGCCTGGGTCGTGCGCGGCAAACTCAGCGATGTCACGCCGGAGTTTTTTGACCGGATTATGGCGATCAATGTGCGCGCTCCGCTGCTGCTCATTCAGGCGGCGTTGCCTTATTTGCAGGAAACGCGGGGTGCGGTGGTGAATATCGGCAGCGTGAATGCTTATTCCGGCGAGGAAAAGCTGCTGCCCTACAGCATCAGCAAAGGAGCGCTGCAAACCCTCAGCCGGAACCTCGGTGACTCACTGCACCGCACGGCGGGTGTGCGGGTGAATCAGATCAATCCTGGATGGGTGCTGACGGAAAATGAACGCAAGGCCAAGCAGGCGGACGGAATGGCGGAAGACTGGTATGCCCAACTGCCGCCTCTCTTCGCGCCCAGCGGCCGCATTTTCAAACCGGAGGAAATTGCAGCGACGGTGGCGCTGTTCCTCAGCGAGGAATTCGGGCCGGTGAGCGGAGCGGTGATCGATTTGGAGCAGTATCCGTTTATTGGGAGAAATCCACCGAAGGAGTAACCGTTCTCATTTACTCACGGCGAGAATGGCCTTTACCCAGCGGTGATCCGAACCTGTATCCGGTCCCACTTCAAGGTCCGTTGCTGTCAGGCTTTCCGAAATCAGCACATGGTCGAGCGGCAGGCCAAGCGGGGGCGGAAGGGGAAACCAGGTGTTGGCGAGGCCGTGCCCCACAGCGCTGTCCCGCAGGTGAGCGTCCGAGCAAAGACCCGAGAAGGCGCGGCAGAATGGCGTGCTGTTGAAATCCCCTGCCAGAACGCGGTGATTACACTGGATTTGTCTCAACAGAGATGGCCACGTCCGGAAAGAAGTTCGCCAATCTGAAAAATATGCCGGTGACGTTGGCGGCAACGGATGCACTCCGAGAATGCCCACTTTTTCGCCAGCCACGGTAATGACTCCGCTTACGGAATCGAATCCGGCCTCGTCCGTAAATCCCCGCGCCTGCTCCAGCGGCAGACGGCTGGCAAGACAAATGCCGAAGGCACCCTCCATGGGGCGCTCCACGCGGTGAGGGTATTGTTCCCACAATTCTTTCCGCAGAATCGTTTGCCAGTTCGGCGTGAATTCCTCGAAAACGATGACGTCCGGGTTCGCCTTCCGCAGCGAAGCGATCGTCTCCTGTGGATCGACGAATTCCCACAGAAGGTTGCAAGTCAGGACGGAGAATTGCGCCTGAGGGTTCCCGGCGTTTACCGCTTTTGTCGTGGTGTAAGAATATACAGGATAACCCTGCCAAAGTCCCGTGAGCAGGGCCGCGACGGCCCATCGCCATTCCCTCAGCAGCAAAGCCGCAAGGGCGAGTCCCAATCCAATCACGGCGCACCAAACGCGGAAGTGTCGCAGCAGTTCAAAAAGCCAGCCGTCCCAGGGGATCAGGAGCAGGGCGCAGCATAGCGGCAGAGCGATGATAAGAAAACGAACCCGCCTTGCAATGAACCGCCGCACATTGAATGGGGCAGTCGGGGAGTCGGCGGCGGTCATTGGAGGCGGATTCGACCTTCGGAGGCGAAGGAATGTTTAATAAACACCACTTGAGCCCCGGGAAATCCAGGGCAATCTGCGCGCCCTCTTTATCCAGTCCGCTCATGTACCGCACTCATCACTGTAACGAACTCCGCTCCACTCACATCGGCAGCACCGTCACGCTGGCGGGCTGGGTGCAGGCGGTGAGGGACCATCATGGAGTGATTTTTGTGGACTTGCGCGACCGGGAGGGCGTGACCCAGGTGGTCTTCCGGCCGGAGGAAAATGCGGAAACGGCCGCACAAAGCCACAAGCTGCGGGATGAGGATGTCATTCAAGTCACCGGTCGCGTCGATGCCCGCCTCGCCGGCACGGAGAATGACAAGCTGGAAACCGGGGCTGTGGAGCTGGTTTGCAGCGGCCTGAATATTCTTAACAAGGCCGATGTGCTTCCGTTCCAGCTCGACCGTGAGCTTTCCAACGAGGACTTGCGGATGAAGTATCGCTATCTCGACCTGCGGCGGCCGCGGCTGAACCGGAACATCCGCCAGCGCCACAAGATTACTGCAGCGGCCCGGAATTTTCTGGACGCATCCGGCTTTGTGGAAGTCGAGACTCCTATTCTTTCCAATCCAACACCTGAGGGCGCACGGGACTTTCTCGTTCCTGCCCGGCTTTCTCCCGGACGCTTCTTCGCACTGCCTCAAGCGCCGCAGCAATACAAACAACTGCTCATGGTGGCCGGGCTTGAGAAGTATTTTCAAATCGCCCGGTGCTTCCGCGATGAAGACCTGCGCGCCGACCGCCAGCCGGAGTTCACGCAGATCGATATCGAAGCGAGCTTCGTGGAACAGGACGATATCATCAAGCTCGTCGAGGGACTGCTGGTTAGTATGTTCAAGGCTGGGATGGATCGCGATGTGCCGGCACCGTTTGTCAGGATGACCTGGCAGCAGGCGATGGACGAATACGGCATCGACAAGCCGGACACGCGCTTTGAGATGAAACTCACGGACCTTGCCGGTGTCTTCGCCAATACGGGATTCAAGATTTTTAAGACCACGCTGGAGAGCGGTGGCGCGGTGAAGGCCATCAACGCCAAGGGATTTGCCGGCATCACCACCGGCCAGATGAACCGGCTCAATGAGATTGCGATTCAGGCCGGCTTGCCTGTCAAAACGCTGGCCTTTCTCAAATACGAAAACGGCGAATATAAGAGTCCCCTCTGGAAGATTTTCAGTGACACGGAAAAGGCCGCGTTGATTGAAACGTTGAACGTGGAGGAAAACGACATCGTGTTCTTCGTCGCCGGGGAGTGGGAAACGACGGTGACGATTCTTGGACGCGTGCGGCTGGAGATCGCCGCCATGATGGAGCTGACAAAGAACAGCACGGACTTGAATTTCCTGTGGGTGGTGGACTTCCCGCTGCTTGCAAAAACGGAGGACGGAGGCTGGGCCGCGGTGCATCACCCTTTCACGCGTCCTAACAGTGAGGATATTCCGCATCTTGATGCCGGCGACTATGCCAAAGTCCGTGCCGTGGCCTATGACGTGGTGCTCAACGGTTACGAACTGGGCGGAGGCAGCATCCGGATTCACGAGCGCGATTTGCAGTCAAAGATGTTCAGTGTCCTCGGCGTGAACGAAGAGGAGCAGAAGGTGAAGTTCGGGCACCTGCTCGATGCTTTCCGTTTCGGCGCGCCTCCGCACGGCGGACTCGCGCTGGGGCTCGACCGCATCGCCATGCTCGCCGCCGGTGAGGACAGCATCCGCGAAGTCATCGCCTTCCCCAAGAATAACAAGAGCTGCGATTTGATGACAGACTCCCCAACGCACGTGGATTTCAAGCAACTGCGCGAACTCTACGTGCAGAGCACGTGGAAGGAGAAAAAGGAAGCCGCGCCGGCGCAGGGTGCGTGAAGGTGGGGCGGAAATCGCTTCTACAAAGGCGCATCGGGTGTTATTGTCCAACGAGATGCACCGTGTCCTCGAACATCCGGAAATGCGCCACCAATTGATACCGCTGAGTGTCGAGGCTTATCACACTCTGGGTGAACTGGGGGCAGTTGAGGAGAAATCAGAACTGATTCATGGATTTATATTTGCGAAGATATCCAAATCGCCGCGCCACTGCCTGATATGCTTTCGTCTGTATGAGGCTTTGCGTGCCGCTCTCCGGGGGACCCTTATTATTCGGCAGGAACAGCCTATTACCTGCAGTGATTCCGAGCCGGAACCGGACCTGGCGGTTGTGAAAGGAACCCACGAAGACTTCGCCCGCGTACATCCTTCAACAGCAGTACTTGTAGTCGAGATAGCCATTTCCACCCCGGAGGAAAACTTTACGGACGTTTATACTCTTCCCGGTCCCCGCGGCTATGCTTCCGTCCGCCGGGTGGAAAACGATGGAATGCTTTCCCCCGCCGCTCTTCCTGACATAAAGATCCGCTTGGAGGAGTTGCTCGCGTAACGCGGCGCTACTGCCCGCTTTCCTGCGGTTTCGAAGGTTCCTGGGCCGGGGCATGCACGCCCGGTTTGCCGTTCGCAGAAGTGGCGGGCTGCGGGGCCGGTTTTCCTTCCGGTTTCGCTTCACTTGGTTCCGGATCGGGCGCGAGATCGCCAAGATAGCGCCGGTATTCGTCCAAAGACTCGAGAAGTTCGTCCTTCACAGGCACCGGCAGAGAGGCCTGAGGGTTCCGTTGCATGAGCACGGAGATCGCACGGAGGGCAGGACCGTAGTTATGCATGGCCGCGCGGAGACCGCACAGCGGCCATGCAGAAGCCGTTTTTTCCACGAGTTGTCCCCTCAACGCAGCGGTATCCACAATGGCCGCCGCCTGAAGCACCTCGGGCGTGTCGGGATCGAGAAGTGACAGATGGAGCGGCTTGTCCTGCCAAAGAGAACGGCCCTGCAATGCAACAGCATCCACTACCGGGACAGTCTTGATCACACTGAAGAAGCCGGCGGCGCTGCCCATGCTGGCAGTCCATTTCCGTCTGACCAGTTCGGCCCCTTCCTCATCGCCGGCTTTCAGTTTTGCATTCACCTGGTCGATGACACCGGCTGCCGTCTTTTCGCCGCGGAGAATGGCAATGCGGCGTTCCAGTTTTTCATCCGGCAGGGGACGCCTTGGCAGCACCCGGAGGACAGTTGCGGCATGGTTCGGAAGCACCGTCCATGCGAGGACGCGCACTCCGCAGTAGCGCGCACAGCGCAGCAGGGCGGATTGCAGTGCACAGGTTTCCTGCGGCGTCATCACCATTCCGGCAGTGCGCCAAACAAGATAGTAGTCGCCGGGTCCGAGCCCCTGGGAAGTTTTTCCCAGCGCCGGAAATATGCGCGTATCGTAGAGGAAATCCCCCGGCGCATGTCCCAGTGCGGCGGCCTCTCCGGCGCTCCCCTGTTCGTTGCTCCGCAGCAGCAATTGTTCCTCCCAGGGTTTGGCGGGCTTCAGGTCTTTGCTTACCATTCCGGTCAGTTGTGAGATCAGCTCAGCCGTGTCCGGCAGAGGTTCCACGTCGCCGCCGCTTGCGGCAAATGGATCACCAGGCTCATCACTGAGTCTCAGTGAGTAGCCCGCCCGCGGATCCGGTATCTTTGTTGACGGCTCCCCGGCGCCTGGGTCAGTTGCATTTTTGGGGTACAAGTAGTGCGACGCCAAAATTCCGCCGCCTGTCAGTCCGAGGATGAGAAGGGCGATCAGGATTTGATTCCTGAGTTCCATTCCCGAACCGTGAGCCCGCGCGGCCGCTTTCCGGAGTTGCCGGCGCTCATCATCGGTCAGCGCCCTTGGCTGACTGGAAGCGCCGAACTCCACTTCCGGCGGAAGTTCCAGCTTGTCCTGCCACGGACGCAAACCGGCGCGTCCGGCACGGATATCGCCGAAAACGGATTCCGCGTGGGCCGCATTCCGTGGTTCCCGTCCCGCTTCCGGCGCCGAGAGCCAATCGATCCACTCCGCCACCATGGGTGCGATATCCGGACGGCTAACCGTCATTTTTACATCGGCGTCCCCACCCAGCACGGTCCTGAATACCCGTCCGAGCCCCTGCAAATCCGCGATGGCAAGGGCATGCGAAAGCGGCCTGCCGGCGGCAGCGGCTGTTCCCGGGTTTTTCCATTCCGGCGGACATATGCCGCCTCCGGCATTTACCAACACCACATTTCCCCCGGTCTCGACAACCAGGGTTTCAGGTAAAATAGCGCCGTGCAGCAAACCGCATTCATGCAGCCGGGAAAGTCCTGTAAGGCATTGCTGTACAATGGATACGAAAATCCACAGTGGCGCGGCGGATTTAGTTAGAAACTCTGCCAGCGGCAACAGCCCTGGGGGGTGGTATTCCTCAACGGTCAAAGTCCCGTCCCGTCCGGTGAGCCATCCGCGCACTCGGGGCAGGGCCGGCATGCCTCCCTCCAGTTTTTCAAGGGACTCGCGCAGCCATGGGGCCGAGAGGGGTGCGTAAAATACATGGCGGTGCCAGATGCCGGTCGTTTGTGGGCGCGGTTCCTCTGGTATGGTCATAGAGAGAAGATGCCGGCACCATGCACTGAATCCGCCGGAGCCTTTGCGTTCTACATTTTGTACTCAGACTGGCGGGCTGCAAAAAAATATTAATTCTTTTAACGGTAGTGATTGCAACTCTGCGGTGAATCTGATAGCAGAGGCCGCCCCGGCATCCCCATCCATGTCAGCAGCTCTGCTGGTCCCCCTGTTATTTATTTATGGTTCCCTGCGCGTTGGCAGCGTCAACCCGCATGCCGCTTTTCTCCATTCCTGCTGCCGGCATACGGGCAAGGGTCGAATGCCGGGCCGCCTGTTTCGCAACGGCTCCACGCATGCGGCGCTCTACGAGCCGGAAAGTGCCGGCGTTGTTATTGGTGACGTTTTGGAGCTTCCCTCCAACCGTATTCCGGAAATGCTCACCAGTCTGGACCGTTATGAAGGGATAGGGGCCGGACTTCCACTGCCTCCGGCATTCAAACGCGAATTGGTCGCTGTTTCCCTGACAGACGGCACCCGTATTGAGTGCTGGGCATGGCTGTTTACTCAATCCGTGAAGGGTTTTGTGCATATCCGGAATGGTGATGCCCTCACGCGGGAGTGAGGGCCCCGGGGATCCACTCCAATTCTTTTCGGAGAGCCGGAGTGCTACCACTAATGTCGCCGGACCACTTCACGCTGCCGCATTTACGCACGAGGGGCTCTGGTCACAGCGGTTCCTCTATCCGTCGCGGCGGCGGATTCTCCGGCGGGAGCCCGCCGAGCAACTGGCGTACGGTTAAGGTGAATCCTGGAAGGCGCAGGTCCGGACAGAGGTCACAGAGCGGCTGCAAAACAAAGCGGCGCAGGTGCAGACGCGGATGAGGCAGCGTGAGATCGCCATCTGCGCGCACGGTATCGCCCGCGTAGAGGATATCGAGATCAATGCTGCGCGGGGCATTGCGGTGCCGCACCGCGGGGCGTCCAAGATACGATTCAATGCCCCGCAAAAATGCCAGCAGTGCTTCCGGGCTTTTATTCCAGCGGAGGATGGCTGCAGCGTTCAAAAACGACTCCGATCCCTCCGGACAATCCACGGGTGCCGTTTCGTATGCCGGCGAAACCCTAACATCAGGATCCAGTCGGCGCAGCGCCGCAACTGCTGAGCGAAGACTGGCCAGGCGATCGCCGGAGTTCGAGCCAAGGGCGATGCCGCATTCCATGGGATTTCAGCGTCCGCGCAGTTCCAGCACGTCCTCCATGTCATACAGGCCCGGCGCTCTGCCGCGCAGCCATTTGGCGGCCCGGACGGCTCCCTGAGCAAAGGTCAGGCGACTGGAGGCTTTATGTGTTAGTTCCACACGCTCTCCCTGGGCGGCATAAATGACGGTATGATCCCCCACCACGTCGCCGCCGCGCACCGCATGCATCCCCACTTCGCGTTTGGTGCGGGCTCCTACGTTTCCAAATCTGCCATGTCGCACGCCGGCGGTGTAACTTAGCTTTTCAACGTCGCAGAGAATCTCTGCGAGGCGCCGCGCGGTGCCGCTGGGGGAATCGATTTTTTTGTTGTGGTGCATCTCCACCACCTCGAGATCGAAGTCCGGGCCGAGGATTTCCGCCGCCTTCCGCGTCAGCCAAAACAGCGTATTCACTCCCACACTGAAGTTGGGAGCGAACACAATGGGAATGCGCTGTGCCGCCGCGCGAATACGCGCCTCCGTTGCGGCATCGTGACCGGTGGTGCCGATGACGAGCAGTTTGTTTTGCGCCACGCATGCATCCGCCAGGTCCGCGGTGAAACCATGAAAGGAAAAATCCACCACGGCATCGCACGCGCTGAGATTGGAAACGAGATCGTCTCCCGCGTCGATCAGACGCTCGGCGACGACTTCCGGATCGGCGGCGGCGCAGGCGGTTACGGCCTGGCCCATGCGACCGCGGCAGCCGGTAATGAGGAGTTTGAGCGTGGACATAGGGCGCGGAGTTAAGCTCCCGCCGCTCCGATGGCAAGCCGGGGAAATTCAACCCGGTACCAGTGCCGCGCTGAATTCCGGATCCTCCGGCCGCCCGGGCGGGCGCACCTGCACCTGCCCATTCAACCTGGCGCCGGGCTCCATCGAAATGCTATGCGCTTTCGCGCTTCCCGTGAGCGACGCGTGACGGCTCAAAATGATGCATCGCGTCGCATGAAAATGCCCGGTCACATGACCGTGAATTTCCACCACCTCAGCGTGCACCGGCTGCAGGCAATGCACTTCACACTTCCGGTCCAGGATAAATCGCTGACAGCGGATTTCGCCGATGATCTTTCCGTCCGTTTTCAAATGCACTTCCCCCGCGGCATAGATGCTCCCGGCCACCGATCCATGCACGGTGAGATCTCCGCAATGCACGCTGGTGCCGAGCAGCGCGCCCTTTTTTTGCACCACCACGTTTCCCCTCGTTTTGATCCGCTGATTCGTGCGATCCTTGATCTCGATGTCCCTGAGATCAAGATACGTGCTGCACGACGGACAAATGGTGGACGTGGACGCCCCCGCCACTTTGTGGGAGGCATTGCACTCAAAACACACCACCACACGCCGGGTTTCTTTGGTGGCGCCGGCCTGGGGAGGCGCATTCGAGAGCAGCGCCGCCCGGCCCACCATGGGAGCATCCTGCTCGCTGAAACCGGAAATCTGAAGAGGCATGGCGGGCCCCTTTCCTGAAGCGACCCCCTGCGGCGCCGGCACCGGCTGCTGCTTTCCGCGCGCCCGCGACATGAGTCCGCTGAGTCTGCCCGCCGGCGCGGCTTTTTCGATTTTAAAATATTCGCCGCAACTCCGGCAGTACGTAGAGAACCCGCTTGCAGGTTCCATTTGTGAGGAACCGCAATGCGGGCACTTAACCTCTACCTTGCCGTTCAGGAGCGGGACCCTCCAAATAGGTCAGCAATGCTGCGGCCCTGCCGCTGGGTGCGACCGCAGGCAGCTGACGGTTATTCCAATTCGTGTGCAGAAAAGAGGCGCGGCGACCTCCGGCAGGGGACTAGGCTCCCCCGGTTTTTGCTTTCTGGGCCGCAGCCACAGCGCTCTTACCCACAGAGGATTTACCCATAAAGGTGGCTCCCTCTTCAATTGCCAGCGTGCCGGCAACCACATCTCCTTCGAGCACCGCGGTGTTCTTCAATTCGCAGCGCTCGCTGACCGTGATATTCCCGGACACACGCCCGTAGAGCACCACGGATTTCGTGCGAATCTCGCCCTGCACAAAAGCGTTCTCCCCGATCGTCAAACTCCCGTCGGATGTCACTTCCCCTTCGATTCTGCCATCGATGATGAGGTCATTGGAAAACTTCAGCGAACCCTTTATTTCGACGTCACTGCTGAGGATATTTTTGTTGGTACTCATTGGAGAGGAAGTTCTGGCGGGGGCGGTAACGGATTTTCGGGGTTGGTCGTAGTGGGAGTCCTGGGCATACGAATGCTCCGCGGGAGCCACCGGCGCAGGCTCGACCGGCGCGGATGGCGGTTGGGGTTTTTGTCCGATGATTTGCTTGAGCACGGCGCTGGGTGGGGTTGGTTTTGGACTAGGGTTTTTGCCTAAGAGGCAATAGAATGCCGCCGGATATCCTCCGTGCAACACCAATCCACTTATGACTTTTTCAAAGCTGACGCAAGTCAATCCTTTGAAAAGACCGGCACTTCTGCAAATGCACGCAACTCTGTGCCGCAGCGGCCTCAAGTCGTGCAATTCTCATTCCGGAAATTCCTTCAAGATCGGAAAAATTATCAAATTGGTTAGGGTCAACAGGAACCTCTTCTCTGAATTTTCATAAGCCGTCCAGGAGGTCACGGCCTGCGCACGCGGTAATAACGTCTCCCTAACAGGGGGGCCGTCGCATCGCTCCACGACGTGAGACCCGAAAAAGCAGTGACCGGTACCGTGTTCCAGGTAAGAAGATCGTCTGAGAATTCGACGGCGTATGCATATCCCCGCAGGGAGGGGAAGGAAAGGGACGGGCCATCCTCCGATACGGCGAGCGAGGTGAACGGAACCGCGCCCCGGTTCTCATCGCTGGTTCCAAACCACGCTTCCACCTCCGCCGGAATTCCATCGCCGTCGGCGTCCGCGTTCGATGGCGTCCCCGTGAACCGGAGATTGTCGATCACCAGGCGCTCGCTGCCACCGTCGGTCACACCATTCACGACCATCCGGGCGTAACGCATCCCGGCAGGAATGCTATCCGGCGGCGTGGCGAAATGATGGTATGTCGCATTGCCGTCCGTATTGAGGAGAATCAGCGCATCAGGCACCGGGTTCGTCCCGCCGGTGCGCAGGGGAAGGATGTCCGGACCTTCCACCCACGCCGCAAGGTCGGTGCTGAGTTCAAGGTAAATGCGCAGACTGTCCGGCGCCTCAAAATTCGTGGTGGCGGTGGTGTAGGTGCGCACGTCCGCCCCGCCCCTCACGTTGAAAAATCCCGCAAGGTCCACGGTATCCGTGCGCAGCACGGCAAGGGCGTTGTTGATTTCAAAACTTTTCACGCCTGTCGTCCCCGCCGTGGTGGTTCCTGTGAGTGGGGGATTGCGGTTTCCGGATTCCGCGACCTTTCCGGCGCTTGCGATCCATCCCATTTCACCGCCGCCGTTATGCAAATGAAACGCGGCGTTGAGCGACGGCTCCTGGAAACCCGTGCCCACTCCATCCGCCTTCATAGGCAGGATGAAGGAGTGAAAGCGAATCTCGTCCACCCATCCGGCATCCATCCCTGCGGTGGAGGAACCATTCTTCTCATAACTCCAGCGCAGTGCGTGAGCCCCCGCCGGAACATAGATCGCCATTTGCGACCATGGTACATTGCCGGAGATCACTTTGACCTCCACATTATCCATGAGGAAACGCAAACGGTCGAAGTTCGTCTGACTCGACACTTGCCACCAGAATGTCACGGTTAAAGGGCCGGTCACCATCGTTTGCAGTCCCGACGATGCGTCATGCGGAATGGCGCCGCTGCGCGCGGCGTCCACTCCATCG
This sequence comes from Verrucomicrobiales bacterium, assembly GCA_035550135.1. Lineage (GTDB taxonomy): Bacteria > Verrucomicrobiota > Verrucomicrobiia > Verrucomicrobiales > V1-33 > V1-33. Next base: position 105,616 of record DASZQB010000050.1, read on the forward strand.
TGCGAGGCGGCGGACTGCAAAAACCACGGCGTTCCAAGGGTGGTGAAGGTTAGATCCGGTGCATCCAGTGCTTCCCCGATCCCTTCCGGAGGCACCGTTACCGTTATGGTTAGGGTAGTACCGCCGGTGCCTGCCGCATTGGTGGCGGCGAGTTCGGTGAAAAACACCCCCGCCGCCGCAGGCGTGCCGGAGATCAATCCCGTGTCACTGTCGATTGTCAGTCCCGCAGGAAGTGAAGCCGCGCTCCATGACACAGGAGCGGGACTCGCCGTTGCCTGATAACTGAAGGGCACACCCGCAAGTCCGCTCACTGTATCGCTGCTGGTAATGGCGGGCGCTCCGGGGATGCCCGTGCCGTACAGCGTTAGGGTTGCATCGTTCAGCGCGCCGGTGCTGCCGCCTGTGGCATCTTTGACCCGCAGCGTCCATGTGCCGGTGGAGCTTTCACCCCAGAATTGGGACGTGGTGAAAGTCCACGTCAGATCGGCTTCATTGTCGTCAGGCCTGGAACGCGCCAGCCGCGACAGCGTGCCGGATGGCGAAACGAGTTCCAGTTCCAACTGTCCGCGGGAGGGATGCTGGATGTCCACCTTGACCGCGGCGTGCTCCACACGCAGGAAATTCGCAGCGGTAAGGGTGAACGTCTTCACGGCTCCTGCGGAGGAGGCGTCCGGAATCGGAACGGCACCGGAGGAGGTGCGCGTGCGTGAAGCCATGGGTTCCAGATTCGTCCAAGTGGCCGCCAGCGTCACCGCCGCCGCAGTGTTGATCAATCCTGCACCGTATTTGTCATTGAAGTGAAACCCCGCGGCATTGTTGAACCAGCCAGTGTCGGCGGTGTCCACTTTGGTCGCAGTCCGAATAAGAACCTCCTGCACATCCCTCCAGCCCAAAGATGGCTTTGACTGGAGCACCAGAGCCACAGCGCCCGCCACCAGGGGACACGAGGCCGAGGTGCCGCCGAATTCCTTCGTGTAGTCTCCGTTCGGATAGTCGGTGCCTCCACCATCATTGTAACCCGCTTGTCCGATGAGGTCGGTTGTAGTGATGTCCTGCTCTCCATTCCTCCCGCTGCCCGGTGCGGCAATTAAAATATTGGCTCCCGGTTCGCTGTAATGAGCCTGCACGCCGCGATCGGTCACCGCCGATGTGGCAATGACATAAATGGAATTGGCGTAGCCATCGAAATTCGAATCATCCCTCACTTCCAGCCCATTGCCGGCTGCCCAAACCAGGATGGTGCCCAACCCTCCCCGGCCCGACCGGACGCTTTCCGCGAGCGCCGCCGCCGTGAGCGCGTCGGGTCCTTCGATGTTTTCCGGATCGTCCGACGGCCCCCAACTGTTGCTCTTAACCTGAATGATGTCGTTGCGGTGCAGGAATGCCGCTGCCTGGGTTTCATCCGTAGCAGGTCCCCCGATGAGCCGCAGTCCCACAAGGGTGGCCTCAGGCGCAGCACCGCAAATGCCCGTGCCGTTGTTTCCCTTTCCCGCCGCAAGACCCGCGCAGCCGGTCCCATGATCATTCGTGGTGGCGGGCGAAGGATCATTGTCCATCCCGTTCCAGTCATAGTCGTTCACTGTATCCGACGCGGGACCCAAATCCGGATGCGACGTCTGCATGCCGTCATCAACGATGCCAATACGGATTCCGTTTCCTCTCCAAGTCTCCCACACGCCGGTGACATTGATATCGATCCCTGCCGTCCCGCCGTTCTCGCCTGTGTTCCTTAAGTGCCATTCGTAACCGGGATTCGATATATTGTAGGAAAAATAGGGATCATTGGGTGTCCAGCGTTTTACAAACTGCCGGGCCAGCAGCGGCTCCGCGCTGATGACACCGGTCATCGCCCGGAGTTGTTGCGCTCCCGCCAGCGCTGCGCCAGCCCCGCCGTCGAATGTTAGGATCACCGCTCCGGCCAGGACCGGCGCAGGCTTCCAGGATGTTGCACCTGCCAGCGCCGCCACCTTGCCGGCATCGGTTCCTCCAGCCAGGATCGCCAGCACGCCGGGCGTCGCCCACCGGCGGGTGGCATTGCCCCGCGGCCTGCCGGCTTCGTAAAGCACCACATCCACCCGTTCCTTTTCCTGCGCGGCCGCCCGCCTTGCCGCCATCGCCGTTTTGAGCCCATCAATTGTCGCAGCCCTTGATTTTTCGGTCATTACCGAGCCATCGGGCCGGTGCACGGAAAGCTCATCCGCCGCCGTCTCAAACGTGCGCACCCGTCCGGCATCACGCACGGTATAACGGGTCGCGAGGGAGGGGGCCGCCTGGACCGCAGCAACCGGAATCAGAAAAAGCCCGGATGCCACAGCCCTCTGAAGGGGGAGAAACATTGATTGCGACTATAGCAGAAAACCGTGCGCCGGGAAGCATCACCGGCGAAATAACGCGCCGGCTTCCGAAACCGCTAATCCGGCCAAAATGAATCCTCCCATGCTGCCGGATATCCGTGATAGAGTGAACGAAATTACAGCGCCTCGAAAACCCCAAAAACTCCTTCTCTCCGCTATGTTATTCAGCCGTCTCCTGAGTCTGGCCTCCGCGACTGTCCTCCTGCCAATCGCCCTGCGTCTCCACGCCGCTCCCATCGCGACGAATGACACCTATAGCGCAACAGAGGACACTCCGCTTACCGTCGCTGTTCCCGGCGTCCTGGGCAATGACACCGCAGATCCCCCCGGCGCCTCCCTCAAAGCAGAGATCGCTTCCCAACCGGCTCACGGAGCGGTGCTGATGAACACTGACGGTTCGTTCACCTACACTCCGGCGGCGAACTACCACGGTCCGGACAGTTTCACCTACCGTGTCACGGGAGGACGCGCTTTCACCGTGGACCGCGCGCGTTCGGTAGTGAACGTGGCCGCGACCATTGACATAACAGATCCGGATCTGGGCGAAAAGTCGGATGCGGAGAACGCAAACATAGCCGGTAATGCACAGGTATTCCTGAATCCCGCCGCTCCGCCTCTCCAACAGATTCAAATTCAGAACCTCGATGTCGCCCTGGACAGTGCGGTGACGCTGGACTTTTCCTGGCTTTTTGGCGGAGCAAGGATCACCGCCACCATCGATCCCAGGCGCGCAACAGATCCAGATTCCCTGCGCATCACCATGGCTCAGCCCGGCCCGGCGGCCGCGATAGCCGCCAACGGCAATTTTTCCCAAAACGGAAACCTGCTCAATATCACGGGCCGTGCGCGGCTTGCTGCATCGGGCCCGCTCCTGGCCGGTCAGGAAATCCCGCCTCAACTCGACATCGACTCACCAAATACGCCCTATGGCATCGCTCCCATCCAGGACGAGCCGGCTCTGGGCAGTCCGCAGATCACCCAGGTTGGAAACAACCTCGAACTGAAACTCCCGGTAAAGGTAACCCGCACCGAGGAAGACCCTGATGGCCGGTTCAACGCGACGATCGTCGTCAAAGGGACGATCTATTTCACCGCTCCCCTCAATCCCCTGCCGCAGTCCAGCACCGCCACGGTGACGCTGAACGTGGCAGCCGTGGATGATCCACCGGACGTGGTCAATGACCGCTATTACACCCGGCGCAATCTCACGCTGCCGGTGCCGGCCACGATTCCTCAAAGGACGGATGAACTCATCGCCGCGGGTTCGGTGTGGAAATACATTACCGGCGCAAACCAGGGAACCGCATGGCGCGCCCCTGAATTCAATGACTCTGCGTGGGCTTCGGGTGCAGGCATCCTCGGTTATGGCGACAATGACATTATCACCACTGTGCCCGCGCGCGCCAACGTGGCCCTTCCTGCCAATGACATCTCCAACCCCAATTACCCTACTGCCTATTTCCGCCGCGATTTTACCCTAACAAGCGCACTCGACACCGTCCTTCCCTCCATCGAAATCCTGCGCGATGATGCGGCGATCGTCTATGTGAACGGCACAGAAGTGTATCGCGACAAGGACCCCTATGCCGGCAGTGCCGTGGCACCGCTGCCTGCAACCGGCGATCTACCCTACAGCCAATATGCCGATGCGGCCCTTCCGGAAGCTGACGAAACGATTTACAAGTCCGTCACCTTTTCCCGCTCCGTTCTCCGGGAAGGGCGGAATGTGGTCGCCGTAGAGGTGAAACAGGCCTCCGCCACCAGCACCGACCTGCGTTTCGATCTGAAGGCGTCCCGCCTGCGTGGTGTGGCCGGAGTACTTTCCAACGACACCGACGCTGACGGCGATCCACTAACCGCGCAACTCCGCACCGGCGCAGCTCACGGCACCGTGTCGCTTCAATCGGACGGGGCATTTACCTACACGCCGGCACCGGGTTTCTTTGGCACGGACACGTTCTCCTATCGGGTGCTGCAGAATGGTCAGCCCGCCACGACGGAGATGATCATCGTCACTCCGGGTGCAGAGTCCGCTCCCGGCAGCAAGCCCGTTTGGAAATTTCTCGATACCGGCGTGGATCCCGGCACCGCGTGGAAAGACGCGGCCTTCGATGACGCTGCCTGGAAAAGCGGGCCTGCGGAACTCGGCTACGGAGACAATGATGAGTCCACCGTCGTCGAGGACAACCCCACTCCCGGATACTCCAACAATCCCGTGCCCACCGACCGCTTCATCACCACGTGGTTTCGCAAGAAGGTGAACATTGCCAATGCCGCCGCAGTCACCGCTCTTCGTGTGCGTGCCCGGCGCGATGACGGCATCGCCGTTTATCTCAACGGCACCCGCATTCTCCTCGACAACCTCGATGAGCCCTACACGGCCACGAAGCGCGCCAGAACCTCTCTCGCAGGCACGGACGAAACCACATTCATCGAGCGGACGGTCACGGCGCCAACGATGCTTACAGAGGGCGAAAACACCCTCTCCGCGGAGGTCCATCAATTTGCACCCGACAGCAGCGACCTCACCTTCGACCTCGGCCTCAGCGTCACCTACGCCATCACCGGTTTTGCCACCGTGGAGGTGCTCAAGGACGATGCCGACAACGATCTGATCTCCGATACCTGGGAGCGCTCGTTCGGTTTCGATGCTACGGTCGCCAATGCCAATGAAGATTCCGACGGCGACGGGCAAAACAATCGCGCCGAATTCCTCGCCGGCACGGATCCGCTCAACGCGGCGAGTAATCTCCACATCAACGCGCTTCTCCCCGGCACTCCGTCGCAGTTGAACCTCACGCTGGCGACAGTCCCCGGCCGCTCCTATCAACTCCAGCGCACCGCCGATCTCCAGGCATGGACGAATTCAGGCACTGCATTTCCCGCACATTCCAGTGAGTCCCAAACTACCGTGGGCATCCCTGTGCAGGTTGGCCCTAATCAATTTTACCGTATCAAACTCCTGAACGACTGGCCGTAGAGTTTACTCGAGCCGGCTCTGTACATTCCTTCTGCATGAAACTCGTTTGGACGACCACCTTCAATGAAGAAATCCTCGCGCAGTACTGTTCACTCATCGAGCAGTTGATCCTGAGCGCCAATGAAACCGCTGCGGCCAGCGGAATAAGACTCACGGATTCCGCGGTGAAATCCGCTTTGGTCAAAGCAGTAAACTCACTGCGCGGACGCCTGCCCAGGGAAACAGCCAGCTCACCAAAGGACCGTTTGCTCGCCGATTTGTCCGGAGTGATTCTTGGACTTCGGCAGCAGATCGAAGCGGTGGCCCCTGGGGATGAAACGAAACCCGCCATCCGTCCGGACACGAACGAATGGGCACAAACCATCAATGCGCTCATTCATTCCATCGAAAGACGGATGAGCGGCGAAGCGGGCGGACGGAACTACCTGGAGTTTCTTCCGGAATTCTTCAAAGGAATTCCGCGAAGCGTGACCTTCCCTGGAGCCCCGGTGTCCGGTGACCAACCGGCGGCATAGCCCGCCCGCGGTATCCTTCCTGCAACCAACAGCGGGTTCATTCACTCAACCGCCATGCAAAAGATCACTCCTTTCCTGTGGTTCGACGGCAACGCTGAAGACGCCGTAAACTTCTATCTTTCCGTCTTCAAAAACTCAAAAATAATCAACACTTCCCACTACGGTGAGGCTGGCAAAGAACAGCACGGCAGACCGCCTGGATCCGTGATGACGATCGCCTTCGAATTGAACGGTCAGGAATTTGTCGCACTCAACGGCGGTCCGCATTTCAAATTCAACGAGGCAGTATCCTTCGTCGTGAATTGCGATACCCAGGAGGAGCTTGATTACTACTGGGAAAAGCTTTCAGAGGGCGGTCCTCCGGAGGCTCAAATCTGTGGCTGGCTCAAAGACAAATTCGGTCTGTCGTGGCAAATCACTCCCGCTGAACTCAGTCAGTGGATCAACGATAAAGATCCCGCAAAATCAAACCGCGTCATGGGTGAGCTGATGAAGATGCAAAAGCTCGATATCGCCGCGCTGAAAAAGGCAGCCGCATCCTGAGAGCGCAACGTCTTTTTATGGCTCCGCCGGAAACGGATCAGCGCTGAGGCGCGTTTGAACTTCCACTTCCTCCGGAGTGGCCGGCAACGGTGTGTAGGGCGCGGGAAGGAAAGTGGCAGCGGCGGTTACGAGCGCGCAGGCGCTAAGCAGGACGCCCACCGCAAAACCACGGCGCTTTCCGCGGGGCCGCGGCACATATTGAAGAATGGTTCGCACGCGCTGTTCGAGACCGGGACCGGCCATGGCAGCGGAGGGTAGCGGCTGGCGCAGCAAACTCCGGAATTTTTCAGCGATGTCCACCAGATGCATTGCATACCCGCGCGGAGCCACGCCGGTGCTCAGGACGAGCGCGTCGCAGGCCATTTCCCGTTCCCGCATCCATGTCCGGTGGAGCATCCAAACGAAAGGATTGAACCAATGCAAGGCGCAGGCGAGGTGGCCCAGAGCCTGCATGCCCGGGTCGCGTCGCTTCAGGTGCGCGAGCTCATGAAGCAGCACCATGCGAAGCTGTTCCGGACTCCACTGCAGCGCGTCCTCCGGCAAAAACACGGTGCCGTGCCAAAACCCGCAGGCGGCCGGCATCGTACGCCAAGAGGTGACCCGGACCTCCGGCACCGGATGCAGATCCAGCGTCAACGCGGCGTCGCGGGCCTCCGCAAGCAGACGCATTTTGGTCGCCCGTGCGGATTTCCGTTTCCATTTTTGCAGTGTGATCCATCCCGGCAAAAGACGGGCGGCAATGAGAAGAAAGCCCACACTCCAAATGGCGACCGGGATTTTCCATGACGCCGATAGCGATGTCACCTTCTCCACGGCCGTCGCGAGATCCGGCATCGTCACCTGCCAGCGCGGCAGCATTTGCGCCGCCGGAAGGATCAGAAGCACACACAACGCGAAGCTCGCAGTGACGATGCGTTTTCTTCCCCGCAGCTTCCAAACGGCGACGGCGGCCACGGAGGAAATGATAAGACCGCGCAGAGCGAGATCGAGAAAGAAGATGTGCCAGTTCACGAAAATAGCGCTCAGAGGGTTTCGGCGTCGGAAGCATTAACGAGGGCGCGGATGCGCTCTATCTCCCGATCTCCCAATTTCAGGTCCTCCGGATCCAGCAGTGCCGCCACGAGTTTTTCCGCAGAGTTGTCATAAAACGTGGAGAGGAGGCGCTTCAGAGCGCTGCGCTTCGCCCGGTCCGGACTGACCGTGGGCTTATAAATATACTTCCGCCCGTCACGCTCATGCTTCAGGACTCCTTTATCCACAAGAATGGCGAGCAGAGCGCGCACGGCGGAATAACTGGGCGGCGCGGGGATATTCTCCTGAATTTCCTGAGCCGAAGCCTGCCCCAGGCGATAGACCGCGTCCATGATCTGGCGTTCGCGGCGGGAGAGGTTTTGGTTTTCAGTGGCGGGTGTCATGGGAAACAGTGGTGCTAAGTTTTAAGCAACATGCCGGAGTCGTCAACTCCCGCTTCGGGCTTTCTGCTAAATTTTTTAGCAGAAAGCGTTTGACGGTACGAAATGCCTGCTGAAAAATTAGCAGCACTAATCCGCCCTGTTAACCCCACATGAGCCGTCGCCTCCTCTCGTTCCTCGCCGCCGCAGCCTGTGCCACAGTCCTGAGCAGTTGTCAGGCGCCCTCTGCGGGAAATCTCACTACGGGGGCCGCCCGCGACCGACCGTTTGGCTACAGCGACGCTGCCGTCACCCCGGAAGTGCGGGGAAAAAGAGTGCCCTCGCCCATGATGCCGTGCAGCCCGCCGGCGGACCGAAAGGGCCTCGCCACCGGCTGGGACAAGAGGCTGGATGACAAAGTAACCACCACCATTTTCCCGCGGGAACCCGGCAAGCCGGTGGGCGTGGCCAAGATCTATTATAATGACCTGGAAGGCGCGCGCGCGATGGCCGGCGGCAACTACAGTTACAGCAATTCCTTCCGCGATTATGCCGGCGGTGTTTTCCGCGTGGGAATGCGCAACCACCGCGGTGCGGCGCTGTCCGCCTATCAAAGTGGCGGTAATTTGATCTGCATCGGCGAAGATGGCCAGCGCTACGCCGTGGAGGTGGAAAACCTGAGCAATCACCGGCTGGAGTTTGTCGTCACGGTGGACGGCCTCGACGTCTTGAGCGGGCAGCCGGGCAGTTTTTCACGCCGCGGCTATGTTCTTTCCCCCGGGGAACGCAGGGAAATTAAAGGCTGGCGCACCAGTGTCAATGAGGTGGCGGCGTTCAAGTTCGGCAAAGTGGCCGATGCCTACGTGAATAAAAAAACCGGGGAAACCGCCAACGTTGGCGTGGTGGGGGCGGCGGTTTTTGCGGAGCGCGGGACTACCCCGAAACCCTATGCGGGCACGGATGCCTACCGTCGTCTCAATGCTGATCCCTTCGTCGTGGAGGGCACAGGGTTCGCCCCGCCTCCTTCCCACTGAGCCGCGTCTTTTCCAGCGCCAAAGCAACGATCGCCGCCGGCTGCACGGTCCCCTGCAGCCGGCGGCTTGTTTTTAGAAACGGAAAGTTCCCCTGGTGATCTCCGGGGTGTTCTCTCAGCATGGGTGTTTCCATGCCCGCGTTCACCGTCATCCATACCGCCGACTGGCACCTCGGTGTCCGGTTGCGTGAACTGGACCGGCTGGCGGAACACGAGGCGTTTCTTGCGTGGCTGACAGAGGCGGTGGAACGCGAGGAAGCGGATTTGCTGGTCATCGCGGGCGATGTTTTCGACAGCGCCAATCCACCCGAAAGCGCGCGCCGGATGTGGTATGATTTTCTCGACGGATTGCACCGCCGCTGCCCTCACTGCGCTGTCATAGCGGTGGCGGGAAATCATGATTCGCCGCATGTTCTGGAGTCAGCGGCGGCGCTGCTTTCAGGCATCGGCGTGCATATCGTTGGGGAATTGCAGGAGGATCCCGCGCATTGTCTGCGGGTCTTTCCTGACAAATCCGGCGCGCCCGCTCTGGCGGTGGCCGCAGTGCCTTTTTTGCGGGATCGCGACTTGCGCCGCGGAGGCGATGACGCCACCGCCACAGACATTCAGAGTCAGCTCCGCGAGGGGATTCGCGGACGCTACGCCGCAGTGGAGGGACTGGCACAAACGTGGAAAGCACAGGGTTGCGGGCTGCTCGCCACGGGTCACCTGACAGTCACCGGAAGCAGCCTCTCAGAGAGTGAACGCGACATTCACGTGGGAAACCTGGGATCGGTCAGTTCAGAGACATTCGGAAGCTTGTTTGACTACGTGGCACTCGGCCATTTGCACCGCCCGCAGCGGGCGGGAAGCGTGGCGCGCTACAGTGGATCGCCCATCGCCCTGAGCTTCTCGGAATGGCGTGACGTGAAGGAAATCACCGTGCTGAAGTTTGAAAATGGCGTCCTGACAGACTGCCGCGGTTTACCGGTTCCCTGCACCCGGCCGCTGCTGCGCCTCACGACTTCGGCGGAGATGCTGGAATTGGATCTCGCTTCCCTTGCCCCTCCGTCCACGCCGCATCCCGCATGGCTGGAAATTACCGTTGCCGCATCCGCCGAGCCCGTCCCTCTGCTCAGCGAGCGCATTCAAAAAGCCCTCGCAGGCCGCTCCATAGAAGCCATTGCCCTTCGCCGCGCCGGCTCCCATCCGGACATTGCGGCAGAGTCCGCAGCTTCCATTCACGAATTGCAGCCGACAGAGGTTTTCGAGGCCGTGCTGGAAGACTCCGTCATTCCGGATGCAGAACGCGATCCGTTGCGCCTCGTTTTCGCTCAACTTCAGGAACGTCATCATGAACAGGAGGCCGCAGCATCATGAGAATCCTCTCCGTGCGCTTCCAAAACCTCAATTCGCTGCGCGGCACGCATGAGGTGAATCTTGAGAATGGTCCGCTCGCCAGTGCGGGCCTCTTCGCCATTACCGGACCAACCGGCGCAGGGAAGTCCAGCATCTTGGATGCAGTCACCCTTGCACTCTATGGCCGCGCCGCGCGATACGGAAAAGAAACAGCCGAAGGCATGATGAGCCGCAGCGAAGGCGAGTGCAGCGCCGCCGTGGACTTCGAATGCGCCGGCGGACGCTATACCGCGAAGTGGCTGCTGCGCCGCGCCCGCGGCAAAGCCGGCGCCAAGCTCCAGCCGGTAACGCACGAACTCAGTCAGAACGGCGCGATCATCGAGGAAAAAACCCAGCGCGTGGTGAAGCGCGTCGCCGATCTCACCGAGCTGGATTACGACCGCTTTCTGCGCTCCGTGCTTCTCGCCCAGGGCCAGTTTGCCGCATTCCTGAAAGCGGACCGTGGTGAACGGGCCGATCTCCTGCAGCGGATTACCGGGTCTCAAATATACTCACAGCTGAGCCGCCTCGCGCACATCATCAGTACCGAACATGCGCGGAAAATCGAAAACGAAACGAGCCGGATGGAGGGCATCGTTTTCCTGACCGGGAGCGAGCGGAATAATCTGGCGGGTCGCCTAACAGATATGGCGGGACAACTAACCACAGCGGAAACAAAGCAGTCCGGCCTCCAGGCGCTGGTCACGGACCTGAAACGCGCGGCCGCCCTCGACACGGAACTTCAGAAAATCGACGCTCTGGCCGTCACGCATGTTCAAGCAGAGGAAGCCTTCGCGCCTGACGCTGCACGTCTCGCCCGGCACGCGGAAACCGAACCTTTCGCGGACGCCCTCGCGGAACTGAATGAAGCCGGCCGTTTAGCCTCGGCAAACACCTCCACCCGCGCCGCCGCCTCCGACCGGATGCAGACGGCAAAATCAAAGGCCACGGATGAAGCCGGCGCTGCGATGGCCTGCATCTCCGCCGCTCAAACGGCAGCCGCCGCAGAGCAGCAGCACATTGTGGTTAGGCAAAACTTAAACGCAGAGGCTCTTTCAAAAGTCCGCGCCTGGCTGGCCGAACACGCCAGAGATGCGGACCTCGCCGGGAAACTGCCGCATCTCTCGACCCTCGCAGCGCGCGCCGGGTTCCTTTCCGCGCAATGTGATAGCGCTGCGGCGAGCCTCGCCAAAACCCAGGCCGCTGCCGCCACCGCCGCCGCGAAACTGAAAACGGCCAGGCAGAATGCAGAGGCTGCCGCCGCACAGGCACAACTCTCTGAAAGCGCCGCTGCCCTGTCGCGTGCGACTCTCGCCGCGCTGCTGGTCGAACCATGGACCTCCGTTGAACTTCTCCCGCAGGAAGTCTCCCGGCTCTCCGCCGGCATTGACACCTTGACGCGTCTGTCGGGCAGGCAGTCATCTCTCGCAGAGCGCGGGAGGAAACTCACCGCACTCGCCGCTGAAGTGCCGGTCCTGCAAAAGAAAGCGGCTGAACAGGAAAGCCTCGCCGCCCGCGCCCGCGAACAGCTTGAATCGCACAAACGGATTGAGCAGCTGCTGCGGGAACGGCTCTCCGATCAGCAGATCATTCGCAGTCTGGCGGAGCACCGCACGCACCTTCAGGACGGCCAGCCCTGCCCGCTCTGCGGGTCGGCGGAGCATCCGTGGTCCGATCCGGCAGCGCTGCCTTCGGATGACTCGATCGAGGCACAACTAAAAAAGCAATCCCAGGAGGTGGTCCTGGCCGAAAAAACGTTAGCCTCGGCATCGGAGACCTTCGCCGCCGCTAACAAATCCCTCGCAGAACTTCAGGCGCGCCTGCATGCACACGAAGAGGGGCTGTTCTCTGCGCGAGCCGAAATGGAAGCCGAATGGCGGACTCTCGCGCCCGGTAGGGAGTGCACCCCGGAAAATCTGGCGGACGCACTCCGCGAATGGATCGCCCGCCATTCCACCATGGCGGCCCTTTCAGCGAAAGCCCTCGCCGCTCAGGAGGCCGAACGGAAGGCCGCCACTGGAGCACTCCGGGCCGCCGCTGATGCCCAAATGATGCTCGCCGCAAAAGAGGCTGCTGGCTTGCAGTGCACCGCCGCCGATGCCGCTGCAGAGGACGCGCAGAAGCTCCTGGCAACTTCACGTGAAGCGCACACCGCCCACCTCGTTGTGGTCGCAGCCGCTTTCGCAGAAGCGGGTGAATCCAGCGCGGAAAATCCTGCAGCGGCGCTGGAACGCCTCCACGCCCGGGAGCGCACATGGCGGGAACGTCAGACCTCCCTCACAGAACTGGAGCGGCAAAACGACGCGCTGCAGCACGCACACAGCAAGAGTGTGGACTCCGCGAAAACCTGGGAAAGCCGCCGGCACGAAACAGAAGCCGCCATTGCCCGCGCCGCCGTCGCTCCCTCAGCCGGCCCAGCGACTCCGGGGGAATGGACTTCCACCTGGCAATCGCTGAACGCCAGACTGACAAACCTCACCGCCTCGCAGCAAATGCTTGCCGCAGCCGCAGACGCGGAAAAACATTCCGCGGAAATCCTGTCCGCAAGACACGCAGCACTAACACATTCTCTAAAGGGCAGTGACTTTGAAACCATCGAAGACCTGCGCACGGCGAGACTTGAAAGTGGAACCCTCCAAACCCTCCTCGCCCGCCGTGATCAACTCCGGCATGAAAATGTCAGGATTCACACCCAGCGGGAAAAAAACATCCAGGAGCGAAACGCGCTGACTGCGGACATCGAACAAAAGGTCGCGGCCGCGGGCGGTGAAACCACAGACCTCCGGGCATGGGAGGAACTGCTCATCCGCGCAACGGAATCCGTCCGGACCCTCCACGTCGAACGCGGCGCCTTGCAGCAGCGCATGCAATCAGACGACGAAAACCGCGCCCGCCACACCGCGGCTTTGGAAGTCCTCGCAGTAATGAAAACCGCCGCCGCTCCATGGTCGCGCCTCAGCGGACTCATCGGTTCGGCGGAAGGCGACAAGTTCTCCCGTTTTGCTCAGTCCGTCACGCTTGATCATCTCACTGCACTTGCCAACGCGAGGCTGGCGCAGCTTTGTGACCGCTACCGGTTGCTGCGCAGCGGCGCGGCCGCCGACCTGCAACTTCAGATTTGCGATGCATGGCAGGGCGACAGCCTGCGTCCCATGGAGAGCCTCAGCGGCGGAGAGAGCTTTCTTGTTAGTCTGGCTCTCGCTCTCGGCCTCAGTGAATTGGCCGGGCGCCGCACCCGCATCGGCACGCTTTTCATTGATGAGGGTTTTGGGACCCTTGACAGCACCGCGCTGGATATTGCGCTGTCAGCGCTGGAAACGCTGCGGACCGGGCACAGCACCATCGCCGTCATTTCCCACGTGGAGGCGCTCAAGACCCGGCTCACCACTCAGGTGGAGGTGGTGCGCGGTGCCGGAGGCTGGAGCACACTCCATGTCAGAACGTAGCGCTCATCGCGCTGCGGTGAGGATCTGCGGTGACGAACTTCCCCGATCCCATCCTCCGCCAAGGGCTTTGGCGAGCAGGATCGTTGACACGGCACTTTGCCCGCGAAGCTGGCGGTCGAGACGCTCAGCCTGGAGCACGGCGCGCCGCGCATCTACGACATCGAGATAATTGGTTAGGCCTGTGCGGTATCTTTCTGCGGCCAGCGAGGCGGTATCACGTGATGAAGCGATCGCCCGGCCGGCAGCGGCTGTTTGGGCAGAGAGTGTGCTCAAGTCGGAGAGCGCGTCCTCCACTTCCCTGAAGGATTGCAGGATGACGCCGCGATAGTTGGCGACAGCCTGTTCGTAGCGCGCATTGGCAGCACCGAGATTCGCTTTGTTCTTTCCGCCATCGAAGATCGGAAGATGAACCCCGGGACCAAAAGACCACGTGCGGCTGGGCCAGTTCAGGAAGGAGCCGAGGTCGGCACTCGCAAATCCCGCGCCGCCCGTGAGGCTGATCGTGGGGAAGAAGGCGGCTTTGGCCACGCCGATCCGCGCATTGGAGGCCTGCATTTCCTGCTCCGCCTTCACGATATCAGGACGGCGCTCCAACAGGGACGAGGGCAGGCCGACCGGAATGGACGGTGGCGACACGTTGGATGGATTGGCCTTCACTGAGAACTCGCCGGCGGGCCTGCCGCAAAGGACGGCGAGGGCGTGCTCCACCTGGGCCCGTTCGCGAACGATCGAGTGCAGATCCCCCTCGGCGCTCGCCAGTTCAGTCTCCGCACGGGTCTCATCGAGGGCGTTGTTCAAACCGCCGGCGTTGCGGGTTTTTTGCAAATGCACTTCGTCTTTCCGCATCGCGATGGTCGAGTCCAGAACCGACTTCTCAGCATCAAGCGAGCGCAGCAGACAATAGTTGCGGGCGACATCGGCGGTGAGGGTCAGGAGCACCACCTGCAAGTCGGAAGCGACAGACTCGGCGTCGGCATTTGCAGCCTCCACAGAGCGGCGCACGCGGCCCCAGACATCCAGTTCGTAACTGAGGTCAAATGACGCGCGATATTCATTGGATTCCAGTTTCGGGCGCTGTGCACCGTCCGGAAATTCCGGCGAATTGGCACTGGAACGGTTTCGCGAATAGGAGCCTCCAGCAGTCACCGTCGGATACCATTCTGATTTTGTAATACCGGCGAGCGCACGGGCCTCCGTGACACGCGCCACGGCACGCTGGAGATTCTGGTTCGCGTCAATGGCCTGCTCCTCCAGCGCATTGAGACCCGGGTCCTTGAATATGCGCCACCATTTCGCAGGGAGCACCGAGGCCGTTGTCGCTGTCCTGCCTTTCCAGCCGGTCTGTTCAGGCGTGGATGGCCGTGTATAGTCAGGGCCGACCGTGCAGGCGGTGAGGGAAAAGAGACACAAGCCGGCGGTAAGAATGATGCGGGATTTTTTCATAAAGGGTTATTTCAGAGTAAGAGTTTTAGAGGGTGCCGGCTCAGACGGAGCGGCGGTTGGGATTTCAGATTTCACAAAGAGGTCCACTTGCTGGCCCACATAGACGGGCCGGTCTTTTGGACGCTCGAAGGAGTAGATGACCTGGAGCACGCGGGTATCGACACGCTCGGTGCTCGATCCGGTGAGGGATACTTTCGGCACCACGTAGGGCTCCACGCGAACGAAGTGAAGATCGATGGGCTTTGCGGTGTCTCCTTTGAGGTATGCGGTGGCGTTCTGGCCTGGTTGCAGGCGGGGAGCGTTTTGCTCGTCCACGTCGGCGCGGACCTGGAGGCGGTCCATGTCGCCCAGAATCATCGGCGGAGTCTTGGGACTGACGGCGGCATATTCACCGGGCCGCACATTTACCTGAAGGATGGAGCCCGCCCGCGGAGCGCGGACTGTCAGGCGTTCGAGCAGCGTGATGTTCTGCCCCACCAGAGCGATGGCGGCATCGAGCTGCGCCTGAGCCACTGCCACGTCGTTTTCTTTCGTGCGCACCTCTTCGGCACTGATGGCGCGCGGGTCTTTTACGCCTTTCAGGCGGTCGAGTTGATCCTGCAGCCGGCGCAGAGTGGCGCCTGCGGTAGCCACGTTGGCGTCGTTCACTTTTAGCTGCGCCTGCAGTTCCCTGTCATCGAGCGCGAAGAGCGGTTGCCCTTCTTTCACGCAGTCATGCACTTTCACCAGAACTTTGGTCACGAGGCCGGCCTGAGGCACTCCCACGGAAATGTTCTCGCTCAGCGACTCCACGATCCCGGACGCCGCAACGCTGCTGGTATAGGGTTTCACGGGCGGAGCGACCGGCGGTGGAAGGTCAGGCGCTTCCCCGTGCAGGTGGGCGACCAGCATCGCCGTGCCGGCGATTCCAACGATGGCGACATAGAAGGTGGATTTCTTGAATAACATATAGGCTTTTGGGTTTTGGGTGGGTGGTTGTTGCGTTGAAGATTGAATGGTCAGGCCGCCTTCTGTTTCGATTCCGTGCGGTCGATGCGGCCGTCCTCCATGAAGGTCATGCGATCAGCATGTTTGAAGATCCGGTTGTCGTGAGTGACGATGATCACGCAGCGCCCTGGCGATTTGGCGAAACCGCTGAGGATATCCATGACCTTCGCGCCGTTCTCGCTGTCGAGGGCCGCCGTGGGTTCATCGCAGATGATGAGCCGGGGTTCGTGAACGAGCGCCCGTGCAATCGCGACGCGCTGCTGCTGCCCGCCGGAGAGCATGTTGGGCCGGTGACGCGTGCGGTTTCCGAGCCCCACTTTTTCCAGCATTTCGGCCGCCTTCCTCTCCGCGAGAGCCGATTTGCATCCCTGGATGCGCAGCGGCACACTAACGTTTTCCGTGCAGTTCAGCGTGGGGATCAGATTGTACTGCTGGAAGATAAATCCGATGTTTGCGGCCCGGAAACGGGTGACGGCGCTCTTGTCGAGTTTATGCAGCGGCTCGTTGAATACCTCGACCTCGCCGCGATCCACCGAGAGCGTGCCGGCAATGACGCTGAGGAGCGTGGTTTTGCCGCAGCCCGAAGGTCCAACGAGCATGAGCACTTCACCGACTTTGGCATCGAAGGCGATGTCTTTGAGCACCTCGGTGCGGGCTTCGCCGGCACCGAATCCTTTGCAAACATGTTCCGTTTTGATAGCAAGTGTGTCCATATGATTCTTTCGTTTGTGTGGTCGGTTAGCGCCGCACCAGGCGGCGGCCAATAACGCTTCCGTATTACGCATCAGCCCCGGAAGACGACGGCGGGCTCCAGTCTCCCGATTTTGCGAATCCCCAGATACGCGGCGAGGAGGCAGATGAAGAGAATGGCCGCAAGTGTCATGACCGGCAGCACCCATGGCAGAGCGAAGGGCGGCATGCCTTTCTCCAGAACCACCAGGCCGAAGAGCGAGGCGGCGCCGACGCCGCAACCGTAGCCAATGAGGCCGACCGTCAGTGTTTGCAGCAGCACCATCTGCGCGAGCACCTTGTCCGAGGCACCCATGGCCTTTAGAGCGCCGAGATTGCGGAGGTTTTCGAGAACGAAGGAGTAAAAAGTCTGACTGCTGATGGCCACGCCCACGATGAATCCAAGCAGCACCGTGGCGCCAAAGGCCACCGGAATACCGGTGTTCTTGATGTACCACCAAACGGTCAGCCAAAAGAAGTTATTCTTCGTGCATGCCTTGAGGCCTGTCGCCTTTGAAATCCGCTCGGCCACCTCACTGGCCTTCACGCCCGGCTCGGGCGCCGCCAGCACGCAGGATAGCATCTTGCGGGTGCTCGGCGCATACTGCACTGCCTGCTCGTAGGTGGTGAACATGTAGGGATTTCCCGAAAACGACATCCTTGCTTTGCAGATGCCCACCACACGCGCCTCATGGTCGTTGATTTCAAAGGTATCTCCCACTTTGATGGGACGGCTCGGGTCCTGACTGAGTTTCTTCGTGCCGTATTCGTCAAGAATCACGGTGTTGGGCAGTCGCAGGTCTTCGAGTTTCCCCTCTACGATCTCCGTCGGAGCACCTGCGAAGGTTGTGGCATCGATGCCTATCAATTGCACGAACTTGAAGGAGCCGTCTTCCAGCCGGGTGCGCAGGATGCCGGAGTAAAAGGGGGCGGCCCATGCCACTCCCTCCACGGAACGCACACGGTTCAGATCCGTGTCACGGAGAGAGTCGGTGTCGTTCACCTGCTCGACCATCGGGTCCACCACCCAGATGGGGGCGGAAACGTTGTCGAGAGTGGAACCGGACCACTGCATGATGCCGCAAAAAATGGCGGCCTGTTCCGTCATCAGCAGCGATGCAAATGACAAACCGCTGATGAGCATCACGTACTTGGCGCGGTCACCAAGAAGCATTTTGAGGGCGAGGTCGAACATAAACAGGGAAGATGGAAGAGTTGGGAGGAGTTCGGACTGAACTCTCTCATGCGGCCACCTTTGCCCGGGCTCGTCATTCCGGAAATAGCGCTTAGGTATTACAATGGTTTTTGACGCTCCGATGCCCGTATTTACAGGCGTTGCCCCTCCCTAACGACTGTCCTTTTCCATGAAGCTTCCTCTGGAATTTCCGAGTACGCCCGTAGAGTAACTTGCACCATGAAGCAGCCGTTTCACGATCATTTCTCCGCCGTCGCGAATCGTTATGCCGATTTCCGTCCGCACTATCCGCCGGAACTCTTCGATTATCTGGGGACGCTGGTCCCGCGGGATGCTCTGGTGTGGGATTGTGCCGCGGGAAATGGGCAGGCCACGACGGACCTCGCGGAGCGATTTCAGCGTGTCGTGGCCACTGATGCGAGTGCGGAGCAGATTGCTTCCGCCACGCCGCATCCTGGAGTGGAGTTTCGCGTGGCGCCGGCGGAGGAGAGCGGTCTACCGGATGAATCCACAGGGCTCATCACCGTCGCTCAGGCGCTGCACTGGTTTGATTTGGAAAAGTTCTACGCCGAGGCGGACCGGGTCCTGACACCCGGCGGGATCCTCGCAGTGTGGGCCTATGGTATCAACGTGGTGGAGGGCGACGAAGTGAATGCGGTGGTGCAGGATTTCTATGGCCGCACTCTCGATGAATACTGGCCGCCGCAGCGCCGGCTCGTAGAGAGCGGTTATCGCACCATTCCGTTTCCATTCCATGAACTGGAGGCGCCGGCTTTTCGCATGGAGACCTGGTGGACGCTCGATCAATTGATGGGTTACTTCAGCACGTGGTCCGCGGTGAATCGTTATATCAAGGTCAATGGCCGGAATCCCGTGGAGCCCCTAACGGAGACCCTGCGCCCGCTGTGGGGGAATGCCGCGACCGCACGTCAAATCGTGTGGCCGCTTTCCATGCGTGTCAGCTGCAATCAGCGCTAACGCTGGACAGCCGGTTTGCTGAGAATTTCCAGCGCCTTGAGCGACGCGGCGTTGCGATTCTCCGTTCCGAGCTTTTCAAAAATGCGCGCCGTATGCACCTTCACCGTGTTCTCTGCGCAGCCGAGAATGATTGCGATATCCGCATTTGATTTTCCCTGCGCCATCCACAGCAGCACTTCTGCTTCGCGCGGGGTGATGCCGAGCGCCTCCAGCGGTCGCGCGGAGTTGAAGTCCGGCTTCAATTCCACTTTGGCCATGGCGGCCTGCTCTTTTTCACGGTGCCGGCTGAGTCGTGTATGAATCGCATTCAGCACTTCTTCGGCGCTCGCCGGTTTCGTCAGGTAATCGTCCGCTCCAAGATTCATTCCGGTTCGCAGATCCTTTTTGTCGCCGCGGGCGGTGAGGAAAATAAACGGGATGGAAATGGTGTTCCGGTCCGCGCGGAGCTTTTCAAGCACCCCATAGCCGTCCATCTCCGGCATGGAGACGTCGCAGAGGATAACATCCGGCAGTGTCCTCCGGGCGAGGGCCACACCGCTCACTCCGTCGGAGGCGGAAAAGGCTTTGAATCCCTCCATCTCCAGCATCATCACCAGATTTTCCAGGGTGTCAGGCTCGTCTTCGATGACCAGAACTTTTTTCATGGCGTAGAGTTCCTGGGTTAAATGGATTCGGCGGAAAAGAGCGGCAGCCTCACTGTAAAGGCGGTACCCTGACCCTCCACGCTTTCATAGCTGATTTCCCCGCCGTGTAAATCGACACAGCGCTGCACAATGAGGAGACCGAGACCCGTGCCGGGAATCTGCCGCACGTTACTCCCCCGGTGAAAAGCCTGGAACAGACGCTTGCGGTCGGCTTCGGGAATCCCGCATCCCTTGTCTGCGATTCGGCAGACTGCGCTCTCTTCGTCGCGCTCCACTGAAAAGCGGACCTGCTCACCCGCAGGCGAGTACTTCACGGCGTTTGAAAGCAGATTGGTGAAGATGTGGCGCAGCAGGCTCTCGTCTCCGTTTGCTTCATCCGGCGCGCCATCCATGTGCAGTTGAATTGGACAGCGTTTGCCTGTGGCGGATTCGATCTCATCACAGACGCGCTGGCAGAAGGAGTGGAATTCCATCGGTGCCGGATGGAAGGTCATGCGGTCCGATTCCAGCCGGCCAAGAACCAGGACCTCCTCCATCATTCCTGACATGCGGCGCACGGCTTTGTTAATCGTGCGCAGCAGGTGGTCCCGTTTCTCCGGCGGGAGACGGTCGTGGTAGCGCTGCAGATTGTCCGCGGAGGAAATGATGATCTCCAGCGGAGTGCGGAACTCGTGCGAGACGAGCGTCACAAAGTCGCTTTTCAGTTCGCTGAGTTCGCGCTCGCGGGCCAGCAGACGCAGGGCTTCCTCGCGTCCTTCATCCAACTGACGGTTTGCCTCTGTGAGTTCAGCGGTGCGCTGCTCCACACGCTGCTCGAGATCGAGATTGAGATGGCGCAAATCCGCCTCCCGCGCCGCAACACGCCCCGCCATTTCATTGAAGGAGCCCGCCAGCGTGCCGAGTTCGTCATCGGTCTTAACCTCCGCGCGGGCGGAGTGATCACCGCCGCTCATTTGCCGCGTGGCCCGTGTCAGTTCCTGCAACGGCTGCGCGATTTGCCGCCGCAGGACGGTGGCCAAGAATGCGGCCACGAGAGCGATGGATGCCAGTCCCGACCACAGCACCCACTGCGTCGATCGAAATGCCTGCTGCTGCAGAAGATGGCGCGGCATGGTCGTTAGGAAAAACCACTCCGGCCCCGCAAGTCGCGCGACGCTGTAATAGGAATCACTGCCTTCATCGAAACCTGAAAACTGCCGTCCCTCCCCCCGGCTCACCGTGCGATAAAGGCTGACCAGCGAAGAGTCCCCGCTGTCCTGCATGCGATATTGCCCTTTGCTTTTGATAATCTCATCGCGCTTCGAAGCGTAAGCGACGAGCCGTCCATCCTGACGGAAGATGGCATGCATAGCTCCATCGATGCCGCTGCGCGCGGTTTCTTGAATCAGGCGGGTGACGTCGATGTCATGGCCCACGGAGCCGAGAAACCGTCCGTCTTTTCTGAGCGGCGCATAGACGGAAACGAGCGGCAGTTTGGTGGTCGGCTCCTCAAGGACTCCGGTCCAGCCGAAGTCCCTGGCGTCTGCTTCGTTCTTCGGCAGTGCGATTTGAAACCACTCAAGGTCCAGTGGCAGATAATCCGCCACCGTGTCCCAAACCCACGCGGGGATGCGCGGGTCAAAACCGATGTTCGCCCAGCCCGGCAGCACGAAATAGACGCTGGGAAACGAGTCCACCCAGCCGGGAAGCAGTTCGTTGCAGATATCCTGGGCGCGCAGAATCTGCGTCTGCCATTCCGGCGAGAGAACCGCGTTTTTGTGCGCCCAGAGGGTGGACCATTTGCGGCCATCCGCAAACTGCTTGCGGCTGCGCCATGAGCCGTCCGGAAAGAGCTCAAAGCGCTCATTCCACTTCGTTTGATAGTCGGCGGGCACCGGACCTTCCATCCGTTTGAGAAACTGGCCGCGCACGAGCGCCAGGTTCGACTCCACCTGACGAAAGGTATTCTCTTCACGTTTCGAACGCTCTCTGACGTAGGTTTCCAGATGCTTCAACTCGCGATCCTTCGCGTCCGAGTAAACAATACCATAGGTTACCGCCGTCGCGACGGCGATCACGAGACCGGCCCCCGCGGCAACATGCAGGAGGATGCGCTGGGAAATTGTCATGACATAACCATACCAGGCGGCCTGCGCAGGTGAAGCTGATTCGCGCACCATAATACCGAAGGACTATCGCGCCTGCCGCCCTGCAGGCGTTTCTTCGGCACACAGACTCCATGCCCATGAGCACCCGGCCTCAACCGAACGACAACACCGAACTGCCCCCCTGGGAAGACTGTGATTGTTTTTGCATCCACGACTATGCAGGCGGAGCCGCGCTGCCCTGCGGATGGCGCGGGCGCTTCGCCGATGCCGGACGCGACGCCGGCGGTAACAGGCTGCTTTGTCCCCGCTGCCGCTCTATGACCCTGTTTCGCATCCCGTCCGGCCACATCACGCAGCGCCGGGCCGGGGAAACCGGGGTCTAACGGAACGGTGGCGGGCCATTTTTTGATTTGACCGGTGACAGGCGACCTGATGGAATCCGCTGAAATTCACCGAATTCCCATGAAACGCCTGCCGGTTCGCCTCTTCCCCAGCTTTTGTCTTTTAGCAGGAGCGGTCTTTCCGGCACAGGCGCAATTGACACTCAACCAGATCGGGGGGCCCCTCGGGGCCGGAAATTACGGGACATTGGCAGGGACGAGCGCCTTTGCTTTTGACGTCCTTCCGGCAGCTCCCACTCACACCATTCCGCACGCCAACGACGGCATCTTTGGAAATCCGAACAGTTGGATCGGGAATTCAAACAACTCCTTTGTGGGCCTCAATTTTGGAGCGACCGCGCTTCCGTTGGGGCAGGTGGCATGGGGGCGTGATAATCTGAATCAGTTTTTCGACCGCACTTCGGGTCTCTATACCTTGAACTACACGCAGGTGCCGAATCCGGGTGCCGCGCTCGCGGTAACCGGGAATCCGGCGACCGGGTGGGCACCGATTGGATCGACGAACTACGTCTTTCAGGGGGCGGCCAATTCGCCGATTTCCATGTCGCTCCGGCATGTGTGGAGCTTCCCCACGGTGAGTGCCACGGGCATCCGTCTGACGGCGCCGGGCAGCAGTTTTGCCAATGGGGCCGCGATCGATGAACTGGAGGCCTATGCGCCCGGACCGGCACCGTTGCTTTCGCTCGTGACCACCGGCGGCACGATGGGGGCGGGGAATATCGGACTAGCGAGCACCGCCTTTGCCAAAGATCTCCTTGGCAACGGTTCCTTCGCGCCGACCCACACGATTCCGAATCTCAACGATGGGGTTTACGGGAACGGCAACAGTTGGATTGGAGATACAGAGTCCTCGTTTGCCGGACTCAATTTCAACGGGAGCTTTACGGTGAACCAGGCGGCTTTCGGGCGCGATAATACAGGAGCGTTCGGTGATCGTTCGGGAGGCACTTATCTGCTGCAGTACACCACGGCTGCAAACCCCGGCGCTGCGACTCCGGACGCTTCGTGGAACACCATCGGGGCCATCTATTATGATCACAACGGAGTGGATTCCGCGGACCGCCACCTCTACAGCTTTCCGCCGGTGACGGCGACCGGCATGCGGTTGGTTGCGCCGGGCAACGGAATCGGTACCGGGGCGGCGATCGATGAGTTCGAGGTCTATGCGGTGCCGGAGACGAGTGCCGCCGGGCTTTTGCTGCTGGCGGGGGCGGGGCTTTGCCGCCGTCGCCGGAAATAAATGCTAGGGTGCGGATGACCAGCGGGCGCGGTAGTAGGAGTGTTTTTCAGGCCCCGGAGTAATCGGGACCGAGAGCGTTGAGCCGGTCATGATGTGGGTGCTGAGCGGCGACCATGACTGGAGGTTCAGGGACTTCTCGACGACATACACGCGGCCCGCCTGGCCGGTTAGGGTAAGATCGAGCAGGGAGTTGCCGGAGCCTGCACGCGGTGCAATGCGGAGCGGTGGCGGCGCAGCGGGAAGTGTATTATACAATCCGGCGGCAGGGCGCAGCACGGCGCGGAAGGTCATGTCGAAACCGGTATCGCTGCTGTTGACGGCGCTTTGGTGGATGCTCACGGCGAGCTGGTGAGTACCGGGAGTCAGACCGCTGAGCGGCACGGTGACGTCCACCCATTCTGCTTCCGCTTCGTCGCTGATGGTGGAGGCGGCGGCGGAGTCATTGCGGACGGGTTCGTCGTTGATGTTGATTTTGGCGATGCGGCTGCCGTCGAGGTAAACGGCCACGCCGTCATCCCGCTGCACGCGCATAACGGCACTAACCGGTGAAGTGCCGGCGGGAACGGTATATTGTTTCCGCGCCCAATAGACGAGGCGGCCGGCGGTCATCTCCGTGGATTCGCCATCGCCCCCAAAACCAAGCCGCGCCGGTCCGGAAAGCCATGCCGCGTCATTGAAGGCCGCATTCTGCCAGCCGGCAGCGGGGGCGACGCCGGTATCGAGGTATTTCCAGTCCGCTCCCTGAGCGATGAGGGTTACGGTTTGATCCGGTGTGGAGACGGTGACGGGGATGGCGGGTGAGTCTAGTGTTCCACCACCGGCGAGATGCGCGCGGGCTTTTACGGTGTAACTTCCATTGAGCGGAAGCGCCCATGTGAAGGCCCATGGTGAGACAAGGCTCTCGCCAATTTTGGCCGCGCCGGCAAAATATTCCACGCGTTGCACCGCAGGCTCAGCACTGAAGGCCACATTCAGCACGACGCCCGTTGAAGGACTCAGGCGTTCGCCGCCGGCGGGACTGGTGAGCCACACGGAGGGCGCGGTGGTCGCCGGTGACATGAGGCCATACAAAGCCATGTCAAAACCGAGGTCGCTGCTGCCGGGAGAATCCTGGTGCACTTCCACGGCCAATTGATTCTCACCGGCCCGGAGGGCCGTGGTGGGAACGATGAAGTCCACGGGCGTTCGCTCAAGGTTACCGGAAACGTTTGCCGAGGCGAGAGTGGCAAAAGTCAGCGTGCCCTCAGGCAGATTGTCACGCACCACTTCCACGCGGTTGAGTTGTACGGAGACGCCATCGTCCCGCACGATGCGCAGGCGGAGCGCGGAAAAGGCGGCGGGATCGACAACGTTGAATTTCTTGCGGAACCAAACAGTGACTGGGCGCGCTGCCGGGTTGCCCGGGTCCAGCGCGGTGGCTTCACCGTCGCCTCCGTAGCCGAGGCGGCCATTTCCGGACGGCCAGCCGGTGTCATCGTAGGAAGTGCGTCCGACCCAGTTCGGTCCGGGGTCGATGCCGGTGTCGATGTATTTCCAGCTTTCGCCGAAAGAGACGAGCGCGGTGGATTGCGCAGGAGAGAAGACCTGAACCGTGAGCGCGGTGCTGTCGAAGGTGGCGCCGGTGCTGTCCGTCAGGCGGGCGTGGACAGAATGGCTGCCAACGGTGGCGGTGGTCCACGGGAACTGCCAGGGCCAGACGGCGTCCTCTCCGAGCCTAACGTTTCCTGCGAAGAATTCCACCTTTGTCACTTCCGCTCCCTGAGCGACCACGGCATCCGCCTGAAGCTCGATGGCGGCGGGAAGAGTCGCCGAAGCAGGTGCGGTTAGATAAACACCCGGCGCGCGGGGGGCCGGTCCGGTGCCTTCGAGCGCAAAGTCAAAACTGAGGTCGGTGCTGGTTGCGGAGCTTTGTTGCACTTCGACGGCCACGAGGTTGGCGCCAGGGCGCAGAAGAGAGGGGTCCAGCGGCTGGCTGTGCCATGCATTTTCAATCGCATCCGCTCCGGCAGAGAGAGACGTCCAGACGTTATTGGCCAGTTCGTAATTGCTGCGCCAGACGAGGGTGCCGTTGAGATAGACGTTTGCCGAGTCATCGCGGACCATCCGGGCCAGCAGGCTGGTAAAGGCTAACGGATCGCTGACGTGGAAGCTCCGGCGGAAGTATGCAGTCGGATAGGGTCCACCAGCGATGGTGGTCGTTTCATCGCCATCGCCGTAGCCGAATTGAGCATCGCCGGAGAGCCATGCCGTGTCTGTGAAGGCCGGAGAGTTCCAGTTGGCGGGCGGGGGAGTGGTTTTGTTAGCGTAGTATTTCCATGCCGCGCCGGCGTCGATCAGGTTTGAAGACGGGGCACTGACGGTGACGGTCACAGACCCGGAGGTGAAGGGAGAGCCGGCACTGAATGTGGTCACGGTGTGGAGGACGTGAGTGCCTGCGGCGGGATTGGTCCACGTCCATTGATAGGGTGCGCCGGTGTCCTCACCGAGCTTCGAACCGTTGGCGAAGAACTCCACTTTCGTGACCGAAGCGGCGCTGGCTCTTGCTTCAGCGGTGAGCACCATGCTGCTCAGGGGCGCGACGAATGATTCACCGTCCACCGGGGAGGAAAGATATGCCGTGGCCGCTCCCGTTCCCGGCGCCTGAGCGACTCCGATCAAGGCGGCATCGAAGGCCAGATCGCTGCTCCCGGGGTCCACCTGATGCACTTCGGCGGCGAGGATGTTGTTGCCCGTCACCAGCAGGCCCGGGTCGATATTCAACTGCGTCAGGTAATCGTTGGGCTCCACGGAGTCCTTTGCCCGCGTGACGTAGGTGACGGTGTCAGGAGTGACATTGTCAGGGAGGTTGTCGTAAAAGATGCGCGTCCCGTTGAGGTAAACGAGGACCATGTCGTCACGCTTCACCTGGAGGCGCAGTTCTTCAAACGCGGCAGGGTTGGCGACCGTGAAACTCTTCCGGAAATAACAGGTGTTGCGCTTATTGTCAGGGTCTGAACCATAGCTGACGATGGTGCCTTCGCCACCGTTTCCATAGCCGAGCATTCCGGCGCCGGAGGGCCATGAGGCATCGTTGTAGGCGGCTGCGCGCCATGCGGAGGCCAAGTCCACTCCCTGATCGTTATATTTCCACGGTGAGGTCTTTGCCACCAAACTGGTCAGCACCTCCGGCGGGGCGGAAGAGACGACAAAATCCGCCCGGGAATAATGCGCGTTGAGGGTGATGGGGTCCGGGAAGAGGCGGGTGAAGCCGATTTTGTTCTGCACCATCTCACGCGCTTTCACCGTCACATTGCCGCCGGGGATGCGTCCCAGAAAATAGCCGCCATCGCTGTCGGTCCAGCAGAAGTGTGTGTCGTCGGTGTAAACGCGCACGCCGCTCAGCGGTTTGTTGGAAGCATCGGTGAGGCGACCGGTGACGTGATACTGGCCGGCGACCGGTGCTCCCACCTGGACGACGACGGTGCGGCGATA
Source organism: Verrucomicrobiales bacterium (assembly GCA_035550135.1). GTDB lineage: Bacteria > Verrucomicrobiota > Verrucomicrobiia > Verrucomicrobiales > V1-33 > V1-33. The sequence continues at coordinate 132,430 of DASZQB010000050.1, forward strand.
AGTGCCGCCTTTCAGATCACTCACTGTGCATTGCACTGCGTACTCGCCATCAGTGGCGAAACTGTGCGCCTGCTGAGCCGCATTGTCCATGCTGACGCTGCCGTCGCCGAAGTCCCAGCTATAGGCCAGTTCGTCGCCGTCTGCGTCCGTGGCTTCGGCGGTGAAGGTTACATCCGAACCCGCGGGCGCCTCCGGGGAATGGCATTTCACGATGGCGTGCGGGGCGCGGTTGCCGGCGGTATTGAAATACACGGCGACATCCATGCTCTCCGGATAGGAGTGGTTCGTCCGCAGCGGGGTCACATGCACTCCCGCGGTTGGATCGGTGAAGGTGCGTCCGATGGGTTGCGCGATGCCGCTTTGGCGCGGGAGGCAGTCGAGGAGGTAACTCTCGAGTCCATTCTTATTGCAGAAGTGGGCAAAGAGCCCGTTTTGAAACTGCGCCTCCGAGCGGTCTCCGCGGAAGTCGAACGAGTAGTCCTGCGAACCGCTGCGGCTCACCCGCAGTGTGCGGAGTTCCTGGTTGCCGTAGATGTTATCCATCGCATACAGCCGGTAGATGCCGGGAGCGGTAACGGCATCGCCATCTGCGCCAGGAATCCAGTCGAGATAGCGTTTATAGCTGCCGACGTAGTGGTCGTTGTCGCCGCCGCCGCCAATGGGATCGTAGGTGTTTCCGTATTCCACATTGGTGCCGTCGCCGATGATGCTGTTGGTGCCGGTGTCCCATGAATGGGCGTGAGGAAGACCGAGATTGTGCCCCAGTTCATGTGTCAGGACGCTGCGGCCCCAGTAGGCGTTGGCGATGTGAATACCGATACCGCCGACATAGGCCAGGCCGGCATAACCTGCCGAGGGGCGGCTCCGTGTGAAGACGGCAAAAAACTGGTAATTCCCCAGGTTGTAACCAGCGGCTTCCGCGGCAGTGCGCGCGTCCGGATAGAGGCGTGAGAGGCCAGCGTCGTTGTAATAGGAAGCCGAATGATTGAGCGCCAGAACCGTTGAAACAGCGGAGCCCGTGGGGCCGAGAGGGGCGATCTTGAGTTTGTCGAACGAGAGGTCCGCCATGTGCGAAACCATGCCTGCGAGCAGGGACTCCGCCGTGCCCTGAGGAATGGTGTCGGCCTCCGTGTTGGAACTGTCGGTAAATTTGACCCGTAAAAACAGGAAACGCTTGGGTCCCTCCGTGTAGGGGCTGGCGGCGACACCGCCTGCGAGAGGGGCTGCTGCCACGCCGTCCGGGGTATTCAGGCCCGCGCCATCGATGGCTGCGGCGGCCCATTGTTGCGCGTGGACCGATCCGCAAAAGGCATGCAGATCTCCGCCGATTTCGATAACGCCCGGGGCGTTGTTCACCGTCACCTCGTCCCCGGAGGTGGGGCATTCCGGAGTTTTGCTGGAAGAATCGAGAAAATCTTTCGCTTCGTCGTCATCCAGCGGCCGGGCCGGGCTGGGGTCGAGCGCGAGGAGACGTTCTGCTGCTCCGTTGAGGGCGGCGGGAGGATTGGTGGCAGCGGAGGCGGGGAGGGAAATGCCGTTTACCGGCACGCGGGATTTGCTGACGTAATTGATGGCCGGCCCGTAGGTGTGAACGGCATGGCGGACGCCGTTCACCACGGCCTCCCGCACGACGGGAGTAATGGAATCCCCGCCGCCTTCGACCGGGCGGGCGGCCATGACCTGATATTCCGCCATGGTGTTCACAGGCTGCTCCAGCAAGCCGGTGACGGCGGCAGGCAAACTGCGCCGCACGCCATAGGGAACCGTGAGAGCCAATGCGCGCTCCGGTTGCGCCGTGATCATGTCCGCCATGGCCTTCCGGCGCGTCATGGCCAGACGCACGCCTTCGGCCTCCAGTGCCGTGCGGTCGTCCGGGCTTGCTGCGGCGTAGCGCGCGGTCCAGTCCTTGAACTCCGCAAACGCCGGTTCGCTCACCGGTTGTTTCCATGAGTCCTGACGGCGGCCTGGCAGACCGCTTTGCGGCACCGGTTCCGCAGAACAGTCCGGACAGGATGCATCCGGCGCGGGTTGCGCGGATTTTGACATCGTCGTCACCGTCACCTGACAGGCGGAACACGGCGGACTGTCACCGCTCCGGTAGAACATGAGAGCACCTGCCAGAAGCAGGAAAGTAATTCCGGAGCGGGAGAGGGGTTTCATCAATTGGGAAATGGCCTGAAAAGCCAGCTATGATATACGATTTGCGTTGCGCTGCACCTGGATCATCCCGCAGTCATTTTGTTGCAGCGGGAGTGGATTCGATGTGGAAGGGAAGAAGTGTCGGCCGATAACTGGCAAAAAAGTATCAATTGGGCAGCCCTGGAAAAAATCTTTGGTTTGATTTAGTTTGATTTAGCCTGATTCGCCTGGAGGCGCGGGAGGAGAGAGATACAATTCTGACTTTGAAGGGAGATGAGGCGCGAAGGAAGCGGCCATTGGCAAACGCCTGAGACGAGGATTTGGAGGCGGACGAAATCCATCCAGGAAGGTTCCCGGCCAGCGCCCTGAAAAAGGTAGCCGGTTACTGGAGGCGCAGATTTTGTCATGAGTAACTTCGGTGATTAACGGGGTCGCTTGTCAATTGATTTTGGTGTGTTCCTGCGGATTTTCCCGGAACAAATAATGCGTCTTTGTATGGGGGAGATGCAGAGGTTAACCACTCGCTGCGAGGCGTCGCCGCTTGCTGGGGGATAATGCCAATCGAAGTGCGCGATTTTTGTCTGATAGTTCCGTGCTGCGACGACTTTAACGCGCTTCGATGGACCCAATTCATGCCAGTCGTCTGCTTCAGTGCTACACCGCCAGCCGGTGCGGTGCCTCCTTCCGTGAGCTTGTGGAGGGTCATGCAGGCCTGGTTTATTCCACGGCGCTGCGTATTACCGGAGACACAGGGCTGGCGGAGGATGTGATGCAGACAGTCTTTGTCGGGCTGGCAGCGAAGCCGGAGGTGGTGCGCAACGGCAGGACACTCGCAGCATGGTTGCACCGGGTCGCCCGCGGACGCGCAGTGGACGCGGTGAGAGTGGAAACCCGCCGCCGGCAAAGGGAACAGGATGCCACGCAAATGAATGCCGCCACTTTACCCGGTCCCTCTGAATCAGACAGCCTTTGGGAAGCTGCGGCTCCGGTCATTGACACCGCACTCGGCAGGCTCGGTGAAACCGACCGCCAGCTTCTGCTGCTGCGTTTCTGGCAGCGTCAGGATATGCGCTGCATCGGTCTCACTGGGACTGAGCGACGCCGCCACCCAGAAACGCATGGGCCGGGCGCTGCAAAAACTGCGGGCCATCCTGGGGCGGCATGGCATCACAGGCACAGTCTCCGCGCTGTCCGTGGCGCTCATGGCGTCGGCATCCGCAGTGCCGCCCGCCGCAGCGGTGGCGCGCGCATCCGCGGCGGGTCAGGCGACACAGACCGCCGCTGCGGGCAGCCTTCTAACTCATTCTCTTGCCATGACCACCAAAACGAAAATGGCTCTCGTCTCTGCCGCCGCATGCGTGGCCATCGGCACGTCAATGTATCTTCAACGGGATCGCGGGCGCGGTGGCGACGATGCGTCTGTTCCGCTCCGCAGAAACGTGATATCCGCTCACCCTGCACCCGGCACATTTCCGGAGACGGATTTCGCTGGTGGATGGTGAAAAGGACATGACCGGGAACATCCGAATCTCCGGGAACAAAAAGTCCGGTTCCGCCGCAGAGACCCAGGCCGGAAAAGGATTTGCTGCGCTAAACTCCCGTCAGGAAAGTTCTTCCGGGCTGGAGGAGTCAACGCGGCAGGACAAGCCTGAGGGGGCTGCAAGCCAGCGCGCGGTTCCCATGGTTAACGGCAAAGTCAAGTGGCATCACACTCAGGCGACTGGAGCGCCGGACACACCGAAGGCCGGCGACAGTCCCACCGCATGGGCTCCAACCAGACAGAGCGGCGAGCAATGGCTGGCGCTGGGATATGAGAAAGCGGTGGAGATTAAAGAGATCAACATTCACGAGACGCACTGTCCTGGCGCGATTTCCAAAGTGGCCGCTCTCGCGCCTGACGGCAGCGAGAAAGTCCTCTGGCGGGGAACGGCGGCGCAGCCAAACGCCGGTGAAGACAGCCTGGAAACGTCGCTGGCGGTGCCAGCGGGGATCACCGCCAGCCGGATCAAAGTCTATGTGGATACCGGCCGCGTGCAAAGCTGGCCGGAAATCGATGCGGTGGAACTGGTCGGCACCAACGGCTCGCGTCAGTGGGCCAGCAACTCCCGCGCGAGCGCTTCCCACAGCGAGGTGTTCTATGACGAGCCGTCCTCCGGCGAAGAAAACGGGCCGAAAGCCGGAGTATCCACCGGTCCGGCACCGAAACCGCCAGGCCAGGATGCAGTATCCGGCGCTTTGCCGCTCAAATGAGAAGGCCGTCGTCCGCCGGACCGAAATGCGTTAGCCTGCACTTCTCACAGGATTTCGTTCGTCGCGGGAATATCAGTAGAGTGAGTGTGCTGAAGGCCACTCGCTTTCGCTGCATCCATGAGAGGCGAAAGCGACTGGGCTTCGCCACAGATCGCGTCTCAAAAGTCAAAAGAAAACATTTCAATTCGGCCCCGACCCTAAGGACGGGAGCTTCCGTTCCTTTTGAGCAGGTGGTCTTCACGGTGCGCTCCCGGTCCGGTCCTCGG
>DASZQB010000051.1:0-7785 GCA_035550135.1 Verrucomicrobiales bacterium
GGAGATTCATCATGAACGCGCCAGTTTCGTGGAGGAACTGCAAACGCTCGTGGAGGAGCATCATTTGGTATGGAAGCCGGACTATTTGCCGTGACCTCCGGGTGCATTGGGCCACCACGCTGTGGTGGAACGCCCGTGGACGTGGAAACCCGGGGTTCACTTCGTTCACCCCGGGCTATTCACGGGGAACCACTCCGTGGTTCAAGGTATTTCCCCATTTCCGATGCCATTCCAGAAATGTAGAAACTCAAGGCAAGGCCGTCCGACCTTGTGAGGCGACATTCCCGGCAGTTTGCCGTCGAGGGTTACTCAAGGTCGGACGGCCTTGCTACGGGCGGATTCCGTGCCTAACATCTATATGCGCCGGCCCTCAGCACTTCGGCGACTTCCGCTTCTTCCCGATGGGGCTGCGCGCTTCGAATTGTTTGATGCGCTCCGGCGCGAATGCGATTGATTTGCACTTCCCGGCCGGCGCCACGGCCACCTTGCCAATGCCATTGGCCGTCTCGACCGCTGCCGGGTGCAGCGGTTTCACGTGGCAGCCGATGGCAATGACGAAATTGTTCATCGCGAATTTGATGCCGTCCGGCTGCTGGTGGATCGCCTTCGCCGCGCGCTGCAGGAGCGACTTGATTTCCGCAAGGTCCAGCTCCGCATCGTCCTTGATCGCCACAAGGCTGCCGTAAGTCTGCCAGCCCGCCGCAGCGATCTTTTCGTCTTTGGAATCCATCCACTTCAGCGCCATCTCGCGTCCGTGCAGACTCGCGGACGCCACCCATGGCACCATGTATTCCGCCACCCACGCGCTGTTGGCGGCTTCCACCCATTTCTGCAAATCCTTCTTCGTCATCTTCGCATCATCCGCGATCAGCCCGGCGAAATACATCACGTCGGCGATGCCCGTATCGTAAAGGTCCAGGGCCAGCTGATAATCCATTTTGATGCGTTTCTGGATCTTCTTCATGTCCTCCACCTTCACGCCGAAGCACGGCTCCTTCGCCCCGCCGTTGTTCATCCAGTTCTTTTTGGCAGGCGCATTTCCCAGCGTCTTGAGTTCGGCAACAATGTCTTTGGCGGTCATAGGTGTCCTTGTTTAAGTTGCAGTGAGGCAATCCGCACCGGTTGTTTTATGGATGATCATATCACGGTGCCGCCTCTGAAATCCAGTCATCTGTGTCACGATGCCTGCCAAGTCCCACCGCATCAAACTCATCGTGCGCTGCGTCAGCCCGGACTCGGAAAAAAAACCCGTAGCAAGGCCGTCCGGCCTTGAGGGGAGACGTGCGTTGCCCTCAGCGCGTCCGGCGATTGCTCAAGGCCGGACGGCTTTGCGGGAGGAGCGCTTGCGCAAGGCGCGAAAGGTGGAAGCTCGTGGCGCAAAAGTAGAGTGATGTGTGCCGAAGGCCACTCGCTTTCGCTCAGCCTGCGATGACCAAAAGTGACTGGGCTTCGCCACAGTCACTCTACTTTCGTCCAGCGCCGCAAAGCAGCAGCGGCCCGGCGTGCCACTGCGATTTCACCCAACGCTTCGCTTTGCTCCGCGCGGAAACCCGCTGACAATCCGCGGCCTTCATTTCGCATCACGCCGCTTTCCATGAATACCTCCACCGATTCCGGATTCCGCAAACCGTCCGCGCCGCTGATGAGCGGTTTGTCAGGGAACGACATGTATTGTCTGAATCTCAAAGGCCTGCGGCCCGGCGAATTGCTGGTGGGCAACAGTGTGCATTCGCTGGGATTTCTCGGCGGGCTGCGCGCCATGGCGCGGACCATTGCGGGCGGCGAAGTGAGGCAGGTCACGCAGACCATCAGCGAAGGCCGGCACCAGTCGTTTGCGCGGATTCTAAACGAGGCCCAGCAGCGCGGCGCGCAGGGCGTGGCGGACGTGACGAGCGATCTGCGGCATTTTCAGGGCAACATCGAATTTCTCTCCGTGGCCTCCGCCATTCACACGGATCAGCCGGACGCCGCCGGCGGTGTTTTTTCCGCCTACGCGAACGGTCAGGAACTGTATTGCATTTACGACTGCGGTTATCAGCCGCTGCGTTTTGTGATGGGAAACGTGGCTTATTCCATGGGCCTCGGCGGCGGTCTTGTGGGTGGCCTCAAACGCATGGTGCGCGGCGAGGTGAGCGAATACAGCGATGTCTTCAACAAGACGCGGCACAAGGCGCTCGCGCGCATTTCGGATGAAGCGCGCGCCGCCGGCGCCAATGCCGTGCTGGGCATCGAGACCGTCATCAAGCCCTTCCAGGGGGTGCATGAAATGCTGATGCTCGGCACCGCCGCGTGGCATCCCGCCCTAACCGCCTTTTCCGAAAGCCCCGTCACCAGCGACCTGACGTGTGAGGAAATGTGGAACCTCGCCAGCCTTGGTTATGCCCCCCTGCGGCTGGTGCTGGGTACTGCGGTGTATTCACTTGGGATATTCGGCGGATTGAAGGCGCTCTTCAAATCCATGGCGCGCGGCGAAATCAGCGACCTCACCTCCCTCGTGCACGACGCCCGCGAGCACGCCGTCGGCCTCCTGCGCGACGAAGCCGCCAGCCTCGGCGCCGACAGCGTCGTCGGCATCAAAACCTACATTCACGAAATCGGCGGCCTCGTGGAATTCATGGCCATCGGCACCGCCGTGAGCCGCCTCCCCGACATCGGCACCCTGAGCGACCAACTCCCCGCGCAAGCCGTCATCCGCGACCAGGAAACCTGGTTCAGCACCAGCGACCTGCTGGGCTCCGAGGTTTCGAACCGGTGACGGGTCGGGACAGCGGACAGCTTTTCCACGCAGCTGCCGAACTGGAATGAGTCCTAACCAGCACGGTACGGAACTGCCGGCGCTCGCCGCATTACCGCCGCACAGGCAACAGATGGGCGATGCGCGGCGGGATTTGTTTGAACGTGACTGTGAATTCCTTCCTCACGATGGCCTCCGGCGTGTCCGGGAACCAGAGATTGCTCCCGCCGGTGACCAGTTCCGTGCCGGTTTCGCCCGCGTCGAGGCGGACCAGGTCGTTCTCGAATGCATTTGCTCTCAGGATGGTGGCCGATCGTACCAGCTTGTAGCGCTGGTCATCGCCCGCTCCCGCGCGGGTGAGTTCCAACTCCGTCTCTGCGCCCCCGCTGTCCTTGAATGCGGCAAAGTCCATGGCGCCGCGCTCCATTACCAGCAGCCACACCGTGTCCGCCGCCAGAGGCGTGGCCGATTTGAGCGCTTTGTAAATGCTGTCGTGCAGGTCCTGACAAATGGCCCTAAGATCATGCGGCTTTATTTTGAGGTGCGTCCGTTCTTCGCTCGCTTCCTCCACGACAAGATTCCGGCGGTCCTCCTCGATCAGCCGCGTTCGTGCCAGCGTGAGGGCCTCGCAAACTCCGGCCCGGTCCGTCTCTGAAATGCCGATCTTTGCCGCAATCTCTTTCGTGAGTTTCCAGTCTGCGGTGATCGCCCGTCCGTTTTCCTCAAGGGAATGCGCCAGTTCCCATGCCTCCTCCGGAGGTTTGCCGGCCAGAGGCAGCGGCGCATAAGCGCGGCCTACCGCAGGCGGGAGGCTCGCCGCCGTCCCGGGCCGCGTTTTGGTTTGAGGATGCGGTTCCCCCCGCAGCGCTTTCAAACGCTCCCGCGCGCGTGTCGCTGCCCTCTCCGCGCTCCCTTCGTCCTCCAGCAGCAGCCACACACCCGCCCCTGACAGCAAAAGAATCCCGCCTAACACATACACCCGCATGCGGTGGTCCCTGTTTAAGGCGGTTTCCGGCATGGGATTCATCGGGCTCAGGGTTTACCAGCCGCTGATCCTCCGCTCCGCGCGCATGCGCCCCGCGATCAGCGCGAGGAGCCTTCTTCTTAACGGATTCAGCCGCTCCGCCTCACGCTGCTTCGCAAACTCGATTCCCTTCCACCCGTTTTCCAGCACCAGATAGAGAATCCGCACCTTCCCGCTCGCGAAGCGCAAGTCCACATGATTCAGCGGTCCCTGGAGCCCGTGCATGATCAGATGCACCTCCTGCACCCTGTCCAGATCGTTCCACAAAAACCGCCGCCCGTCGCGACGGGTCACCCCCTTTTCATCCATCTCCCGCGCCGCGAGAAAATACTCGCGCAGCACCAGAAACAGCCACGGTCCCATAAACAGCACCGGCACTCCTGCCTGCACCAGCAGGCCCGCATGCCGCGTGGACAGCGCGATCACCGCACAGAAAAACCCGGTCATTCCCCCCACGATTCCGTGCCGGACATAAAACGACCGTTTAAAACGAAGTTGGATGGATGACATGACTGAAAGTGCCCGCCGCAGTGGAAAGGCAGGCCAAAGCGTGGAAAGCAGAGAACACAGGGAAGGCGTTTTTGCCAGGGCATCCCATTGCGCGGTGAGCAACAAAAAGACAGACCTGAATGGCGCAAGGATAGTGCAGGTGATCGATCCACGATTAAGTCCGGTCGCAGGGCCGGCGCACATGAATGTTAGGAATGGAATCCGCCCGCAGCAAGGCCGTCCGGCCTTGAGAATAACCGCTGATGGCAAACAGCGGGGGGATGTCAACTGACAAGGCCGGGACGGCCTTGCTACAGGTTCCCGCATGCCTAACAGAGATGTGCATCCGCCCTGCGCCCCGCCACCTACCCCTCCTTCGTCAGCCGCTCGATCTCCGCCAGTCCCTCCTCCCACTCGGCGGTCAGGCGTTCGAGGGATTCGGTGATGCCCATGAGTTCGCGGTTGAGTTCCATGGCGCGGCTGGAGTTGTCGTAGGTTTCGGGGCGTTCGAGGTCGCCGGAGATGACGCGCTGGCGCTCTTCGAGTTTGGCGATGTCGCGCTCGAGTTGTTCGACGCGGCCTTTGAGATTGCGGCGGGCAGCGAGGCGGGCTTCGCGTTCGCGGCCGGCGGTTTTGCGCTCTTCGCGGGTGAGGAAAACTTTTTCCTTCGGGGCCTCTGCGGCGGCGGGGGCTTCGCTGGGGCGGAGGTCCTGCAGCTTCTGGCCGGATGTTAGGGCGGCGACCTCGGAAGTGGCTTTGCTCTTGTCCAGATAATATTGATAGTCGCCCGCGTAGGGCGTCAGTTTTCCGGCGCTGATGTGGATGACCGTCTTCGCGATGCTGCGGATAAAGTGTACATCGTGACTGATGAAAACGATGGTGCCTTCGAACGATTTCAGCGCGCCGATGAGGGACTCGATGCTGGCCATGTCGAGGTGCGTGGTGGGCTCGTCGAGGAGAAGGAAGTTCGGCGGATCGAGCAGCAGCTTGCAGAGCGCGAGGCGGCTCTTCTCACCGCCGCTGAGCACGGCCACGGGCTTGAAGACATCCTCGCCGGAAAACAGGAAGCTGCCTAACAATGTGCGCACGAACTGTTCCGGCTGCCGCACTTCCAGGTCCATGGCTTCGGCGAGCACGGAGCGGTTTGGCTGAAGGGTTTCCACGCGGTTCTGCGCGAAGTAGCCGCACTTCACATTATGTCCGAGGATGCGCTGGCCGCTCTGCGGAACGATGACGCCTGCAAGGATTTTCAGCAGCGTGCTCTTTCCTGCGCCGTTGGGGCCGACGAGCACCGTGCGCTGGCCGCGCTCCACCTCCAGCTCCATGCCGCGATACACTTCAAGGGTTCCGTAGGAGAAGTTAATATCCTTCAATGTCATCACGCGCTGCCCGCTGCGCTGCGGCTGGGGAAAGCGGAAGCCCACGGTCTTCGCCTGCTCCAGCGGGGCCTCGATCTTCTCCATGCGCTCGATTTGCTTGAGCTTGCTCTGCGCCTGCGCGGCCTTGCTGGCCTTGGCGCGGAAGCGGTCGGCGAAGTCCTGGAGCCTCGCGATTTCGCGCTGCTGGTTCTCGTAGGCGGCGAGGTGCTGCTCGGCTCGCGCGGCTTTCTCACGCACGAAGTCGTCGTAGTTGCCGTTGTAAAAATGCAGGCGCTGCCACGCGATCTCCACCACTTTGCGCAGCAGGCTGTTCAGAAACTCGCGGTCGTGCGAGATGATGAGAATCGCGCCCGGGTAGTTTTTCAGATAGTCCTGAAACCAGAGGAGCGATTCGAGATCGAGGTGGTTCGTGGGCTCGTCGAGCAGCAGGAGGTCCGGCTCCTGCACCAGCAGGCGGGCAAGGTGCGCGCGCATGATCCAGCCGCCGCTCAGTGCTTTCGCAGGGCGGTTGAAATCAGATTCACGGAACGCGAGCCCGCGCAGGATTTTCTGCGCCTTTGGCTCGATCTCCCAGCCGGAATTTTCCGGCGCGTGTTTCGTCGCCATTTCCATGACGGTTTCGTCGCCCGCCGGGGCGCTTTCCTGCGGGAGATAACCGAACGTCATGCCGCGCTCCATGAGCACGCGCCCGCTGTCCGGCGACTGCTCATTGAGAACGATGGAGAACAGCGTGGACTTGCCCGCTCCGTTAGGGCCTACGAGCCCCACGCGGTCGCCGCGGTTGATCTGCAGCGAAACGTTTTCAAAAAGGACGCGGCCCGCGAAGGCCTTCGAAATGTTGGACAGTTGGAGCATGGGGAAGGGGAGCCGTGCAAAAGGCGCGAGGCAGCCTTCTTGTCAATGCGGGGTGGTGTCTAATTGGAACCGTCGTAAAGAAAACGATCACGCTGCGACGACCCTTGCGAAACGGTCACATCGAAGCGCTGGACAAAAGTAGAGCGATGTGGCGCACCCGGTCGCTTTCGTTTTCCCCGCGTGGCGCCAAAGCGACCCGGCTGCGCCAGAGTCGCTCTGCATTCACTCCATGCGTGCAGCATCAAACTCCTCTGCGGCGGCGCAGCAGCAGGGCACCGGAGGCCAGACCGAGCAATGCCGTGGTGGGCTCCGGCACCACGCCCAGAAACACCTGGGGATTGTAAATGAGGCCGCTGTAGCGGTCGGCCGCGGCGGTGGCGGTGGGATGCGCGCCGATGCTCATGGGACGATTCAGCGTGTCACCGAAATTTGACATCGTCTTGCCGGTGAAGGTCCTCGTGGTCCCGTTCAGCGTGATGATGTAGTTGCCGCCTGTCAGGATCGGGTTGGTGGTGTCCGTGACCTCAAAGGAAAAGGTGATGTGGTTCCAGTCATTGACGAGCAGACCGTCGGGCACACCCAGCGTGACGCGGTTGCTGATGTTGTCGCTGGTGCTCATGAACATGGTGGGCGTGCCGGTGCTGGAGCCGACGACCGCAATGTATTCCGTGCCCGCATTGTCGATGAGTTTGCCGGAGGTGCCGGTGCCGCCGGTGCCCTTGAACCACACGTCGAAGGTAAATCCGCCCGCGTTGGCCACCAGCGTGTTGGTTAGGAGATCGGTGCCGGTGGTCTTGAATACATTGTAGGCCGCGGGATCCATGATCGCCGACAGAGTGCCCGGCGCGGCTCCGGCCGGGATGTCGGGGCTGAGCGCCACCGTCCCGGTGCGGGTGCCGTGGTGCGCGGTGGGGCCGAGATCCGTGACCGCCGCTCCCGCCGCAGGATCATACGAAGCGGGAAACCGGTACTGAAAAACCGAAGTGACGGCGGACTCCGCGCGCGTCACGGCAAAGAGGAGAGAACCGGCAAGAAAGGCGATTTGGAAAGAGGGTTTCATGATGAACGGCGTCCGTCTAGCAGCGGCAGGGGAAAATGGGAAGCATCAAAATTTCCCCGTCCGGATGAGCGCGGTTCATGCTCCTGCTCTTACTCTGTTAGGGGGTAAGAGTATGAGTATGAATAGCGCCTTCGGTACGAACCCCGAACCTGTTTGCGACGATGTTGGAGGTAACTAAAGGGTGCGGGATGCAAGAAAAGGAGCGCGGATTTTCAATCCGCCCCGTCAACCCGAGCCTCCTCAT
>DASZQB010000052.1:0-58400 GCA_035550135.1 Verrucomicrobiales bacterium
ATTTTTTAAACCGCTCACGGAGCGGCACCGGCATGAAGCGATGGAAGTCAGTCATAGGAACAGGCCGGCATTCCTAACTCAAAAACTGTGGTCCGCAACCGGTCTTCCCGTTTGCAGGGGCCAATGTAAACAAGCCCTAGGATTCGAAAAACATGCTGCGCTCCGGCAGGCGCTTTTTTTGACCGTCGTGCTTGACATATATCCGTTACGGATATAGTTGGCCTGGTGGCGAAAAATAATTCACATACCCCGCTGACTCCGGCGGTGCTTCATATCCTCCTCGCCCTTTCCAACGGCGAGCGGCATGGCTACGGAATCATGAAGCAGGTGGCGTCCGAGTCGCAGGGAAAAGTAAAAATGGGACCGGGAACGCTCTATGGATCGATCGGCCGCATGATAGAGGCCGGCTTGATACGCGAGAGCGAGAGGAAAGTGGATCCCGAATTGGACGATGAGCGCCGGGTTTATTATAAGATGACAGCCCTAGGGGAGGCGACGCTCGCGGCCGAACTCGAGCGGTATCGCGAAGTCCTCGCGATCGCCAAAAAGAAACAACTGACGCCAAACTCCCCCGCCTATGGCAACTGAACCTGTCATACGGCGCTACCGAAACTGGTACGCAAAACTGCTTCGCCTCTACCCGAAGGCGCATCGCGAGCGCTTTGGCGAAGGAATGGCGCAAACCTTCAACGATCTGTGCCGCGAGCGCATCGAGACGCGAAAAGGCTTATTCAGTTTAGTCCTTTGGATGTTCGTCGAAACCCTGGCGGCCATTATCCGGGCGAACGCAACCATCGTTAGGAGGTCCATTATGAATCGAGGCTCCACCCTGTTCTTAAGGCTCGTCATTTCATTGATCGCCATCGCTGCGCTGGCCGCGTGCATTTTTCCGCTGCCGCGCATGATCGCAAAGGAGGCTGCCAAAACACCCGATCCCGCATGGCAGATCTATCTCTTTTTAGCCGGCGCGTATGTTCAGGCCGCACTGTTTCTCTTCGGGTTGTTTCAAGCGTTCAGGCTGTTGAGCTACATCGACGAGAACAGAACTTTCTCGGAGTTATCGGTCAGAGCATTGCGGCATATTAAACACTCCGCCGTCACCATCGGTCTCCTGATGGTCACTGGAATCGCGTGGCTCCTGTTTCTGTCGGCGGGAACCGGAGAGGACAGCGCGGGTCCCGTCATGATCGGACTAATCGGCACATTTGCTTCAAGCGTCGTGGCCGCCGTGGCGGCGGTTCTGCGAACGCAGGTACAGAAAGTCATCGACACAAAAAAGGAGGTGCTCTTATGAAAACCAAAATAGTAATTTACATTCTGCTCACCCTGGCGCTGTTCACTACCGGCTACGCACAGACGCTGGACAAAACCAAACTCGACCAGTTTTTTGACCGGCTTGCCGAAAAGAACAAGGCGATGGGGAGCCTGACGCTCGCCAAAGACGGCAACGTTTTTTACACCCGCGCCATCGGCTTCAGCCACATCGACGGCACCGAAAAGAAGCCTTTGTCCGCCGCCAGCAGGTTCCGGATCGGTTCGATCACAAAGATGTTCACTTCCGTGATGATCCTGCAACTCGTCGAGGAGGGAAAGTTGAAGCTGAGCGACACGCTTGACAAGTTCTTCCCGCAGATCCCGAACGCCCCGAAGATCACGATCGCGCACATCCTCGCGCATCGCAGCGGCATCCCGAATTCGCGACCGGCGTCGAAAACGAACGCCGTAACGAAGGATGAAATGCTCGCTCTTATTGCCAAAGGCACACCGGCTTTCGAACCGGGCACAAAGCATTCCTACAGCAATACCGGATTTTTCATTCTGGGGCTCATCGTTGAAAAGGTCACCGCCAAACCGTATGAAGATGCCCTCAAGGAAAGAATCACCTTCAAAATCGGGCTTAAAGACACATACGCCCCGGACGGAGACATCGATGTGAATAACAATGAAAGTCTTGCCTACACTCACTTCGGCGGCAAATGGAAGCCGGTACGCGAAATGCATTCCAGCATCCTTTTCGGCGGCGGACAGATTGTCTCGACACCGAACGACCTCGCCAAATTTATCCACGCGCTGTTCGGCCTGAAACTGATTTCCCGGGAAACTCTCGACCAAATGAAAACGATGAGGGACGGCGACGGTTTCGGGATGACCACCTTCACCTTCGCCGGCAAAACGTTCTACGGGGAGTCAGGCGGCGGCGACAACCGCGGCGCATGGGTGGCTTACGAGCCGGAGGAGAAACTGGCTGTCGCTTATGCTACGAATGCGAAGATCTACCCCGTAACCAATATCATGAACGGCGTCGTGGACATTTACTGCCACAGGCCGTTTCAAATTCCCGCCCTGGAATCCATCCCGGTCAGCCCGGACGTGCTCGACCAGTACGTGGGAACCTATTCCGCCCCCGGCGCGCCCGGGAAGGTGATCATTACGAGAGATGGCTCGACACTCTACTTCCAACCGCCCGGCGAGCAATCCGCGGCTTCGCTCGAAGCGACCGCCGCCGACAAATTCCAGATCGAGGGCGGCGCCGTCTTCACCTTCGACGCCGCGAATGGCCGGATGACCATAAAGCGCCGCGGCACCGAAAAGGTTTTCACGAAGGAAAAAAAAACCTTCAAATGAATGAAGGACAGGCCTGAACGCCACTGACCGCATTTCCCGCAGTCCGGCAAAACGTTTACGGCTGCGGTGAAGGCATCCCCACGGTGAAACGGACGAAGGCCTTTGCCTTGCCACCCGGCACATGGAAGGTGTGTGCACCTCCGGTGCCGGTGTCCGGGATCTCTGTCCACGTGTCTGCCTGCATGGTTTCACTCCATTGTGCGCTGTAGATCAGATTCTCTCTGCCTTCAGGTGCGTGGAAGGAGGCGGTGAGAGAGGTGCCGTTGTGTTTGAATTCAGGGAGGGCATTGCTGTTTCGATCCACGGGGGAGAGGCCGAAGGCGAATTCGGTGAAATTGGTTAGGCCATCCTGGTCCGGATCGGCGTCATCGGCGGCGTCGCCGGTATTGTGAGCGGAGTTGAAGTATTGGATGCGCCACGAGTCGAGACCGGTGAGGATGGGGGCGACGGATTCGGCGACGGAGCCGCCGGCATAGGCTTGGGCGCGGATTTGACCGGAGGCGGGAAGTGTGAGTCCTGTCAATTCCCAGCCGCCGGGGATGCGATGAGCGCTGCCGAGTCCGGTCCAGTCGGGGGACTTGTCCGTCTTGATGTCGAAGGTGACATCCCGCACTTCCGCTGCGGCGCCGCCGCGCAGCCAGCGGATGGTGGAAGTGCCGGAGGTTTGCAGAAGGTTGACGGCTGTGTCATTCTCGAGTCGGGCGAGATGTGGTTGCGTCATGTCATCCACGCCGTGGAAGAAGCCGCTGATGAGAACCCTGCCGTCCGCCTGCATGAGCGCAATCAGATCATAGTCATATTCAGAAAAGGGATGGAAGATGAAGGGCTGAAAATCCGCATCGACCGTTCCGTCGGGCTGCATGCGTGCGAGGTTGTGGCGGGAAACACCTCCGAAGGTTGTGAAGTAGCCATTCACTACGGATTTACCGTCCGCCTGCAGCATGGCGGTGCTGATTCCCTGATTGATTCCACTGACATAGGCCGTGGCGCCGTTGAGCCGTCCGTCAGGAAAAAGGCGCGCCAGACCACCCTCGAAGCGGCCGGTGACAATGATCCCGCCATCCGGCTGGACGGTGATCGCTGAGGGGCCGTTAATGCTGACATCAAATAAAGCGGCGAAATCGTGGGCAAATGTGTCGCGGGTGCCATCGGCATTGAGCCGGGCGAGGCCGGGAGCCGGAGCGGAGGAGATTTCTGTGAACCTTCCGCCAACCAGTATTTTCCCGTCCGGTTGAAGGGCGAGGCATTCCACCGGAGCGCCGCGGGGAATGGAAGCGAAAGATGAATCCGGAGACCCGTCGGGATGAAAACGTCTCAAGTTTTCGTTTCCGGAGGAGTGGTCGGCAGTTCCCGCCAGGATTTTGCCATCCGGCTGAATGATGACGCACAGAACGATGCCTTCGGTTCCCGGATTGAATGAGTCATCAAGAGAGCCGTCGGAATTGAGCCGGGCGAGACCAGCGCGGATCCGGCCCGCGATTTGGGAGAAAGAGCCTCCAACGAGGATGCGCCCGTCCTTTTGCACAGCGAGGCAGGTGATGCCGGCGTTGAGCGGAGGGGCAAAAAACGAAGTGTCAGGGCTGCCGTCGGGATGGAAGCGTGTCAGGAGTTTGAGAAAGGCGGTGAGGATTTTTCCATCCGCCTGCACCGCAATATAGGGGCTAATGGTCAGGGCGACAGGATTAAAGGATGGATCGCGCGTGCCCGGCACCGGATTCTCCGCGTGATTTGTCAGGGTGATGTCGTAAAGTTGGCGGGGATTCTCAGCGCTGCTGGTGATGTGGAGCACCGCGGTCTTCCTGCCCTGGGAAACCGGAGCGTGCTGCACGATCAATCCCGCTGTCGCGCCGGCCGCCAGCACATCGGGAGGTGGAGAGATGACCGAAAACTCCGCGGCGTCCGGCCCGTCGATGGTTAGGTTTGTTATGTTCAATTCGCCGCTGCCGGAATTTGGATTCCAGATTTTGAAGTCGAAGCGCGCCGTGCCGCCCGGAGCGGCAATGGGGAAAACGGCAGTCCCGCCATCCGGAATTACCGTGGTGGTTCCCTGCCTGCCAACGACAATGTCCGCGGGCCAGAGAGTGCCGTCGGCGTTGTCCGCACGGAGATATTTCACACTGCCCGGCGTGCAATCATAATATGCAATCGCCGGAGCCTTGGAGACCATCAGCAGCGAGGGATAAAATCCGGTGCCGCCAGTGCTGTCGAGAGTCAGCGGCACCTGCCACGCGGAGCCGGTGGTATCCGTGGAGTGGACAAGTTTTAGATCGAAAAACGGCGCGCCCTCAAGAAAGGCAATTGCGGGCTTTCCGTTAATCACTTCCAGAGACGGGTGACGCAGCAGGGTTTCGGCCTGATTCACCACAACTCTGGCATTCGAATTCCATGCGGCACCGCTGGAATCAGTGGATCTTGAGTACAGGATTTCAGTGCCCTGAGACCCGACGTTGACGGTAGAGTCTCCAACAGAGAAACTGATAGCTGGCCGACCGCCCACAATTTGGAGGGAACAGTGATTTGCCAAACCAAGGCCTGGTGAAAATCCAATGATTTTGGGTGTTCCCCATATTACTCCAGTGTCGTCATTGGCGCGGACAAATCGCGCACTGGACTGACTTGGCCAGGCGATAGCGGGTCGTCCTTCCACGAGTTTCATGGAAGGGTTACCGGTTCTGCTTTGAATATCGATCGTGGATGCCGGTCCCCACGCAGAACCATTGGCATTGAGGGCGCGCATATATCTCAGCCCGGCGTTTTGTGTGGGAAAAGCGACCGCCGGGTTTCCATTCACCACTTCCATGGTGATGCCGCCGGAGAGCAACCCGCCATCGAATGCGACGGGAGGATCCCATGAGTTGCCGGCAGCGTCGCTCGCGCGGGTGAATTTGAGCCGGTTGAGAGTGTTGTCGAAATAACAAACGGCGGGATTTCCATTTACCGTCCGGAGACAAATGCCTGCGAGGAATGAGCCGGTGTCCAGCGTGACGGGCGCGCCCCACGCCGAGCCGGTGGTATCGAGAGCCCGCACGTATTTGACGACATTGTTCTTTACATCCGCCCATGCCACTGCCGGGTGGTTCTCCACGATGGTCATGCTGCATCTCGCGGGATCTGCACCGGGAGCACCGGCCTGATCGAGGGACACGGAACGCGCGGCGGTTGCAGACGCGATCAACGCTGCCGCGAGGCACACGCGGCGGAGGGAGAAATACAGCAGGCACATCGGGACAGGGAAGGGGACTGCGCGTTATTCCATAAAGAGCGAGGCAGGAAAAGCCCGGGATTTTGATGACGGTCAGAAGCGGGACCGGGCTCCGCGCGCGCGATACTGCACGGTGTCCGGTGAAGCGAGGCTTAATGAATGCAAATCGCAACCCGATGATTCAAGAGCCGGCGGCGGGGGAAATGACAAATCCAAACGGATTGGACGGCACGCTCCACAATGCCCAGCGCCGCTTGGACGCTATCCTGACGCGCAGCACCATGAGACGCGCGCTTTGCCTTCCGTTAAGAATGAAAATGGTGGAGGCGACGGGAATTGAACCCGTGTCCTAATAACCTTTAACGCAGGTTTCTACATGCTTAGCTGCTGTTTTGGTTTAAGACCTTGAGCTTTCAGCGGCGAAATTTCCCGGTCCGGTTGCCCTGTTGAATCTCGCCCGTGGCGCGGGCACCCCGCTTCAGAGCCAGCCTGTTGGTTTTCACCCGCGGCGGTAACAGGCGTTCCGCCGCAGATGTCGCTGTCAATTAAGCAGCGAGGGCAAGCTCGTTGGAGTTTGCTTTTGTTTGTTTTGAATCGGATTGATAACGGAGCCAACGATTCATCTCCGGCATGCTGCCCGCGCCTCCGATCACTAGTCGAAACCGGTGCGCCCCCATGACAACGTTCTTCCTATACTACGCCGCCCGCCCGCAGGCAAGTCCACGTTTCTGCATAAAAGTATCGATTTCCGTTCTTCCAGCCGCGGCCTTTCTCTTCAGAATTTAACGTCCCGATTCCGTCTTCCCTCGACTCATGAATTCCCGTTTCCTCTCCGCCGGTCTCATCGTTGCCAGCACCGGTTTCGCCGCCGCGGCACCGACCATCATTCTGCCGGCGATCAGTTCGTTCGCCAACGAGGATCCTTTCACCGGGCAGACGTTTACTTTTCTGACCAACAACAGCGGCATGAGCCCCGCAGTAAACAGCGGCGATTCCCTCGCCGCCGCCCAGGCCGCGGTGCACAACTACGGCGGGTTCACCGAATCGTGGGTCACCAACAACTCCACTTCCGATTACTTCCTCACTGGCATCGGCGCCACGAATAAGCCTGTGGTCGTCTTCGATCTCGGCCAGGATACAGCCATTTCGAATATCCTCCTCTGGCAATATCAAAACGACGGCGGCGGGCCCGCCAATGTCGGAAATCACACGCGCACGCTGGACCTGAGATTTAACAGTGCGGCCCAGGGTGGCACCACGTTCAACGGTTCGGCCACGACGCTGACGATGATGCCTGTGGTGGACAACGACGGAGTGCCCGGCAATGACCTCGGCGGCATCAACAGCGCCCAAACCTTCGCCCTCTCCGGCACCGCCCGGTACGTGCAAATGACCATCACCGACAACTACCGGGGGTTTCAGGGAATTGTTAACGGCGGCGACCGCGGCGGCCTCGGCGAAGTGCGTTTCTTCGGCGACGCCGTTCCGGAACCCGCCACCGCCGGCCTCCTCGCTCTCGCAGGCGCTGCCCTCGCGCGCCGCCGCAGAAGCTGACGGAAATGTGTCAGGGAGCCGGCTTCTTGTATTCTTCCTTCACCGGAACGACGGGCCGCTCCGGCGCGGGCGGAGGCTCCACGCCCGCCGCTCTCATCACTTCGCTGATGGCCGCAATGGTTTCCGCCAGCGGCTTGAAGTTTCCATTCCGGAATCCCTGGGCGATCAGCAGCGGCGTCCACCCGCTCTTGTTTTTGCGGTTCCAGATTTCGATCTTCGCTCCTCTGTCAGCGAGCAGCCTAACCATTTTCGGGAGACTCTTGTAAGCGGCGCCGTGCATCGCCGTTTCACCGTTCCGGTCCACGGTGTTCACGTCCGCACCGAGGGTCAGCAAATACTCCACCGCCGCCAGGCTTTCCTCCTCCGTCCCGGCCTCCTCATCCGGCGCATAGACACCCAGGCCCGCGGCGGCCATCAGCGGCGTGCTGCCGTCTTTGTTGGGCAGCAGCGGCTTCGCGCCGAGTTCGACGTAGAGTTTCATCAGCGGCAGGTCCGCCGTTTTTGCCGCCAGCAGGATTGGAGTCGCCCCCGCCATGCCGAGCTTGCCGGCCGCACGGGGGCGGTCAGATAATATGGCGTTGATATCGGCGCCATGAGCCACCAGTTGACGCACGAACTCCAGACTTGTTAGTTTGCCCGTCGTCTCCGGCGGTGGCTGGCCGTCGGCATCGTCACCGCGATTCGGTTTCCGCACCCATGACAGCGTATGCAGCGGCGTGAAGCCGGAGCGCTGGTCGTTGGGATTCGCTCCCGCCTTCACCAGCTCCATCGCCAGTTCGAAGTGTCCGTTCTCCACGGCGAAGATCAGCGCGCTCGTCCCTCCCGGCGCTTCACGTCCGCCCGGCTTCACATTGCTGGCAATGGCATCGTTAGGATCAGTCCCGGCTTTGAGGAGCGCCCGCACCGCCGCGATGCGTCCTTCCCTCGCCGCGAACAGCAGCGGCGTGAATCCTGACCTCAGCCGCACGCGAAAGTCCGCTCCCGCCTTAACCAGCACATCGATCACTTCCGCATGCCCTTCCGCCGCCGCCCGCATGATCGCCGTCTGCCCCCTGCGATCCTTCGCTTCGATATTCGCCCCCTTCGCCAGCAATTTCGCCACCGGCCCGGTCTTCCCCGTGCGCGCCGCCGTCATCAGCGCCGTCTCACCGTCATGCAGTTCCGCATTCGCATCCGCTCCCGCCTCCAGCAGCGCGCCCACAAGCTCTTCATTTCCGTTCTGACAAGCCAGCGACAGCGGCGTCACTCCATAACGGTTAGCCACCGACGCCTTCGCCCCCGCTGCCAATAGCTTCTGCGCCACATCCACCCGGTCATGATAAGCCGCCCAATGCAGCGCCGTCCCGCCGTCTTTTTGCGCCGCGTTTGGGTCAGCTTTTTGCTGGATGAGCGACTCCACGCGCGGCCAGTCCTCTCTGCCTGCCGCGTCGGCAATGGGACTCTCCGAGCCGAGTGAAATTCCAGGGAATTTCAGGAGAAGAAGCAGCAGAAACAGTCCGGCGCGTATCATTATGCTGAAAGTTCAGTTTCCGCGATAAACGATTTTCGACTCGCCGAGCCTTCCTCCCAGGTAAACGCAAAACGAGCCATCCTCGTACCTGCTGTAAAAGACCTTTTCGGAAACGGAATGCTGAAGCCCCAGGTCTCCTATTTCGTTAGGCAGCTTTCCGTGTTCAGCCCTGTACTGCTGGATCTTTGAAACAACAGTCTCCGCTTCGTGATGAAGCAACCACGGTGGGATGAACAAAAATCCCCCCGCGGCTGCGAAGGGAACCGCCAAACAAAAGGCAGCCTTAAGTTCCGGGCTCATTGAGTTTCGAAAGCTTTTAGTCTTCTAAATCGCCAGCGTATCGAAAAGCCCGCTGATCTTCCCCTGACTGTCGCCGAACTTGTCCAGTTTCACGCCTGCCTTGTCCAGAAGCGTTAGGTGCAGATTGGCGAGGGGGACGGGTTTTTCGTAGCGGAGGTGGCGGTTGCCTTTGAGGCCGCAGGCGGAGCCGCCGGCGACGAGGATGGGGAGGTTGGTGTGGTCGTGGACGTTGGGGTTGCCCATGCCGCTGCCGTAGAGGTAGAGGGTGTTGTCGAGGAGGGAGCCTTCGCCTTCGTTGGTGGCGGCGAGTTTGGCGACGAATTCGGCGAAGAGGGAGACGTGGAAGGCATTGATCTTTGCCATCCTGGCAATTTTGTCAGGATCGTTGCCGTGGTGGGAGAGAGGGTGGTGCGGATCAGGCACGCCGATTTCGGGATAGGTGCGGTTGCTGGTTTCGCGGGCGAGTTGGAAGGTGATGACGCGGGTGATGTCGCCCTGCATGGCGAGCAATTGGAGATCGAACATGAGGCGCGCGTGGTCGGCGTAGGCGGCGGGTACGCCGGCGGGACGGTCGAGGTCGGGCAGGGGATTTTCGTGGAGGCCGGCTTCGGCTCTTTGAATGCGGCGCTCCACTTCGCGGACAGAGTCGAGGTATTGATTCACGCGATCCCTGTCCTGCGGGCCGAGTTCTTTGGCGAGGCGCGACATGTCCTCCCTGACGAAATCGAGAAGACTCGCGCGACGGCGCAGGGCGGCTTGGCGATCCTTTTTGCTGCCGCCCTCGCCGAAGAGGTTTTCAAACACGAGGCGCGGGTGCGCTTCGGCGGGCAGGGGAGTGGTGGG
Source organism: Verrucomicrobiales bacterium (assembly GCA_035550135.1). Classification (GTDB taxonomy): domain Bacteria; phylum Verrucomicrobiota; class Verrucomicrobiia; order Verrucomicrobiales; family V1-33; genus V1-33. Next base: position 10,035 of record DASZQB010000052.1, read on the forward strand.
GGACGACCACGAGAGATTGTTTTGATAGACGCAAGCGTAGCCGTTGTCGCACTGGCCAACGACCTGCATGAGGTCCATGGCGAGTTCGAGCGAGGGCAACTCCGTTTGCAGGCCGAGTTGCTTTGCGGCGAACTGGTCGGCAGTGGTGCCGAGGAAGTAGTCGGTGCTTTCGGTGTGCTTCGCGCGGGCGGCGCTAAGAAAGGCGGCGTTGGAAGTGGCGTGCGTGCCGGGATAGGCCGGCTGCAGCTCAAGATTCGTGATCGCCGTGAGGTGCTTCCTAACAGGTGCTAGCGAAGCGAGAATGGGTGAGAGTTCGTCGAGCGTGTCTTTGCCCGGCGGCGTCCAGCGGGTGATGTCGCAGCCCATGGGCATGAAGACATAGCCGAGGCGTTTGGCGGGCTTGGCCGTCACGCGTTCGGCGGCGGTGGCCGCGGGTACCATGGCATCGAGCAGGGGCAGCGCGAGCGTGGTGCCGAGACCGCGCAGGAAGGTGCGGCGGGGAAGGGCTTTGCGCGTCAGAAACGAACTCATGGGGTGGTCCTCATTTGAAATGGCGGGCTCAGGGCGATGCCTGTGATGATTTCAGAAAAGCGATAGTCTTTCTTTGCCGCGCGGCGCACGATGCTGCGAACAGCGGGAGCATCGTATGGTTCGAGGCCGCGTCCAAGCGCGAAGGTGAGCAGCTTCTCCGCAAGCGCGGACGCGAAGCGCTCGGGACGCTGCAGGAGCCCGGCTTCCAGTCCGTCCACGCCGGTGAATGTGCTGCCATCCGGCAGGCCGCCCGTGGCATCGACCGGCTTTCCCTCCTCCAGCTCACGCCAGCGCCCCACGGCGTCGAAGTTCTCCAGCGCAAAACCGACAGGGTCCATGATGTTGTGGCAACTCGCGCAGGCCGCATTGGCGCGGTGTTTGGCGAGACGTTCACGAACGGGCAGGCTGGAGGAAACCGTGTTGTCCTCCAGCGCGGGAACATTCGGCGGCGGCGGTGGAGGCGGCGTGCCAAGCAGGTTTTTCAGAATCCAGTGACCGCGGATCACCGCCGAGGTGCGCGTAGCATACGAAGTGACGGTGAGGATGCTGCCGTTGCGCAGCAATCCGCCGCGGCGCATTTCCGGCGTCACCTTTATCTCGCGAAGGCGCGGGCCGTAGATGTTAGGGACGCCGTAATGCTGAGCGAGCCGTTCGTTAAGCCAGGTGCGGTCGCTGCGCAGGAGATCGAGCACGCTGCGATCTTCGCGGAGGATGCTGGTGAAAAGAAGGCTGGTCTCCCCGCGAAAGGCCTGGCGGAGGTTGTCATCGAAATCAGGGAACAAACGGCCATCGGGCGTGATGGCGTCGAGATTGCGCAGGTAGAGCCATTGATCCGCGAAGTTGGAGACAAGAGATTGCGCGCGCGGATCGGCCAACATGCGGCGGACCTCTTTTTCGCAGACGTCCGGTTTGGTAAGCTCGCCGTGCACCGCGGCATCGAGCAGCGCGTCATCCGGAATGCTGCTCCAGAGAAAGAACGAAAGCCTTGAGGCCAGTTCGAGCGGAGAAATATGATAGGGCGTTTTAGCCGGCGGATGGTCAGGGTCGCGTTCGGTGCGGAACAGAAAGTCACGGCTGAGGAGAATGACGCTCAGCGCCGACTCGATGCCGGTGTCAAAGGTCGTGCCGTCGCTCTTCCGGGCCTCGCGGTAGAAGGCGAGCGGACGTTCGAGATCGGCATCGGTGACGGGCTTGCGGCAGGCGCGGCGCATCACCGCGGCCAGCACCTGTTTTGCGCAACCTTCCTCCTCCGCTGGTGACTTTGGATACACTGTGAACAACCGGCGTCGCGAGGGTGTGTCACCCGGGCCTTTGGCATCGAAAGGGCCGGTGATGGAAACCTGATAGACCGCAGGCGACAGCCGCGGGTGGCGGTGGAAATTGAAACTGGCCTTGTAGGGCTGACGCAGGCGATTAAGCAGCGAAGTGCACTCCCTGACAAACGTCACGCCGAGATCATGCGGTCCGGCCTTCACGCTGAAACGCGTGTGCAAATGTGTGTCCACACCGCTGTGATCATCGGAAGGCCGCGGAGGCCTCACGGTGAAACCGGCCATGCGTTCCAGATCGAGGAGCACTTCAAGCTCATGCTCGCCGTTGAGACCCTCCACCATTTCATTGCGGTCCCGCGTCAGGCGCACCTGGATTTCGTATTCGCCATCCTGCGGGAAGTGATGGCGAATGAGCGTGCCTCCCCGTGTCCCGAACGGCAGGCCTTCCACCTGGTCTTCCTGAGTGATGTCCGGACGAATGCGAATCGTTTCGCTTTCCGGTGTTCGCGGAATACTGCCCACCGCCATGCGGCTGATCTTTTGCGCGGCGGTAATATAACGCTGCAGCAGCGCCGGCGGCAGGTCGCCCACCGTGACATTGTCAAATCCATGACTGGATTCATCCGGCGGCAGCAACGCCTTCGCATCGATGTCGAGAGCGAGAAGATCGCGGATCGCATTTTGATATTCCGTGCGCGTCAGCCGGCGGAGCGTGTCCGTGCGTCCGGGCCGCGGGTGAGCGGAGGCGAGCGTGTCCAGTTCGGTCGTCAATGCGGCGATGGCATCCTGGTAACCTTTTTCGTCGGGACGCTTTTTCCCGATGGGAGGCATCTGACGGGCTTCCAACTGACGGACTGCCTTTTCCCAGGCATCGGCGTGCGCGCCGGTGTCGCTGTTCAGGAGGGAGATGAGATCAAGGTCGCCTTTCTTCGTTTCCGCATCATGGCAATCGGCGCAGTAATTCCGGATCACGTCTGCGGGAGGAGCGGCATGTGCCGCCGGTCCGGCGAACGGAAGTGCAGAGATGGCAAAGAGAAGTAAGGGGCGAAGCCGCATGCAAAGAGAAAGGCTACGCGCAACAGCTGAGGTCAGGTAGTCCGCTTGCACGGATTCTTCGTGATTTCTGCATGCGCGTTGAATAATAAAGTGAAAGTCCCCGTCTCGGAAACAAACCCACCTTCATACCATGCCTGCCGTCGGAATTTCCATGGAACACTTCGATGCGGAACTGAATACAGATCCGTGCGACCGCTACAACAACGCCGAACTGACGATCATTCTGAGAGTCTGTCTCCGCCAACGAAACCCCGCGGGAAATGCCGCCACCGGTTTTCACAACGACTACGGCGACCCCGCCGAAACCGCGCGGCGCATCATCCGCTGGGATACCGAGTCATGGGCCAGCTTTAGACGCCGCTACCAGTCCACGGGCCAGGCGTTCTGGACCGGAAAGTTCTGGCTCATTACGCCGGACCACCACGCCGCCATGGACAAGACGGACCGCGGAGTCGTCTATCGTCCTAACGTATGGTGCCGCATGAGACTGGTACTGGAGAATTCTCCCGGCGGCGCCCATACGACGATCGACGTGGTGCGGCTCGCGCCGACCGAAAGATGGTTCGGTTCTCATGCGCAGTTGTACGATTCCCGCGACCTCGATCCGGTAGCCAAGGGCGCCCGCATGCTGCAGCGCGCTCACGTGCATGAAATCGGCCACCTCCTGGGACTCGGTCACAGTGCGGAGCACCGTCAGGCCTGTCTCGACACCGGCAACACGAACAGCAATATTTGCTATGGCACCACGCCGGAGGAGGTGGATGACGTGATGGGCTCGGGCATGAACCTGGGGCCTCACCATGCCGTGCCCTGGATGCAGGCCATGGGACAGTTTTCGCATCTCGATCAGGCCGTCTGGGCCCCGATGATGATCCGGCACTATCCCCGCACCCCCCAGGACATCGCGGCGCACCGTCACATCACGTCGCAGCCGCAAAGGGGCTAAGCCGTAAGCGGCGCAGAAAAGGGCACCGGGGCGTTTTGCGGAGCTTGACACCGCGGGCGGAATAACAAGAATTCCGCCGCATGAAAACTCTCTTTCCGGCGGCTGTCCTCTGCCTTGCCACGGGTGCCTCCCATGTCGCCTCCGCCGCGACGGTCACCATCGCCGCCAATCGCGATGCGACGCTTTATGAAGATCCGGCGGGGGCGCAGAGCTCCGGTGCGTCTCTCTTCGTCATGACCGGGCGCGTGGGAACCAATGACTCAAGTCCTCTTCGCCGCGCACTGGTCCAGTTCGATCTTTCGGCGCTGCCGGCGGGGGCCGTCATCACGGCGGCGGAACTGACCATGACTGCGACCAGGGTGAAGGACAACACGGCCTTCGTCACCACCCTGCAGCGCGTGACCGCCGGATGGACCGAGGGCAGTACCAATGCCGGTTCCGGCGGAAACGGCGCTCCCGCCGATGCCGGCGATGCCACATGGCTGCACCGGTCCAGTCCTTCCCTGTGGGCGAATGCCGGAGGCGATTTTTCCGCCACGATCTCCGCTTCACAAACCATCGGCGCTCTCGGTTCTTATACGTGGTCCAGCAGCGGAGTCGTGTCGGACGTGCAGTTCTGGGCGGATAACCCGTCGCAGAATTTTGGCTGGATGGTGCGCGGCAACGAACAGACGCCGCAAAGCGTCAAAGAGTTTTCTTCACACGAGGGTGCTGCGGCACCCAGCCTGCTGATTACCTACACCCAGGTGCCGGAGCCGGGCAGCGCCGCACTGGCCGCCGCGGCCCTGGCACCGGCACTCGTTCGACGACGGAAAACCGCGCAGGCGAAACGATAGGCAGGGTTGACCGGATCATTGCCCTGTGTAGTATCCTCACCAAACCGCCATTCTCAAAAATGTCAGCCCGTCTCACTGCACCGCGTATTCTCCGGTATCTGAGCAGCGCCATTGCGGCCGCAGTTGCACTTCCTGCCGCAGCGGTCACGGTGGGTTACTCTCAGAGTTTTCAAAGCCCCGCGGATTCCGGTGACGCGGCAACTGCCTATCCTGAATTCACTTCGACACTGAATGGAGGGACCGCCACGGTGGTCGGTGGTGTCTTGCGCCTTACCGGCCTCGGTCCTTCCGGCACCCAAAGCGACCAGTTATTCACGGTTTCCCATTCCTCAGCGCCGTCCGGCGAACTGACCTTTTTCGGCCAGATCGGGGCCAGTAACAGCAATGGGAATTACAACGTGGGGATGATCATTGGCCAAAACCGCTTGGTGTTTCACCCCGGCTTTACGGCAATTCCCGGTGCGTTCCGCGTGGAAGGTCCCGGTGGATTTGGCAATACGAACATGGGCTTCGTGCCTGCCAACGGCCTTCTCCACCAGTTTGAGATCCACAGCTTCCCCAGCGGATTGTTCACGATCAAGGTGACCGATGCGGGAAATCCCGCGAATGTTTTCAACGCGCAGTTCACCAATCTGGCGTCCTACGGCGCGCCCTTCGGTTTTGTCAGGTCCGGCCCGGCGGGTGCCGGAGCGGGGGACTTCGACGGACGGTATGACAATCTCCAGATCATTCCGGAGCCGTCCGCCGCCGGGCTCTTCCTGCTGGCGGGTTTTGGATTGGTGCGCAGGCGCAGGTGATTGGGCGGCGGAGATTGCCTGAAGGGGAATCCAGCCCTTTTTGATGCCGTCATGAGTGAAAGTGAACCATGGATGGAGGCCATTTCCATCGGCTGCTCTGCCGATGATCCGTGGGAGACGATGCACCGCGAAGGTCAGCGCTATCTGTACTTCTCGATTGGATTTGAACTCCAAACGGGTCCTCCGGAGACACATGATTACCGCCGCTGTTTGGAGCCGCAGTGGTCACAGCTTCTATTGAGCCTCGGCTTGTCTGCTCAGGTTATGAATCGGGGGCGCACTGCCAGCGGGCTTCTACCGGTGATTTTCGGACATGTATGGCGGCAGAGAGCCAGGGAGAGGTTCGATTCCGTTTCTGAGGTGGAAATGCGTCAAATCGTCGATTTCCTTGGCAATCCGGCAGGTCCAGTAAAGCGCTTCACAGTTAGCGAGTTTTTTACCGGTGAGCGCAGGGGGCCATTTACAAGAGGTCACCGGTTTAAGATGGAGGATGGCGGTGTCTATGCTGAAGAGGATCTGCGGGAACGGCGTTGAGCAGTTTCTTTGGTCATTTCCCTGCATCGAAGAGCACCACTTCATCAATGTAGAGTTGCGGCTCGGCCGTGCCGGAGGGTTCGATGAAGAAGAAGAGATCGTCCACCAGATGTCCGGCCGCAAAGGGGGTGGTGCCGCCATCGTTTCGTTTGGCGGTGGTGAGATCGAGATACTGCGTGCTCCAGGCGGAGGGTGTTAGGTTTGTCAGGTTGAGATGACGGTTGTCGTTGTCCGTGGCGTCGAAGATTTGCACCGTCATGTCGGAGGCTCCGGTGAGGTGATAGCGAAACCGGAGTTTGGTGTGTGCACCTACCGGTTTTGGCGGGGTGATCTGGAGTCGAATCCATTTGCCGCGGCCCTCCTTGCGCGGCACTCCCCGGGCCACGCCCCAGTAAGAGCCTTCAGGCGCGCCGGACTTCGCGGTGACGATATCAAAATCACCGGGCCAGTATTTCCTGCGGGGCTCCGGATCGATGCCGGTGTCGAAAGCAGCGAGAAAAATGACCCGGTTTGGGAAGGGTTCCTTTTCCGGCGGCAGCGTGGGGTCTTCGGCAAAAAAGATAACGTCATCGATGAAAACCTCGCAATCTTTCGAGCCGGGCTCACCGCAATAGAGCTGGAAGTCGTCCATGCGCTCGCCCTCTTTGAACGGCACGCCGGGCGTGCCGTCGTTGCGAAGGCCGTCGCGGGAGAAATTGAGCGTCAGCTCCGACCACTTGTCATTCGTTAGGCCGGAGACATTGATGTGATTGTTGTCCTCCGTTGTCAGGCTGAAGTGCTGGAACGTGGCACCGGTGGTGCCGCGGAGCAGGTAGCGGAGATAAAGCTTGTTTACCTTGCCCATCATGGGACCAGGCACCGGATTCATCCCGGTCTTCAAGGCACTGCGGGTTCGACCGGTGTTTGGTGCTGAGGCAAGGGCTGTGCGGTTGCCGGGATAGGAAGGAATCGTTTTCGTCTGCGCCGGGCCGAACCATCCATAGTCGGGCGTTTGCGTTTCAAAGTCGCACGCCGCCCAGATGCGATGGGGAAACGTGGCGGGCCGTGTTTCCTTTGCTGTGGCCTTGCCGCGGGAGGCGGGTGCTTCCGGCGCCGAAGTGCTGGCATTGACGCCCGCGGAGAAACGGCGGTCAATGCGGCTGATGTTGCCCTGCCTGTCCTTCACGGAAACGGTTAGGCCCGCGGCAGAGGTGTTCTTAAGAGGGGTATCCAGTTTCAGTTCCCTGACCCCTCTAGTCAGGGATTTGAATTTCGAAGCAAGGTTCTCTCCGGCGGCAAGACCGTTGACCGGGAACGTGGCGGTAACCGTTAGGCTGGCGTCCTCAAGGCCTGAGTAGTAATCGTAAGCGCCGATGAGGATGCGATCCACGGAAGCGTTGGCGCCGGCAGCAGGCGTTGTGACCGTGAGGACAGGGCGGTTGTCGTCGAGGAACCAGCCGCGGCTGCGTGCCGGTTCGCGATCAAGATCAATGGGACAGCCGAGATCGATCCAGCGGACGAGAGTGAATTTGTCTTCGTCGGTTAGAGCGGGAACTTTGACGGTGCGTCCGTCGGGTGTCTTCCAGGTGCCGGCCACGGCGTCGGGAGGCGGCATTTGTTTACCCTGAAAATCGAGATCGTAGGCCGCGCGTGCCTTGTCTGTCGGCACCGGGGCACCGTGAAGAACGAAATGTCCGGCGCCCGGTTCCGGTTCCGACGGATGGTCGTCATTGGAAAAACCGTCCAGGCGTTCACCAAAGACCTTCCATGTCAGCAGCGAGCGGCGCGATTGCATTTTCCGGACGTAACGTGAGGCGTTAGGGTAACCCCATGAATCATATCCCACGGGCTTGTGGCCGAACTTCGCGCCCTCATCGAGCGCCAAACGGTAGTAAGTTCCCGGAAACGAGCCCTGGTTCTCGTGCCGAATGCTTTCGCTGTCCGCGTCGAGGTTGAGTTTGGCGGCTGGTTTGTCGCCGGTATGGCAGGCAACACAACTGCGGTCAAGGATCGGACGAATGTCCCGCCAATACTCCACATTGACAGGGCCACCTTTGGCCATGCGCAGGCCAGCCTGATCTTCACGGTCCCATTTCTGTTTCGATTCGCCGGCGCCTTTGGTGGTGACCACCGGCGTGGAGTCGATCAGGTCCCACACCTTGTAGTCATCGCGCGCCGAAAGTGTTAGGGAAAAGTCGCTCGGCTTCTGGCTGTGGGCGTGGCAGCCGCCGCAGTTGGTGCGGATTTCCCCGGGGCGCAGTTGGTGCCACGTTTGGGAGGTGTTGAGCACCATGCCGCGTTTGTCGATTGACTGAAAAGTGAACGCCGTATCCGCGGGGATCTTCGCCAGGAAGCTGGTGTCAGGCTCGCCATCGGCATCGCGCGGCTGATCCTTGATCGTTTCTTTGGCAGCCGTGTTGAATTTCCTAACGGGAATCTCTCCGAGGATGCGCAACCGCTCGTTCGCGTGATTGTAGAAGTGCTTGCCGGTCTCCGCGCCGCGGTGGCGGTCGGTGGTCGGCTCCATGACGAGAATGCGCACCGCGTGGATGTCGCTGTTTTCGTAGAGTCCCACATCGCCTCCCTGATTATGCATGTTCAACGGCATGCCGTTGCCGTGGCTGGTGAAGGCGTCCAGCCCTTTCCATGGATCGTTCCCGCCGGCATACACGGCAGTGACTTTTCCCGCTGGTACTTTCCCGTTAGGATAACTCTCGCGTTTGTAGAGGCTCGCGGTTCCCACCAGCGCAAAGGGAGTTCCCGCTGGAAGGTGCCTGCTGAGTGATCCGTCGTTGGCCAGCGGTGTAAGTCGTTTCGGTTCCTTGACGCCGTGCACCCGCTCATAGGGAACCAGGGCCCGCGGCCAGCATTCGTTGTACGCCGGATCATTTTTGATCAGCAGCATCTGCGCAGGCTCCTCCACCACCGCGCCGTCCTTGATGAGATAGATGCCGCCGTCCAATTGGGGCAGGTGAGTGTATTGATGATTCACCGGTCCGGGCGAATAAACCGTCAGCATGTGGTTGTCCGGTGCGCCGGAAGGGTGCGTGAATTTGCCGACGGCGGGCGAGTGCTTGTCGCTGAGCACCGATTCATCCGCCGGCCCTTCGAGCCCGTGCGAAAAGGGTGTCATGGACACCGAACCGCGCGGCATGAAGGGCATCTGGTACCACTTCGCCTTCGCATTGTAGAACCGTCCGTAGCGCCACGGCGGATTGCTGGCCATGTGCGCGGGGCCGAACGCCGGCTCACCCGCCGGATGCGAAGCCGGCATCATGATGTAAGCGCCGAAGCCGGAGTTGTTCTGGTTGTAATACTCCTCCACCACCAGCGATCCATTCGTGATCTGTGTCTGGAAATGAAATCCGTTAGGTGCGCCGCCGGGATCAAAGGCGCTTACGAGCGGCAGCCAGTTGGTCCCGTCCGGATGAATGGTCCAGATCCCCCATAAAATGTCGCCGCGCACACCCTGTGTTTCGAGCGTGCTGAACATAATGCGTCCGTCCGCCAGAACCACCGGATGCAGCGCGCCCGCAATATTGAGATGCCCAATCTTCTCAACGTTGGCGCCGATGCCCTCATCCGAATCATCCATCACAAAAAGCTGCAAGGCGATGGCCGGATAGCCCTTGGAAGGCTTGAATCCATCCCGGTTGCTGGTGAACGCGATGCGGCCTCCCGGCAGCGGACACGGTCCCATATTGAAGACTCCGTAATCATAATGCGTGCGTCCCTCCTTCGGCGTGCGAAAATCATCCGACCAGTTTGCCGCGCCCGTGTTGGGCGTGAACGTCTGATCCGTCAGTTTCACGATGCGCCGGCTCTTCACGTGGATCTTGAAGATGTCCGCGCCTTTCGGGGAAGGGGACCACTGGTTTGGCTTCTGAAGATCGTAGAGGTGAGAGTAGTAAACCCACTCACCATCGAATGACACCACCGGGTCGGTAATGGAACCCTGTCCGCCCGCGACCAGCAGTTCCTCTTTGCCGTCCGGATGCAGCAGCATCAAGTCCGCTCCCGGCTCCATGGTGACCGGCTGCGAAAAGTCCGTGTAGAACCGTTTGTGTTTCTCGTCGCCGGCGCGCAGCGCCCGGACATACACGATGTCATAGTCCCAGCGCACCGACTTGTCCGTCTGGATGGCCGGCACCTTGACATTGATGTCCTTCGTGAAATGCGGTTCGTTATCGAGAGCAACGGCAGGCCGGGCCAGCGCCAGCGCGAGGCAAAAGACAGCGGAAATTCGAATTCTCATCCCGCCATCATAGCGGCCTGACAAACCGGCGGAACATCCCGGTTCGCGGAGAAACGCTGATTTGGGGTGATTGCAATTCGCCGCTACGGCGCGGCCTGGCCTGCCTCAAGTGCGGCCCGGTCCGTCTGACTCAACACCGTCTGCTGTGAAAGCCACGCTCCGGCGGCGGCGGCATCCGTTTTTAACCATTTTGGATACAATTCCATAAGGCGGCGGGAGCGTTTTCCGTCATCGGCGATGGAGGCGCTCCAGGTGAGGGCGGCGGCGGGATCGGTGGCGAAGGTGCCGCGGACAAACTCGCCAATCGCCGCGTCCCGTTCGCCCCCGGGTTGTAGCGTGTTGAGCCATTCGCTTGCGGCGGGAGCATCCGCCTTCCCCCAGCTTCCGCCGAGGGATTTGATCATTTCAAGCCGTTGTTTTTCATCCGTGAGCTGCATCGTGAGGTCGAGCACGTGCCGGTAATCGCGTTCGTGGCCATCATTGAGATTACCTTCCACCATGCCGTAAAGAAACCGCTGACGCATGGATTCGTCCGTGATTTTGGCGAGCATGCCCGCACCGCGCTCCTCGCCAGCGTAGCCATCGTCCACGAGTTTCATGGTGCGTCCGAGCCGCTGGAGAACATCGCCGCGGCGCGCGGTATCCGTTTCAGCGAGGACCGCATCCAGAGCGGCATTGGCGTCCTTGTGCGCCCACATGTAGAGAAGATTGCTGATGCCCCACATGTCCGGCCTGTCGGCGACCGGCATGGACTGCATGAGTTTCCACGCGCCCTCGGGATCGCGGTTGCCGGCGACGTCCAGCAGCGAACTCATGGCTTTTTTGCGCTCCGCGGGCTCGCGGCCATTCACCCATGCGAGAGCGGCATCGCGGTCCTTGAGCCACCATTCGCTGAGGACAATGCGGTCCAGCCCCTGGCTGAAGCCGGGGGTGTCGAACTCACCCGAGCGTGCTATGGCCGCCGCGGGATTGGCCTTCGCGAGTTCGCGGAAGATGGCGGTCAGAGCATTCGATTTCAGGCCGGAGTTCCGGGTCCTGACAAACGCGAGCGCCGCTTCGGGATCACGCCTGGCCCAGGCTTCCATGACTTTCATGACCGCCGTGTGGCGCACTTGCCGGTCTTTGATTGGAATGAGCGCACCGGTGGCGCCGGCGGGATCGATTTCCGCGAGGCGCTCTGCGAGAGCGGTGACGATTTCCTCACGGAAATTGACATCGGTTCCCGAAGCGTCGAGGAATTCCAGCGCGCGCTGAAGGTCCTCCACGCTGGTGATGCCTGCGAGCAATTCCATGCGGAGCATGAGCTGGTCGCGCACCGGATTGCTGCCGCGGCTCATGTTGCGGATGCGGTCGCGCAGCGCGCCGGCTTCCGCCGGGCTTAAACCAGCAAGGTTCCGGCCCGCTTCCTCAGGCAGAACGGGCGGCACGCCGGCAGGAGGCGCGGCTTTTCCGGCGGGCGTTTTGGTTGCCGCGACGGCGGCGTTCTTTGCGGGAAGCATCGCGCGTACCGCAAGGCCGAGGCCCAGCGCGACGAGCACCACGGCGAGATGAATCGCCAGCCGGAGATAAGAGCGCTGATTCATTTTGTGGTTGGGTTTAGCAGGCGTTTTTTGTCTTCCTCTGGAATGTCGGGAGAGGCTTCGATCCATGGTCGTGCCGCGGCGGGATCGCGATGCATCCACGTCGAACCGATACCCGCGAACGCCTCGCGGCGCGCAGCCGGGGTTGTCAGGCTGGCGGCGAGTTCCTTCGCCTGATCAATGTTAGTGCCGGCGAGCCTCCAGGCGACATTTCCATAGAGCGTATCGCGGAATTCGCCGGGAGGAAGCTTGCCCGCGGCTTCCAGGAGACTGCTGGAATCGCCATGGGCAATGAACGTTGCGAAGTTCCGCGCCAAATTGACGGTCTGCAATTCAGGGGGAAGACTTGTCAGGGTCGCGATGGCGCTCGCGGGATCGTGCCAGCCCCAATTATCGAAAGCAAAGCGGATCGTTTTCTCGCGTTCGTAGCGGTTCGTGATGTGCTTGAGCGTATATTCCACGGCGAGGTCCGGGCGGGTGCCGGACCAATCATAGATGAATTGAGTGAGCATTTTGTCGCGGGTTTCCTCCGGCGCGCTCGTGTTGATCCAGTTGATGGCCGCATCCGGATCGGCACTGCGCCACACCTCAAGGGTCCACCGGCGGTACTGCTCGCGCCTTGCTGCGCTGGGAATCTCCTGAAGGCGGGTCAGGGCGGCAACGGGATCGCGCTTCATCAGATCGTTGTAAACGATGCCGAGCTGGGAGTTGCGCTCCTCGCTTTCCGGCTGAGCGCAGGCCCATGTGAAGGCGGCATTGAAATCGCGCCGCGCCCACACCTGCAGAGCGCCGGACGATGCGGAACCCTGAAGCGTCTTCGGCAGGGTGCGGGCCATGCGCAGGGCCTCCGCGGGATCGATTTCCGCCCATCGCGCGGCGACAGCGGACACCACCGGTCCCAGCACTCCTTCCCCGGGTGCGGTGCGGAGAAGCTGGAACGCCTGCGCCAGTTCCCCTTCCGGCAGTGCGAAGACAAGGCGCTGCAATTCGTTGAGGCGATGCTGGTCGGTGGAGGCGGGCGTGACTTTGGCGAGTTCCTGCGCGAAGCGCGCAAGGGCCGCGCTGCGGGAAGATCCCGCTGCAACGGTCGCTGCGGAGGGACCGCGGTGCACCGCGCCGGTGGCGCTGAGATTCGATTCCTTCGGCGCAGGAAGATTCAAACCTGGGGCGGGCGCCGGCGAAACCGTGGCACTTCCGCTCCAGTGCAGGCCGAGGGGCGTGAAAAAGGCGACCGCAGCCGCCGCGGCGGTAATTTTTGTTAGGGTCATAGTGGCAAGAGTATTTGAAATGACAGCCAGCGTGCTGATGGAGGAGGCTTTGCTCACCGCGGCGGCGGCGGTGGCGGCGGCATATCCGCCGGGGGCCGCTTCGGTGACACGCGCGCTGAGGCCGCTCATGATGGCCCCCGCGGTGAGTGTGACCCCGCGGCGCTTGAAGAACGCGCTGAGACGTTCAAGAGCGCGGACCGCGCGTTTGCGCATGGCATCCTCGGTGCGGCCCGTGCCGGTGCAGAGTTCGCGGAAAGTGCGGCCCTGATAAAAATGCTGCACCACCAGTTGCCGGTCCGCTTCAGAAAGACTGTCGATCGCTTCATCGACAAAGGGCAAAGCCGACCGCCACGAGGATTCCTCCGGCGGGGCAGGGGAGAGGACAGCCTCGCTGGCGAAGCGTTGGTGGTGCTGGCGGCGTCTCATTTCAGAGCGGAGTAAATTGGCGGCGGTGAGCAGTGCCGTGCGGTGCAGCCAGCCTCCGAGCCTGTCCGGTGGCAGATGACGCAGCGCCGGCGCTTTGCGCGCCAGCAGGGTAAACACGATCTGTCCCGCCTCTTCGCCGAGCACCGCATCCCCCGTGCGGCGGCGGGCCACACCCAGCACCATGCCCGCGTGCCGCTCGACGATTTGCCGGAAGGCGGCTTCGTCGCGGTGCGTGACATAGCGGTCGAGCAGTGCGGCATCGGATTCCATGACGGGCGGGTTCACTGTTCTGATGTCCGGTCACGGAGGAACCGGAAAAGAATTTTCATGCCGGGGAGAATTCCGTGTCACCTTTTGCGTCCTTGCGCAGCAAAGGTTGCATAAATCACCTATGGTTTCAGCGCTTTCCACCCTTCGCCGTGTTTTTGCCTCCCGCCCGTCCCGGGTGGACTGGCAGCGCGCCTGCGATACGGAACTGGTGCTCGCCGCGCGCCGCAGAGACCGCGCCGGAAAGGAGGCGTTTGTGGAAATCGTGCGGCGCTACCAGACGGCCGTTTATGCCGCCGCCTACAGCATCGCGGGACGCATGGGAGAGACGGACGACGTTGCGCAGGAGAGTTTTATGAATGCATGGAAGGGCATCGAAACACTGCGCGAGCCCGCCAAACTCAAGTCATGGCTGACCCGCATTGCGCATGACTGCGCCGTGCGCGCGCTCCGCCGCGACCGGCAGCACGCCCCGCTGGACGGCGAAACCCTGCGCCTGACGGAGGCTCCTGTCGCGGCCCCGGATGCTGCCGCCGTGGATGCTGAAGAGGAGCGGTTTGTTTGGGAAACGCTGGCCGGTCTGCCGGAAACCCTGCGCGTCCCTCTCGTGCTTTTTTATTGTGAGGGTCAGTCGGTGGCCGCCGTGGCCGCGGCGCTGGATCTCAGTGAGGACGCCGTGAAACAGAGGCTCTGCCGCGGCAGAAAGGAAATGCAGGAGCAGGTGGCCGCGCGCGTTTCCGAGGGAATGGAATCGAAGCTCGCGGGAATTCTCGGACGCGTCCGTCCGCCGGCGATTCTGATCGTTTCCGTCGCTTCAGCGATCGGACTGCTCATCGCGCCGGCCACTCTTGCCGCGGGCGCCTTTTCCTCCGCCTCCGCGGGTGCCGGGGCAGGGAGTTCCGCTGCAGCCACTTCCACCTTTTCCACCGCTATGACTGCCTCATCCTATCTTATCGCCACCCTGACCATGGCGGCTTTCATTCCGCTCGGCTGGAAGGCCCGCGAGCCTGCCGCCCCGCCGGTGCTCTCCGAACCTCCTGTTACCGCCGCGAAGAAAATCACGAAGCCCGCCGATCCATTCGCGCTCTTCAAACGCAGTGCGCTCCTCAAGGAATGGCGGCGGCTGCATGAGGAGCACGGCTCCACCCCGGAGGCCATGCCGCTTCTCTACAAAGATATCGCCGCGCTCAAAGACCCGTTCCATCGACGGGCATTGCGCCCCGCGCTGCTGGCCGAATGGGCGGCGGTCGATCCGCAGGGCGCGTGGCAGTATTTGGTGGTGGAGAAAAAGCGCACCGACCACGCTTTGCTGATGGTGCAGGAATGGCTGAGACTCGATCCGGCGCAGGCTGCAGACCACCTGACGGCGCAGGTTGCTGCCGCGCCTTCCCTAACCAGAAGTTTGCTGAACGATATCGCCAAAACCGCGCCGGACCGGCTGGGAGCCATCGTGGCTCAGTTGCCCGCCAGTGCGAACCCGTGGGACCGGTCGGTGCAGTCGGCGTTTATGCACTACGCGCAGAATAATCCGTCGGCTGCGCGTGCGGCCGCAGAGGCTCTTTCCGGCCGGGACCGCCAGCAGGCCATCGCAGGCGCCGTGTCAGGATGGGCGGAGAAAGACGGACCGGCGGCCCTGACGTATGCGCGTTCGCTGCCGGAAGGCGCGGAGCGAAATGAGGCGCTGCAATTCGCGCTCATCGGCTGGGCAAAGGAAAATCCCTTCACCGCGCTCGATCATCTTAAAGAAGCTTCCACCGGAGACGGCACGCGTTTTGATTCCAATACCACCGCACAGGTGCTGGCCGCGGCCTCCGCAAAGGATTTCGATGGCGCCTTGCGCTGGCTGGAACAGCACGATGGCATCATCAACCGTGAAGCGTGGTGGGGATTGAACGAGGCACTGTCAAAACGCATTTCGGCGGATCCAGCCGGCACTCTGTCCTTCCTGGCCTCAGAGCCCCCGGCAATGCGCGATGGCTTGCGCACCGTGCTCTCCAACCTGCTATACACCGGTGAGGGATTTGCGCAAAGGGACGCCATCTGGGAGTGGGCGAAAACGCAACCGCCGGGGGGCATTGCGGATCAGGTGAGGGAAATGCTCATGAATGCCGCCGCCTCCCGCGATCCGGAACTGCTCCGGAAATTTGCCGCCGAATCGCCATCGGGTCTCGACGCGGGCTCTGCGGCTCTCGTGATCTCTCAGTTGATCAACAAAGGCGCGGACCTTTCACACTTCGACGAATTTCTGGCTATCGTGCCCGCGGACCGCCGTCAGAAGCTGCTCGCGGATGCGTTTGGCTCCGCCGCGCTCTGGCATACGGATAATCTCCAGCCGTGGATCGATCGCCTTGCAACGCTTCCGGAAAACCTCCGCCGCGAAGCCACGTCCACGCTTGCTGCGGGCATGGCGGGGAACGACCCGGAAGCCGCGGTGCGATGGGCTTCGTCGTTGCAAACAGGCCGTGACACTGCGCTGGAAACGGCGCTTGGAGTTTGGGTGCATCAGGACAGCTTTGCCGTCAGCGCATGGGCCGCGAAGCTTCCCGCCGGCGTCGAGCGGGACATTGCTGCGCACGCGCTGGTGCATGCGGTCGCTGCTTCCGATCCGGATGCTGCATGGGAATGGGCCATGGGAATCAGCGATCCCGACCGGCGCGCCGCCGCATTCTCGCATGCGTTCAAAGCCGTTAGGAGTCAGGATCAGCAGCGTGCGCAGCAATTTCTCGCATCGCTGCCGCCGGAATCGCCGGAGGCACAAAAACTGATGGAGCAAATGAAGCAGCCGGACAAAGCATCCTCCGGTTCCGCGGTGCTGCCCTCTCCGGGGCCATTGCAGGCCTTTCCTGCGCCCGGCGTTTCAGGCACTTATTCGGTTTCGCCGGTCGAGTCCACTCCCGCTCCCCGCTGATATGAAATTACTGCCCGTTGTCTTCCTTTGCGTTGCAGGTGCCGCCGCCGGATCAGGTTTGGGCTGGGTGTTGCGCGGCGCTTCACCGCATCCATCCGGAAATCCTAACCAGAGTGAAGGATCAGGCCGGGTATCGCTGCCGGCCGGAAAAAAAGCCATCCATTCCCTGGGACCGGATGCCGCGCGCGAGGCCGCCCGGCTGGACGAACTCAAGGCGGAACTCGGCCGCCAGCCGGGAGCGCTGCGCTGGCTCTATTTGCTGGGAGCGGCGGAGGAGGCTTCGGCGGCCGATATGCCGCGTCTCGTCCGGGCCGCCTCCAGCGAACCCGCCGCGCTGCGCATGCTCGCCGTGCGCTGGGCGGAACTCGACCCGAAACACATGTTCGACACTCTTTGCGCCGACGCCGCACGGAGCGGTGCGGGCATTCCGGGCAGCGACCTCTCCGCCGTGGGGGACCTGAAGGACCTTCTCTTTGAAACATGGATGCAGAAGGACCAAAAGGCGGCCCTTGAGGCGCTCGGCAATTTGTCAGCGCTGCCGCGGATGGACGCCGTTCGATTGGGCATCGCGAGCAACATGATGAAGTCCGATCCGGCGCAGGCTTTCAAGCTGATGGGCGATTGGAATCTGCGGAATTTTGTCCCGCCTCTCGACGGCATTTCCCAATGGGTCGCTAAAAATCCGCGCACCGCCGCGGAATCGGTGATCGCCGCAGACCTTGGTTCCCTTGGCTCTCAGGTGCTGGATCGCGTGGGCAGAGAGTGGGCTGCTGCCGACCCCGAATCCGCCCTGGCCTTTGCAGGGGAACACCGCGGACCCGCAGGGCAGCAATTGGCGCAGGGGGCCTTCGCCGCATGGGCAGCACGCGATTTTCAGTCCGCCCTTTCATGGCTGAATGCGCGCAATGATGCCGTCACGCGTGCCACGCTGGCCCCGCCGCTCATTGAAACGTGGTCAAAGACCGATCCCCAGGCGGCTTTCGTGTGGGCGAATGAAAATCTCAAAGGCGATGCCCGCAGTGCCGCGGCTTCGACAATTGTTAAGTCGATGGCGGAACAGAACATCGATTCCGCCGCCGCATTCATTGCAGGGCTTGAATCCGGCACCGGTAAAAATATGGCGGCCTCCCAGCTCGTCACTTCGTGGCTTGCCAAAAACAAACCGGAGGATGCGGCGGCTGCTTTCAAGTGGATGACTTCGATGCCGGATTCCAGTGCCCGCGACGCCGCGCTCCAATCCGCCTCATGGCGCATGGTGGACCTCGTGCCGGAAACGGTGATGAACTACCTCAACACGCCGGACGGCGCCAAGGCTCCGCCCGGACTCGTGGACTTTGCCGCCAGACGTCTCACACAGGATAAGGGCCCGGCTGTGGCGATGGACTGGACCACTAAAGTGCCGGAAGCTCAGCGCGTGCAGGCGCAGCGTTCCGTCCTGTCCAACTGGCTCACCACCCAGCCGGAAAGCGCGCTCACGTGGCTTCGGTCACAGCCGGAGGGGAACGCCCGCAACAGCTACGTCGCCGCCACCGCCTCCCAGCTCTCATGGCAGTCGTTCGAAACGGCTAGCCAGTGGGTCCAGTCCCTTCCCGCCGCGGACCGGCCCGCTGCTCTCACCGGTCTCCGCCAGACGGGTCCTGCGCTGAGTTCACACAATCGCGCGGCTTTAGAAGCCATGCTGAAATAGCACCTTAGCAGCGGATTGGAACCAACATGTTGGTGCGGGGTTAGTTCTGTCGCCCCTGGGCTCGACTCGCTCGGTTTCCACACTGCACCCCGGCTCCTGCCTGGGCCTCCGGCCCGGTCTTTGGTTCCGGCCTCGCCGGTTCAGGGATATGAAATTCGTCAGCTCAACTGCCCGGCGTCCACGTCACCCAGCCGAACTTGGTGATGAGCCAGACCAGTCCGTAGGCGACGCCAGCGGTAGCGGGAAGTGTCATGATCCACGCCCAGAGAATGCGCTCGACGACTCCCAGTTTGAGTGCGCTGAAGCGTTTGGCGCAACCAACGCCCATGATGCTGGTGGTGATGGCATGCGTAGTGGATACCGGCATTCCGAGATTCGCTGTCACTGCGAGCACGGAGGCGGCCGTGGTCTCCGCGGCAAATCCGTGCACGGGCTGGAGCTTCACCATTTTGTGACCCATGGTTTTGATGATTTTCCAGCCGCCCGCCGCGGTGCCCAGGCCCATGGTGAGCGCGCAGACGACAACCACCCAGTTAGGCACGCCCTGACTGGTGGTGTCGGTAATGGGGTCCGGCATATAGCCAAACTGGAGCCATGACGGCAGCATGGACATGATCTTGGCTCCGATGGCCATTTCGTACGGATCAGAGCCGGCACTGGTGCGCAGCCACATGAGCCACGAGGGAAGATTTTCGAAAAGCGAATGGCCGGTGGCGTCCTTCGTGGACGCGGCCACCAGCGCGAGGGTGATGATGCCCATGCACTTGGTGGCGTCATTCATGCCGTGGCTGAAGCCCATGTAGGCGGAACTGGCGAGCTGGGCCTTTCCAAAAACCCGGTTCACCGACACGGGCCGCCAGCTTCGAAGGCCCACGTAAAGAAGGCCCATGACCAGGAACCCCGCGCCGAATCCGACCAGAGGCGAGACCACCATGGGGATGACGACCTTGTTTTTGATGCCGCTCTTGTCTTCGCCTTTTTTCACTTCGGTGGTGACCTTCTGGATGCGGCCATCGAAAACCACGAAATAGGCCGGCACCGGCATACTGACCGTGCAGCCGCCCTGGGCCTCCCAGCCGGGCTTCTTCTTGAGTTCCTCCAGCACGTCCGGCGGGGCGGGCACGGATTTGCCATCCTTGTCCACCACCGGCTTGCCGCTCTTCATGGTGACCTCCACCTCCTTCTTTTCCGTGGGATGCATCACCTTGTGCGTGCCGTTCGTCTGCCAGTTGCTCTGCGATTTCAAGGCCGTCACCAGCGGCTCATCCTCCGCCACGGGATCGACCAGTTTATTGACTTTCTTATCCTTGATCTCCTCCCACTTCACCGACGTTTCCCACACTCCCTTTTCCATTGGGGAAATGGCGTTCACCGCGACTGCTGCTGCGAGCGTGGCTCCCACTAGGCTCCCAATCAGCGCGTGACTGGAACTCGATGGCATTCCGAACCACCATGTCAGCAGGTTCCAAAAAATGGCGGCGACCAGGGTGCAGACCAGGACCACCTGCGTGTTGTGCTGATTCATGAACGACTGATCCACAATGCCGCCGGAGATCGTCTTGGCCACTGCGAGCCCGAAAAACGCCCCGATCAGGTTAGTGACCGCGGCCAGCAAAATGGCCTGGCGCGGGGTGAGAACCTTGGTGCCTACCACCGTCGCAATGGAGTTCGCCGTGTCGTGAAAACCGTTAGTGTAGGTGAAGACGAGGGCGACGAAGATGACGAGGATAACGAGCGTTAATTCCATTCAGGAGTGATGTTGGTATGCCAAACGGCTACCACGCCCGCCCTCCGCACTCTACAGATTCAGTGTGTCAATTTCGTCAGGAAAAACACACTTTATTACCCGTTTTTTATTCCAATGTGACGAATCCGTCACATAAGAGCACAGAATTGCTATGCAATGAATTCTTCAATGGGGGCAGTGCAACGTTTTCGTCACAGAGAAAAATTTTCAACTGCCGCCGTTCGTCACATTCGGTCACGGTTCAGTGGCCCGCCATCCCGGCTTTTTGAAGCAGCCAGACCATTCCAAAGGCGAGTGCGCCCGTCGCTGGAATGGTGAAGACCCATGCCCACAGCATACGTTCCGCGACGAGCCATTTTACGGCTCCCAGGCGCTTGCTGGCGCCGACGCCCATGATGGAGCTGGAGATGACCTGGGTGGTGGAAAGGGGAATTCCCATTCCGGTGGCCGCTCCGATAATGCCCGCCGCGGCTCCCTGGGCCACGAGCCCGTTTACCGGCTGAAGGCGCACCATTCCGCTGCCCATGGTCTTGATAATCTTCCATCCTCCCGCGGCGGTGCCGACGCCGATCGTGATGGCGCATACCAGCTTCATCCAAAGGGTAATGGTAAACTCCGGCATCCGCAGCCACTCCAGCCATGAGGGAATGCCGTTGAGCGCCCCGGTCTGCGTGGCGATGACCAGCGCCAGCGCGATGATGCCCATGTTCTTTTGCGCGTCGTTGCGGCCATGCTCAAGACTCATCCACATGGCGGTGCCCCATTGCAGGCGGGCGGAGACGTAATTCACGGAGCGCGGACGCAAGCTGCGAAAGACGAGGTAAAGTATCCCCATCACTGCAAAACCGAAGACCATGCCCGCCGCGGGAGCGATGATCATTGGCGCCAGCACCTTCGGCCAAAGGCCTTCGGATTTGAAGAATGGCAGTTCCACCGCGGCATGGGTTATCGGATCAATAGCTGTGTGACGGTACCAGATGATCGCATCCCAGTTGCCCCCTGCGGATGCCAGCGCCGCGCCGATGAGTCCGCCCACCAAAGCATGACTGGAACTCGACGGCAGCCCCACCCACCACGTCAATACATTCCATGCGATCGCGCTCACCAGGCAGCAGAGGACGGTCGTCAGATTGATCAAATGCATGTCCACGAGGCCCGTGCCGATGGTTTTGGCCACCGCCACGCCCATGAGAGCGCCCACCAGATTGAAGAAGGTGGAAATCATGATCGCCTGGTTCGGCGTCATCACTTTGGTGGCCACGCTCGTGGCGATGGCGTTGGCGGTATCGTGAAATCCGTTCGTGTAAGTGAAAGCGATGGCGACGAAAACAACGAGAAGAACGAGAGCAAGCTCCATAAGTAATACCGGTACCGAGAATCAACTGTTCTTGAGAATGACCAGGGCGAGTGTTCGTCCGATGGACCGGCATACATCGATGCAGTCGCTGAGGATGTGATAAAGATCCTGGGCGATGA
The DNA here is from genome assembly GCA_035550135.1 of Verrucomicrobiales bacterium. GTDB lineage: Bacteria > Verrucomicrobiota > Verrucomicrobiia > Verrucomicrobiales > V1-33 > V1-33. The sequence continues at coordinate 31,599 of DASZQB010000052.1, forward strand.
TCTTGCCCAGAGTGTTTCCATTCGGGAGGTAAGTGTGGCGCAGGGCTTCCAGAATGACGCGGCCGGCGTCGGATTCGATTTGGCTCAGGCGCGCGTCCAGGGCCTTGATCTCGGCGAGTTTGCCGCCGCTGCTTAGCAGTTTCACCATATCCACCACTATCTTTGTGCCGCTCTCCAGCATGTGCGCGGCAAGACTGAAATCGAACTCCTTCGTTTTCTCCCAGACGATGATGTACCTCTCCGCGAACTTCTCGACCGTTTTGGGGAGGCGGTAGAGTTGCGTGGCAACGGCCTGCAAATCCTCCCGTTCAATCGGAGTGACGAACACCTTCGTCAGCATCTCCTCCAGCCGGTTGATCACCGCTTTGTCTTTGCGGCGAGCATTCACAAATGCGTCGAGTACCGGCGCCTGAGTGCGATTCTGCAAAGTATTCCGCAGGGCCGCTACCGATTCCGCACCCAGGGCGGCGCTTTCTTCAAGCAGTCCAAAAAATTCGCGGGGCCTTCCCAGCATTCGTTGCAGTGAAAACATAGGCGGGGCTTAAGAATTCTTGAGGACGATGTGCGTGATGATGTTTCCAGCGTCGCGGCAGCGGTCCACGACAGTCTCCAGCAGTTCGAAAAGGTCCCGCAGCGCGATGACCCGGATCGGTTCGTGCGCGCCGCTGTAAAGGTCCCGCAGCATTTCCAACTGGAGCGCATCGGCATCGCCCTCAATCTGCTGGAGCTTTCCATTGAGGGCCTTCGCCTCGTGGATTTTTCCGGCCCCCAGAGTGCGCAGCATCGCGACGAGCGCCACCACCTGATTCGTCGCGGCGTCGAGGAGCGCGATGTGGCGGGCAAAATCGACGTTTTGCACAATTGGCGCACTGATGATAAAACGCTCCGCAAATTTCTCCACCGTCTTTGGGATGCGGTAGAGGGCGTGGCTCAAGACCTCGATGTCCTCTTTCTCCAGTTGCGTCACCATGCTGGTGACCAGCGCCTCATTGATTTGGTCGGTGATCTTCTTGTCTGTCTCCTTGGCCGTGTGAAAGGCATCCAGACTTGGGGTTGCATCCGGCGTGGAAAGCACTTTGTTCAGGGCCGTGATGCTGGTGCGGCCCTCTTCGGCGGAGGCTTCGAGCAGAGTGAAGAATTTATCGTCTTTTCCGAAGATTTTCTGGAGGGAGATCATGAGAGAAATGGAGGCGTCCCGTCATCTGTGACAGAATTGGCACGAAAGGGAGAGGGCAATTGTGACAATTACGTCACATTAGTCTTACATTGGGAGGAGGAAAGTCTCAAATTCCCCGCAATTCCCGGAATTTCCCGAGAAGCACCGGGTCGAAACTCTCCTCGACATCGCGGAACCACAGGGGCTCGAAGTCGTCATACTCCACGGGGCTCGCCGGAGGCCAGAAGACGCCGCGGCGGATGCTTCGGATGACTCCCCGGGCGCACTCGATGGCGGACCGCAGCATGGTGTCGTCCAGTTCCTCCCAGAGGTTGACGGACGCTTCCGATGTGGCCACCGGCAGGTTGACATAGGCGGCGCGAACGCCCCCGTAGCCGCGGCGTCCCACCAGCCACACGTAGAAGGGCAGTTGCAGATTGATCCATGCCTGGGGTTTTCCGCCGCCGGTGAACAACTGCCAGTCTGGAAGCTCCCGGCTTCCCCGCACACTCCGTAAATGAGCACGCGCCGGATCGGTGCCTTTTGCTCCGGTCTTGTAATCGATCACGCGCCGCTCGCCGGTTTCCTGGTGGCGTTCGATGAGGTCAATCCGTCCACTGATCGAGACGGCGTCGAGTTCCTCGGGAAAGTTTGCCTCCACCTGTTCAAAGCGCCAGCCGGCCGCGCGCTCCGCCGCGTGGATGCGGGCCAGCGCGCGCAGACGGTTGCGGGCGCTTTCCAGTTGGATGACCAGCGGCAGCGCGGGTTCTTCAGTGTATTGTTCCGCCGCCAGGGCGCAGACGGTTTCGTCGAGAAAATCCGCCAGCGCGGTTTCGTCCGTCGCATCACGAAGCGTTTCGTTTTTGTGCAGTCGTTCGATCGTTCCATGGACGAGCGAACCGAAGTCCCGCGCCTCCATTTCATCCCGCGAGGCATCGAACGGTTCCATGCGAAGCACGTGCTTCAGGTAAAAGCGAAACGGGCAGCTCAGATAGTCGCTGAACTGCGTGACGCTCATTTTTTTGAACACAGTCGCGTCCTGGTCCGGTGCCGGCACGCGCAGTTTCCATGCGCGATGCCACGAGGGCGGGGAAGGGCGGGGGACTTCCTGGTCCTCTGCCGGAAAAAGCTGCAGGGCGCGCGCGGCCAATTCATTCTCCGGACACCGCAGGAGCAGACGGCTTGGTTTTAGAGGATCGCCCGAGGAGCTCTCCTTCGCGGCCAACAGCACCACACTGCCGCGGCACCGGCTTTCGATCATGGTTGTTAGCAAATAGCTGTCGCGCGCAAGGCGGATGGCGTTCGTCTTCAAGTCCAGGAGTCCGCGCACGCTGTCCGGCAGCCATGGATCACCGGTGACGCTGTCCGGAGCCATGCCTTCATTGAGGCCCGCCACCACCAGATGCGGAGCGGTCTGCCATGGCAATTCCAGCCAGCCGTTGAGCACCGGCAGATTTTCCGCGTTCTCAGGGTACAGCCGCGCGTCGCGCAGCAGATGGAGAGCGGTCTCAAGTGCGGAGGCGGCATCCAGCCGATAGCCGGTGCGCTGCGCCGCGAGTGTTAGGGATTCCAGGGTTTCCTGCCACTTTTCCATCGCGGCGGCAAACAGCCACTGCTCCTGCTCGGAGTCGAACACCTTGCCGGCATAGGCCGCATCGACAAACTGCAGGAGCGAGGCCGCATCGCCGTCGCGCATTGTGAGGGACTCGGCGTGAAGCCATTCGAGGACGGGACGCAGCGCCGGCAGCTCGCCCTCCGTTCGGTTTTTGAGCCGGGGAATCCAGCGTTCGGACAATGTTAGGGCATCACCCAGCGTGCGCGGCAGATGGGCCTGCTGGAATTCGTCCCAGTCGCGCAGCACTTCCCGCGCACTCGCCGTGACCGGAGCCGCCCGCAGCACCTCAGGCACCCGCAGCAGCCTTGCCGCTTCGGCGGCTGCATCCGTCTTCAGCAAGCCCGCGAGGCATGTGAACATCCATGTCAGTTCATGACTGCTCAGCGAAATCCCGTTAGGGTCAAAAACCGCCGTTCCCTGTTTCACGGCTAGGTCTTCCAGCGGTGCGGCGATTTCAGGATCAGCGGAACCTATCGCCACGTTGTTTTCATGAAGCTGCAGGGCATCCAGCAGCGCCGCAGCTTCCTCCTCCGGACGCGCCACCAGCCGGACGCGCTCCTTCGGCTTCGGGATTTCAATGATGCGGTTTCCCCACACCTCCGGAACCGGCCGTCCCCATGCATCGAAAGCCTCCGCGTCTTCCGCATTTGCATGGATGAGGATGTCCACCGTCATCCCCTGTGCCTCAGCATTTTCCAGTGCTGAAATTACAAGGTGCACGGGATCGGGCACAGCGAGTACGGCTATTCGTGAGACACCTGGCGGGAACACCGGGCGCAGTGCCGCCTCCAACCTCGCCTCCACCGGATCATTCAATCCGTGCCGCTTCAGCGCGGCCATTGCCAGAGCCTCCACCTTTCCAAGATCCTTCCATCGCTCCGCCTCGGGATTTCCCGCTCCGAGCCTGCGTGTGGCGTCTGCAATCGTTCGGCCTCCTTCCTCCAGCCGATGTCGGAGTTTCATCAATTCCGCCGCCGTGCTGCGTGCCCATGCGCTGTCACGATTCGGCGGCGCCACGGGGAACAACGCTTCGTACTCCTCGAGCGGCAATCCCTGCAGCACCTGCATCCACGTCAGCAGGATATCCGCGACGGTTCCCGGCGGCGGCATTCCCTCCAGCGCCCATTCCGTGATTGCTTCCGGCGTGATGATGTAAGGCGAGAGCACCGCAGCACCTTTCTCCTCTGCTTTCAGAGCCAGTGCCTCCTTCAAACGCCGGCCCGCCTCGCCCGTCGGCACCACCGCCACCAGATCCCCGAGATCCAGCATCCCGCCGCTCCATCCCCGCACCATGTGCTCCACCACAGCGGGCAGCACAGGTTCAGACGATGACAAAAACAATCGGCGCGGCATATGGTCCCCGTTAACTTCCAACGCCGCGAATGTAAATGGCCGGATGGAAACAACACATCCTCCACTCTGACTCATACTCATCCTACCACACCGAAATGGAAATCCCCGGCAGCACAATCCCTGGCGAATGGCTCACTCGCGCCACGGTCTGGCTCGCTCTCTCCCTTTATACCGGCTCGGAAATTCTGCTTGTTGCCGAACACCCCCATGATTCCCGCGCCCTTCATACTTTCGGCTGCCTGGCCTTTCTCGCCCACGTCGCCTGCGCCTTCGCCTTCCACCACCATTGGAGCCACGCCGCTGCTTATGCCGACACCGCCCGTCAGACGGCTCAACTCACCGGCTGGAATTGGGGCGGCGGCCTTTATATCAACTACCTTTTCGCGGCCGTGTGGTGCGCTGAATCCCTCTGGTCGTGGATCTCTGCCTCCGGTTATTTCCACCGCCCGAGATGGATCACCCGCACCGTTTGCGGTTTCTTCCTTTTCATGGTCTTCAATGGAGCGGTTGTCTTCGTCCCTGGACCTGCGCGGTGGTATGGACTGCTCCTTTGTCTGCTCCTCGCGTTTTGCCTGGGAAGACCCGCGCGGGGCCGGTAATTTACGCAGCCGCCATCAACAAAACCAGCATTCTCCTGCTCTGCTGCGGGCGTGTGCCGGCCCGGGAGCGAGGCTTGTGAACGATCTTAACGGCGTTGTTATTGGAGCATCACTGCAGGGCAATTTAAGGTGGCAGGCGCACATGCACCCCTTCCTTTCCCTTCCGGTCCTCGCAGCGATGGCCTTACTTGCTGTATCGATCAGTGTCCGCGCGGCTCCCCACCGGTACGATCATGTTGTGATCGCGGTGGAGGAAAACCGGACGCCTGGCCAGATCGTGGGCGACGCCGTCAACGCTCCATACATCACGTCCCTCGCCACCGGCGGCGTCAGCATTGGCCGGATGTTTGCGCACGAGCATCCCAGCCAGCCAAACTACCTTCAGCTTTTTTCGGGCTCCAATCAGGGCGTGCTGGATGACGATTTGCCCGTGAATTTCTCGACCGCTCCCACTTCCACTTATCCGTTCACGACGCCGAACCTCGGGCGGGAACTCGTCAACGCCGGTTTTACCTTTGCGGGCTACAGTGAACAATTGGAGGCGGCAGGGGCCACGGACTGGGCGGACTATGATCCTCACACTGCCACAGATCCGGGCGTCAAATACCGCCGGAAGCACAATCCGTGGGCGAATTGGGTCGCGAAAGTCAGCCCGCTTCCTGCCAATCAACTGCCGGCGAGTGTGAACCGGGCCTTCACACAGTTTCCCTCCGACTTCACGCAACTGCCGACCCTGAGCTTCGTCATCGCGAATCAGGATCACGACATGCATGATGGCACCCGGAAGGAGGGAGACGACTGGCTGCGGGCGAATTTGGATTCCTACGCGCAGTGGGCGAGGACCCATAACAGTCTGCTCATCGTGACATGGGATGAAGACGACTACAATGCCACCAACCAAATTCCCACAGTTCTTTACGGAGCGGCACTGCGAAACGGAACGGTGACTGGCGGCACGTGGACACTTCACAATCTGCTGCGGACGCTGGAGGATATGTACGGGACCGCCAGTCATGCCGGCGCCGCCGCGCAGGTTCGCAGCATTGTGGGACCGTTTATTGACGATCCGGCGGTGACGACACTAACCTTTCGCCAGGGTCTCAACGGCTATGCCTCGGCTCAGGAAACGATGATCTGGGAGGAGACGCCCGCAGCCAACCACGCCGCCACGCAGGAACTGACGGCAGATCGTGATACCAGCACGACCATCGCCGGCGCTCAGGATGCCCAAATTCTGGTGAGATTTGACAACCTCTTTGGAAGCAGCGTCGCGCAAGTGCCGGCGGGTGCGGTAATCCGGTCTGCGAAGCTCATCCTGTCCACTCCCGCCAACACTGCGGGCTCGGACTTTGATTCGGACGATACCTTTCGCGCGCATCGGATGATTACCGATTGGACTCACACTGCCACTTGGAACAGCCTCAATGGCGGTGTGGACGCCAATGACGTTGAGGCAGCGAGCGCTTCGTCTTTCTCTTTGGTGCCGGACATTGATGGAGGCCCGGCGATTTTCGACGTTACGGCTGACATCGAAGCATTCCAAAGCGGCACAGCCAACCACGGCTGGGTGCTGCGCCCCTCCAGCACCGGCACCGGCGACGGCTGGACGATCAAGAGCAGTGAATATACGGGTGATGTCACGCTGCGCCCCGCGCTGGAAATCACTTATTCCCCTCCCTCGGGCAACGCCTACTCCCAGTGGGCGGCCGCAAAAGGATTGACGGCTGCTAACAGCTCCGCAATGGCTGATCCGGACGGCGACGGCGCGGTCAATCTTCTTGAATTCGCGTTCAACCTCGATCCGCTGCGCGCTGATGCCGTGCCAGCCGCGCCCGCCGGTATTTCCGGATTGCCTGACGCGCGCGCCACGCCCGTCGCCGGCGGGTACGTTATGGAGATCACTTTTCTCCGCCGCAAGGCTCCGTCCGGAACAGGCCTAACATACACCGCTCAGTTCAGCAGCAAACTGACGGCGTGGACCACCGGTCTGACGCCGTCGGTGGTTTCCGTGAACGCCGAGTGGGAGCGTGTGACCGTGCGCGACAGCGTAACCGGGGGGCAATTAGAGAGGTTTGCCCGGGTTCTGGTCAGTCCTGGTTCTTAACTCAGGAGGAGCAGCCTCGCCCCGAATCATCTCCCGGCTTGCGCCAGTGATGCGTTCAACGCGGTCGCCAGCGCCGCCTCGCCGTTCACCAGATCCTCCCATGCGAGTTCTACGCCTTTGCGGCGGCCTTTTTTCGTCAGCTTCAATCCGAGGGGCGTGATGGTCACCATCCATGATTCCTTTTTGATAGGAATCTCCCGTTTCAGAGCTTTATCCAGTTTTACAGCCATATCCTTCAAGTGCCTCGCTTTTTGCGGGTTGCGGCGGCCTTTTTTGCCGAACGCGACCTCGCCGCCGCTGAACGCGATCCAGACGCGCTTCCGCCCTTTTTACCTCCTTTGCGCGCGGGTGCTTTATTCTCTGCCTTGCCCCGGCCCGAGCCGGATTTCTTGCCGCCGCCGGATGACTTGTTCACTGTGGCCCACGCGCGCCGTTTTGCTTCCTTTTTTGACGTTCCGCGCTTTTCATATCCCTCTTCGATATGCTCCGCCTTTCGTTTTTGTTTGTCAGTGTATGACGATTTATCTCCTTTGGGCATGGCGGTAAAGGGTTGTTGAGCGAAACGTTGCTAAAAGTGTGCCTCGAGCGCGGGCGGGGCTGACTTTCTGCAAAGTTCCGTCCCAAAATGAAGATCGCCACTTTCAACGTGAACGGCATGGGAGCGCGTCTTTCGCATTTGCTTGAGTGGCTGCAGCGCGAAAAGCCCGATGTGGCCTGCCTCCAGGAACTCAAATCGCCGGACAACGCTTTTCCGGCAGCCGCGCTTCAGGAGGCCGGATACGGAGCGATTTGGCATGGCCAGCGGTCGTGGAATGGCGTGGCGATTCTCGCCGCCGGAGGGCAACCGGTGGAAGTGCGCCGCGGATTGCCGGGTGATCCGGATGATACTCACAGCCGGTATATTGAAGCCGCGGTAAAAGGAGTGGTCGTCGGATGTCTTTATCTTCCTAACGGGAATCCGCAGCCGGGGCCTAAATTCGAATACAAACTCGCATGGATGAAGCGCCTCCTCCAGCATGCCAAAAAGCTCCTTGCCTCCAATCATCCGTGTGTGCTGGCGGGGGATTTCAATGTGGTGCCCACGGACTTCGATATCTACAATCCGGCCTCGTGGAAGAACGACGCGCTGCTCCAGCCGGAGCCGCGCGCGCTCTTTGAGCGGCTGCTGGCTCAAGGGTGGACAGATGCCATTCGCACGCGTCATCCGCGCGAGCGCATCTACACGTTCTGGGACTATTTTCGCAACCACTGGACGCGTAATGCCGGTCTGCGTATCGACCATCTCCTTGTTAGTCCGGGGCTCAAAGTGCTGGAGGCAAACGTGGACAAATGGGTGCGGGGTCAGCCGCACCCCAGCGACCACGCGCCGGTGTGGGCGACGATTCGTGTCAGCCGGAAACGCAAGTAACACAAAAACCCCGTCCAGCCGGAGCCGGACGGGGCGACAGGGGGATCCGAATGGATTACTCTTTAGGTTTCGGGGCACCGGTGGCGGGCGGGGGTTCGGTGGTCTTCCGCGTGGTGTCTTTCGTTGCGCCGCCCTGCAGCTTCGCAATCTTCGCTGCGTGGCCTTTGATCACCGGGAGCGTTTTGTCGATGTAGGAACTAACCGATTTGGATTTCGCCACTTTTTTGGCGGCCTCGTAGAGTGCGATGCTCTTCTGGTGTCCCATGGCCATGTGGTCGAGGAACGCCGTGTCGAATTCCTTGCCGCTCATGGCTTTCAGCGAGTCATACTTTTCCTGGGCGGCCGGATCATCGGCATCCAGCGTGAGCTTGAGTTCCTCCGCGATGGATTTGAGGTTTTTGTTAGCGGCGGAGTGGTCTTTCACCAGCATTTGCGCCAGTTCCTTCACCTTTTTGTCGGAGGCTTTTTCGGTGCCCAGCGTGGCCATTTTGACTTCACCCATTCCTGATTTTGCGGCGGTTTTCACAAAATCCGCTTCGTCGGCGGGGGCGGGGGCCACAGGAGCAGCAGTGCCGGGTGTTGCGGGTGCGGGCGGGGCTGCATTTTTCGGATTAGGAACAGGACCGCCGGGCTGTTGCTGGCCTGGAGGGCGGGCGGTACCCGGATTGGTGTTTTGGGAATAGCCCGGAAGCACCAGGAAGCCTGAAAGTGCCAGTGCGGCCAGCGCGGTTGTCATCGTCGTTTTCATGTTGTTAGGGGTCGGGTTGCAGGTTGCATAAAGGGCCGGATCGCAGTGAGCCGGATTTGCAAGCCTCTGCATGAGTTGCGCCGGGCGCGTCCGGCGTATCCGGTAATCCGGCGGCACATTCCGTGCAGCTTTCCGCGCATGAACGAGAAAGAGCTCAACCAATTGAAGGCGGAGAAAGAGGCCGCCAATGCCGGTAAGGCGGAAGCGCATCCTGTGGGCACCGGTACCGGCGCTGCGGGCGGAGCGCTGGCGGGTGCGGCGATCGGCGCTGTCGGGGGTCCTGTCGGTGCCTTTATGGGTGCGGCGATCGGCGCCATTGCCGGCGGGAATACGGGGCTCAATGCCGCGGAAGCGGTCGAAGAATCGGAACCTGCGCGCGACGCGCGCAAACCGTCTGTTGCACGAAAGCCTAACGACACGGAATCGACGGCCGCTGAATTCGACCTGCCCGCCCGTTCCAGTCCGAATGTTAGGGACGATCTGAATGAAGGCGGCTTCAGCGGCGTCGGGCAACGGCAGAAGGAATCATAGACGCCCTGTGTTTTGCCGTGCAATTCGCCGGAAACGCAGTCCTTTCCGGCATGCAAGAATATGAACTTTACGTTCCCCTCTGCGATAACGAAGGCCGCGAGATCGACCCTGCGCTTCTGAGCTCCCTCAAAGTGCGGCTTCGCGACCGGTTTGGCGGGTTCACCTATTTTCCGCAGGAGGGCGAAGGCGAGTGGAAAACCGGCGGCCAAACGTTCCGGGACCGCATTGTCATCCTGCGGGTGCTCAGTTCGGATGACGACTCGGGCGACTGGTTCCGGGCGCTCAAAACCGAGCTGATTGAGCAATACAGTCAGTCCGATTTTCTGATTACTTCGAGGGAGGTGGAGAAGCTGTGAGGCGGAAGCGAATCGGGGAAGCGTGAATCGGGGAAGCGTGAATTGGCCAGAGAGCGCGTTAGGAGGAAACGGGGCGACAGGAAAAACCGGACCCGGGCAGTGGAAGTTGCGATTTGGGCTGTTCTGCGGCGAATTTTCGGGAAAAACCCGCAACCGCGGCGCTTCAGGGAGCGCAAAAGTCCTGACTTGCGCATTCCCGCGTATGGCGGCTATGACTGCTGTCTGAAATCGAAACACCTTCGTCCCACCTGTTCCATGAAAAATCTTCGAAACTACGCCTCCATCTTCAGCGCCGCCCTGCTGTTCAGCCTCGCCTCCGGGGCTGTCGCCCAGGAAAAGGCCGCGGCCTTCCGCCGGTTCACCACCACGGATGGCAAGTCGTTCTACGCCGTGGTCACTGAGAAATCCAACACCTCGGTCACCTTCAAACTGCAAAACGGCAAACCGCACACTGTCCCCACGCGTCTCCTCAGCGAGCCGGACAAGCTGTTTGTGCTCAAGTGGACGAAATTCAAAGACGACCTTCTCAACAACTCCGAGTTCGCCACGCTGACGGTCAAGGAACTCCTCGAGCTCAAAGGTTATCAGTCGTTCGAATTCGACATCGACGGCAACCACATCTTCGTGGACGCCGAACTGGCCGGAAAACCGGTGCGCCTCATGATCGACACGGGGGCGGATTCCTCGCTCATCGACACGGCGGCGGCCAAGGGGGCTAATCTGCAAATGGGTCCGTTCGATCAAAAGATCCGCGGGGTGGCGGGCGAGCAGGAAGCGGCGGTGACGAAAGTTTCCGTGCTGAAGCTTGGCGATGCGGCGATCGAGAACCGCAAGATTCTCGCGACGAACTTTGAGAAGATCGGTGGAGGCCCCGGCAAGTTCGACCTCATCTTCGGCGCGGATTTCCTGCGCGAGCTGGATGCGGTGATTAATTACAAGGAGGGCCGGATGTTCCTCATGACGGACAACATTCCCAAAAAGCCGGAGGCTCCGAAGACCGAGGGCAACAAGGCGGAATTCCGCCGCTGGACGGCCGCGGACGGGAAGAGTTTTGTGGGCGGTCTCGTGGACAAGACGGAGACGGAGGCTTCGTTCCGCCTCCAGAACGGGCAGATCGCCAAGCAGCCGATTGAGAAATTCAGCGAGGCCGATCAGGACCTGATCAAGAAGTGGAGCAAGCTGCGCGATGAACTCGCCAAGGACCCGCGCTGGAAACAGATGACGGTGAAGGAACTGCTGGAACTGCGCGCCTATCAATCCTTCCAGTACCGCATGGAGAGCAACCACATCCTCGTGGACGGCCTCATCGGCACCACCAAGACGCGCTTCCTCATCGATACCGGCGCCTACAGTTGCGTGATGGACCTCAAGTACGCGAAGGAAGTCGCGAAGCTCGAAGTCGGCCCCATGGATCGCGTCATTCAGGGCATCGGCGGCACGGCTCCCGCCGCGGAAACGAAGATCCCGGAAATCAAACTCGGCGATGCGATCATCCGCACGCGCCTTGCGCTGAGCGCGGATATTCACAAGGGCGCTCTCGGCGGGGAAGGGAATCACGATGCGCTCTTCGGTGCGGAGTTTTTGCGCGAACTCGATGCGGTCATCAGCTACAAGGAAAACCGCATGTTCCTGAAGCCTGACAATTCCGACCGCGGCGAGGTGGATGCGAAGCCGGCGGAGCCGAAAAAGGAAGAACCCAAGAAAGAGGCGGAGAAGAAGGAGAAGTAGGGCGTTCGGTACGAACAACGAACCGGTTTGCGGCGATCCTGGCCAGGCGGTCACATCGAAGCGCCGGACAAATGTAGAGTGACTGTGGCGCAGCCCAGTCGCTTTGGCGCAACGCGGGAGGAGGCAAAAGCGACTGAGCTTCGCCACAGTCGCTCTACGTTCGCGCCGTGAGCTTGTGAAGCCTTCTGCAGAATGGCACCAGCGCCTCTGGCGGAATCGGATGGCGGTCTGCGGTGGTCTTTCTTTTTTTAAATTTTTATCAGAGTATGAGAAAAAAGTGGTTTGATATAGCTTGATTTTGCCGGATGAGCCGGGAAAAGTTTTTAGAATCCCGGACATGAGCGGCGGAATTTTGGGGATCTTTTGAAACCGGGCATTGGTTTTGGGGAAACTTGGGTTTTGATTAAATAAGGTCGGAGTGGCTTAAATTGGTGCGATTTGGTTGGAGGGAGGCGGCGGAGGGTTGAATCGTGAATCGTGAATGGTTGAATCGGCTGGTTTGGACGAGGTGGAGGGCTCGGAGGAGGAGAGGGGTTGTGAGGCGGAGGAGCCGGGCGGGTTCGGAGAGAGGGGGAGGCGGGGTCAAAACGGAGGGACTGGTTCGGAGGGAGTAAGAGTGAGAGTATGAGTAGGAGTAGGAGTAGGATCCGCGGCGGGCGCAGAATGGGGGCTTTCGAACACGACGGTGATTAAGCGAAAAAAAGTCAAAGGGTTCCGGCGGGAAAAGTTCGGGCCTCAGCGATGAAGTTGAAATTGGATTTGCAAGTGGATGAGTATCAGGTGATTGCGACGCGCAAGGAAATTGAGGTGCCGACAGTGAGAGGAGGGACGCGAGCGGAAGAGGTGTTAGGGGAGCTGTTTTGAGGGCTTCTTTCGGGGTTCCGTCGATGCGCTGGAGGGGCGAATTTCCCGGGGTATCGTTACCATCGGGAACGTAACGATGGCGTTTTCGTGGAATGTCGATCCCCGTCGGCTCCGCCTTTTACGTTTGTCCCACCTCGACGGATGGTATGGCGGCGGGAAAGATGGGCTGCGTTTCGCAGAAGCGGGAATCTGTCCGGTGTCGTGCGGATGGCGCAGAGGGCGCTTATTGCGGAATTCTAAAGGTTTTTTTGCGATCTCGAAGGTTGGGTCGCAGGGCGGATTGCCCGAGGGTTGATCCGAGGACGGAGCGAGTTCTCAACTGGCAGGGAACAACTCCTCGCTTGCGGATTTAGGAGACTCTTCCCTGCTTGCAGGAAACAACAAATCGTTATTCCTGCTATCTATCCACTGGCATGAGACACGGCAATCTTAGCTTCGCTAGCCTCTTCTCTGGGTGTGGCGGATTTGACCTTGGCTTTTGCGACAGAGGCTTCAGGTCAGAGGGCGCGTTCGACTCAGACTTTGACGCCATCCAAAATTTTACTGCAAATATTGAGGCACCTGCACACCAAGTCGACCTCACAAATGGCGTGCCAAACGAAGGAGCGCTACGTGATCTCGACGCATTAATCGCCGGCCCCCCGTGTCAGGGTTTCTCAACTGTAGGGAAGCGCCTCTTGGACGATAAGAGGAATCACCTGCTGACACTAACAGGGACACTGGCAAGACGCCTTAGACCGAGGGTCCTCATAGTTGAAAACGTTGTTGGCGCATTGTCGGGCCAACACGCTCGTTATTTTGAATCACTGGAGTTCACGATGCGACTGGCCGGCTACCGTACGCACACGATCAAGTGTCATGCTGCCGATTTGGGGATGGCGCAACTCCGACGTCGAGTCTTTTTCTTTGCATGGCGCACCGGTAGGGACGTAAGTTTCGCATTCCCTCGACTGGCCCCTGGGAAGCTCCGAATCGCATTGGCCGGCGTCCATCACTATCCGAATCACCGCGTGCGCAGACTCACGCCCGGAAGTCGAGAGTGGTTCATTGCCAAACACATTAAACCCGGGCAAAAACTCTCGAACGTGCGTGGCGGAAAGAATTCTGTAGCAACATGGGACATCCCGGAGGTGTTCGGTCCGATTTCCGAACACGAGCGCACCGTCCTTGAACTTCTCCGGCGATTGCGACGGCAGGAGCGGCAACGCGACTACGGCGATGCCGACCCGGTTTCCCTAGCACGACTGGAGGCTGCACTTGGGAAGAGATTTCACAAAATTGTGGATCGACTCGCAAGTAAAGGTTACCTGAAAAGAGTCGAAGGAGGGGTTGACTTGGTGGGCACATTCAACGGCACCTTCCGAAGACTCTCTTGGGAGAAGCCAAGCTGCGCAGTTGACACTAAGTTTGGGTACGCGCGGCTTTTCCTGCATCCGTCTGAGCAACGAGGCTTCACCGTTCGTGAGGCGGCGCGCATCCAGGGATTTGATGACAATTATTTGTTCCGCGGATGCGAACAGTCACAGTACCGACTTATTGGAAACGCCGTCCCTCCCCCTCTTGGCAAATTGGCCGCCGAATTTACGCTCCGGATGTTGGGCAGATCTTTATGAACAGTAGCGCTTTATTCGAACTAGTGGGCTATTGGGATGCGACATCGACGGATGAGAGTCCAGACGCCACGTCAAGGTATTCCGACATGCTTCAGCATCTTGAGTTCCTTGGCAAGGGTGAATGGGCGGAGTATTTACCAGCATACAGTCCGCTCCACCCCACGGATTTTATGGCGCGTCTCGCCGCATGGATAGGCAACGTTAGAACCGACGAGGATAGACAATTGCTTTTGGAGTATGCTCGAAGAATAAACTTTTTCTCTCACGAAGACTTCTTGGCGTTATATCAAGCGGCTTTCAACGGACCAATTACTCGCTGGGTTGTTGAGCAAGCCGGCATTTCCCTTAAAGACGCGAATTTGTCTGCGCTGCTTGAGGCCGAACTCCATCGACACACATGGTATTGTCCTATCACCGACAGCATGGACATCAACGAGTTCTATCATGTTAATCACATAAAGGGAGTCGAGCACCGACCAAGTTTCGCAACGCTTGCGATGCTCGATCCCACTAAGAAGAATGGTCAGCCTGCTTTAGCCACAAAACTTCGGAATTTTATGGAGAAGCCTGATCGTAATCGTTTCGCGAAGGCCCGCCAACTTAAACGCTTAGTGTTGTTGGAGGATTTTGTTGGCAGCGGTAACCAGATCAAGGCCGCCATAAAGTGGGCCGCAAATTGGCTGGGGGTTCCAATTCTGGTAGTGCCTCTCGTTATCTGCGCTCCAGGGATTGAAGCTTTGACTCAATTAACGTCACAGCTGAATGGAACAGTCTCAGCGGCTCCAGTAGTAACCGTAAGTGCAAGCGAGTTACTCGGGTTAAAATGTAACAATCGAAATCGCTGGTCAAAGCGGTCCGAAATGGAGGCTCTCGCCAAAAGAGTCAGAAGCAGAGTTGGAGGAGAGGATTATTTAGGCTACAACCAGACCGGCTGTTCAGTAGTAACTTACTCTAATGCCCCGAACAACTCTTTGCCGTTAATTCACAGTAAGCCGAGCTCGGGCAAGAAATGGCGTCCGCTTTTTCCACGATCATCTAGGGTGTAGGCCATGAACTATTCACAAAATCCATTCCAAGAACTTTATGTAGCGGATACGGTTTCGCACGAGCACTTTGTTCGTCTTTTTAGCAAGGTGCCGATGGAACAACTGGTCGAATTTCATCAACTTTTCCAGCAGGGGAACGTTGTTCTGTTAGGCTCTCAAGGTTGTGGGAAAACCATGCTTCTCACCCTCCTGCGTCCAGAGATCCGGATCGCGTATGCGCGTTTCAATGAAACATTCCCTGTGCCGAAGGAATACGGGACGTTTTTAGGAGCGGGTATTAACCTCACTAAAAGTGGAATAGCACATCTAGCCGGCGTAACTCTCGGGGAAGACCGTCGACAAGATTTGAACGAATTACCGTACTTTTTCGGGGACTTCTTTAACCACAAGGTGGTTCTCGATCTTTTGGACAATCTTGACACTATTGCTGGCGCCCCGCAGCATTTCAATTTTTCGGTGAACCTGAAACATGAGAGTGCATTTGTAAAAAGACTGAAGAAGGAGGACTGTTGGGCGGGTGCTTTGGATGGGTGTTCTTCATTCCAAGATCTCAAATCGAAAGTCCAAAATCGTATTGCATGTTATCGTAAATGGATGGGACATAATGTCCGGCATAAGGGTGCCCCGGAACTATTGAGGGAGAGCAAGAGCGTGATCGGAGAACCGATCCTACGAACGGTTGAGTGTCTAAAAAGCGAAGGGGTCCTTCAAGATATTCCCGTGTTTATTCGCATTGATCAGATCGAGGAATTAGTTCATGCCCCTTCCGGAATCGCATCCGAACTACGCCTCGCTTTCCGCCAAATGTTAAATGGCGCACTTGGAAGGCGGAATCTCAACGTGGCTTATCGACTCGGGTCGCGCCCGTATGGTTGGGATACCCCGGGCTGCCTTAATGTGTTCGGCGGTGGTGTGTTAGAAGAGAAGCGTGACTTTTTGTCGGTGGATTTCGATGCGGTGTGGAAACGAAAAGAAAACGTCGGGGGCAATTTCGAGCACTTTGCTGCCGACGCCTTTAAGCGAAGGGTAAAGTATTATCTGCATACGGAGGCGCCCCCGGACCAAGACCTATTAAGCGCAGTGTTTTCAAGTTCAGCAAAGAAGAGTGATCGAGAGAAATCGATTTTCGGAACGCAAGGAAGGGGCGCGAATTCATATGAGAGGGCCTTGGCTATGGGCGATAAGGAGGAGGCTAAACTTTGGAGCAAGGAATGGCGGGGTTTTCTCTCCCAATTATTCGAAAGAGAGCCTCTTGAGGCCGTGCTCGCTGCTGCATGGGCGCGACAGACAGGAGGGGGCCGCGGCAGGCCTGAGCATCGCAGTCAAGATCCACCCTCTGCAACCCCAGCCCCCTGGCAAAATGAGTGGTGGCGCAAGGAGAGGCTGAATTTGGCCGTGCTTCAATTGTCTGCGCGCCGAGGTCAGCGTCTAACCTGGTGGGGAAAAACGGATATCCTAGAGTTGAGCGGAGGAAACATTTTGGCGTTCTTGGGACTTTGCCACGGCATCTGGAATCAGTTTTTGAAATCTGAACAGGCAAAGTCGAAGCAACGACCGCGCACTGACCCGCTGGGTGGGGAGTCTATAGACAAGAAACTGCAAGCTGTTGGAATCCAAGATGCCAGTAAAGTATGGTATAATAAACTGGCTGAGCACAAACCGGGCGGTGACATCCGGCAGCGATTTATTAGCAAGTTAGGAACGTATCTAAGGCGTGTCCTTCGCGACGACATTCGTATGTCTTATCCGGGCGCGAACGGCTTTTCCCTTGAAGTAGACGAATTGGAAAGTCCGTCAGAACTGCATCGAGAGGCGTGGGGCTTCCTGAAACAATGTGTCGGCTGGGGTGCCTTGGTGGCCATCGATCACACCACTAAGGAGAAATCCGGCGAGAAGCGGATCAAGTTTTACTTACATCCCATTCTTTCACCCGTATTTCAATTGCCGGTTCCGCACACGAAAGAACCTCTTTACTGGACTATGACGGACTTACTAAAGATTTTGCACGAGGCTGACGCGCCGTTCCTTTTTTTGCAGTCTGGCAAAATACCTGCGTTTGATGAGACGTCTAAATGCGTGAACGGCGGCGGTGAGCAGCTCGAACTGTTCTGACTTGTAATTAGCTATGACCTACAGACCATGGGGATTAATGGATTGGGCACTTTCCGTTGCAGAGCCGCGCCAGTGGTTCTTCGTGGGAGCCTTGGGAACGGAGGAGCGCTCTCGCGCCGCCTGGTCATGGTTGAAAGAGCTTGGTTTGGAGGGTGGGCGGACGTTGGTTCAAGTCGATCCCATAAATGAAACCAGGTTTTCGGCTGCGACGCGACAACGCCTAGCCTTAAGGCGCGGAGAATTTATCGCGGCCGGGGGATCGGAGGCGGAAATAGCGGCGCTCGGCCTTTTTTCCGAGCTTTACGAAATCGAAAGAATGGCTCGGCAGCTATCGCAGAGGGCCTCGTCAATAATCTTTGATATCTCTTCACTTCCAAAGCGTTTCTTTTTTCCGTTGCTCCGCGCATTCATTAGGTCCCAAGCGGTTCGTGACCTCGTTCTTACCTACACGTGCCCGGAGGATTACCAATCCGAAGATAAACTCAGTGAGGGTGCCGGAAAGTGGGACTACCTACCAGGTTTCCTTGGCAAGGAGCGTCGAGGCGGGAAAGAGACTCTCATAGCCTCAGTCGGCTTCATGATTGAAAGTTTGCAAGGGCACCTAAGTGGTGAAGAGGCCCACCCTGCGGTTCAGTTATTAATACCATTTCCCGCCCCTCCTTCCGCTATTCGCCGGTCCTGGGAGTCTGTCTTCAACCTGCAGTCGACCCGGGATCCAGGCAAGTTCGTGAAGCATCGCGTTGATGCGTTTGATGTATCTTCCGCGTTCGACTGCATTTGTTCGCTTGCTCGTGATTCCGACACGGTAGCATTCGCGCCATTTGGTCCGAAATCGATCTCAGCCGCGATGTGTATTTATGCCGACCAAGAAAATTCTGCCATTCATTATCCGCAGCCAAATGGGTATCATCCGGACTATTCCGTCGGAGTCGCGATGACTGACGGCAAACCATTTGTTAATGCCTATTGGGTTAAGCATGAGGGCGTTAATCTCTATAAAGTGATAAAGTAGCGGAAATCGCGGTGCGCAGTTTGGGCCGCAAATTCCGCCACCCGGCTAATTTCCGGCTGGGCTTTCGGCCCGCCTTTTGGTACCGGCTTCACCGAAGCGGGCGGCGGGGCTCGACTTGGAAAGTCGAGTTACGTTAGGCGCGGAAGGAGAGGTGACTAACTCTTGGAGCGGCGGCGCTGGAAGGCGGGGGATTCGATGATGGACTGGAGGAGGGAGGAGGATTTGCCGGCGTCTTTGGTTAGCTTTTCGAGGAGGAGATCGACGGTGGTTTCGTCGTTCCAGGAGAGGCCGCGGCCGAGGGAGTAGATGAGGAGTTTTTCGATGAAGCAGCGGTAGAAGGATTCTTTGTGGTTGGCGACGAGGATGTGTTTGAGTTCGCGGGCGCCTTTGAATTCCTCGCCGCTGACGAGTTTGCCGCCGGCATCGACGGGGCCGCCGCGTTCCTGATCGCGCCATTTGCCCATGGCGTTGAAGTTTTCGAAGGCGAGGCCGAGGGGGTCCATGCGGTTGTGGCAGGAGGCGCATTTGGCGTCGGCGCGGTGGCGCATGAGATTTTGGCGGAGGGTGCCTTCGAAGCCGCGGCCGCGGGAGAAGTCGTCGAGGGCGGGGATGTTAGGCGGCGGGGGAGGGGGAGGGGAGCCGAGGATGTTATCGAGGATGAAGAGGCCGCGCTTTACGGGGGAGGTGCGCGTGGGGTTGGAGGTGACGGCGAGGACGGTGCCCTGGGTGAGGATGCCGCCGCGGGGGCTGTCGGGCGGGAGGGTGACTTTGCGGAGGTCGTTGCCTTCGACGCCGGGGACGCCGTAGTGCTCGGCGAGGCGGCGGTTGAGGAAGGTGTAGTCGGCGTTGATCAATTCCGTCAGGGGGCGGTTTTCGCGGATGATGTATTCGAAGAACATTTCGGTTTCGCGGCGCATGTCGCGGCGGAGGTCGCCGCTGAATTCGGCGCCTTTGAAGCGGTCCTGGTTTTTGCGAAAGACGGCCCTAACTTTTTCCATTTCGGCTTTCTCTTCGTCGGTGAGCTGGGAGGCTTCGCGGCGGCGGAGTTCGAAGAAGCGGCGGCGGGCCTGCTCCTGTTCGGGGTCGGGTTTTTGCTCGCGGATGAGGACGAAGCGGGCGTCGATGGGGATGCCTTCGATGTCGCGGCCCTGAAGCCACTGGCCGGTGAAGTTGCGGAAGAATTCCTGGGTTTTGCTGTCGGCGAGCATGCGCTGGAATTGCGCGCCGAGTTGTGAGCGGAGTTTCTTTTCGCCTGCGAGCCGCAGGAGTTCTTCGTCCGGCAGGGTGGACCACAGAAAGTAGGAGAGGCGGCTGGCGAGGGAGTAGTCGTCAATAAACGGGTAGGCGCCGTCGCCGGGCGCGGGTTCGGTGAATTCCTCCAGGAAGAGGAATCGCGGTGAGGCGAGCACGGCTTCCATGGCGCGCCCGATGCCCATTTCAAAGGTCTGGCTAGGCTGCGACCAGATGGACTGCGCGAGTTTGGTTAGGCGATCCACGGTGCCATCGTCGGCGGGTCGGCGGAAGGCGCGGGTGGCGAATTTTCCCAGCAGTTCCTTTGCGTAGGCGCGGCGGGGTTCGGCATCGGCGGGGACTTCGCGGGGGAACCAGCGGTCGTAGTTTTCGGACTTGGTCCAATGCTGGGGATCGGCCGGGCCTTTGAGGATGACAAAGTTGACCTCCATGCCGAGCGAGCGGACCTGTTTTTCGTTAGGCGTCAGGGGTTCGGCCTCGACGGTGATTTCGTGGCGTCCCTCTTTCCACTCGCGCGTGAAGTCATAACGGAAGTTGCGGCCGCCGGCGTGGCGGTATTCATTCTGCCCGAGTTGCTCGCCGTCGGCTTTGAATTTGAGGCGGCAGCGGTTGAGGTCCACTTCGCCTTCTACGTATTTTTCCCTGCCGCTGAGGTCGAAGGTTAGAGTGTACTGGCCGGCATTTTTGACGTTCACTTCGGCGGTGAGCGTGCGCGGTTCGTAAAAGGTGACGGTGTTCATCTCCGGTCCCTTTTCCACGCCGCCGTCTTTGGGGATCATGCGATGGAAGCGGTTACCGCCGATCTTTTCCTCCGGCATGGCTTTGGCGGCGGGGGGCACGGCGCGCTGCACGATGGTCTTTGCGGCGGCGAGGTATTTTTCCAGCAGCAGCGGAGAGATGGAGAGGACTTCGCCGAGATTGTCGAATCCGTCGCCGGTGTCGTCGGCAGGGAATTCTTCATCGACACGGAAATCGACGCCTGTCAGGGCGCGAATGGTATTGCGGTATTCGGTGCGGTTGAGCCGGCGGAGAACGGGGCGTCCGGGATCGGGATTCGCGGGGTCGAGTTGCAGGGCGCCTCTTTTGATCCACTGCTGCAGCGCCTGCTTTTGTTCCGCGGCGGGCTGTTTTTTGTCAGGGGGCGGCATGAGGCCGTTGCGAACGTTTTTGAGAACGCGGAACCAGAGGGCTTTGTCGGCGACCAATGCGGCGTCGCTGGCATGTTCATCGAAGGCGACGCTGCCTTTTTTTGCCCCGTCGGCGTGGCACTCGAAGCAGTTGGCTTCAAGGATGGGCCGGATGTCTTTGGCGAAATCGGCTGCGGATTCTGCGGCGTGAAGCGGGACGGCAGCGGCGGCTGCGATCCACAGGGCGCGAACGACGGAGGCGGCTTGAATAAATGGAAAGTGGCGGGTGCCGGGCATGCGAGGGAGATGGGAAATGGCCAATTGGCAAGGAACACGGCTTTTGCGCGGATGTCATCGCCTCGTTTGCGGGACTTTGAATCCGGGGATAAATCACGCGGATGCCCGCCGAACCGAGAGTTCTTCCCCGCCTTTGCCCCGCCTGTTCTTCAGACAGGATCGAGTCGGGCGCGCGCGGCGAGACGTGCGCGGCGTGCGGCTGGAGCGGAAGCCTTTGCCCGCTATGCTGCCACGCGGAGGCGAACTCGCGGCATCATGGCGTGCCGGCGTCGCAGGGAGGGAAGGAAATCGTGAGGCTGTGCCGGCCGTGTCACAGCCAGGTGCATGCGACGTTTACTAACAAACAATTGGAGAAGCGGTATTCGACGGTGGAGAAACTGCTGGAGTCGGAGGAGATCTGGAAATTTGCGCAATGGCGGCACAAGCATCCGGCGGCGAGTTTGACGACGGTGTCGTCGAAGGCGCGGAGGAGATACTCGCCGTATGCGTGAAGGGGGCATCCTCATACTCACCGTCTCGATTTGATAGGACCTATATGCCCTATAGGGCGAATAGGCCGATGATGTCGTGAGAGCGCCTCATTTTGCGACGATGTTGGACGGCCTGGTGGTCCTGACAGAACGGTATTCCCTGCTTTGGGCCACCACGCTGTGGTGGAGACGATTTGTGATGCGGTTACCCGGGGTTCACTTTGTTCACCCCGGGCTATTCATGGGGGAACCACTCCGTGGTTCGACGCAAGCGCGTCTGCTAACTGATCTCCGCATTCAGTGCAACCGGTTCGCCTAACTGATCTCAACGACAGATGGTCCCAGCACATCCATCTTCGGGCGAATGCCGAGGCCGGGCTGTTTGGAGGCGGAGAGGCGGCCGTTGTTACGCTGGGGAGCGCCGTTGGCGGTGCTGACGGTGACGTAGCTGTTGAAGTCGGTGCTGGTGAAGAGGAATTCGGTGGGGGTGCTGTGGGCGAGGTGGGCGATGGCGGCGGTGGCGATGTCGCCGCCCCAAGAGTCCTCCAGGGTCATGGCGATGCCCATGCTGACGCAGAGGTCGCGGGCCTGGCGGATTTTGGTGAGGCCGCCGAGTTTGCTGATCTTGAGATTGACCACATCCATGGCGAGATCGGCTTTGGCGCGGAGGAGGATGTTGAGGTCGTCGATGTTTTCATCGAGGACGAAGGGATGGGGGATTTGGCGGCGAACGGCGAGGCATTCCTCATAAGTTAGGCAAGGCTGCTCGATATAGACATCGATGTCCCTAACGGCTTTGGCGACGCGGACGGCTTCGTGCTGGACCCAGCCGGTATTGGCGTCGGCGACGAGGCGGTCGCCGGGCTGGAGCTTGGCGGCGACGGCCTGAATGCGGGCGATGTCGGTGTCTGGATCGCCGCCGACTTTGAGCTGGAAGCGGCGGTAACCTTCGGCGCGGTAACCGGCGACTTTGGCCGCCATTTCGTCCGGCGATTCCTGGGAAATGGCTCGATAGAGATGGAAGTCGTCGCCGTAGCGGCCGCCGAGGAGTTCGCAGACTGGCATGTTAGTGGACTGGCCGAGGATGTCCCAGCAGGCGATGTCGATGCCGCTCTTCACATACGGATGGCCTTTGAGGGCGGCGTCCATGAGGCGGTTCAGCTTTGTCAGCTCGCGCGGGTCTTGGCCGATGAGGTGCGGGCCGAGTTCGCGGAGGCCGGCGCGGACGCCATCGGCGTAGGCGGGAAGATAGAAGGGGCCGAGCGGGCAGACTTCACCATGGCCGGCGAGGCCGGTGTCCGTTTCCACACGTACGATGGTGCTGTCGAACACGGTGACGGACTTGCCGCCGCTCCACTTGTAGGTGACTTCGCGAAGAGGCAGCTCAACACGATAGGCGAGGATGCGGGCGATCTTCATTTGGCGGGCAAATTCCACAGGGTCTCCAGGAGGGCAAACATGTCAGGATCGTGCTCCTTTAGTTCATCCTTTGTAAAAGGAAAGAAATCGTTAGTGCCAAAGAAGGCCTCGGTGCATTCGGCGAAGTACTCCTTGTGATCAGACATGGCGTAGGCGCGGTCTTTGGTGACACGACCCTCGGAATCGCGGCGCTCGACGTTGTTGTATTTGCCGCCGGCCTTCGCTTTGTCATAGGTGAGGATGACGCGGGGGTCGCCGAATCCGAGGACGCAGTCGTGATAGGCGTGGGCGAGTTCGTGGAGCGCAAAGCAGGGCATGCGACGGCATTCGGCGTCGAAGATTTTCACGTTCGTGAACTCCACTCCCTTCGCCATCGAGGGGTCGCGGCGATTCGAGCGGAGCCAGCCGGCATCGGGATGATACTCGGCGCGCGGGCCGGTGTTAGGGTATCCGGGCGAGATCCACAGCGGCACCTTTTGCAACTCCGCCACCGCTGGTTTGGGAACCACGCGCACGATTTCCTCCAGTTGTTTTTGGAGGAGCTCAAGGGCCTTCGCGGTGGCTTCGGAGTCCTTTGAGAGCAGCTCGTTGCTGACCTTCACAGTCCATCCGGCAATGGTCTGCACTTTGCGGCCATTCGCTTTTTGGTCGCGGGCCTGAGCGCTGGACTTGATCAGCTCCTTGGCTTTCTTCAAACGATCCGGCCACTCGAAAGACGGCGCTTTGGATGGATCATAACCCGCCATGTGACCGGTG
Organism: Verrucomicrobiales bacterium; assembly: GCA_035550135.1. Lineage (GTDB taxonomy): Bacteria > Verrucomicrobiota > Verrucomicrobiia > Verrucomicrobiales > V1-33 > V1-33. The sequence continues at coordinate 55,164 of DASZQB010000052.1, forward strand.
AGGCGGGTGGTGGGCTTCGTGTATTTGAGTTCGGTGTCGCCAAATACTTCGCGGCAAATGGCGGCGAGGCCGGGATCGTATTCGAGCAACTCCGCGCGGGTGTTCACATGATTGTGATCGTGGTCATTCTCGCGGTTGTTGTCGAACCACGACTGCACGCCTTCGGCGAAGTATTCATGGTGATTGGTGGCGGCGTATTTCCCTTTCCAGAGACCGGCGTCCATGGCCTTGCGGTAGGTTTCCTTGAGGCGTTTGTCGAAGGTCGGGTCCACGCGCACGAGGCCCCGCAGGTGAATGTTGTGAGCGAACTCGTGAATGACGATGCACTCCGCCGCGTAGGGATCACCGGGATACGCGAGGACATTCTCCTCTGCGCAGGAGCACAGGGGATCGTATTCGCTGCCGCCAAGGCCGCGCGCGCGGGCATCCCAGTAATCCTTGCCGGAGATTTCCTTGAACTCCGGCATGGGCACATGACCGAGCCGCGCAAAGTCAGGGAGGTCGGTGGTGTATTCGTTATACGCCATGATGCACATGCGCGAGCCGCTCTTGATCATCGCCTCGCGCACTTCGGGGCGTTTGGCGAGCATGAGGTCCACCAGATAAGCCACCTCTTTGAGCGCGTAGTCATTGACCTTCTCCGAACTGACGACGGGCAGGCCGTGCGCGCTGATGTACTTTTTGTAGAAGTCGGGGATCTTCAGGTCCGCGGGCGGCGGGGTGACTTCGTATTTTGGTTCTTCGCTCAGGGCGCGCGTGGGCGCCGCGGCGAGGAGCAGCGGCAGACATGTTAGGAAAAGAAGGCGCATAGGAACTGGAAACAACGGGAGGATCAGCGGAAAAGTTTCGGAGCGGGACACGGCTTCATGGGTTTTGGGCCGATGCCGGGGTCCCCTTACGGCGGTACGCGCGGCGCGTCCAGTCTCTCCCTGGAGGTTCCGCAGCGGCGAATCCCGCTTGCCCCGTGGAAGGCTGCGGGCATTAACACCGCTCTCTTTTTGCTTTTTTATGATCGAACAGCTCCAGTCCCTCCATGAAACCGCCCTCTCCGAAATCGCCGGAGTGCGCGACGATGCGGCGCTGGAGGAGTTCCGGATCAAGTATCTGGGGAAGAAGGGAAGTGTCACGGCGCTCAGCGCGGGAATGCGCGACCTGGCCCCGGACCAGCGCGCGGCGGTGGGCGCGAAGTTCAACGAAGTGCGCACAGCTATCACCGCGGCGCTGGATGAAAAGAAGGCTGCGCTCGTCGCCGCCCAGGACGCAAAGGCTGCGGAGGGAGTGGATATTACTCTCCCTGGCCGCCCTGTGCCGCGCGGCGGCATCCACCCGATGACCCAGGTGCTGGACAAGGCGGTGCGGATTCTGCGGCGCATGGGCTTCGCGCTCGCCACCGGACCGGAGGTGGAAACGGAGTGGCATTGCTTCGATGCGCTCAACACCCCCGCCGATCACCCCGCGCGCAACGAAAGCGACACTTTCTATTTCGACAGCGGCCTCCTGCTCCGCACGCACACCAGCAGCGTGCAGGTGCGAACGATGCAGTCCACTCCGCCGCCGGTGCGCATCATTGCGCCGGGCAGCGCCTTTCGCAGGGATGAAATCGATGCGACGCACCTCAGCGCCTTCAATCAACTGGAAGGCCTGTATGTGGCGGAGCGGGTGAGCCTTGCGGATTTGAAAGGGACGCTGGAGTACTTCTTCCGCGCCCTCTTTGGCAGCGGAACGGAGATTCGTTTTCGTCCGCACTTCTTCCCGTTCACCGAGCCGAGTTATGAGGTGGACGTGAAACTTTCTCCGAAAGGCCAAACACCCCGCTGGGTGGAAATTCTCGGCTGCGGCATGGTGGATCCCGAGGTGTTCACGGAGATTTGCAAAGCGCGGGGAGATGAACTGTATCATCCTGACAAGGTCACAGGCTTCGCCTTCGGCATGGGCCTTGAGCGGCTCGCGATGATCCAGTGGGGATTGCCGGACATCAGGCATTTGATCGAAAATGATGTCAGGTTCCTCGAACAGTTTGCGTAATCGCTTCCCGCCCCTTTTCCACTCACACCATGTTCTCACACGTCGTCATTTTCTGGACCGATCCCGCCAATACCTCCGCTGCCGACGAACTCCTCGCCGGCATGGATCAATACCTCCGGCCCATCCCGGGCGTGCTGCACTATCATACCGGCAAAATGGTGCCCAGCCACCGCGACGTGGTGGATCAGACCTACCAAGTCGCTCTTAATCTTGTCTTTCCAGACAAGGCCGCGCAGGATGCCTATCAGGTGCATCCGCTGCACATCGAATTTGTGGAAAAGATCTTCAAGCGAGTCTGCGTGAAGGCCGTCGTCTATGACTTTGCCTGAATCCGTCCGCCTGGCCCGCGGCTTGCAGAGCGTTCCCGGCTGCGCGAAATAGCAGCCTCTCCTCCGCTGCATGATTTTCCTCAAGCGTCTCCGTAAAATCCTCCTCTGGCTGCTGCTGGCGCTGGTCCTGTGGTGCGGGTGGCTCGGCTGGAGAATCGTGCGCGGCGCGGGCATCGATGAAACCCGCCAGGCGGATGTCGCGATCGTTCTCGGCGCCGCGGCGTATGGAGACAAACCCTCGCCGGTCTTTGAACAGCGCATCGCCCACGGCATCGAGCTCTATAAAAAGGGGACGGTGAAAAGGCTGATCCTCACGGGCGGCTATGGGGAAGGGGCGGAATATTCCGAAAGCGAAGTTGCCCGCCTTTACGCTCTCAGTCAGGGAGTGCCGGAACGCGCCCTTTTGCTTGAGAAGAAATCGCGGACGACACTGGATAATCTGCGACTGGCCCGCGATATCATGAAGGAGCACGGGTTCAAAAACGCGCTTCTTGTTAGCGATCCCCTCCATATGGAGCGGGCGTCATGGATGATGCAGGATCTCGGCGTCACCGCGTGGCGCTCGCCCACGCTCACGACGCGTTATACTTCGTTTGAATCGAAGACGGGGTTCCTCGCGCGCGAGATTTATGCCGTTACGGCTTACATCATTGGCGGTATTTGATGTGCGAGGTGAGCCTAACGCGGGATTCTTTCGCCGCTGCGCGGCTTTAGCCGTTGGAATCCTAACACCGTGGGCTTCAGCCGAATGGCGCGAAGATAAGCCATATTTTGTTAGCGGGATTGGGCGGTTTTTTTCCGGCGCGGTTCCGGCATGGGGACGGCGTGCCGCGGACAGGTCAGCAGGGGATAGGCTTTGGGCCGCCGTTTTCGCTGTCGCGGC